>NZ_CP033324.1:1201666-1802500 GCF_003710085.1 Nocardioides pantholopis | reverse complement strand
CGGGGTCAGGGCCGGGGAGATCTCGGCCAGCTCGGCATCGGTGAGCTCGTGCAGCTCGATCCCCCGCTCCTCGCAGCGTCGTACGCAGGCACCGGCCAGCTCGTGCGCGACCCGGAACGGGACGTTCTGGCGCACCAGCCACTCGGCGATGTCGGTGGCCAGCGAGAACCCCTCCGGAGCGAGCTCGGCGAGCCGCTCGCGGTCGAAGTCCAGCGTCGCGACCATGCCGGTGAACGCCGGCAGCAGCACCTCGAGGGTGTCGACGGAGTCGAAGACCGGCTCCTTGTCCTCCTGGAGGTCGCGGTTGTAGGCCAGCGGCAGCGCCTTGAGGGTCGCGAGCAGCCCCGCCAGGTTGCCGATCAGCCGCCCGGCCTTGCCGCGGGCGAGCTCGGCGATGTCGGGGTTCTTCTTCTGCGGCATGATGCTCGACCCCGTCGACCAGGAGTCGTGCAGCGTCACGAACCCGAACTCGCGGGTGGACCAGAGGATGACCTCCTCGGCCAGCCGGCTGACGTCGACGCCGACCTGGGCGGTCACGAACGCGAACTCCGCGACGAAGTCGCGCGCCGCGGTGCCGTCCAGGGAGTTGGCGGTCGACCCGGTGAACCCGAGCTCGGCGGCCACGCCGGTCGGGTCCAGGCCGAGGCTCTGACCGGCCAGCGCCCCGGAGCCGTACGGCGAGTCCCCCGCGACGCGGCGGTCCCAGTCGGCCAGCCGGTCGACGTCGCGCAGCAGCGGCCAGGCGTGCGCCATCAGGTGGTGGGCGAGGAGCACCGGCTGCGCGTGCTGGAGGTGCGTGCGCCCCGGCATGATCGTCGGCCGGTCCCCGAGGTGCTCCCCCGCGGACGTCGCGAGGACGTCGACGAGGTCGAGCACCTGCCCGGCGATCACCGCCGCGTGGTCGCGCAGGAAGACCTTGAACAGCGTGGCGATCTGGTCGTTGCGGCTGCGCCCGGCCCGCAGCCGGCCACCGATGTCCGGCCCCACCTCGTCGAGCAGCAGTCGCTCCAGCGCGCCGTGCACGTCCTCGTCGGAGGGGTCCGGGTGCAGCTCGCCGGCGGCGTACCGCTCCCCGAGGACGTCCAGGCCACGACGCAGCTCGGCGTGGTCGGCGTCGGTGAGCAGGCCCGCACGGTGCAGCGCGTTGGCGTGCGCCCGCGACCCGGCGAGGTCGTAGGGCGTCAGCCGCCAGTCGAAGTGCGTGGACCGCGAGAGCGCGTCCAGCTCCGGGGACGGGCCGCCGGCGAACCGGCCGCCCCACAGCTTCCCGGTGTTCGTGCCGCCCGTGCCCGGCCCGGCGGAGGTCTGCTCGCCCATCAGTCGGTCCCGAACTCCATCGCGGCCGCGTCCAGCGCCTCGTCGTCGAGGTCGCCCGGCAGCACCGGGTTCTCGGCGATCCGGTCGCCGCCGCCCGCCGGGAGCGCGCCGAACAGGGTGCCGTGCTCGACCAGCACCTGGCCCTGGTCCAGCGGCTGGGAGGCGTAGCGCTCGAGCATCGAGCGGGAGTCGGCGATGTCCAGGTTGCGCATGGTCATCTGGCCGATCCGGTCCAGCGGCCCGAACGCGGCGTTCTCGGTGCGCTCCATCGACAGCTTGTCGGGGTGGTAGGAGAACATGTCGCCCTCGGTGCGCAGGATCGTGTAGTCCTCGCCGCGGCGCAGCCGCACCGTCACCTCGCCGGTGACGACCGAGGCCACCCAGCGCTGGAGCGACTCCCGCAGCATCAGCGCCTGCGGGTCCAGCCAGCGGCCCTCGTAGAGCAGCCGGCCCAGGCGGCGCCCGCTCTGCGCGTAGCTGGCGGTGGTGTCCTCGTTGTGGATCGCGTTCAGCAGCCGCTCGTAGGTCAGCCACAGCAGCGCCATGCCCGGTGCCTCGTAGATGCCGCGCGACTTGGCCTCGATGATCCGGTTCTCGATCTGGTCCGACATGCCCAGGCCGTGGCGCCCGCCGATGGCGTTGGCCTCCATCACCAGCTGCACCGGGTCGTCGTACCGAACGCCGTTGATGGCGACCGGGCGGCCCTGCTCGAAGGCGACCGTGACGTCCTCGGCGTCGATCTCCACCGACGGGTCCCAGAACTTCACGCCCATGATCGGCTCGACGACCTCCAGGGAGGTGTCCAGGTGCTCGAGCAGCTTGGCCTCGTGCGTGGCGCCCCAGATGTTGGCGTCGGTGGAGTAGGCCTTCTCCTGGCTGTCGCGGTAGGGCAGGCCGTGCTCGGTGAGCCACTGGCTCATCTCGGCCCGGCCGCCGAGCTCCTGGACGAACTCGGCGTCCAGCCACGGCTTGTAGATGCGCAGGTCCGGGTTGGCGAGCAGGCCGTAGCGGTAGAACCGCTCGATGTCGTTGCCCTTGAACGTCGAGCCGTCGCCCCAGATGTCCACGCCGTCCTCGTGCATCGCGCGGACCAGCATCGTGCCGGTCACCGCACGCCCGAGCGGGGTGGTGTTGAAGTACGCGCGGCCCCCGGACCGGATGTGGAAGGCGCCGCACGCGATCGCGGCCAGGCCCTCCTCGACCAGCGGCAGCCGGCAGTCCACGGCGCGGGCGATCTCGGCGCCGTACTCCTTGGCCCGGGCCGGCACCCCGGAGATGTCGGGCTCGTCGTACTGCCCGATGTCGGCGGTGTAGGTGCACGGGATCGCACCCTTGTCGCGCATCCAGGCGACGGCCACCGAGGTGTCCAGTCCTCCGGAGAACGCGATGCCGACGCGCTCGCCGGCGGGGAGGGAGGTCAGGACCTTGCTCACGAGATGTCTTCTTCCTGTTCGGGGGTGGTGGGGTGACCGGCGGACCGGTCGGAGTCTGGCTCGGTGGGTGCTCCGGGCGGGAGGTCGCCGGGGCCGGCCTCGCGCAGCTGGTGGGGCGAGGGCGCCTCGTCGACCGCGTGTGTCTCGGCGAGACCGAGGAAGCGGCGGGCCAGCGCCGGGCCGCCGGCCGGGTCCCGGCCGATCACCAGCAGCGTGTCGTCGCCGGCGATCGTGCCGAGGACGTCGGCGAGCTCGGCCTTGTCGAACGCCGAGGCGAGGAACTGCGCAGCCCCCGGAGGAGTGCGGAGCACTACCAGGTTGGCGCTGGAGTCCGCGCTGACCAGCAGCTCACCGCAGAGCCGGGCCAGCCGGCTGACGGCCGCCGCGGTGTCGCGCGGTGCCCGCGGGCGCCGGTCGCCGCCCTCGCCCGGGACGGCGTACACCAGGGCGCCGGACTGGGCGCGCACCTTGACCGCGTCCAGCTCGACCAGGTCGCGCGAGAGCGTGGCCTGGGTGACGTGCACGCCGTCGCCGGCCAGCAGGTCGGCGAGCTCGGGCTGGGAGCGCACCTCGTGGCTGGAGACCAGCTCGATGATCCGCTGGTGCCGGGCGTTCTTGGTGGCCGGGCGGACCGCCGTGTCGCGGCTGGTGGTCACGGGCGCTCCCCGGCGTGGCGGAGCAGGAACGCGAGCACCGCCTTCTGGGCGTGCCGCCGGTTCTCCGCCTCGTCCCACACCACGCTCTGGATGCCGTCGAGCACCTCGGCGTCGATCTCCTTGCCGCGGTAGGCCGGCAGGCAGTGCATCGCGATCGCGTCGGGCCGCGCCAGCTCGAAGAGCGACTGGGTCAGGGAGTACGGCCCGAAGACCTCGGTACGGGCCTGGGCCTCCTCCTCCTTGCCCATCGAGATCCAGGTGTCGGTCACCATCACGTCGCAGCCCTCGGCCGCCGCCCGCGGGTCCTGCTCCCAGACCGCGGTGCCGCCGGTCTCGGCGCCGATCTCCCGGGCCCGGTCGAACACCTCCGGCGCGGGCGTGTAGCCCGCCGGCGCGCTGATCCGCACGTGCATGCCGGCTAGGGCACCGGCGAGCAGCCAGGAGTTGCCCATGTTGGAGGCGCCGTCGCCGAAGAACCCGACGGTGAGCCCGGCCAGCTGCGGCTTGTGCTCCAGGACCGTCATCAGGTCCGCGAGCAGCTGGCAGGGGTGGAAGTCGTCGGTGAGCGCGTTGACGACCGGGACGCCGGCGTGCTCGGCCATCTCCGCGAGGTCGGCCTGGGCGTAGGTGCGCCAGGCGATCGCCGAGACCTGCCGGCCCAGCACCCGGGCCACGTCCGCGACCGACTCGCGCTTGCCGATGCCGGCCAGCTGGCCGTCGACGAGCATCGGGTGGCCGCCGAGCTCCGCGATGCCCGCCGCGAAGGACGCCTGGGTGCGCAGCGTGGGCTTGTCGAAGATCATCGCGACCGACTGCGGGCCGGCGAGCGGCTTCGCGTCGTACGGCGCGGCCTTCATGGCCGCCGCCAGCTCGAGGACCTCGGCCTGCTCGGCCGGGCCCAGGTCGTCGTCGCGCAGGAAGTGGCGCAGGTCGGGGAGCATCACTGCACCCCCGCCGCGTCCAGGATGCCCGGCCACGCCGCGAGCAGCGCCTCGGCGTCGTCGGTGGTCAGCACCAGCGGTGGCGCGAGCCGGATCCGGCTCGGCGTCGGGGCGTTGAGGATGAACCCGCGCTCCTGGGCCGCGGCGACGACCTGCGCCGACGACTCCGAGACCAGGTCCAGCCCGATCAGCAGACCCTCACCGCGCACCTCGGCCACCCGGGAGTCGGCCGCCAGCCCGTCACGCAGCTTGTGGCCCAGCACGGTGACGTGCTCGAGCAGACCCTCGTCCTCGATCGTCGCGATCACGGCCAGGGCCGCGGCGCACGCGACCGGGTTGCCGCCGAACGTGGTGCCGTGGTTGCCGGGCTGGAGCAGGTCGCCGGCCGCGCCGAGGCCCAGGCAGGCCCCGATCGGGAAGCCCCCGCCCAGCCCCTTGGCGACGGTCAGCACGTCGGCGCGCACGCCCTCGCTGGCGAACCAGCGCCCGACCCGGCCCAGGCCGGTCTGCACCTCGTCGATCCACAGCAGCGAGCCGTGGTCGTCGGCGATCGCGCGGGCCGCGGCCAGGTAGCCCTCGGGCGGCACCACGACCCCCGCCTCGCCCTGCATCGGCTCCAGGAGGATCGCGGCGGTCCGGTCGGTGACCGCGGCGGCCAGGGCCTCGGCATCGCCGTACGGCACGAACGTGACCTCACCGGGGAGCGGCTCGAACGGCGCGCGGTAGGCCTCCTTGGAGGTCAGCGCCAGGGCGCCCATCGTGCGGCCGTGGAAGCCGCCCTCGGCGGCGACGATGTGGGTCCGCCCGGTGCGCCGGGTCAGCTTGAACGCGGCCTCGTTGGCCTCGGTCCCGGAGTTGGTGAAGAACACCTTGCTCCCGGCGGGCGCGTCCGCCAGCGCGAGCAGCCGCTCGGCCAGCTCGACCTGCGGCACGGTGGCGAAGAAGTTCGACACGTGGCCCAGCGTCGAGAGCTGGGTGGTCACGGCGTCGACCAGCGCGGGGTGGGCATGCCCGAGGGCGTTGACGGCGATGCCGCCGAGGAAGTCGACGTACTCGGTGCCGTCGGCGTCCCAGACGTGCGCCCCCGCGCCGCGGGTCAGCACCAGCTTCGGCGGCCCGAAGGTGTTCATCAGGGCGCCGGGATAGCGCTCGAGGTAGTCGGACATCCCGGACATCCCGATCTGTCCGGTCGCGTCGCTCGTTGCGGAACTGGTCACTGCGAGTCCCTCACCTTCCGGGTCTTGGTCTCCACTCCGGGCAGCACCTGGGTGCCGACCCCCTCCTGGGTGAACAGCTCCAGGATGACCGCATGCGGCTCCCGGCCGTCCACGACGGTCGCCCGGGGCACTCCCCCGCGGACCGCCTTCAGGCAGGCGCCCATCTTCGGGATCATCCCGCTGGCGAGGCCCGGGAGGATCTCCTCGAGTGCCTCGGGGCTGATCTCGCCGATGACGTCGGTCGGGTCCGGCCAGTCGAGGTAGAGCCCCTCGACGTCGGTCAGCACCAGCAGCTTCTCGGCCCCCAGCGCGACCGCGAGCGCGGCGGCGGCGGAGTCGGCGTTGACGTTGTAGACCTCGCCGTTCTCGTCCGGCGCCACGCTCGAGACGACCGGGATCCGGCCTGCCTCGATCAGGTCGAGCACCGACTCCGGGCGCACCGAGGTGACCTCGCCGACCAGGCCGAGGTCGACCTCCTCGCCGTCGACGACCGTCCGGGCGGGCTCGGCGGTGAACAGGCCGGCGTCCTCACCGGAGCAGCCGACCGCGAGCGGGCCGTGCTCGTTGATCAGCCCCACGAGCTCACGCTGGACCTGGCCGACGAGCACCATCCGGACCACGTCCATGGCCTCGGGGGTGGTCACCCGCAGCCCGCCGCGGAACTCCGAGTCGATGCCGAGGCGGTCCAGCATCGTGGAGATCTGGGGCCCGCCGCCGTGCACGACGACCGGCTTGAAGCCGGCGAAGCGCAGGAACGCGACGTCCTCGGCGAAGGCCCGCTTGAGGCCGTCGTCGGTCATCGCGTTGCCGCCGTACTTCACCACGACGATCTTGCCGTGGTACTGCTTCAGCCACGGCAGGGCCGCCGCGAGCGTGCGGGCCTTGGCCTGGTCGGGGCGGCTGGTGTCGAAGGTGCCGTCGAGGGCGCCGGTGCTGGAGTCGTTCATGAGGAGTACGCGCTGTTCTCGTGGACGTAGGCGTGGGTCAGGTCGTTGGTCCAGACAGTGGCCCGCTCGGACCCGGACTTCAGGTCGATGGTCACGCTGACCTCGCGGGCGGTCAGGTCGACCTCGGCCGGGTCGGCGTGCGGGGTGGACTGGCGGCAGACCCACACGCCGTTCATGGCGACGTCGAGGTCGGCGGGGTCGAAGGTCGCGTCGGTGGTGCCGATGCTGGCCAGCACCCGGCCCCAGTTCGGGTCGTTGCCGAAGATCGCGGCCTTGAACAGGTTGCTGCGGGCCACGCTGCGGCCGACCTGGACTGCCTCGTCCTCGGTGGCGGCGTTGAGGGTCGTGATCGCGATCTCGTGGTCGGCGCCCTCGGCGTCCTTGAGCAGCTGCATCGCCAGGTCGGTGCAGGCCTGGGTGAGCGCCTCGGTGAAGTCGTCCAGCGAGGGGGTGATGCCGCTCGCCCCGCTGGCCAGCACCGTGACCGTGTCGTTGGTCGACATGCAGCCGTCGGAGTCCAGCCGGTCGAAGGACACCCGGGTGGCCGCACGCAGCGCCCGGTCGAGGTCGGCCGCGTCGACCACCGCGTCGGTGGTGAGCACGACCAGCATCGTCGCGAGCTGCGGGGCCAGCATCCCGGCGCCCTTGGCCATCCCGCCGATGCTCCAGCCGGCGCCCTCGACCACCACCTGCTTGCTGACGGAGTCCGTGGTCATGATCGCCTCGGCGGCCTGCGGGCCGCCGTCCTCGGCCAGCCCGGCGTACGCCGCGTCGACGCCCGCGAGCACCTGGTCGCGGTCGTTGACCAGCCCGATCAGGCCGGTGGAGCAGACGACCACGTCGATCGCGCCGACGCCCAGGTGGTCGGCGACCCGCTCGGCCACGGCGTGGGTGGTCTGGAAGCCCTCCGGGCCGGTGTAGCAGTTCGCGCCGCCGGAGTTCAGCACCACCGCGCGGACGGTGCCGTCCTTGACGACCTCCTGGCTCCACAGGACCGGGTTCGCCTTGCAGCGGTTGGCGGTGAACACGGTGGCGGAGTCGTGGTGCGGCCCGTCGTTGACGACGAGGGCGACGTCCTTGCCGCCGCTGGCCTTGAGGCCGGCCTGGACGCCGGCGGCCCGGAAGCCCCGGGGAGTGGTGACTGTCATTTGCTCTTCTTCTGCTTTCGAGACGGTGCGCCCTTGGCGGACGCGGCACGGGCGGGCTTGGCGGGGACGGCGGCGGCCACGGTGTGTCCGCGTCGTCGCCAGGCCTCGGCCGCCTTCTCCGCGTCGCGCTGCGGGACCAGGATCCAGTCGGTGTCGAAGGTCGAGAGCGTGAAGACGCTGATCCGGGCCTCCGCGAGCGGGGCCAGCAGCTCGGCGAGCACGCCGACCAGCTCCAGGTCCAGGGGGCCCTTGACCGCGAAGCCGGTCAGCGGCTTGTGGGACACCGCCTTGGTCGGGACGTTGCGCCCGGCACAGACCACCGAGGTCTCGGTGGCGGTCGCCGTGACCGAGAAGATCGAGGACGACTCCGCCCAGGCCGGGATCTCCGAGCCCGGCGCGAGCCGGACCACCGCGAGCCGCTCCGGGAACTCCTGGAGGGTGTACGTCGGCCGGTCGGCGGAGGTCGGGGCCTCGGCGCCGGACTGGTCGGCCACCTGCGGGGACTCCTGCTCCGGGGTGCTCACGGCGCCAGCCCGACGGTGGAGAGGCCGGTGGTCTCGTCGAGGCCCAGGGCCAGGTTCATGCACTGCACAGCGGCGCCGCCGGTGCCCTTGGCGAGGTTGTCGACGGCCCCGACCGCGACCAGCCGGCCGGCGTCGGCGTCGACGGCGACCTGGAGGTGGACGGCGTTGGAGCCGGTCACCGCCTGGGTCTGGGGCCATTGGCCCGGCGGCAGCAGGTGCACGAACGGCTCGTCGGCGTACGCCTTGGCGTAGGCGGCCCGGGCGTCCTCGGCGCTCACGCCGTCGACGACGCGCGCCGAGCAGGTGGCCAGGATGCCGCGGGACATCGGGACCAGCAGCGGGGTGAAGCTGACGCCCACCCGGGCGTCGGTGAGCTGGGAGAGGTTCTGGGTGATCTCGGGGGTGTGCCGGTGACCGCCGCCCACGCCGTACGCGCTGGCGTTGCCGAGGATCTCGCTGCCGAGCAGGTGCGGCTTGGGGGCCTTGCCGGCGCCGCTGGTGCCGGAGGCGGCGACCACGACCACGTCGGGCTCGACCAGGCCGGCAGCGACCGCGGGAGCCAGGGCGAGGGTGGAGATCGTCGGGTAGCAGCCGGGCACCGCGATCCGGGTCGCCCCGGCGAGCTGCTCGCGCTGGCCCGGGAGCTCAGGCAGGCCGTAGGGCCAGGTCCCGGCGTGGGCGCCGCCGTAGAAGCGCTCCCACTCCCCCGCGTCCCGCAGCCGGAAGTCGGCGCCGCAGTCGATGACGACAGTGCCGGGGCTGACCTCCTCCAGCTGCGCGGCGAGCGCCCCGGACTGGCCGTGGGGCAGGGCGAGGAAGACCAGGTCGTGGCCGGCGAGCACCCCGATCTCGGTGGGTTGGAGGGTCCGCTCGGCGAGCGGCAGCAGGTGCGGCTGCAGGCTTCCGAGGAGCTCTCCGGCGTTGGATCCGGCGGTGAGCGCCCCGATCTCGACCTCTGGGTGGCCCAGGAGGAGACGGAGGACCTCTCCTCCGGCGTACCCGCTGGCTCCGGCGACGGCGACGGTGTGCGGCATGTGCATGATCATACATGGCACTGCATGACCATGTGCGACCGGGCGTCGGGGTGGCGGCCGTCACATCGCCGGCCTAGATTCTCGTCATGGGAACCAAGGAGACCTCGCTCGGCGCGAGCACGCTGCTGGAGTACCCGGCGTACCTCGATCACATCCGTCGTGACTCCCGCCGGTTCCGCGAGGTGCTGACCGACTGCGACCCCGCGACGCCCGTGCCGGGCTGTCCGGACTGGACGGCCGCCGACCTGCTCTGGCACCTCACCGAGGTGCAGTCGTTCTGGGCGCAGACCGTCCGCTCCCGTCCGGCCGCTCCCCCGCAGGAGGGCCCAGGGCCCGCCCGGCCGACGGCGTACGCCGACCTGCTCGCGACGTTCGACGAGCGCTCCGCGGCGCTGGTCGACGAGCTCGCCGCCGCCGACCCCCGGGACCCCGCCTGGCACTGGGCCCCCGAGCAGACCGTCGGCACCTCCTACCGCCGCCAGGCCCACGAGGCGCTGATCCACCGCCTCGACGCGGAGCAGACCGCCGGCGCCGTCACCCCGCTGGACCCGGTGCTCGCGGCCGACGGCGTCCACGAGGCGCTCGACGTGATGTACGGCGGCAAGCCGCCCGCGTGGGGACGCTTCGAGCCGGGGCCGCACCACGTCCGGCTGGACCTGGTGGACCAGGGCACGTCGATCTGGGCCCGGCCGGGCAGCTTCCACGGCACCGACCCGGAGTCCGGTCGCCGCTACGACGACCCCCACCTGCAGGTCGTCCCCGCGCCGGACGCCCCGCCCGCCGCGGTGATCTCCGGCCGCGCGGCGGACGTCGACGCCTGGCTGTGGCACCGACTCGGCGAGCACGTGGTCGGCCCGGTCCTCAAGGTCACCGGGGACCGGGCCGCCTACGACGCCCTGCTGACGGCGGTCAGCGAGTCGGTGGACTGAGCTCTCCTCAGGTGCGCTGGACCGCGCCGGTCCGCTCGGCGGCCAGCCGCACCGCGGCCTCGCGGGCGGCGGCCGTCTCCTCGTCGGTGAGGGTCCGGTCCGGCGCCCGGAAGCGCAGCGCGAAGGCCAGCGACTTGTGGCCGGCACCCACCTGCTCGCCGGTGTAGACGTCGAAGAGCCGCACGGACTCCAGCAGCTCGCCGGCACCCTCGCGCAGCGCCGCCTCGACCCGCACCGCGGGCACGTCGGCGTCCACGACCAGCGCGACGTCCTCCTTCGCGACCGGGAACGAGGAGAAGGCCGGCCCGGGGACCACAGGGGCGGCCGCGCGCATCAGCACGTCCAGGTCGATCTCGACGGCGACCGCCCGGGCCGGGAGCCCGAACGCGGCGCAGACCTTGGGGTGCAGCTCGCCGGCGTGCCCGAGCACCTCGCCCGCGACCGAGAGCTCCGCACAGCGTCCCGGGTGCCACGGCTCCCGGGAGCTGGAGGCGACCTCCAGCGGCACGCCGAGCTCGCCGGCGAGGCGGCGCACGACGTCGATCGCGTCGGCCCAGTCGGCCGCGCGTCCGGCTCCCCACCAGCCGGAGCGCACCCGCTCTCCGGCCAGGACGACCGCGAGGTGCAGGGGCTGGGCCGGCAGCGCAGCGAGCAGTGCCGCGAGCTCGTCGTCGCTCGGACGGTGGTCCACGCCGTAGATCGGGGCCGAGCCCGCGCCGGTCGGGAAGGCGACGGTGCCGGTCTCGAACAGCGCGACGCCGCCGGCGCCGCGGCCGAGGTTGCGCCCGGCGGCGCGCAGCACGCCGGGCAGCAGCGTCGTGGTGTACGACGGCTCCTCGGTCGAGAGCGGGTTGGCGAGCCGGACGGTGCGGCGCCGGCGGTCGTCGGCCGGCAGGCCGAGGGCGTCGAGGGCGGCCTCGCCGACGAACGGGAAGCTCACCACCTCCACGCAGCCGGCGCCGGCCAGGGTCCGGCCGATCCGGCGGCGCAGCCGCTGGTCGCGGGTCAGGCCGCGGCCGGCGGGCGGCGTCGGCAGCACCGAGGGGACCTCGTTGTAGCCGACGATCCGCGCCACCTCCTCGACCAGGTCGAAGGGGTCGGTGAGGTCCGGACGCCACGGCGCCGGCGTCGCCAGCACGCCGGTGTCCTCCTTGATCAGCGCGCAGCCGACCGCCTCGAGGTGCGAGACCACGAGGTCCGCGCCGATCTCGAGCCCGGTCACCCGGGCCGGCAGCTCGTAGGCCATCGCGATCTCCACCGGCGCCGGCGGGGCGCCGACGACCGTCACGTCGGGGTCGGCGGTGCCGCCGCCCAGCGTGGTCAGCAGCTCGACGACCCGGTCGGCCGCGGCCTCGCAGATCGTCGGGTCCACGCCGCGCTCGTTGCGCCGGCCGGCCTCGGAGGAGATCTTGTGGCGCTTGCCGGTCCGGAACATCGAGGTGGCGTCCCAGTGCGCGGACTCCACGAGGATCCGGGTGGTGGTGGCCGAGATCTCCGTGGTCGCGCCGCCCATCACCCCGCCCAGGCCGATGATGCCGGAGTCGTCGGTGACGACCAGGTCCTCCGCGGCGAGCTCGCGGTCGGTGCCGTCGAGCGTGGTGAGCCGCTCGCCGGCGACCGCGCGGCGTACCCGCACGGTGCCCTGGAGCTTGTCGGCGTCGTAGCCGTGGATCGGCCGGCCGAGCTCGAGCATCACGTAGTTCGTCACGTCGACGGCCAGCGAGATCGGGCGCATGCCGGCCTGGGTCAGCCGGCGGGCCATCCAGCCCGGCGTGGGCGCGGCGGGGTCGAAGCCGCTGACGGTGCGCGCCACGAAGACCGGGCAGCCGACGGGGTCGTCGATCTCGACGGGGAACCCGCGGCGGCTGGCGCGCGGGACGTCGCGCAGCGCCGGGTCGCGGTACGGCGCGTCGTAGGCGAGCGCCGCCTCGCGGGCGATGCCGCGCAGCGAGAGCGCGTAGGCGCGGTCGGGGTTGATCTCGAACTCGATGACCTCGTCGTCGAGGCCGAGGAGACCGAAGGCGCTCTGACCCGGCTCCCCCGCGTCCGGCGCCAGCACCATGATGCCGTCGGCCGAGCCCAGGGCGTCCTCGGCGAGCCCGACCTCGCGGGCCGAGCAGATCATGCCGGTCGAGACGTGGCCGTAGGTCTTGCGCGCCGAGATCGCGAAGTCGCCCGGCAGCACGGCGCCGGGCAGCACGACCACGACGAGGTCGCCGGGGGCGAAGTTGTGGGCACCGCAGACGATGCCGACCCCGTCGGCGGGCTCGCCGCTGCCGTGCGCGGCGTTCAGCTCCGGGCCGACGTCGACGGTGCACCAGTTGATGGTCTTGCCGTTCTTCTGCGGCTCGGGGCTCATCGTGAGCACCCGGCCGACCACCAGCGGGCCGGTGATCTGGTCGGCGCCGCGCTCGATGCCCTCGAGCTTCAGCCCGAGGTCGGTCAGGCGGCCGGTGAGCTGCTCGGTGGTGACGTCGGCCGGGAGGTCGACGTACTCGGTGATCCAGGAGATCGGGGCCTTCATTGCTCTACAGCTCGCTTCCGAATGCCGTGGTGAACCGGACGTCGCCCTCGAAGAACCCGCGCAGGTCCTCGACCCCGTGGCGGAACATCATGATCCGGTCGATGCCGAACCCGAACGCGAAGCCGGTGTAGCGCTCCGGGTCCACCCCGCAGGCGGTCAGCACGCGGGGGTTGACCATCCCGCAGCCGCCCAGCTCGATCCAGCCCTCGCCGCCGCAGGTGCGGCAGGTCGCGCCGGCGCCGGCCGCCCCACCGGGGGCCGCCAGCCCGGTGCCGCGGCACACGAAGCAGACCATGTCCATCTCGGCCGACGGCTCGGTGAACGGGAAGTACGACGGCCGGAACCGGGTCTCGATGCCCTCGCCGAACAGCGTGGAGACGAGGTGGTCCAGGGTGCCGCGCAGGTGGGCCATGGTCAGGCCCTCGTCGATCGCGAGCCCCTCCACCTGGTGGAAGACCGGGCTGTGCGTCGCGTCGTACTCGTCGGTGCGGAAGACCCGCCCCGGGCAGGCGACGTAGATCGGCGGTTCCTGGCCGAGCATGGTCCGGGCCTGCACCGGCGAGGTGTGGGTGCGCAGCACGATCCCGTTGTCGGACGGCTCGGTCCAGAACGTGTCGTGCATGGTCCGGGCCGGGTGGTCCGGGCCGAGGTTCAGCGCGTCGAAGTTGAGCCACTCCGCCTCGAGCACCGGCCCCTCGGCGATCGCCCACCCCATCGCGACGAAGATGTCGGCGATCAGCTCCGAGCCGGTGGTCAGCGGGTGCCGGGCGCCCGGGACCGTCCGGTCGGTCGGCAGCGTGACGTCGACGGTCTCCTCGACGAGCATCCGCTCCTCGTGCTCGGCCTCGAGCACGGCCTGACGCTCGGCGATCGCCTGGTTCACCGCACCGCGGGCCTGGCCGATGCGCTGCCCGGCCTCCTTGCGGGCCTGCGGCGGGAGCGCCCGGATCTCGCGGTTGGCCAGGGCCAGCGCGGAGCGGTCGCCGGCGTGCTCGAGGCGCGCCTGCTTGAGCTGCTCGAGGTCGCCGGCCGCGGCCACGGCCGCCAGCGCGGCGTCCCGTGCGGCCGCCACCTCCTCGGGCTTCAGCGGGGTGACCTCGACGGGGTCGTAATCGGTGTTCGGTCCCGACATGACTGCCTTTCCAGCTCAGGGCGTCATCCGCAGCGCGGGCGACCGGGCAAGTCTAGGAAGCCCCTCGCGAGCGGGGCGAACCGGTTCGGCATCCGGCCCTGCTCAGCCCGGCTGCCGGGGCGCCGAGGCGCTCTCGCGCACCACCAGCCGGTGCGGGACGACGAGGCTGCGCCCGGGCAGGGTCCGGTCCCGCACCCGAACGCCGCGCCGGGCGCAGGACCGCAGGGCGGCCAGGGCGAGCTGGTCGGTGAAGCAGAACAGCGCGCCGGGGCCGGCGGCGCGCCAGGCCCACGGCGAGCCGTTGCACCTCCCGCTTTCAACGTTGCAACATGGGTGGTCCAGGTCCCGCGCAGGAGGAGGCCCCATGAGCGCCGCAGCACTCGACGTCCCGATCGACCGCGAGCAGATCCGGACCGCTCTGGAGACCGACGGCATCCTCGGCTGCCGGCAGGCGTTCTCCCGCGCCTGGGTCGAGCAGCTGCGCGAGGACGTCGAGGCCGCCTTCGAGGAGGCCCGCTCCCGGGAGGGCGGCGCGGTGGGCCGGGGCCCGAACCGCTACTACGTCGAGATCCACCCCGAGGCGCTGCGCGGGTTCGTGGACCTCGTCGACCACCCGTGGGTGCGCGCCGTGTGCGAGACAGTGCTCGGCCCGGCGTACACGATCGTCGAGGTGGGCTTCGACATCCCGTTCGCGGGCGCCGTGAACCAACCCTGGCACCGCGACTTCCCGAGCCCGCGGGAGACCACCGAGGAGCACCGCCTGACCTCGCTGGCCTTCAACGTGACCTGCGTGGACACCGCCGAGGACATGGGCCCCTTCGAGGTCGCTCCCGGCACCCACTGGGACCCCGGCACTCACTTCGAGCACGGCATGTTCCCGGCCCGGTCCGACTATCCGCGCTTCGAGGAGCGGGCCGTGCGCAAGTACCCGCAGATGGGCGACATCTCGGCCCGCTCGGCGCTGACCGTCCACCGGGGCACCCGCAACGACTCGGCGCTGTCCCGGCCGGTGCTGGTCCTCGGCGTGGACGCCCCCGGTGCGGGCAACGACGAGAAGCACGACCTCGCGGTCACCCGGGCCTGCTGGGACCGGCTTCCGCCGCGGGTCCGCGACCACCTCGCCTGTCCGGTGGTGGACCAGCTCACGCCGATCACCCAGAAGCACACGATCGAGGGCCTGGTGATGGGTGAGGCCTGAGGGGCGGGGGGCGGGGCCGAGGATCCCCGGTACACCGAGGATCCTCAGGGTTCTCGGCCACTGCACGGCCCCGGAAGCGCGGGGACTGCCCCAGGAGTCGGACCCGTCGACGGGTCCGCGAACGGTACGCCGGCGCCGCGCGGCTTTGCCCGGAGGATCGGTCCCGGGTCAGGATGGGCGCCCAGCGGCCGGCGTCCACCGCTGCCTGCGTTTCCGCGCGGGACCGACCCGGCCCACGAACCCGAGGGGAGCCGGTCGTGAGTGACGGCGGCGCCGAGCACCTGCTGACCCACGGCCCCTACCGGGCCGTCGCGACCGAGGTCGGCGGCGGGCTGCGGCTGCTGAGCCACGAGGGACGCGACCTGATCCGGCCCTACGAGCCCGGCGAGGTCCGGCCCCGCTTCCGCGGCGCGATCCTGGCGCCGTGGCCGAACCGGGTGGCCGACGGCCGCTACCGCTTCGAGGGCGCCGAGCACCAGCTGCACCTCTCCGAGCCCGAGCGGGCCAACGCCCTGCACGGCCTGGTCTGCTGGGCCCGGTTCGCGGTGGTCGAGCAGACCGAGGCCGCGGTGACCGTGCGCCACGACCTGGTGCCCCAGCCCGGCTACCCGTTCGCGCTCCGGCTCACCGTGCGCCACGAGCTGGGCGACGACGGCCTGACCACGACCGTCACCGCCCGCAACGACGGCCGGCGGGCCGCGCCGTACGGCGTGGCGCCGCACCCCTACCTGGTCGCCGGGCCCGGCCGGCTCGACGCGTGGACCCTGCGGCTGCCCACCACGACCATGCTGGAGGTCACGCCGGACCGGCTGCTGCCCACCGGCCGGACGGACGTGGAGGGCACCCAGCGGGACTTCCGGTCCGCCAGGACGATCGGGACCACCGAGCTGGACCACGCCTTCACCGGGCTGCGGGCCGACGCCGACGGGCGCGCCCGGGTCCAGCTGCACGACGACAGCGGCCGGGGCGCCGAGTGCACCTGGGACCCCGCCGTGCTGCCCTGGCTCCAGGTGCACACCGGCGACCTGCCCGAGGAGCCGGAGAACACCCGGCGCGGGCTGGCCGTGGAGCCGATGAGCTGCCCGCCGGACGCGTTCCGCTCCGGCGAGGACCTGGTCACGCTGGCCCCGGGGGCCGAGCACGTCGCCTCCTGGACGCTCGCCGCGCTCTGAGGCCGACCGGTCCCTCCGAGCCCGCTGGCGCCGGTCAGTGCGGTCAGTGGGGCGTGGGGCGGTAGACCAGCTCCTGGGTGCGCCCGTCGAGGGTCCGGCTCTCCAGCAGCTCCAGGTCGAAGTCCCCCGCACCGCCGAAGACCGGCGCCTCCCCGGTCCGGCCGGTGAGCACGGGGAAGATCGTCACCTGCACCCGGTCGACGAGCCCGGCGGCCAGCAGCGCCCAGTTGAGCGCGAGGCTGCCGTGGGAGCGCAGCGGCACCGTGGACTCCTCCTTCATCCGGGTGACGATCTCGACGGCGTCGCCGGCCTCGATCGTCGTCTCCGCCGTCGACCAGTCGAGCGGCTCCCGCAAGGTCGAGGACAGCACGGTGGTCGGCATGCTGCGCATCCGGTCGACCCAGAGATCGCCGATCCCGGACTCGGCGGTGCTGGAGGCCAACAGCTGCGCGAACTCCCGGTAGGTGGTCGCCCCCAGGAGCATCCGCTGCTCGTCGCCGAACGAGTCCAGCCTGCGCTCGAGCAGCTCGGGGCCCTGCTTGCCCCAGTAGCCGCCCCAGTCGCCGGTGCTGCCGTAGGACCCGTAGCCGTCGAGGCTGGAGAAGACGTCGAAGGTGTAGGTGCCGGTCATGGCGATCCCTTCCGAGGTGCGGCGTCGGTCAGGGAGAGGGACCGGCGCGGTCCGGGGAACTCATCGCCTGGGCCGGCCGCCGCTCAGCCGGGCTGGGTGCCGACCGCCGGCCAGGTCACGCTGATCCGCGCCCCGCCGCTCGGGGCGTCGCCGATCGTGACGGTGCCGCCGTGCGCGCGCACCAGCCCGTGCACGATGTAGAGCCCGAGACCGGAGCCGCCGCGCGCCCCGCCCTTCCAGAACTTCGTGAAGACCCGCTTGCGCAGCTCCACCGGGATGCCGCCGCCCTCGTCCTCGACGGTGATCCGGACCCCCGTGGTCTCGAGGTCGGACTCCAGCCCGGTCTCGAGGTGGGCGGGGGTGACCTCCACCCGCACCGTGCCATCGCCGTGGCGTACGCCGTTCTCGACGAGGTTCGTGACCACCTGCGTGAACTTGTCCGGATCCACCTCGACCTGCGGCAGGTCGGTCGCGACCACCAGCTCCACGGGCCGCGAGGTGCCGGCCCGCACCGACTCCACGATCCGGGTCGTCAGCACCGCCACGTCGGAGGGCCGGGGATAGAGCTGGAGCCGCCCGGTGTCGATGCGCGCCACGTCGAGCAGCTCGGCGATCAGCCGGCTGAGACGGTCGGCGTCCACGCTGACCGTGGTGAGCATCAGCTTCTTCTGCTCGTCGTTGAGCTTGTCCCAGCGGTTGAGCAGCGCCTGCACGAACCCCTTGACGCCGGTCAGCGGCGAGCGCAGCTCGTGCGCGACCGTGGCCACCAGGTCCGAGCGCTCCCGGTCCAGGCGGGCCCGGCCCCGGCCGGAGCGGATCGTCACCGCGACCGACCGGACCGGCTGGTCGAGCGCCGGACGGTGCACGCGGGCCACGGTCAGCACCTCGGTGCCGTCGGGAAGCAGCCAGGACTGCTCGGGCACCCCGGTACGGGTCGCCAGGCCCTCGTAGGGCCGGTTCACCGAGCACCAGGTGCGCCCGTCGTTGTCTTGGAGGGCGAGCACCTCGCCCAGGTCGCGGCCCAGGCAGTCGTCGGCGTCGAGGCCGAGCATCGCGGCCGCCCCCGCCGAGATCAGCGTGACGGTCCGGTCCGGTCCGGCGAGCACGACGCCGTCGGGCAACGCGTCGGCCAGCTGCTGCGCAGTGAGAGGCACGGCGGTCACCCTACGGCCTGCGCGCCCGCGCGTGCCGGACCGTCTGGAGGCTAGGAACGCCGGTGCGCGCGGGCGCTCGCGTAGAGGCACAGCGCGGCGGCGGTGGAGAGGTTCAGGCTCTCGGCGCTGCCGTGGATCGGGATCCGCACCCGGTGGTCGGCCAGCGCGGCCAGGTCGTCGGGCAGCCCGTGCGCCTCGTTGCCGAGCAGCCACGCGGTCGGCCCGGCGAGCAGCTGGTCGGCCTCGAAGAGGTCCACCTCTCCCCCGCCGTCCGCCGCGAGGACCACCAGGCCGGCGGTCTGGAGGGCGCGGACCGCGGCCGCCGGGTCGGCCTCGACCGCCACGGGAAGGTGGAACAGGCTGCCGACGGTCGCCCGGACGGTCTTGGGGTTGTAGGGGTCCACCGAGCTGCCCGCGATCACGACCGCGTCGGCGCCCGCGGCGTCGGCGCTGCGGATCACGGTGCCGGCGTTGCCGGGGTCACGGACGTCGGCGCAGAGCGCCACCAGTCGTGGCGCGCGGTCCAGCAGGTGCGCCAGGGGCCGGTCCAGGAACCGGCACACCGCGACCACGCCGGCCGGCGTGACGCTGTCGCTGAGCGAGGCCAGGGCCCGGTCGTCGACCAGGGTCCAGGGCGCGCCGGCGGCCTGACCCGCCCGGGCGAGCCCGGCGTACTGGTCGGTGGCGGCGGGGGTGGCGAAGACCTCGAGCACGCAGCCCTCGACCGAGAGCGCGCCCTCGACAGCCTTCGGGCCGTCGGCAAGGAACAGCCGCCGCTCGGAACGAACCGAGCGGCGGCTGAGCTTGCGTGCTTCCTTGACCCGGCTGTTCCCCGTGGTCAGGGGCGTGCCGGTGCTCAGGGCAGCGTGCGGGGTGGTGTTCAGGCCGAGGCCTCGGCCTTGGGCGCGTTGACGTCGTCCGGCAGCGCGGCCTTGGCGGTCTCGACGAGCGCGTTGAACGCGGCGATGTCGTTGACGGCCAGCTCGGCCAGGATCTTGCGGTCGACCTCGACGCCGGCCAGGTTGAGCCCCTGGATGAAGCGGTTGTAGGTCATGCCCTGCGCACGCGCGGCGGCGTTGATGCGCTGGATCCACAGGCGCCGGAAGTTGCCCTTGTTCTTGCGCCGGTCGTTGTAGCTGTAGACCAGCGAGTGGGTGACCTGCTCCTTGGCCTTGCGGTACAGCCGCGAGCGCTGGCCGCGGTAGCCGGCGGCGCGCTCGAGGGTCGTACGGCGCTTCTTCTGGGCGTTGACTGCCCGCTTGACGCGTGCCACGTGTTACTCCTTGGTGCTTGGGTGGAAGTTCTGGTGCGGGCGGTGGGTCAGAGACCCAGCATCTTCTTCGCGCGCGGGACGTCGGCCTTGGCCAGCTCGACGGTGCCGGTCATGCGCCGGGTGACCTTCGAGGGCTTCTTCTCGAGGTTGTGGCGCTTGCCTGCCTTCTCGCGCAGGATCTTGCCCGAACCGGTGACGCGGAAGCGCTTGCTGGCACCGGAGTGGCTCTTGTTCTTCGGCATCGTGATCTCTCTCTCGTTGCTGCAGGTCGTGCCTGACCGAGGTCTCGACAGGCCCGACCGGCGTGGTCGGCGGGGTGCTCAGGCCTCGATCTCGGGGTCGAGGTTCTCGGAGCGGCCACGCTCCTTCTTCTGGGCGACCGGTCCCGCTGCGTGGGCGGCGTCGCGCTCGGCCTGCTCCTCGGCCTGGACCGCGGCGCGCTCGGTGGCCTTGGCCTCCTTGGCGGCCTGAGCCTCGACCTTGGCGTCGGCCTTCTTCTTGTGCGGGCCGAGCACCATAATCATGTTGCGCCCGTCCTGCTTGGGCGAGGACTCCACGAAGCCGAGCTCGGCGACGTCCTCGGCGAGGCGCTGGAGCAGCCGGAAGCCCAGCTCGGGGCGGTGCTGCTCGCGGCCGCGGAACATGATCGTGATCTTGACCTTGTCGCCGGCCTTGAGGAACCGCACCACGTGACCCTTCTTGGTCTCGTAGTCGTGCGCGTCAATCTTGGGACGAAGCTTCATCTCCTTGATGATCACGTTCGTCTGGTTGCGCCGCGCCTCACGAGCCTTCTGGGCGTTCTCGTACTTGAACTTCCCGTAGTCCATGAGCTTGCAGACCGGCGGGCGGGCCATGGGGGCGATCTCGACGAGGTCGAGGTCGGCTTCCTGCGCAAGGCGCAGCGCGTCGGCGGTGGGAACGATGCCGACGGTCTCTCCACTGGGTCCAACGAGGCGGACCTCGGAAACCCGGATCCGGTCGTTGATACGAAGCTCGGTGCTGATGTGTCCTCCTGGTGGGCATGTGGCCGGGTGTCGCGCCGCGTTCGGGCGAGTGCCCGAAATGACGAAAAGCTCCCGCTGTCGCAAGCGGAAGCCAGTCACGCCACGTCCCCCACGAGGGGTTCGCACCACCGAGGGAAAGTCTCGAGCACCACGTGCGTGCCTGGTTCTCACCTTCGGGACCGGGACCCGACGACCTGTGCTGCACAAACCCTTGCGGGGCGGTCGATGCGGGTGGGAGACGATGGAGCTGGTCCCCGCTTGTGGGACCGGCACCTGCGTGCGAGCACGAGGCACCGATCGGTCAACACCGAACCTTAGCCGAGGATTCCGTCCGGGCGCGAATCCGGTGCGATCCAGACGGCCTCGCCGCCCATCCGACCCAGCTGCCAGCCGAGCGCGACCGCCCGGAGGTCCTCGCCCTCGACCACGAACGGCACCGGGCCGGCCACGTCGACGACGAGGGCCGCGGCCCCCTCCTGGATCGCCGACTGGGCGGCCGTCCGGGTGGTCACCGGCACCGGCCGGGCCTCGGGGTTCCAGGCGGCCAGCGAGGCGGTGCCGGTGAACGCCAGCAGCGCGAGCCGACCGTCGGCGCCGGTGAGCAGCACGGCCGCCATGTCGCTGGACTTCTCCCGGGCGAGGCCGTCGGGGCCGATCTCCGCCTCGCCGAGGACGGCCACGACCGGGACCAGTACCCGCGTGTCGCCCAGCGCGGCGAGCACGCCGGCCCGGTCGCCGGCGCCCCCGGCGTACGCCGCGAGCGCGGCCGCCACCTCGGCGGGCGTCTCGCCGGTGTCGTCGGGGAAGGCGGGTCCCAGGAGCTGGCGCGGTCCCTGGTCCAGATGATCCATGGCGTCCAGTGTGGCGGCCGCTGCACGGGAGGGCCAAACCACCCGACGCCACGTTGGCATTGTCGAGTGTTTCGCTTGACATTAGTTTGTTACCCCATTAGACATGCCTCCCATGACAGCGACCACCCTGACGGGCTCCCCCGTCCCCACCCGCGCGCCCCGGGCCCGCGCCGGCGCGGTGAACCGCCTGACGTGGCTGAGGCGGTGGATCTCCCCCGTCCTGGTCATCACGCTGTGGCAGCTGCTCAGCAGCGCGGGCGTCATCGACGAGCGCTCCATCGCCGCGCCGCTGGACATCGCCCGCACCGCCGGCGACCTGGTCGCCGACGGCGTCCTGCAGTCCGCCACGCTGACCTCGCTCCAGCGGGTCGGCATCGGCTTCGGCCTCGGCGCGGTCCTCGGACTGGGCCTGGCGGTCCTGGCCGGCCTGTCCCGCTTCGGCGAGGACGCGATCGACCCGCCGATGCAGATGCTGCGCACGCTGCCGCACTTCGGCCTGATCCCGCTGTTCATCATCTGGTTCGGGATCGGCGAGACGCCCAAGATCGCGCTGATCACGATGGGCGTCGTCTTCCCGCTCTACCTCAACACCCTGGGCGGCATCCGCAACATCGACCGCAAGACCATCGAGGCCGCGGACGCCATGGGGCTGACCTGGCCGCAGCGGGTGCGCCACGTGATCCTCCCGGGCGCGCTGCCGCAGACCCTGACCGGACTGCGCCAGAGCCTCGGCATCGCCTGGCTCTCGCTGATCGTCGCGGAGACGATCAGCGCCAGCGAGGGCCTCGGCTACCTGATCAACAACGCCCGCGAGTTCCAGCAGACCGACGTCATCGTCGTCGGCCTCGTCGTCTACAGCATCCTCGGGCTGGCGACCGACGCGATCGTGCGACTCCTCGAGAGGAGGGCGCTGACATGGCGCGCCTGACCACCCCCACCCCCGCACCCACCCGCACCCGCGCCGCCGGCACCGGCCAGCACGCCGAGCAGCCCCGGGAGCACGTCGCCCGGGTGGTCGGCCACAGCCGCTCCTTCGGGAGCACCCAGGTGCTGCGCTCGATCGACCTCGACATCGCGCCGGGTGAGTTCGTCGCCCTGCTCGGGCGCAGCGGCTGCGGCAAGTCCACGCTGCTGCGCAGCCTGGCCAGGCTCGACCCCGCGCCGGCCGAGGAGGTGCAGGTCCACGGGCGCGCCGCGGTCGCCTTCCAGGAGCCGCGGCTGCTGCCCTGGCGCAGGGTCGCGGAGAACGTCGCGCTCGCGCTGCTCAACAGCCCCGAGCGCCGCCAGCGCCACGACCTGGCCCGGCAGACGCTCGAGGAGGTCGGACTCGGCGACAAGCTCGACGCCTGGCCCCGCCAGCTCTCCGGCGGTCAGGCCCAGCGGGTCTCGCTCGCCCGGGCCCTGGTCAGCAACCCGTCCCTGCTGCTGCTCGACGAGCCGTTCAGCGCGCTCGACGCCCTGACCCGCATCGACATGCACCAGCTGGTCATCGACCTGTGGCGACGCCACTCCATGGCGGTGCTCCTGGTCACCCACGACGTCGACGAGGCGCTCGCGCTCGCCGACCGGCTCATCGTCATGGACGAGGGCCACGCCGCGCACAGCTGGCGGATCACCCTGCCCCGCTCGGACCGGGCCCCCTCGCAGCCGGAGATCGCGACCGCCCGGGCCGAGATCCTGCGCAGCCTCGGCGTCCGCCCGGTGGCCCCCAACCCGAACCGCACGGCTCATCCCACAGACGACCAAGGAGCAGCATGAAGCCCCTGCGCACCGCCCGCCCGCACCGATCCCGACTGGCCCTGGGGGCGCTCGGGCTCGTGGCCGCCCTGACCCTCGGCGCCTGCGGCGGCGACGCCACCGGCAACGCCGGCGCGGTGAACGAGGACGGCGAGGTGGACCTCTCGAAGGTCACCCTGATCGTCGGGGACCAGAAGGCCTCCAGCGCGAAGGCGCTGCTGACGGCCGCCGGGCTCGTGGAGACCGAGTACGAGATCAAGTGGCAGGAGTTCACCTCCGGCCCGCCGATGCTGGAGGCGCTCAACGCCGACTCCATCCACGTCGGCCTGGTCGGCAACACCCCGCCGATCTTCGCGGCCGCCGCGAAGGGCACCTTCAAGATCGTCGCCGGCGCCAGCTACACCGGTCAGGGCGACGCGATCCTGGTGCCCGCGGACTCCCCGCTGCAGTCGGTCGCGGACCTCAAGGGCAAGAAGGTGGCGGTGGCCGAGGGCAGCTCGGCGAACTACCACCTGCTGGCCCAGCTCGAGAAGGCCGGCGTGAAGTACTCCGACATCGAGGTCCAGAACCTCCAGCCCGGCGACGCGCTCGCGGCGTTCAAGTCCGGGCACCTCGACGCGTGGACGGTCTGGGACCCCTACACCTCCCAGGCCGTGGTCGGCGAGGGGGCGCGGGTGCTCACCAACGGCGAGGGCGTCGTCAACGGGCTGAACTTCCAGGTCGCCTCGCAGGCGGCGCTGGAGGACGAGGCCACCAAGGCGGCGCTGTCGGACTACCTCACCCGGATCACCAAGGCCCAGCTGTGGTCCTCCGAGCACCGCGACGAGTGGGCCACGGTGTGGGCCAAGCAGACCGGTCTCCCGAAGGAGGTCACGCTCGCGGCCGCCGCCAACCGGCCGGTGACCCCGGTGCCGATCGACCAGGAGGTCGTGGACTCCGAGCAGCAGATGGCCGACACGTTCTTCGCCAACGGGCTGCTGCCGGTGGAGGTCGACGTCGCGGACCACTTCACCGACGAGTTCGCCGAGTACACGACCGGCGAGGCCGTCCAGTGAGCCCCGACGCCATCCCCGGGCGCGGCGTCACGCTGCACTGGTTCCTGCCGACCTCGGGCGACAGCCGGGGCCTGGTGGGCGCCGGGCAGGGCGTCCCGCACGAGGTCCGCTCGGGCCTGCACGAGACGCTGCGCGACGGGTTCCGCGCGCCCACCATCGACTATCTCGCCGAGGTGGCGCGGACCGCCGAGCAGGCCGGGTTCACCGGCGTGCTCACGCCGACCGGCACGTTCTGCGAGGACGCGTGGCTCGCGACCGCGGCCCTGGTCCGGGAGACCTCCCGGCTGAAGTTCCTGGTCGCGTTCCGCCCCGGGGTGATCAATCCCGTCCTCGCCGCGCAGATGGCGGCGGCCTACCAGCGGATCTCCGGGGGCCGGCTGATGCTCAACGTCGTGACCGGCGGCGAGCCGACCGAGCAGGCCCGGTTCGGGGACACCGTGGACAAGGCGCAGCGCTACGCGCGGACCGCGGAGTTCCTGGAGGTGGTCCGCGGCACGTGGTCGGCCGCACCGTTCGACTTCGAGGGTGACCACTACTCGGCGCAGGGGGCGCTGGTCGCCGGCGGCATCGACGCGCCGCCGGTGTACTTCGGCGGCTCCTCGGGGCCGGCCGGCCCGGTCGCGGCCCGGTACGCCGACGTGTACCTCACCTGGGGCGAGCCGCCGGAGCAGGTGAGCGAGAAGATCGCCTGGATCCGGGAGCTGGCGGCGGCCGAGGGCCGCACCGTGCGCTTCGGCATGCGGGTGCACACGCTGTCGAGGGACACCTCCGAGGCCGCGTGGGCGCACGCCCAGTGGCTGCTCGACGGCCTCTACCCGGACACCGTCGCCCGGGCGCAGGCGGCGATGCAGGCCTCGGAGTCGACCGGCCAGCGTCGGATGTCGGCGCTGCGCGACCAGCGCTCGTCGTACGCCTCGGCGCACGACCTGGAGGTCCACCCGGGCCTGTGGGCCGGGGTCGGACTGGTCCGGGGCGGGGCCGGCACCGCGTTCGTCGGCAGCCACGACGAGGTGGCGGGGCTGGTCGCGGAGTACCACGCCCTGGGGATCGACGAGTTCATCCTCTCGGGCTACCCCCACGTCGAGGAGGCGTGGTGGTTCGCCGAGGGCGTGATGCCGCGGCTGCGCGCCCGGGGGCTGCTGGCCCCCCTGCCGGACCCGCGTGAGAACCCCGGGACGGAGCCGGCCCCGCGCCGGGTCGCGGTGAGCGTCTGAGGCTCCCGACCGTCCTGGGGCCACGGCCCGCCCGGCGCTACGCGCTGACCGGGCGGGCCGTGGCGTCTCGCGACTCGGGTCCGTGTGCAAGGCTGGTGGTGTGGACGACGTCACGTGGGGCGCACTGACGCTCACGCTCACCCTGTTCGCCGGCCTGTGGGCCTGGGTGTCCTTCCGCCGCCGCGGCCTCGCCGCCGGGCTGCGCGGCGTCGCGATCGCGCTGCTCCCGCTCGCGGCGTACCTGACCGACACCCTGCGCATGTTCACCCGGATCGCGGACGCGATCGGCGACTGGGCGGTGCGGCTGGTCTTCAGCCCCGTGGTGTGGACCGGCATCGTGCTGGCCGGGGTCGCGGTCGTGCTGTTCCTGCTCGCCGGGGTCCTGGACCGCCGCGGCTCCGCGCCCCGCGAGCGCACCCGCCCCGCGGCGCCGGGCCGCAAGGAGCGCGCCGTCGGCGGCGCGACCGCGGCCCCGCAGGCCGGTGCCGCCGGCGATCCCGAGATGGACGAGATCGAGGCGCTGCTGCGCCGACGCGGCATCTCCTGATGGCGCGCGCCGACGGAGCCGTCGCGCGCAACCGGCTCTGGTGGCGGCTGACCCGCGCCGTCGAGGCGCACGGGGCTCCGCTGGCCACCCCGTTGGTGGTCGTCGACCTCGACGCCTTCGACGCCAACGCGGCCGACCTGGCCCGGCGCGCGGGGGGCACGCCGATCCGGGTCGCGTCGAAGTCGCTGCGGGTCCCGGCCCTGATCTCCCGGGCCCTGCGACACGACGGGTTCGCCGGCGTGCTGGCCTTCACCCTGGCCGAGGCACTGTGGCTGGAGGAGAACGGCATCAGCGACGACGTCGTGGTCGCCTATCCGAGCGTCGACCGCGGTGCGCTCGCTCGCCTCGTGGCCTCCCCCACGGCCGCCGCTCGGGTCACGCTGATGGTCGACGAGGTCGAGCACCTCGACGTGGTGGACGCCGTGCGCTCCTCCAGCGCGGTCCAGGTGCGGGTGGCCCTCGACGTCGACGCCGGGCTGCGGGTCGCGGGGCGCCTGATCGGCCCGCGCCGCTCCCCGGTCCACGACCTCGACGCCGTCCTCGACCTGGCCCGGGCCGTCATGGAGCGGCCCGGCTTCCGCCTGGTCGGCGTGATGACCTACGAGGGGCAGGTCGCCGGGGTCCCGGACGACGTCCCCGGGCAGCGGGCCCGGTCGCTGGCCGTGCGCACCATCAAGTCGCTCTCGCTGACCCAGCTCGCCGAGCGGCGGGCGCGGATCGCGGCGGGCCTCGCGGAGCTGACCGAGCTGGAGTTCTGGAACGCCGGCGGCTCCGGGTCCGTCGCCGGGTCCGCCGCCGACCCCGCCGTCACCGAGGTCGCGGCCGGCTCCGGGCTGCTGGTGCCGACGCTCTTCGACCACTACCGATCCTTCGCGCCCCGCCCGGCCGCCTTCTACGGGCTGCCGGTCGTCCGGCGGCCAGCCCCCGATGCGGTCACCGTGCACGGCGGCGGGCTGGTCGCCTCCGGCCCGGTCGGCAGCGACCGGGCCCCCACCCCGTGGGCGCCGGCCGGGCTGCGGCTCACCGCCCTGGAGGGGGCCGGCGAGGTGCAGACGCCGCTGGTGGGGCCGGCCGCGGGCCTGCTCTCCGTCGGCGACCTGGTCTGGTTCCGGCACGCCAAGTCCGGGGAGCTGTTCGAGCACACCAACACCGCCCACCTGCTGCGCGGCGCCGAGCTCGTCGACCAGGTGCCGACCTACCGTGGCCACGGCCTCGCCTTCTGACGCTGCGGCGCCGGACGTCGCGGCCGCCGTGCTCGGCCTGGCCCGCTCCCGCCCTGCGACCCTCGGCGGGTCCCGGCTGGTCTGCGTCGACGGGCCGTCCGGATCCGGGAAGACGACGCTGGCCGCCCGGATCGCCGGCCGGGCCGGCGCGGACGCCGTGGTCGTGCACACCGACGACCTGCTCGACGGCTGGGACGACCTCCCCGGGCTCCCGGCCCGACTGGCGATCCTGCTCGAGCCGCTGGCCAGCGGCCGCGCCTCGGCGTACCGCCGCTACGACTGGCACGCCGGCGCGTACGCCGAGGAGGTGCCGGTGCCGCCGACGCCGTTGCTGGTCGTCGAGGGGGTCGGGGCGGGGGCTCGGCTGCTGGACCCGTGGCGCACCGTCCTGGTCTGGGTCGGCGCCCGCGAGGAGGTCCGGGTGGCCAGGGGCGTGGCCCGCGACGGCGCGGCCGTCGAGCCCCACCTGCGCCGGTGGCGGCGCGCGGAGGCCGACCACTTCGCCCACGAGGCCACCGCCGCCCGCGCGGACCTGCGGCTGGACACCTCCGGCACCTGAGGCGACTCCCCCAGGACGCGAAAACCCCTCGCCGAGCGAGATCCTTTGCCTAGCCTGTGTGCATGCTCCCCCGACGTCGCGTCCGGCGCGGCCGCCTGCTGGCGCCCGCCGTCGCCGCGGCGGTCGCGGTCGGGCTGCTGGCCTCCGGCACCTGGACGATGCTCGAGCATCCGGGCGCCCGCGAGAGCCGGGCGGCGCAGGCTCCCGGCGCCGGGGCGGAGCCGGCCGGGGCACCGCTGGAGGAAGTGACCGAGGCCCCGCCCGAGCGGGACCGCGACGCCGCCCGGCCCAACGTCGTCGTGGTCATGGCCGACGACATGCGCGTCGACGACCTGCTGTTCGCGCCCCAGATCCGCCGGCTGGTGGCCCGCCGAGGCCTGACCTTCGCCAACTCCTTCTCTCCCTATCCGCTGTGCTGCCCGGCGCGGGCGTCGTTCCTCACCGGCCAGTACGCCCACAACCACCGGGTCTACTGGCACGAGGCCCCCTACGGCTACGGCTCGTTCGACGACTCGCGCACGCTCGCGACCAGCATGAGCGAGGCCGGCTACCGCACCGGGTTCATCGGCAAGTACCTCAACCTCTACGGCGTCCAGCCCTCCCGGGTCAGCGGCGAGCCGTCGCACACCTACGTCCCGCACGGGTGGGACGACTGGCGGGGGGCTGTCGAGAACCCGGGCGACGCCGGCTTCAGCGGCGGGACCTACCACTACCTGAACACGCCGTTCAACATCAACGGCCGCGTCGACGACAGCCACGGCGGCGAGTACCAGAGCGACGTGATCGGCGACTTCTCGGTCGCGATGGCCCGCCGGTTCGCCGCCGGCCGCAAGCCGTTCTTCATGTACGTCAACTACGTCGCCCCGCACTTCGGGGCGCCGGTCGAGCCCGGGGACATCGACCGCGTCCTCGACGACCACGGGCGGCTCCAGGACGTCCGGACCCCGGCCCGGCCGGCCTGGGTCCGCGGCCGGTTCGACCGGCTCATCGACCGCGGCGCCGGCATGCCGCGCGACGGCGGTCCGAGCGAGGCCGACATCTCGGACAAGCCGAAGGCCATGCGTGCCGATCCCGAGCCGAACGCCGCCGAGCGCCACGGGCTGCGCGAGCTCACCCGGCAGCGGGCGGAGTCGATCTTCGTGATGGACCGCCAGGTCGCGCGCCTGGTCCGCACCCTGAAGCGGACCGGGGAGTGGGAGAACACGGTGCTCGCCTTCACCTCCGACAACGGCTACTTCCTCGGCGAGCACCGCCGGCGCTCGGGCAAGGTCCGCGCCCACGAGCCCTCCCTGCGCGTGCCGCTGGTGATGACCGGTCCGGGCATGCGCAGCGGGGAGACCCGCCACGACCCGGTGACGACCATCGACCTGAGCGCCTCGATCCTCGATCTCGGCGGCGCTCGCCCGCCGGTCCCCGCCGACGGGGACAGCCGGGTCCCGACCATGCTCGGCGGCGACCGGGGCTGGGACCGCCCCGTTCTCACCGAGGCGACGCACATCGGCCGCGGGCGCAGCCCCGGGTTCTCGGGACCCCGGTCCTCGATCGGCGTCCGGACCGCGCGCTACTCGCTGATCCGCAGCCGCACCGGCGAGCACGAGCTCTACGACCTGCTCACCGACCCGCTCCAGCAGCGCAACGTCGTGCGCGACCCGGCGTACGCCGTGGTGCTGCGCGACCTGGAGAAGGTCTGGTGGGACCTGCGCAACTGCCGGGCCGCCGGCTGCCGGCCGCAGCTGCCGGAGTCGCTCGCGGCCTCCGCCGAGGAGGAGGCCCGGATCTCCGAGCACTACTGGCGCGAGGTCGACCGGGTCTACGGGTTCGGATCCGGAGCACCCGACCAGACCCCCTAGGGTGTGCGGCGTGCTTCCTCCCAGCGGTGACCAGTTCGAGATCTCGGCCGGCGGCTACCGGGCGGTCGTGACCGAGAGCGGCGGCGCGCTGCGGGAGTTCTGCCACGGCGGTCGGCACCTCGTCGACGGCTTCGCGGTCGACGCGATGTCCTCCGGCGGCCGCGGCCAGCTGCTGATGCCCTGGCCCAACCGGATCCGGGACGGGCGCTACCGCTGGAGCGGGCGCGACCTGCAGCTCCCGCTGACCGAGCCGGGCCGGCACAACGCCTCCCACGGCCTGGCCCGCTGGGTCGCCTGGACCGTGGAGGAGCACACGGCCCACTCCGTGGCGCTGACCTACCGGCTGATGGCGCAGACCGGCTATCCGTGGACCCTGGACCTGCGGGTGGTCTACGACCTCTCGGCCGACGGCCTGACCGTCACCCAGACCGCCACCAACCACGCCGCCGAGGCGGCGCCGTACGCCAGCGGCGCGCACCCCTACCTCGCGGTGGGTTCGGGACCCGTGGACCGGCTGGAGCTCCTCGTCCCCGCGGCGAGCCGGACCCTGGTCGACGACCGGCTGCTGCCGGTCGGCCGCGAGCCGGTGGACGGCACGCCGTACGACTTCCGGGTGCCGCGGCCGCTGCGCCGGCTCCCGCTCAACGACGCCTTCACCGACCTCGAGCGGGACGCCTCGGGCGTGGCGACCGTGGTGCTGCGCGACCCGTCCTCGGGCCTGGGCGTGGCCCTGTGGGTCGACGGGCACCACGGCTGGCTGCAGGTCTACTCCGCCGACGACGTCGCGGGCACCGCCCGGCGCTCCCTGGCCGTCGAGCCGATGACCGCGCCGCCCGACGCGTTCCGGTCCGGGGAGGACGTCGTGACGCTCGGCCCGGCCGGCTCCGCCGACGACGAGCTCTCGACCTGCTGGGGCATCCGGGCCCTGGACTGAGCCCGACCGGATCGGGTCGGGTCCGGCCAGCCCAGCCGGCCAGCCCAGCCGGTCAGCCCAGCCGGTCGGCGAGCGTCCGGATCTCGCGCACGGCCTGCTGGGCGCGGGCCCCGTCGGAGCCCTGGATCCCCATCGCCGAGACGGTCGTCCCATCGCTGAGGTCCAGCGTCGCCCACGGCGCGCCAGGCGGCAGCCGGATCGCGACGACCTCGGCCCAGTCGAGCTCCCGGCGCCGGTAGCCGTTGACGATCACCAGCCGGTCGGGCTCGGCGACGACCCGCGAGCGGACCAGCGCGTAGATCACCGCGTAGCCGAGCGCGGTCAGCACGACCATCGTGCCGATCTGGAACGGCGTGAACTTGGCGCGGTTCTCCGCACCCAGGGTCACCCAGGCGACCCCGAAGACCACGAGCAGCGCGCCGCCGAAGACGATGCCGGCGATCCGTGGCCCCAGCGGTCGCCAGGTGCGCGGCAGCCGCTGCTGCGCGGTCGCGGGGTCCGGACGCTCAGAGTCGGCAGGCATTGATCTCCGTCAGCAGGATGCCGCGGGCGCCGCGCTCCCACAGCTCGTCCATCAGCCGCTGGGAGCCCTCGCGCGGGACCATCGCGCGAACCGCGACCCAGCCCTCGCGGTGCAGCGGGGAGACCGTCGGGCTCTCGATGCCCGGCGTCAGCGCGACCGCCGCCTGCACCCGGTCGAGCTCGATGTCGTAGTCCATCATCACGTAGCTGCGGGCCACCAGGACACCGTCGACGCGGCGCTTGAAGGTCTCGAACCCGGTCGGCACCTCGCCACGGCGGGTGACCAGGACCGCCTCGGAGTCGAGGATCGTCTCCCCGAAGGTCTCCAGGCCGGCCTGGCGCAGGGTGCTGCCGGTCTCGACCACGTCCGCGATCGCGTCGGCGACCCCGAGCTGGATGCTGGTCTCGACCGCGCCGTCGAGTCGCACGACGTCCGCGGCGATCCCCCGCTCGGCCAGGAAGTCCCGCACCACGCCGTCGTAGGACGTGGCGATGCGGGTGCCGGCCAGGTCGGCGACCTCGGAGAACGACCCGCGCGGGCCGGCGAACCGGAACCGGCTGCGGCCGAAGCCGAGCGCGACGACCTCCTCGGCGTCGGCGCGCGAGTCGCGCAGCAGGTCGCGCCCGGTGATGCCGACGTCGAGGGTGCCCCTCCCGACGTACAGCGCGATGTCGCGCGGGCGCAGGTAGAAGAACTCGACGCCGTTCTCGGCGTCGGTCAGGGCGAGCTGCTTGGAGTCGTCGCGCTGGCGGTAGCCGGCCTCGCGCAGGATCTCCTGGGCGGACTGGGACAGCGATCCCTTGTTCGGGACTGCTACGCGGAGCAGGGGCGGGGTGGCAGACACGGGATCCTCAGAGGTGGGCGTAGACGTCGTCGAGCGTGATCCCGCGGGCCAGCATCAGCACCTGGGCGTGGTAGAGCAGCTGGCTGATCTCCTCGGCCGCGCGCTCGGCGCCCTCGTGCTCGGCGGCCATCCAGGACTCGGCGGCCTCCTCGACCAGCTTCTTGCCGATCGCATGGACCCCGGCGTCGAGCTCGCGCACGGTGCCGGATCCTGCGGGTCGGGTCCGGGCCTTCTCGGACAGCTCGGCCCAGAGCTCGTCGAACGTCTTCACGGGCCACCAGCCTAGGTGGTCCCGCGAGCGCCCCGGCCTCCGGGCCAGGGCGCGGACCCACGGCCGCGCGCTGGTAGGTTCACGCCCATGAGCCACGCCGCGCCGTTGGCAGTCCAGCGGCGGCGGTTCGCGAGGGCTGTGCCCTGCTCCGCACTGCTGTGCCTGGCGTTCGCGGTCCTGCTCTCCCCCCTGGTGCCGGCGTCGGTGCGGGAGCCCGCCAGCGGCCTGGGCCTGATCACCTCGGCGGCGGTCGGCATCACCGCCTGCCTGGTGCGGGTCCGCCAGACCCGGGGCCGCCGACGGCGCACCTGGGTGCTGGTCGCCGCCGCCGGGCTCGCCGGCATCGCCAGCAACCTGTGGGTGGCCGGCATGGGCGCCGACCCGGTGGACTCCCCCAGCGGGGTGGGCGACGGCATCATCTGCCTGGCCCTGCTGCTCTCGACCGCCGCCCTGCTCACGTTCCCCACGATCCGCCGGCGCGGCATCGACCGGACCCTGCTGATCCTCGACGGCGCGGTCATCGCGGCGGCCGTCGTGGTGACGACCTCGATCCTGGTCTACCAGCGGGTGCTGGAGAGCGACTCGGCGCACCGCACCGCGCTGACGACCCAGCTGATCCCGGTCTTCGACGTCGTGCTGGTCACCGTGGCGCTGCTGCTGATCGTGCGCAGCACCGGCGCCGACCGGCCGGCGCTCGCCCTGATCTCGGCCGGCTTCGTGATGTACACCGTCGCCGACCTCGCCTTCGCCGTCCTGGTGGCGACCCGGGAGTTCCAGTTCGGCACCCTGGTCGACCTGGGCTGGATGGCCGGCTACCTCCTGATCGGCCTCGCCGCCTGGTATCCCAGCGCCCACGAGGAGGGTCCGTCCCCGGCCCCCGCCAGTCTCTCCGACGCGCGGGCGACAGCCGTCGTGTACGCCGTGGTGCTCGTGGCCGGCGCCGTGCAGGTGCTGGCCCCGGTGGCGGGACGCTTCGGGACCGCCCAGGGCCTGCTGTGGCTGGTGATCGTGGCCGCCGTCGGCGCCCGGCAGACCCTGCTCACCCTGGACCACAGCCGGCTGCGCCGGGGGCTGGAGGAGCAGGTCCGCGCACAGACCGCCGACCTTCGCCGGATGGCCCGCCAGACCGACCTGCTCGTCAGCTCCGTCGGCGACGGGATCTACGGCGTGGACGGCGCGGGCCGGGTCACCTTCGTCAACCCCTCGGCGGCCCGGGCCCTCGGCTGCGCCCGGGAGGACCTGCTCGGCCAGGACGCGCACGAGCGGTTCCACGCGCCGCGCCACGACGGCACGCCGTACCCCTGGGCCGGCTGCTACGTCGCCGAGGCCATCCGTGACGGCCACAGCGCGCTCGCCGAGCAGGACGTCTACGTCCGCGCCGACGGCGAGCGGTTCCCGGTCGAGATCACCGCGAGCCCGATCCACGAGGACGGCGCCTCGGGCCCGGCCAGCGGCGCGGTCGTGGTCTTCCGCGACATGACCCAGCGCCGCGAGATCGACCGGATGAAGAACGAGTTCGTCTCGGTCGTCAGCCACGAGCTGCGCACCCCGCTGACCTCGATCCGGGGCTCGCTGGGACTTCTCGCCGGCGGCGCCCTGGGTGCGCTCGGGCCCCGTGCGCAGGGCATCGCCGAGACCGCGCTCGAGAGCAGCGAGCGGCTGACCCGGCTGATCAACGACATCCTCGACCTCGACCGCATCCAGTCCGGCAGCGGCGACCTCGAGCTGGGGACGCACGACGTGGCGGACCTGATCGCCCGGTCCACCGGCGAGATGGGCGCGATGGCCGACGCGGTCGACGTCACGCTGGTCAACGGCCCCGCCGGCGGCCGGGTCTTCGTGGACGCCGACCGGATCGTGCAGACCCTGACCAACCTGCTCGGCAACGCCATCAAGTTCTCCGACCCCGGCAGCGAGGTCGTCGTGTCCGCGACGCCCGGCGAGAACGAGGTCGTGTTCAGCGTGCTCGACCACGGGCGCGGCATTCCGGCCGACAAGCTGGACGCGGTCTTCGAGCGCTTCCAGCAGGTGGACTCCTCCGACGCGCGCCAGAAGGGCGGCACCGGCCTGGGGCTGGCCATCAGCCGCGGCATCGTCGAGCGTCACGGCGGCCGGATCTGGGCCGAGAGCGGGCCCGGGCTGGGCACGACCGTCTCCTTCAGCATCCCCCGGGCCAGCCGGACCCACCGGCCCGCGCCGCGCGCCGCCGTCGCGGTGGTCGGCGGCACCGACCGGACCGCCGCCACCTGGACCGAGCAGCTCACCGGGCACGGCTTCGACCTCGTGCACGTCGGCCGCGCGGGCTTCGCCGACGCCGGCGACCCGGGAGCACGACCGCCCGCCCTCACCCTGCTGGCCCTGCCGCTCGGCGACGGCGTCGACCCGCTGAGCCTGTGCACCTCGCTCCAGGTCGCCCTGGGCGCCCCGCCGAGCGACGCCGAGGTGCTGCTCATCGAGACCGACCACCAGCTCCGGCGGGCGCTGACCGAGGCGCTGACCGGCCACTGCGCGCGGGTCACGGCTGTCGATCCCGATCAGGACGCGCCGAGCGGTGGTCCGGAACACGAGGCCGGCCCGCGAGTGCTGCTGGTCGACCTCGACGCCCGCGACGCGGTCGCCACCCTGGCGCGGCTGCGCGACCGCCCGGCGCAGCGCGCCGCGCTGGTCGCCGTGCACCGCACGGAGGTCGCCCCAGGCTCGGCGACGCAGGCGCTGGCCCACGACATCCTCGCCGTGGCCACCGGGGTCATGGCACGACAGAACGGAGAACCTTGGTGAACCCCAAGAGTCCGCCCGCGCCGAGTGCCGCAGGTCTGGACATCACGCTGCGCACCGGCGTCGGGGAGGGTCGCACCCACCTGTCGGCGTTCGACCACGCGCTGCTGCGGGCCGGCGTCGGCAACTACAACCTGATCACGCTGTCCTCGGTGATCCCGCCCGCCAGCCGGCTGCACCACGTGGACGACGGCGCTGTGGACCCCGTCGAGGGACGCCACGGCGACCGGCTCTTCTGCGTCCTGGCCGCGGCGTACGCCGACCAGCCGGGCGACACGGGGTGGGCCGGCCTGGGGTGGGCCGTCGACGACGAGACCGGCGCGGGTCTCTTCGTCGAGCACACCGCGACCTCCGAGAAGGCCCTCCAGGAGCTGATCCGCTCCAGCCTCGAGGACCTGGTCGCGCACCGCGGCGGCGGCTTCGAGCGCCTGGAGATGCTCACGGTCTCCGCGACCTGCACCGAGCTGCCGGCCTGCGCGCTCGCGGTCGCGGCGTACGAGACCGTCCCGTGGAGCGTCGGGTGAGCGCCGAGGCGCGGCCCGCGGCACCGGTGCGGGTCACGGTGGCCACCGACCTGGACGCCGCGACCTCCGCGCGCTACTACGAGCTCTACCGGGAGACCTTCGGCGAGCTCGAGCACCGGGCGGTGGCGCGCCAGCTGCTGCACGAGTCGGAGTTCCTCGAGGAGATGCACGACCCGCGGGTCAGCAAGTACCTCGCCTGGGACGGCGACCAGGTGATCGGCCTGACCACGCTCACCCGGCACCTGGAGACGGTGCCCTGGATCAGCCCGGGCTACTTCGCCCACCACTACCCCGAGCAGTCCGCGCGCGACGCCGTCTACTACCTGGGCTTCACGCTGGTGCGGCCCGGTCACCGCCAGCAGCGCGTCTTCGGGGCGATGATCGCCGCGGTCACCGACCTGATCCTCGCCGAGCGCGCCGTGTGCGCGTGGGACATCTGCCTCTACAACGACGAGCTCGGCCTCGGCGCCGGGATCCAGCAGATGCTCAGCGTGCACGCGGCGCTCGACGTGCACCCGATCGACCGGCAGACCTACTACGCGGCCGAGCACGTCGTCCGCTGAGCCGGCCGGCACGGATCGGCGCTAGGCTGCCGGCCAGCCGGTGACAGTCCCTCGGGGGACCCGGGGCGATGAGGAAGAGGTGGTCTCGTGGCGGACGGCGCGGTTCCCACCGTGCTGGTGGTCGACGACGACGACTCGATCCGCGAGATCACCCAGATCGCGCTCGAGCTGGTCGGCGGGTGGCAGGTCCTGCCGGCCAGCGGCGGCGAGGAAGCCGTCCGGATCGCCCGGGAGCAGCGTCCCGACGCGGTGCTCCTCGACGTGATGATGCCCGGCATGGACGGTCCCAGCACGTTCCAGCACCTGCGCGACGACGCGGCCACCCGGGACATCCCGGTGGTGTTCCTGACCGCGAAGATCCGCGGCGACGCGCACGAGGCCTGGGCCGGCCTGGCGGTCGCCGGTGTCATCTCCAAGCCGTTCGACCCGATGTCGCTGGCCACCGAGATGGCCGCCCTGCTGGGCTGGTAGCCCGGGCGGCGCTCAGGCGTCGTACCCGCGCCGGACCCGCTTGAGCGTCTGGGCGGTCAGAAGCGCCGCGGACGCGGCCTCGTAGCCCTTGTCCTCCCGGGACCCCTCCAGGCCGGCCCGGTCCAGCGCCTGCTGCTCGTCGTCGCAGGTCAGCACGCCGAACCCGAGGGCGACCGTGTGGTCGAGCGCGACTCGGGCCAGGCCGTCGGTGGCCGCGGAGCAGACGTACTCGAAGTGCGGGGTGCCGCCGCGGATCACCACGCCGAGCGCGATCACGGCCTCGTACCCGTGGGCCGCGAGCGCGCCCGCCACGACCGGCAGCTCGAACGCGCCCGGCACCCGGACCACCACTGGCGCGTCGACGCGGTAGTCGGCGAAGGCGCGGGCGGCGCCGGCCAGCAGGCCGTCCATCACCTGCTCGTGCCAGGTGGCGGCGACGACCGCGACCCGCAGGTCGTGGCAGTCGACGGGCTGGTGGGTGGGGGCTCCGGCTCCGCTCATCGCGGACCTCCGTTCGTGAGGGTGCTGGCGACCGGGTCCGCGGGGTCGGTGCGCGGGCCGTGGTCCAGGTCCGGCAGCACGTGTCCCATCCGGTCCCGCTTGGTCAGCAGATAGGCGAGGTTGTGGTCGTTGGGGTGCGGGGTGAGCGGTACCCGCTCGGTCACGGTGATCCCGTAGTCCTCCAGGTCGGAGACCTTCCCCGGGTTGTTGGTCAGCAGCCGGACCGCCTCGACCCCGAGATCCTTGAGGATCTGGGTGGCGGTGCCGTAGTGCCGGGCGTCGGCGGGCAGGCCCAGGTCGAGGTTGGCGTCGACGGTGTCGCGACCGCCGTCCTGGAGCTGGTAGGCCTGCAGCTTCCCGACCAGGCCGATCCCGCGGCCCTCGTGCCCGCGCAGGTAGACCACGACGCCCCGGCCCTCGGCCATGATCCGCTCGATCGCCTCGTCCAGCTGCGGTCCGCAGTCACAGCGTCGGCTGCCGAAGACGTCACCGGTCAGGCACTCCGAGTGCACCCGGGTGAGCACCGGCTCGGGCCCGGAGACGTCGCCGTGGACGAGGGCGAGGTGCTCGGAGCCGTCGATCGTGATCCGGTAGCCGTAGGCCGTGAACTCGCCGGCCCGGGTCGGGAGCCGGGTCTCGGCGACCCGCTCCACGTGCTCCTCGTGGCGGCGGCGGTACTTCACGAGGTCCTCGATGGAGATCATCGCCAGGCCGTGCTCGTCGGCGAACTCGCGCAGCTCGGGGGCCCGCTTCATCGTGCCGTCGTCGTTGACGACCTCCACCAGCACCCCCGCCGGGGTCAGCCCCGCCAGCTTCGCGAGGTCCACGGCGGCCTCGGTGTGCCCGCGGCGCACCAGCACCCCGCCCTCGCGGTAGCGCAGCGGGAAGACGTGGCCGGGGCGGGTGATCTCCCAGGGCTCGGTCGCCGAGTCGGCCAGGACCCGGGCGGTGTGGGCCCGGTCCGCGGCGGAGATGCCGGTGCTGACGCCGTCGCGGGCGTCCACCGAGATCGTGTACGCCGTGCGCAGCCGGTCCTTGTTGTGCGGGGTCATCAGCGGGATCTCGAGCCGGTCCAGCATCTCCCCGGGCATCGGCACGCAGATCACGCCGCTGGAGTGCCGGATCGTGAACGCCATCAGCTCCGGCGTGGCCTTGCTGGCCGCGAAGATGATGTCGCCCTCGTTCTCGCGGCCCTCGTCGTCGACGACCACGACCGCCCGGCCGGCGGCGATGTCGGCGACGGCGCGCTCGACGGGGTCGAGCCGGATCCCGCCGTGCTGCGGGCGGCCCAGGGGGTTGCTGGTCATGCGGGAACTCCTTCGTCGACCGGGATGGCCCCCGGCCTGGTGCGAGCGGCCCGCTCCAGACGCCACCAGGCGAACAGCCCGATGACGCAGAACGCGCCGTAGAAGAGGTACATCGCCGCGGTCGGGTAGTAGCCGGCGCGGACCAGGCTGGTGACGCCGACGACGTCGACCGCGATCCAGACCAGCCAGAACTCGACCCACCCGCGGGCCATGCCCCAGGTGGCCAGCAGCGAGCCGGCCAGGATCCAGGCCTCGGTGGCCGGGCCCCAGGAGCCGATCCGGTGCAGGACGGCCCAGGCCACGGCGTACGCCGCGGCGCCGGCGGCGAGCAGCACCAGCCGCTCGGACCAGGTGGCCCAGCGCGGCGCCCAGGCGACGCGGGCGGCGCCCTCTGCCCGGTGCCGCGACCAGCGCCACCAGCCGTAGCCGCCGACGATCGCGAACATCACCTGCCGCCCGGCCTGCCCCCACAGCGGCTCGGCGACGGCGCCGCTGAGCTCGCCGCTGACGAAGACCGTGAACAGCAGCGCGTTGCCGACCAGGCCGACCGGCCAGGCCCACACGACCAGGCGCATCCCGAGCAGCGCGCTGGCGAGCCCGAAGACGTTCCCGACCACCTCGCGGACCGCGAGGTGGCCCTCGCCGACGGCGATCTGCCCGTGCAGGAGCCAGTCCAGCATCAGGAGTCCTCCCCCGTCGCCGACCGGTCCAGGTAGCCGCCGGCCAGCAGCCGCTCGACATGCTTGGCGATCACGTCGGCCTCGAGGTTGACCAGGTCCCCGGGCGCCCGGCGCCCGAGGGTGGTGCGGGCCAGGGTCTCGGGGATCAGGCTCACCGTGAACGAGGCCTCGCCGACGTCGACGACGGTGAGGCTGACGCCGTCGACGGTGATCGAGCCCTTGTCGACCAGGTAGCGCGACAGCGCGGGCGGCAGCCCGATCTCGACGACCTCCCAGTGCTCGCTCGGGGTCCGCGCGAGGATCTCGCCCACCCCGTCGACGTGGCCCTGGACGAGGTGCCCGCCGAGCCGCTTCTCGACGGTGACGGCGCGCTCCAGGTTCACCCGGTCGCCGGGGGCCACACCCCGCAGGCCGGTCTTGTCGAGGGTCTCCTGCATCACGTCGGCAGTCCACGTCCCCTCGGTGCGCGCGGCCACCGTCAGGCAGCAGCCGTTGACGGCGATCGAGTCGCCCAGGCCGGTGCCGTCCAGGGTGACGTCCGCCCGGACGGTGAGCCGGATCGCGTCCCCCTGGTCCTCGACGACGTCGACGGTGCCGAGCTCCTCGACGATTCCGGTGAACATGTCAGGCCTCCTGGGCGGGAACGAGTGTGAGTCGGATGTTCGGCTGCTCGCCGTCGACGCCGGGGAGGACCGTCACGTCGGTGACCAGCGGGCGCAACGCCGCGGCGATCGTGGGAATTCCCAGGTCGCCCACCGCCGCCCGCCCCGCGCCGAGCAGCAGCGGCGCGACGTACGCCACGATCTCGTCGACCAGGCCGGCGCGCAGGAAGGCGGCAGCCAGCGTGGGACCGCCCTCGAGGAAGACGTGCCGGCGCTCGCGGCGGTGCAGCTCGGCGAGCGCCGCGTGCGGATCGCGGGTGCGCAGGTGCACGGTCTCGGCGTCGGGGCCCAGCACCCGGCGGCCGGGGTCGAGGTCGCGCTCGCCCATGACCGCGCGCAGCGGCTGGTGCGCCAGCGGCGTGCCGTGCTCGTCGCGGACCGTGAGCAGCGGGTCGTCGATCGCGACGGTGCCGGTGCCGACCAGCATCGTGTCGCACTCCGCCCGCAGCCGGTGGGTGTCCAGTCGGGCGGCGGTGGAGCTGATCCAGCGGCTGGTGCCGTCGGCGGCGGCGCTGCGCCCGTCCAGGCTGGCGGCGAACTTCCAGGTGACGAGCGGCCGGTCGTGCTCGACGGCGAAGGCCCAGGCCCGGTTGAGCGCGCGGGCGTCGTCCTCGAGCAGCCCGCTCTCGACCTCGACCCCGGCGGCGCGCAGCGTGGCGGCCCCGCCCGCGGCGAGCGGGTTCGGGTCCTGCTGCGCGAGCACGACGCGGCGCACCCCGGCCCCGACCAGGGCCAGCGCGCACGGCCCGGTCCGGCCGGTGTGGTTGCACGGCTCGAGCGTCACGACCGCGGTGCTGCCGCGGGCGGCCTCCCCCGCCCGGGCCAGCGCGTCGACCTCGGCGTGGGCGGTCCCGGCGCCGCGGTGGAACCCCTCGGCGATCGTGCGGCCCGCCGCGTCCAGCAGCACGCACCCGACGCGGGGGTTGGGCCCCCGGGGGATGCGCGGGGTGGCCGCGAGCGCGAGTGCGCGGCGCATCGCGTCGCGCTCGGCGTCGCTGAAGGTCATCGGTGGGCCCCTGGTCCGGTCGCGGTCTCCGGGGCCTGACGGGTCGCCCTGCGCTCGTCCGTGGTCGGACGGCCGGGGTCACCTGCGTGCGTCTTCCCATCCGGACTTTCACCGTCGGTCCAGGAGTTGCACCTGATCAACCGGTCGCTGGCTGCGACCGGGTCGCGGACTTTCACCGCCGGCTCGGAATTACACCGACCCCAGAGCACGCGAGTAGTTAGCTCGTCGGGGACGAGTCTGCCACAGCCGGGCCACGACGGCCGGCTCGGCGGCCCACCAGGCGGAACCGGGAGGCGGCGTCCGTCAGTGGCCCGTCAGTGGCGCGCGGTCTCCGCGGCGGCGCGCAGCTCGGCCACCATCCGGTCCGGGTCGTCGGCGGAGTAGACGGCCGAGCCGGCCACGAACACGTCGGCGCCGGCCTCGGCGCAGCGCTCGATGGTCTCCAGCGACACCCCGCCGTCGACCTGCAGCCAGGTCTCCAGCCCGTGCTTGGCCAGCAGCGCGCGGGCCCGGCGGATCTTCGGCAGCACCAGGTCGAGGAACTTCTGGCCGCCGAAGCCGGGCTCGACGGTCATCAGCAGCAGCATGTCCAGCTCGGGGAGCAGGTCCTCGTACGGCTCGACCGGGGTGGCCGGCTTCAGCGCCATGCTGGCCCGCCCGCCGGCCGCCCGGATCTCACGGGCCAGCCGCACCGGCGCCTTCGCGGCCTCGGCGTGGAACGTGACCGAGCCGCAGCCCGCCTCGACGTACGCCGGGGCGTGCCGGTCGGGGTCCTCGATCATCAGGTGCGCGTCGAGCGGCAGGTCGGTGCTGCGCGCCAGCGCCTCCACCATGGTCGGGCCGAAGGTGAGGTTCGGGACGAAGTGGTTGTCCATGACGTCGACGTGCACCCAGTCGGCGCTGCCGATCCGGGCGACCTCCGCCCCGAGGTTCGCGAAGTCGGCGTTGAGGATGCTCGGCGTGATCTGGATGTGTCCCACGGGGCACGATCCTAGGCGTCGGCGAGCAGGTCGACGCGGCGGCCCGGGGTCACTCCTCGGGGTCCGCCGGCGGCTCGGCGCCCTCGGCCTCGTCCCGCTCGGCCCACTCCAGCAGCGGCGCGATGTCGAAGACGTGCTCGTCGATGTCGGCGTGCAGGTCGCCGAGCCGGGCGAACCGCTCGGGCACGGTCGCGATCGTGAAGTCCCGCGGCTCGCACTCGTCGACCTCCTCCCACCGGATCGGCGTGGAGACCCGGGCGTCCGGCAGGCCGCGCACGGAGTACGCCGCCGCGATCGTGTGGTCCCGGGCGTTCTGGTTGTAGTCCGGGAACACGGCCGCCGGGTCGCGGTCCTTGCGCCACCAGGTCGTCGTCACGTCCTGCGGGGCGCGTCGCTCGACCTCCCGGGCGAACGCGAGAGCGCCGCGGCGTACGTCGGGAAAGCCGTGCTCGGGCTTGATCCGGACGTAGATGTGCAGGCCCTTGCTGCCGCTGGTCTTGGGATAGCCGACCGCCCCGAGCTCGTCGAGGACCTCCTGGGCCACGTGCGCCACCCGCCGGACCGCGGCGTAGTCGGCCGCGGGCCCGGGGTCGAGGTCGATGCGCCACTCGTCGGGCGCCTCGGTGTCCTCGCGGCGGCTGTTCCAGGGGTGGAACTCGACAGTCGACATCTGCACCGCCCAGATGACGCTGGCCAGCTCGGTGACGCAGAGCTCGTCGGCGGTGCGGTTCCAGCGCGGGAAGTGCAGCTGGACCGTCTCCACCCACGGCGGAGCGCCCGCCGGCAGCCGCTTCTGGTGCACCTTCTCCCCCGCCAGCCCCTTCGGGAAGCGGTGCAGCATGCAGGGGCGCTCCCACAGCGCGTTCACGATGCCCGGGCCGACCGCGAGGTAGTACTCGACCAGGTCCAGCTTGGTGGCGCCGCTCTCGGGGAAGTACACCCGGTCGGGGTTGCTGACCCGCACCACCCGGTCGTCGACCTCGATCTCGACCGAGGGCGACTTCGACGCTGCCATGCTGCCAACCTAGCGGCGCCCGGCCCTACGGTGTACGACGTGGACTTCGACCAGCCGCCCGTCATGCGCGTCGAGGTGGTGCCGGGGCCCGGCCTCGAGGACCGGCACTGGCCGATGACGATCCCGGCGGTGGCCCAGCTGGCGCGCGAGGGCCTCGACCTGCCCCGCGGCGTGACCTTCCTGGTCGGCGAGAACGGGTCGGGCAAGTCGACGCTGGTCGAGGCGATCGCCGCGGCGTACGGCCTCAACCCGGAGGGCGGGTCGACCGGAGCCCGGCACCGGACCCGGCCCAGCGAGTCACCGCTGGGACACCACCTGCGGCTGCGGCGCGGGATCGGCGCCGGCCGCTGGGGGTTCTTCCTGCGCGCCGAGACCATGCACGGGCTCTACTCCTACCTCGAGGAGAACGGGGTCGGCGGCGAGGCCGTCCTGCACGAGATGAGCCACGGCGAGTCGTTCCTCGAGGTGCTGCGCACCCGCTTCGACTCCCCCGGCTTCTACTGCCTCGACGAGCCCGAGGCGGCCCTGTCGTTCTCCTCGACCCTGGGGCTGGTCTCGACCCTGCACCGCGTGGTCGAGGACGGCGGGCAGGTGCTCTGCGCGACGCACTCGCCGGTGCTGGCCGCGATGCCGGGAGCCACCGTGCTCGAGGTCGGCGAGTGGGGCTACCGCCCGTCGCGCTGGGAGGACCTCGAGCTGGTCCAGCACTGGCGCGCCTACCTCGACGCCCCGCAGCGCTACCTGCGCCACGTGCTCGACTGAGCCCCCCTGGCGCTCAGGGCGGAGGGAGCAGCACCAGTCGGGGCTCGGCCTCGCCGAGCCGACGGTCGACGGCAGCCCGCAGCGAGCCGTCGTGGACGATCCGGGTCAGGTTCCGGCCCGGGCACGGGGTGCTCGGCTCGTGGTCGCCGTGGCCGGCGATGGTGTCGGTGCCGGCGCCGTGGTGGAAGGCGCCCCAGGCCAGGATCGCGGTCAGCCCGGCGAGCTGGGCCGGCGTGACCGGCTGGGCGTCGAAGTGCCCCAGCAGGCAGACCTGCAGGTGGCCGGCGGTGTCGTACGGCGTGTAGGAGTCGCCCGCCGTACCGCTGTCGCGCCCCTCGTGCACGACGCCGGCGAGGTCGACGAGGTAGTGGTAGGCGATGTCCGGCCACCCCGACCCGAGGTGCTCGCGCTGCAAGGACCGCAGCTGCGCGGCCGCCCGGGCGTTGTCCCGCAGCCGGTAGGCACTGTGGTGGACGGTGAGCCGGGTGACCTCGTGCTCGACAGCACCGTCGCGGGCCGGCACCGCGCCCCAGCCCTCCCGCGCCCGGACCACCACCGCCCCCGGGTCGTCGGGCCCGTACGTCGCCGCCGCGTCCGGCTCCTCGGGCTCCGCGTCGTCCGAGGCGCACCCGGCGACACCCAGCGCGAGCCCGGCGCCGAGCACGGCCCGTCGGGTCAGCGGCTTCGGGGCCATCGCACCGCCTCCCTCCTGACCCGGCCAGCGTCGCCCACCCAGGAGCCCTTGTCGAGAGACGGCCTCGCCCTCGGTCGTCGACGTCCGGGAGCCGCGTCGCGGGACTACTCGGCCAGTTCTCGCGCTTCTCGGCCCGTGCAGACCCCCAGAACCCCGCGGATCCCCGGTACGCCGGGGATCCTCGGCGTCCCCCGGGCGCCGTCAGCGCTTGCGCAGCAGCGCCAGGAACTCAGCGCTTGCGGAGCAGGGCCAGGAACTCAGCGCTTGCGCAGCAGCGCCAGGAACTCAGCGCTTGCGGAGCAGCGCCAGGAACTCAGCGCTTGCGGAGCAGCGCCATGAACATCGCGTCGGTGCCGTGCCGGTGCGGCCACAGCTGGAGGGTCCCGGGGGTGGGGCCGGCGGCGTCGGGGACCTGCGGGAGCAGGCCGGCGGCGTCCTCGAGGACTGCGTCGCGGCGCTGCTCGAGGACCGAGGTGACGACCCCGGAGGTCTCGGCGGTCACCGGCGAGCAGGTCGCGTAGAGCACGACGCCGCCGGGGCGGACCAGGTCCAGCGCGGAGGTCACCAGGGCGCGCTGCAGCAGCACCAGCTCCAGCAGGTCGTCGGGGCGCCGGCGCCAGCGTGCCTCGGGGCGGCGGCGCAGCGCGCCGAGCCCCGTGCACGGCGCGTCGACCAGGACCCGGTCGACGCTGCCGGGCGGCAGCGGCGCGGCGGTGCCGTCGGCGGCCAGGACCCCGAGCAGGCCGGGGGCGCCGTCGCTGCCGGTCACCGCACGGCGTACCAGCCGCGCCCGGTGGGGCTGCCGCTCGATCGCGAGCAGGCGCGCGCCCCGCTGGGCGGCCAGCGCGGCGAGCAGGGCGGCCTTGCCGCCCGGGCCGGCGCACAGGTCCAGCCAGAGCCGGTCCGGCCCGTCGACGGGCGCGGCGGCGAGCGCCTCCGCGACCAGCTGGGAGCCCTCGTCCTGCACGCCGGCGCGTCCCTCGGCCACCGCGGGCACCGCGCCCGGGTCGCCGCCGTCGAGGACGACGCCGTAGGGCGAGTACGGCGTGGGCGTGCCGGGCAGCTCCTCGCGGGTGGCCCGGCCCGGACGGGCGACGAGCGTGACCCGGGGTGCCGCGTTGTCGGCGGCCAGCAGCGCGTCCAGCTCCTCGGGGCCGACGGCCTGGCGCAGCTGCTCGACCACCCAGCGGGGATGGGAGTGCGCGATGGCGGCGTGGCCGACCGGGTCGGTGCCGGCGTCCGGGGCGACCTGCGCGACCCAGGCGTCCAGGTCCCGCTCGGAGACCCGCCGCAGCACGGCGTTGGCGAAGCCGGCCGCGCCGGCGCCGACCCGGGACCGGACCAGGTCCACTGTCGTGCTGATCGCGGCGTGGGCCGGCACCCGCATCCCGAGCAGCTGGTGGGTGCCGAGCCGCAGCGCGTCGAGCACCTTGGCCTCCACCTTGGCCAGCGACCGGTCGATGCAGGCGGCCAGCACCGCGTCGTAGGTGCCCTGGCGGCGCAGCGTCCCCGAGGCGAGCTCGGTGGCGAAGGCCGCGTCGCGACCGGTCAGGCCGTGCTCGCGCAGCACGGCGGGGAGCACGAGGTTCGCGTAGGCGTCGTTGACGCGGACGGCCTTGAGCACGTCGAGGGCCGCGGCGCGGGCCGGGTCGGCGACGGGCCGGCCGCGGCCGGCGGCGGCCGGCGGGCGGGCGGCGTTGCGCGGGCGGTTGCCGCCGCGGCGCCGGGCGGGCTCAGCCATCGCCGAGGTGCTCTCGGACCAGGCGCTTCGGCGCGCGGGCGGCCCAGGCCTCGGTGATGACCTCGGCCAGCTCGTCCCGGTCGATCTCGCCGAGCCGGGACTGCGAGACGAGCACCGCGTTGCTGCGGGTCCGCTCGAAGTGCTCGATCGTGAAGAACGGCAGCCGCTGGTCCGCGAGCAGCGCCCGGGTCTCCCCCGGGCCGGCGGTCACGATCACCAGCAGGTCGTCGTACGGCGCCCCGGTCGCGGGGTCGAGCGCATGGTGGTCGGGCTTGCGGAACAGCACGAAGCCCCGGCCGCGGACCAGGTAGGTCGGCACGTCGCCCCACGACGTCCCGAGCTCGACCTCCGGCAGCGACCGGCAGATCTCGTCGACGTCCTCGGGCCGCGCCGGCCTGCGCTCAGCCGTCACCGAGCACGGCGCCCGTCTCGACGCGGGTGCCGCGCGCCCAGTCCGCGGCCCCCATCTGCTTCTTGCCGAACGCCTTGACGTCGCCGAGCCGGACCGCTGTGGTGCCGGTGCCGACGAAGACGGCGTTCTTGCGGACCCCGAGGGTGCCCGGGGGCAGCTCCACCTCGGCGTCGACGGTGACCGGGCCGATCTTGATCCGCTCCCCGGCGTACGTCGACCAGGCGCCGGGCCCCGGGGTGCAGGCCCGGATCCGGCGGTCCACCGCGACCGCGGGCTCGGTCCAGTCGATGCGGGCGTCCTCGACCAGGATCTTCGGGGCGAAGCTGACGCCCTCCTCCTGCTGGGGACGCGCCTCGAGGGCGCCCTGAGCAATGCCGTCCAGGGTCGCGACCAGCAGCCCGGCTCCGCCCTCGGCGAGCCGGCCGAGCAGGTCGCCGGCCGTGTCGGTGGGCCGGATCCGCTCGGTCATCACCCCGAAGGTCGGGCCGGCGTCGAGCTCCTTGACGATCCGGAAGGTCGTGGCGCCGGTGACCTCGTCGCCGGCCCAGATCGCGTGCTGCACCGGGGCCGCGCCGCGCCAGGCGGGCAGGCAGGAGAAGTGCAGGTTGACCCAGCCGTGGACCGGGATGTCCAGCGCGGACTGCGGCAGCAGGGCGCCGTACGCGACCACCGGGCAGCAGTCCGGGGCCAGCGCCCGCAGCTCGGCCTGGAAGTCGGGGTCGCGGGGGTGGGCGGGCTTGAGCACCGGTACGCCGAGCTCCTCGGCGCGCTGGGCGACCGGGCTGGCAACCAGCTTGCGGCCGCGCCCGGACGGCGCGTCGGGGCGGGTGACCACCCCGACCAGCTCGTGGTCGGAGGCGGCGACGGCGTCCAGGGCGGGCACGGCGACCTCGGGGGTGCCGGCGAACACGACGCGCATCACAGACCGAACCCGAGGGTGCGGTGCGGGCTGACCTTCACGGTCGGCCGCTCGAGGCCGAACCACTCCGACTCGCGGATCTCGCGCATCGCGGCCTTGCGGGCCTCGGCGTCGAGCCGGTCGATGAACAGCACCCCGTCGAGGTGGTCGGTCTCATGCTGGAGGGCCCGGGCGAGCAGCTCGGAGCCGTGGATCGTGACCGGCTCGCCGTGCATGTCGAAGCCCCGGGCGACCACCGAGAGGGCGCGGCGGCAGTCGTAGGTCAGGTCCGGCAGCGACAGGCAGCCCTCCGGGCCGTCCTGGGTCTCCTCGGAGAGGTCGAGGACCGGGTTGACCAGGTGACCCGGCTCGCCGTCGACCTGCCAGGTGAACACCCGCAGCCCGACCCCGATCTGCGGGGCGGCCAGGCCGGCGCCCGGGGCGTCCAGCATCGTGTCGGTGAGGTCCTCGACGAGCCGGCGCAGCTCGCGGTCGAAGTCGACGACCTCGACGGCGGGCTTGCGCAGCACCGGATCGCCGAAGAGTCTGATGGGCTGGATCGCCACGGGTGGTCGTGCTCCTCGGCTGCTGTGGATCTCGCGGATGGGACGTCGACCAACGATTCTACGGACCCGCGGATCACAGGCTCGGCGGGTCCACCTGGATCCGCACCGGATCGAGCTTGCGGCTGGCCCGGACCCGCTGCAGCTCGCCCAGCGAGCGGGACAGCGCCGGGCCCTGGGCGCGCGGCACCCGGAGCACCACCCGGCTCTGCTCGTCGACCTCGACCGGCCCCAGGACGTCGGCGGCCGGCGGCAGGTCCAGCAGCGTCACCGCGTCGTCGACCGCGCCCGGGTCGCCGGTCAGCGTCGCCATCCGCGAGGCCGGCGGCAGGTGCGCCGCCACCCGCTCGGCGGTCTCCCGCTCGGCGAAGCCGGCGTGGTCCCAGCGCACCAGGGCCTGCAGCGCCGGGTGCGCGGCGTCGCCGACCACCAGCGCGCGCCCCCCGGGGCGGACCAGGCCGACGGCGTTGGACCAGCGCCGCAGCGCCTCCTCCTCGGTGCGCAGGTCGGCGCGGCCCAGCAGCAGCCAGGTGTCGAGCAGCACCGCGACGGCGTACCCGCCCTCGGCGACCGGCTCCGCGCCGGGGGTGGCGACCACGATCCCGGGGCGGCCCTCCACCTCGGCCAGCACCCGCTCCCCGGCCGAGGAGACGACCCGGGCGCCCGGGAACGCCCGGCCGAGCTCCTCGGCGGTGCGGGCGTCGCCCAGGACCGGGGCCCGCAGGCCGCGGTGGCCGCACTCGGCGCAGGCCCACCCCGGGGCGGCGGTGCCGCACCAGCGGCACCCCGGCGGGGTGCCGGGGCCGGTCAGCGCCAGCGGGCCGGCGCAGGCGGCGCAGCGCGCCGGGGTGCGGCAGCGCTCGCAGGCCAGCGCGAGGACGTAGCCGGCTCGGGGGGTCTGCACCAGGACCGGCCCGTCGGCCAGGCCGATGCGGACCGCGTCGTGGACCTGGCGCGGCATCCGGCTCGCCCGGGCGTGGGCGTCCCGCTCCAGGTCGAAGTCGCTGGCCCCCGCCACGGCGACCCGGACCCGCTCGCGCACCAGGACCCGCGGCGGCGCGAGCTCCTGGGCCCAGCCGGTGCGCAGCAGGTAGGCGGCCTCGACGGTCCGGGCGAAGCCGCCGACGATCGCCGCAGCGCCCTCTCTCTCGGCGCGCAGCAGCAGGGTCTCGCGGGTGTGCGGGTACGGCGCCCGCGGCTCGGCGTGCAGGTCGTCGCCGTCGTCCCAGACGACCACGAGGCCGAGGTCGTGCACCGGGGCGAAGGCGGCGGCACGGGTGCCGACCACGACCGGGCGGGCGCCGCGGGCGACCGCGAGGAAGTCGCGGTAGCGGGCGGCCGGGCCGACGTCGGCGCGCAGCACGACGTGCTGGCCGGGTCCGAGCACGTCGGTGAGCGCCGCGGCGACCCGGTCGGCGTCCTTGCCGTCGGGGACGCAGATCAGCGTGCCGCGGCCGCCGGCGAGGGTGGCGGCCGCCGCGTGGGCGAGCAGCCGCGGCCAGTCCTCGCCGGGCGCGGCGGCCCACACGCCCCGGGGACGCCCGGAGCTCGCGAGGTGGCGCAGGAACGCCTCGGAGAGCGGGTACGGCGCCCAGGCGGCCACCGCGTCCGCCAGCGCCGACGCCGGGGGCCCGGCGGGTGCCGGCTCGCTGGGCTCCTTCTCGGTCGTGGCGTGCCGGGGCGGGACCGCGAGCCGCAGGACGTCGGAGCGGGTGCCGGCGTAGCGCTCGGCGAGGTCGGCGGAGAGCGCGGCGACCTGGGGGCTGAGCACCGGCTCGGGACTCACCACCCGGCGCAGCGGGACGAGCCGTCCGGCGTGGTCGGACTCGGCGGCCCGCTCGACGACGTACCCGTCGACGTCCTGGCCGGCGAAGCGGACCTTGACCCGGACCCCCGGCTGCGCGGCGTCGGCCATCGTGGCCGGCACTGCGTAGTCGAAGGGCCGGTCCAGGTGGGCCAGCGCGACGTCGACCAGCACCCGCGCGACCGGGTCGACGTCGGCGATCTCGGCGGTGGCGGCCCGGCGGGCCCGGGTCGCCCGCGCCTTCGCCTGCGACTCGCGGGCCGTCGCCCGGACCATCCCCGGAAGCTCGGGGTGCTCCAGGCGCTCGGGGCTCATGGGCAGATGTCTACCAGCGGGCGCCGACGCCGTACCTCGCGGGGGAAACCGGAGCTTCCGGGCCACCGGCTCGGCCCAGAAGCTCCCACCCGGTCACCCGGCGACGGCGGCGTTCAGGGCCTCGGCGCGGTCGGTGCGCTCCCAGGTGAACTCGGGCAGCTCGCGGCCGAAGTGACCGTAGGCAGCGGTCTTGGCGTAGATCGGGCGGAGCAGGTCCAGGTCCCGGATGATCGCGGCCGGGCGCAGGTCGAAGACCTGGAGGACTGCCTGCTGGATGACCTCGTCGGAGACCGTGCCGGTGCCGAAGGTCTCGATGAAGACGCCGACCGGGTGCGCCTTGCCGATGGCGTAGGCGACCTGGGCCTCGCAGCGGCGGGCCAGCCCGGCGGCGACGACGTTCTTGGCGACCCAGCGCATCGCGTAGGCGGCCGAGCGGTCCACCTTCGACGGGTCCTTGCCCGAGAAGGCGCCGCCGCCGTGGCGGGCCATGCCGCCGTAGGTGTCGACGATGATCTTGCGGCCGGTCAGGCCGGCGTCGCCCATCGGGCCGCCGACCACGAAGCGGCCGGTCGGGTTGACCAGCAGCCGGTAGCCCTCGGACGGGATGTCGAAGGAGGCCAGCACCGGGTCGATGACGTGCTTCTTGATGTCGGGCTGGAGGGTGTTCTCCAGGTCGATGTCCTCGGCGTGCTGGGTCGAGAGCACGACGGTGTCGACGCGCACCGGGCGGTTCTGCTCGTCGTACTCGATGGTGACCTGGGTCTTGCCGTCGGGGCGCAGGTACTCCAGCGTGCCGTCCTTGCGGACCGCGGAGAGGCGCTCGGAGAGCGTCTGGGCGATCTTGATCGGCAGCGGCATCAGCTCGGGGGTGTCGTCGCAGGCGTAGCCGAACATCAGGCCCTGGTCGCCGGCGCCCTGCTGGTCGAGCTCGTCCTCGGAGGACCCGACCCGGGCCTCGATGCCGGTGTCGACGCCCTGGGCGATGTCACCGGACTGCCCGCCGATGGCGACCATGACGCCGCAGGAGTTGCCGTCGAAGCCCTTCTCCGAGGAGTCGTAGCCGATGTCGAGGACCCGCTGACGGACCTTCTCCTTGATGTCGACGTAGCCGCTGGTGGTGACCTCGCCGGCCACGACCACCAGGCCGGTGGTCAGCAGCGTCTCGACCGCGACCCGGCTGTGCGGGTCCTGCTCGAGCATGGCGTCGAGGACGGCGTCGCTGATCTGGTCGGCGATCTTGTCCGGGTGACCCTCGGTCACCGACTCCGACGTGAAAAGGCGTCCAGTCACAGTCCTGCTCGCTCCCGCTCGTTGAAGGTGGCCGCTGGTGGGGCGGTCGAGGTGCTGGGCGAGGTGCCCGTCACCGGATGTCGCGGACACGATAACGCCGCGTGTGCCCGCAGGTCGGATCGTCTCAGTGGGTCGGCTCAGCGAGTTCCGGGCAGCCGGGCGGCCACCTGGTCCCAGATGACGTGGGACAGCGCCGCCTTGGTGCCGCGCGGCACCTCCACCGCGGCGCCGTCGGCGGCCAGCACGACCGCCTCGTTCTCGGCGCTGCCGAAGACCGCGCCGCCGCTGACGTCGTTGACGACCAGCAGGTCGCAGCCCTTGCGCTCCAGCTTGTGCCGCGCCAGCTCCAGGACGCTGCCGGTGCTGTCCCCGGTCTCGGCGGCGAAGCCGACCACCACGCTGTCCGGCCGCCCGCGGTGGTGGCTCAGCTCGTGGAGGATGTCGGGGTTCTGGACCAGGTCCAGGCCCGGCGCGGAGCCGTCACCGGCCTTCTTGATCTTGGCCTCGCTGACGGCGGCCGGGCGGAAGTCCGCCGGGGCGGCCGCCATCACGACCGCGTCGGCGGTCTCGGCCGCGGCCAGGACCTCCACACGCAGCTCGGCGGTGGTCTCGACGGGCACGACCTTGACGCCGGCGGGGTCCGGCAGCGTCACGTTCGCGGCGACCAGCGTGACCTCGGCGCCCCGGGCCGCGGCGGCCCGGGCCAGCGCGTAGCCCTGCCGGCCCGAGGACCGGTTGCCGAGGAACCGCACCGGGTCGAGGTACTCGCGGGTGCCGCCGGCCGAGACCACGACCCGGCGCCCGGCGAGGTCGGCGGCCGGGCCGGGCACGGCGGCGCGGGCCAGCACGTCGAGCGCGAAGGCGAAGATCTCCGCGGGGTCGGGCAGCCGGCCCTTGCCGGTGTCCTTGCCGGTGAGCCGGCCCTCGGCGGGCTCGATGACGCGGGTGCCGCGGGAGCGCAGCGTCGCGACGTTGTCCCGGGTCGCGGGGTGCTCCCACATCTCGGTGTGCATCGCCGGGGCGAGCACCACCGGGCAGCGCGCGGTGAGCAGGGTGTTGGTCAGCAGGTCGTCGGCGAGCCCGTGGGCGGCCTTGGCCATCAGGTCGGCGGTGGCCGGCGCGACCACGACGAGGTCGGCCGACTGCCCGATCCGCACGTGCGGAACCTGGTGCACGTCGTGCCAGACGTCGGTGGCCACCGGCTTGCCCGACAGCGCCGCCCAGGTGGGGGCGCCGACGAACTCCAGCGCCGCCGCGGTCGGCACCACTGTCACGTCGTGCCCGGACTCGGTGAACAGCCGCAGCAGCTCGCAGGCCTTGTACGCCGCGATCCCGCCGCCGACGCCGAGCACGACCCGAGGCCGCTCCCCCGTCGGGGAAGCGGCCTCGCGGTCGTGGTCGCCGAGCGGGTCGGTCACTCGGTGGTGTCGAACGCGGCACCCGCGTCGGCGGCGGCAGCCTTGGTGGCGGCCTCCTCCGCGGCGAGCTCGGCCGGGTCGACGTCCTCACAGGTCAGCAGGTCGCCGTTGATCTCGCGCAGCGCGATCGAGAGCGGCTTCTCCTGGACGTGGGTGTCGACGAGCGGACCGACGTACTCCAGCAGGCCCTCGCCCAGCTGGGAGTAGTACGCGTTGATCTGTCGGGCGCGCTTGGCGCTGTAGAGCACCAGCTTGTACTTGCTGTCGGTCTTGGTCAGCAGCTCGTCGATCGGAGGGTTGGTGACGCCCTGTGCGTCGATGATGGGTCCAGACACGCGAAAACGCCTCACAGATCAGTTGGGGAATGCTTCAGCAAGGCTACCAACTCACCGGCTGCAGCGTGAACTTCGTGATTGACGATGGTCACGTCGAACTCCGACTCGGCCGCCAGCTCCTCGCGCGCGGTGACCAGTCGGCGCTCGCGCTCCTCGGCGCTCTCGGTGCCGCGACCGACCAGCCGGCGCACCAGCTCCTCCCACGACGGAGGCTTGAGGAAGACGAACAGCGCGTCGGGCATCGTGCGCCGGACCTGCCGCGCACCCTGGAGGTCGATCTCCAGCATCGCGGGTCGACCGGAGGCCAGAGCGAGCTCGACCGGCTGGCGCGGCGTGCCGTAGCGCGCCGAGTGGTGGACGACTGCCCACTCCAGCAGGTTGTCCTCGGCGATCATCTTGTCGAACTCCGCGTCGGAGACGAACCAGTAGTGGACGCCGTTCTCCTCGCCGGGGCGCGGCGGCCGGGTGGTCGCGGAGACCGAGATCCACACGTCGGGGTGGTCCTGCCGCACCGCGGCGGCCACGGTGCCCTTGCCGACAGCTGTCGGTCCGGCGAGCACGACCAGCCGGGAGCGCTGCTTCGACACCCCGTCAGGCCGAGTCGCGAGGAGCGAACTCGGCCTCGAGGGCCGCGACCTGCTTGGTGCCCAGCCCCCGGACCCGGCGGCTCTCGGCGATGCCGAGGCGCTCCATGACCTGGCGGGCGCGGACCTTGCCGAGCCCGGGCATCGACTGCAGCAGGTCGATCACGCGCATCTTGCCGACGACCTCGTTGACCTGGCCCTCGCGCAGCACGTCGACGATCGAGGCGCCCGAGTTCTTCAGCCGGTTCTTGATCTCGGCCCGCTCGCGGCGGGACGCGGCCGCCTTGTCGAGCGCTGCCTGGCGCTGTTCTGGGGTGAGCGGGGGCAGTGCCACGGTGGATGCGGTCCTTCGGTCGGCGAGGCTGTCGACGGCGCTCGTGCGCCGGCTAGTCACCCTAGTCAGAAGCGTCCGACCCGGGCAATCGCCCCGACCCGTCCGCGGTGGAGCGCCAGCGGGCGGGAGCGGCGCACCTCACAGCACCAGTGGGGTGCCGCACACGTCGCGGGCCTGCTGCTCCAGGCCGCCGACGGCGGCGGTGGTGGCCGGGGCGACCAGCTCCCGGGCGGCCGCGTCCACGCGCGCCCGCGCGGCGTCGGTGAGCCCGGCCGGCGGCTGCTCCCGGTCGTACGCCGCGGGGTCCAGGCCGGCGGCACGCAGCGCCTCGTCGAGCGCGGCCACCCGGCCCACCACCTGCTGCCACTCGTCGGCGAGATCCCGCGGCGCCTGGTCCTGGAGCTCCCGGAAGATGCCCAGCGCGCCGAGCAGCGCGTCCGGGCCGCCGCCGCCGACGATGTCGGTCAGCTCGGCCTGGTGCTCCTCGACCAGGCCGCAGTACGCCGCGGCGGGGTCGTCCTGGCCGCAGCCGGCCACGCCGCCCAGAGCGGCCGTCAGCAGCGCTGCGCCCGCCGTCCGGGCCGCTGTCCGGACCGGCCTCACCCCAGCGCCGCGAGCTCGTCGTTGGTGCGTCGTACGGCGTCCCGCAGCGCGGCGGGGTCCGGTCCGAGGCGGAGCACCTCGCGCGAGGAGCTCGGCAGCACCCGGTCGGCGACCGCGCCGAAGACCCGGCGCACGTCGTCCAGGGTGCCGCCCTGGGCGCCGTACCCCGGGGCGAGCAGCGGGCCGCCCATGTCCAGGTCCTCCCCCGGGTCGCCGACCGTGACACCGACGACCGCCCCGAAGCTGCCCAGCGGGCCGGCGTCGGCGTTGAGGGCGCGCAGCCGGTCCAGGACCTCCCCGGCGACGGTGCTGCCGTCGGCGGCGCGGGCCCGCTGGACCTGGGCGCCCTCCGGATTCGAGGTCAGGGCCAGCACGAACAGGCCGGCGCCGTGGGCGCGCGCGGTCTCGACCATCGGGTCCAGCGAGCCGAAGCCCAGGTAGGGGCTGGCGGTGATCGCGTCGACGGCCAGCGGCGAGGACGGGTCCAGGTAGGCGTCGGCGTAGGCCTGCGAGGTCGAGCCGATGTCGCCGCGCTTGACGTCGAGCAGCACCAGCGCGCCCGCGGCGCGGGCCTCGGCGATCACCCGCTCGAGGACCGCGACGCCGCGGCTCCCGAAGCGCTCGTAGAAGGCGGACTGCGGCTTGACCACCGAGGCGTACGGCGCCACGGCCGCCACCGCACCGAGCGCGAACCGCTCCAGGCCCGCGACGTCGTCGGAGAGCCCCCAGGCCCGCAGCAGCGCCGCGTGCGGGTCGATGCCGACGCAGAGCCGGCCGCGCTCGGCCAGGGCGGCGTGCAGGCGGGTGCCGAACGGGACGGGGCTCGTCATCGGGCGGTCTCCTCGGGGTTGTCGGCAGCCTGGTCGGCGGTGAGGTCGGCGGCGATCCGGGCCGCGGTGGTCGGGTCGTGGAGCAGCGCGGTCCCGATCTGGACCGCGGTGGCGCCCGCGGCCAGGAAGGACCGGGCGTCGGCGGTGGTCGTGATGCCGCCGGCGCCCAGCACCGGCAGGTCGGGCAGGGCGGCGTGCAGCTCGGTGACGCAGCGCAGCGCCAGGGGCCGGACCGCGGGCCCGCTCAGGCCGGCGGGCCGGCCGTCGGGCATCGCCGCGGGCTGGGCGCTGCCGACGACCACGGCGCCGGCACCGGCCCCCGCGACCGCGCGGGCGGTCTCGACGACCCGGGCCAGGTCCGGGCGCAGCTTGGCCAGCACCGGCAGGCCGCGCGGCAGCGCGCCCGCGACCGCCGCGACGACGTCCGCGGCGGTGGCGGGCTCTCGAGCCTCGAGGAGTCCCTGGGCCGCGGCGTCGGGGGCGCCGAGGTCGACCTCCAGGGCCGCGATGCCCGGCGCGTTGCCGAGCCGGCGGGCGAGCTCGGCGTACTCCTGGAGCGAGGAGGCGACGACCGAGACCACGACCCGGACGCCGCTCTGCACCAGCGGCGGCAGCTCGGTGGCCAGGAACGGCTCCAGGCCGGGGTTCGGGTGGCCGGTGGCGTGCAGCAGCCCCGAGGGGGTCTCCAGCAGCCGCGGCACCGGCGCACCGGGGCGCGGGTCCAGGCTGATCGAGCGGGTGACGAACCCGCCGACCCCGTCGAGCCCGGCGTACGCCGCCAGCTCGCGGCCCGTGCCGCCGCACCCGGCGGCGACCAGGACCGGGCTGCGCAGGGCCAGGTCGGGGATCGCCCGACCGCTCGGCGGCCAGTGCAGGGGCCCGCTCATCCGAGCTCACCCCAGCGGACCCGGTCGCCCCGGATGACCGGGCCGTCGACGCAGGCGCGCACGGTGCGGGCCACGCCGTCCTCGCCGACCACCGGCACCGGGCAGCCGTGGCACAGGCCGGTCGCGCAGATCAGCGGCTGCTCCACTGCCGTCTGGCTCCAGGCACCGGCCGCCTCGGCCGCGACGGCGACCGCGTGCAGGGTGGCGGTCGGCCCGGCGGCGTACACGACCGCCGCGTCGGCGCGCGCGATCACCTCGCCGATCACGTCCGCGACCCGGCCGTGCGTCCCGATCGAGCCGTCACCGGTCACGACCGTGACGGCCCGAGCGGAGCGGCGGGCCTCCAGCGCGTCCAGGAGCCGGGCCTCGTCGGGGGCCGCCAGCACCAGCGTGACCGGGCAGCCGCGCTCGCGCAGCCGCTCGGCCAGCGCGAACATCGGCGCCGCGGCGTACCCCTCGCCGACCAGCACGCAGGGCACCGCCTCCTTGGGCAGCGCGAAGGGCCGGCCCAGCGGCCCGGTCACCGCGAGCCGGGCGCCGACCGGAAGGCCGGCGAGCCAGCGGGTGCCCGGGCCGACCGGCGCGACGACGAGCTGGAGGGCCTGGCCGCGACCACCGACCTGGCGGACCCGGTGCACCCACAGCGCCCGCCGGCCCAGCCGGGCGCCGGGCAGCTCGTCGTCGGGGGCCGAGCCGACCGAGACCGCGACGAACGTCCCGGGCCGGAACCGCTCGGCCACGCCGGGCGCGAGCACCGTCAGGTGCTGGTACCCGCCGGCCGTGCGGCTGGCGAGCACCTCCCCCGTGACATGGACCGGCGTCACGACCGGGCCGGCCCCCGGCCCAGTCCCCGGACGATCCGCCGCGGCCACCCGGGCCCCTCGTAGACGAAGGCGGTGTAGGCCTGGAGCAGGTCGGCCCCCGCGTCGAGCCGGGCGCGCGCGTCCTCGACCGTGGTGATGCCGCCGACCGCGACCAGCGTGGGACCGTCCCCGAGCCGGCCGCGCAGCAGCCGCAGCACCTCCAGGGACCGCTCAGCGAGGGGCCGGCCGGACAGGCCGCCAGCGCCGACCGCCGCCACCTCGGCGTCGGGCGAGGCCAGCCCGGCCCGGGAGGTGGTGGTGTTGGTGGCGATGATGCCGTCCAGGCCGGAGGCCGTCGCCAGGTCGGCGACGGCCAGCACGTCCTCGTCAGCGAGGTCCGGGGCGATCTTGACCAGCAGCGGCACCCGGCGGCCGGTCACGACGCCGTCGGCGGTCTGGCGCACCGCGGCCAGCAGCGGCTCCAGGCGCTCGACGGCCTGCAGGCTGCGCAGGCCCGGCGTGTTCGGGGAGCTGACGTTGACCACCAGGTAGTCGGCGTACGGCGCCAGCAGCCCGGCGCTCTTGCGGTAGTCCGAGAGCACCGCTGCCTCGTCGTCCTCGGGGACCACCTTGGTCTTGCCGATGTTGACCCCGAGCACCGGGCCGGGCCGGCGCCGGCCCAGCCCGTCCAGGCCCTGCTGGCGCGCGGCCAGCCGCCGCGCCACGGCCTCGGCGCCGTCGTTGTTGAAGCCCATCCGGTTCACGATCGCCCGGTCGGCGGGCAGCCGGAACAGCCGTGGCCGGGGGTTGCCGGGCTGGGCCTCGCCGGTGACCGTGCCGACCTCGACGTGCCCGAAGCCGAGGGCCGCGAGCGCGTCGATGCCGACTGCGTTCTTGTCGAAGCCCGCGGCCAGCCCCAGGACGTGCGGGAAGGTGAGGCCCATCGCGGTCACCGGGCCGGGCCCGCGCGCCGGCAGCCGCCGGTCCACGGCCGCGAGGACCGGCCGGGCGGCCCGGATCGCGCCGAACCCCGCACGGTGGGCCTGCTCGGCGTCGGTGCGGGTCAGCACCGAGTCGAAGAGCCGCTGGTAGGCGCTCACGCCGATGCGCCGCTCGTCCGCGGCGAGCCGGGCACGCCCTCGTGGGTGGCCCACTCCTGCAGGCTGCGCACCCCGATGTCGCCGCGCATCTGCGCCTCGATCCCCTGCACGGCCGCGCCGAGCCCCTGCACCGTGGTGATGCACGCGACGTTGCTCATCACCGCCGCTGTGCGGATGTCGTAGCCGTCCACCCGCGGCGAGCCGCCGGCGGTGGCGCCGTACGGGGTGTTGATCACCAGGTCGATGTCGCGGTCCAGGATCATCTGCACGATCGTGCGCTCGCCGTCCGGACCGGGTCCCTCGTGGTGCTTGCGCACCACGGCCGCCTCGACGCCGTTGCGACGCAGCACCTCGGCGGTGCCCTGGGTGGCGAGGATCTCGAAGCCGTGCCGGGCCAGGACCTTGATCGGGAAGATCATCGTCCGCTTGTCGCGGTTGGCCATCGACACGAACACCCGGCCGCTGGTGGGCAGCGGGCCGAACGCCGCGGCCTGCGCCTTGGCGAACGCGGTGCCGAAGTCGGCGTCGAAGCCCATCACCTCGCCGGTCGACTTCATCTCCGGGCCGAGCACGGTGTCGAGCTGCTGGCCGTCGGGGCTGCGGAACCGGTTGAACGGCATCACCGCCTCCTTGACCGCGATCGGCTGGCCGGGCGGCAGCGCGCCGCCGTCACCGGTGGCCGGCAGCACCCCGGCGGTGCGCAGGTCGGCGATCGACTCCCCCAGCATCAGCCGGGCCGCTGCCTTGGCCAGCGGGGTCGCGGTCGCCTTGGAGACGAACGGCACCGTCCGGCTGGCCCGCGGGTTGGCCTCGAGCACGTAGAGGATGTCCGAGCCGAGCGCGAACTGGATGTTGATCAGGCCGCGCACGCCGACGCCGCGCGCGATCGCCTCCGTGGCCTCGCGGATCCGGTCGACCTCGGTGGCGCCCAGCGTGATCGGCGGCAGCGCGCAGGAGGAGTCCCCGGAGTGGATGCCGGCCTCCTCGATGTGCTCCATCACGCCGCCGAGGTAGAGCTCGGTGCCGTCGTAGAGCGCGTCCACGTCGATCTCGACCGCGTCGTCGATGAAGCGGTCCACGAGCACCGGGTGCTCGGGGGTGATGTCGGTGGCGCGCTCGATGTAGTCCGAGAGCGCGTCGACGTCGTAGACGATCTCCATGCCGCGCCCGCCCAGGACGTAGGAGGGGCGCACCAGCACCGGGAAGCCGATCTCCTCGGCGATCGCGCGGGCCTCGACGAAGCTGGCCGCCAGCCCGTGCTTGGGCGCGGGCAGGCCCGCCTCGGCGAGCACCCGGCCGAACGCGCCGCGCTCCTCGGCCAGGTCGATGGCCTCCGGGGAGGTGCCGACGATCGGCACGCCGTTCGCCTTCAGCCCCGCGGCCAGGCCGAGCGGGGTCTGGCCGCCCAGCTGGACGATCACGCCCGCGACCGGGCCCGCCTGGCGCTCGGCGTGCACGATCTCCAGGACGTCCTCGAGCGTGAGCGGCTCGAAGTAGAGCCGGTCGGAGGTGTCGTAGTCGGTGGAGACCGTCTCGGGGTTGCAGTTGACCATGACCGTCTCGTAGCCGACCTCGGAGAGAGCCAGCGAGGCGTGCACGCAGGAGTAGTCGAACTCGATGCCCTGCCCGATCCGGTTCGGACCGGAGCCCAGGATGATCACCGCTGGCCGCTCCCGCGGCGCCACCTCGGTCTCCTCGTCGTAGGAGGAGTAGTGGTACGGCGTGGCCGCCGCGAACTCCGCGGCGCAGGTGTCGACGGTCTTGTAGACCGGGCGGATGCCCAGGGCGTGGCGCACCCCGCGGACCACGTCCGCGCTCATCCCCCGGATCCGGCCGATCTGCTCATCGGAGAACCCGTGCCGCTTGGCGCGGCGCAGCACCGCCGGCGTCAGCTCGGGCGCCGCGGTGACCTCGGCGGCGACCTCGTTGATCAGCGCCAGCTGGTCCACGAACCAGGGGTCGATCCGGGTGGCCTCGAAGATCTCCGCAGCCGTGGCCCCGGCCCGGAGCGCGTCCATGACCTTCTTCAGCCGGCCGTCGTGCGGGACCGCGATCTCCTCCAGCAGCGCGGCCTTGTCGAGCTCGACCCACTCCTTGCGCCAGTCGAAGACGGCGCTCTTGCTCTCCAGGGAGCGCAGCGCCTTCTGCAGCGCCTCGGTGAAGTTGCGGCCCATCGCCATCGCCTCGCCGACCGACTTCATGTGCGTGGTCAGGACCGGGTCCGCGCCCGGGAACTTCTCGAACGCGAAGCGCGGCACCTTCACCACGACATAGTCCAGGGTGGGCTCGAACGCCGCAGGCGTGCTCTGCCCGTCCTTGCGGGTGGTGATGTCGTTGGGGATCTCGTCGAGGGTGTAGCCGATCGCGACCTTGGCCGCGATCTTCGCGATCGGGTAGCCGGTCGCCTTGGAGGCCAGCGCGCTGGAGCGGGAGACCCGGGGGTTCATCTCGATCACGATCAGCCGACCGTCGACCGGGTTCACGGCGTACTGGATGTTGCAGCCGCCGGTGTCGACGCCGACCGCGCGGATGATGCCGATCGCGAGGTCGCGCATCTTCTGGTACTCGCGGTCGGTGAGCGTCATCGCGGGCGCCACCGTGATCGAGTCGCCGGTGTGGGTGCCCATCGGGTCGAGGTTCTCGATCGAGCAGACGATGACGACGTTGTCGGCCTGGTCGCGCATCACCTCCAGCTCGTACTCCTTCCAGCCGAGGATCGACTCCTCCAGGAGCACCTCGGTGGTCGGGCTGGCGGCCAGCCCGGCGCCGGCGATGCGGCGCAGGTCGGCCTCGTCGTAGGCCATGCCGGAGCCGGTGCCGCCCATCGTGAACGAGGGCCGCACCACGACCGGGTAGCCGAGGTCGCCGACGGCCGCGAGGCAGTCGTCCATCGAGTGGCAGATCGCCGAGCGGGCGGACTCGCCGCCGAGCTCCTCGACGATCTTCTTGAAGACCTGGCGGTTCTCGCCGCGGTCGATCGCCTCGATCGAGGCGCCGATCAGCTCCACGCCGTACCGCTCCAGCACGCCGTTGGCGGCCAGGGCCATCGCGGCGTTCAGCGCGGTCTGCCCGCCGAGGGTCGCCAGCAGCGCGTCGGGGCGCTCCTTGGCGATCACCTTCTCGACGTACTCAGGCGTGATCGGCTCGACGTAGGTGGCGTCGGCGAACTCCGGGTCGGTCATGATCGTGGCCGGGTTGGAGTTCACGAGGATGACCCGCAGGCCCTCCTCCTTCAGCACCCGGCAGGCCTGGGTGCCGGAGTAGTCGAACTCGGCCGCCTGGCCGATCACGATCGGCCCGGAGCCGATCACCATGACTGACGAGATGTCGGTGCGCTTCGGCATCAGTTGCCTCCGGTGGTCGAGCCCGTGCGGGACTCCATGAGCGTGACGAAGCGGTCGAAGAGGTACGCCGCGTCGTGCGGGCCGGCGGCAGCCTCGGGGTGGTACTGCACCGAGAAGGCGCGCAGCTCGCCGTCCGGGCCACGCAGCTCGAGGCCCTCCACGACGTCGTCGTTGAGGCAGACGTGGCTGACCGCTGCCGCGCCGTACGGCGTCTCGGTGGGGGTGCCGTCGCGCGGGGCGTCGACCGCGAAGCCGTGGTTGTGGGCGGTGACCTCGACCTTGCCGGTGGTGCGGTCCAGCACCGGCTGGTTGATGCCGCGGTGGCCGTAGGTGAGCTTGTAGGTGTCGAACCCGAGCGCCCGGCCGAAGAGCTGGTTGCCGAAGCAGATCCCGAAGTAGGGCACCCCGCGGCCCAACGCCTGCTGGAGCAGCTCGACCTGGTGGGTGGTCGCCGCCGGGTCGCCGGGGCCGTTGGAGTAGAAGAGCCCGTCGGGCTGCACCGCGAGGACCTCCTCCAGGGTGGCGGTCGCGGGCAGCACGTGCACCTCGACGCCGCGCTCGGCGAGCCGCTGCGGGGTCATCGCCTTGATGCCGAGGTCCAGCGCGGCGACCGTGAACCGCTTCTCACCCTGGGCGGGGACCACGTAGGCCTCCTTGGTGGTGACCTGGTCGGCGAGCTCCTGGCCCGCCATCGGGGCCGCGTCCCGGACCCGGGCCAGCAGCGCCGCGGGGTCGGTCTCGGTGGTGGAGATGCCGACCCGCATCGCGCCGCGCTCGCGCAGGTGGCGGGTCAGGGCGCGGGTGTCGATGCCGCTGATCCCGACCACGCCCTGGGCGGCGAGCTCCTCGTCGAGGGGCCGCGCCGAGCGCCAGTTGGACGGCACCCGGGCGGGGTCGCGCACGACGTACCCGGCGACCCAGATCTTGCCGCTCTCGGGGTCCTCGTCGTTGACGCCGGTGTTCCCGACGTGCGGCGCGGTCATCACGACCACCTGGCGGTGGTAGGAGGGGTCGGTCAGCGTCTCCTGGTAGCCGGTCATGCCGGTGTTGAAGACGGCCTCGCCGAAGGTCTCGCCACGGGCACCGAAGGCCTCCCCGTGGAAGGACCTGCCGTCCTCGAGCACGAGAAGTGCTGGGGTGCTGCTCATCGGACCAGTGCTCCGTTCAGGACGGTGGGAACGCCGCGCAGGAAGGTCGCGACCACCCGGCCGGGCAGCTCGCGGCCGGCGTACGGCGTGTTGCGGGACAGGCTCACCGAGCCGGCCGGGTCGACGACCCGGCGCACCGCGGGGTCGTAGAGGACGAGGTTGGCCGGGCACCCCACCTCGAGGCGCTGGCCGTGCTCGGCCACCCGCCCGATCCGGGCCGGGGCGTGGGACATCCGCTCGGCGACGCCGGCCCAGTCGAGCAGGCCGGGGTCGACCATCGTCTCCTGCACGATCGACAGCGCGGTCTCGAGGCCGAGCATGCCGAAGGCGGCCGCCGCCCACTCGCAGTCCTTGTCCTCGTGGGGGTGCGGCGCGTGGTCGGTGGCCACGATGTCGATGGTGCCGTCGGCCAGGCCGGCGCGCAGCGCGGCCACGTCGGCGGCGGTGCGCAGCGGCGGGTTGACCTTGTAGATCGGGTCGTAGGTCGCGGCCAGCTCGTCGGTGAGCAGCAGGTGGTGCGGGCAGACCTCGGCGGTGACGTCCCAGCCCTTGCGCTTGGCGTCGCGGACGATCTCGACCGAGCCGGCCGTGGACACGTGGCACACGTGCAGCCGGGAGCCGACGTGCGCGGCGAGCAGGCAGTCGCGGGCGATGACTGCCTCCTCGGCGACCGCCGGCCAGCCGGCCAGGCCGAGGCGGCCGGAGAGCTCGCCCTCGTTCATCTGCGCACCCTCGGTGAGCCGCGGCTCCTGGGCGTGCTGGGCGACGACGCCGTCGAAGGCCTTGACGTACTCCAGGGCGCGGCGCATCAGCACCGGGTCCCACACGCACTTGCCGTCGTCGGAGAAGACCCGCACCCGGGCGGCGGAGTCCGCCATCGCGCCGAGCTCGGCGAGCCGGTCCCCCTGGAGGCCCACCGTGACCGCGCCGACCGGGTAGACGTCGCAGTGGCCGGCCTCGCGGCCCAGCCGCCAGACCTGCTCGACGACGCCGGCGGTGTCGGCGACCGGCTCGGTGTTGGCCATCGCGTGCACGGCTGTGAAGCCGCCCATCGCGGCGGCGCGGGTGCCGGTCTCCACGGTCTCGGCGTCCTCGCGGCCCGGCTCGCGCAGGTGGGTGTGCAGGTCGACGAGACCGGGCAGCGCGACCAGCCCCGTGGCGTCGACGACCTCGCCACCGGCCGCGTCGAGGCCGGGGCCGATCTCGGCCACCACGCCGTCGCGCAGCACCAGGTCCGTGGGCTCGCCGCCGAGGATCGCTGCGCTCTTGATCAGGTAGGTGCTCACTGCTCTCCCTCAGGGGTGCTGCCGGGGGTGCTGCCGGCGGGGGTGCTGCCGCCGAGCAGCAGGTACAGGACGGCCATCCGGACGGCGACGCCGTTGGTGACCTGCTCGACGATCACGGAGCGGTCGGAGTCGGCGACGTCGGCGCTGATCTCCATGCCGCGGACCATCGGGCCGGGGTGCATCACGAGCGTGTGGTCCTGCAGGGTCGCCATCCGGCGCCCGTCGAGGCCGTAGCGGCGCGAGTACTCCCGCGCGGTCGGGAAGAACCCGCCCTGCATCCGCTCGCGCTGGACGCGCAGCATCATCACCGCGTCGGCCTTGGGCAGCGCCGCGTCGAGGTCGTAGGACGTCTCGACCGGCCAGGTCTCGACGCCCACCGGCAGCAGCGTGGGCGGGGCGACCAGCGTGACCTCGACGCCCAGCGTCTTGAGCAGCAGCGCGTTGGAGCGGGCCACCCGGCTGTGCAGCACGTCGCCGACGATCGCGACCTTGCGGCCCTCCAGGCCCCCGGGCTTCGAGCCGCCCAGGTGCCGCCAGAGCGTGAACGCGTCCAGGAGCGCCTGGGTGGGGTGCTCGTGGGTCCCGTCGCCGGCGTTGACCACGCTGGAGCGCACCCAGCCCGAGTGCGCCAGCCGGTGCGGGGCGCCGCTGGCGGGGTGGCGGATGACCACGGCGTCGGCGCCCATCGCCTCGAGGGTGAGCGCGGTGTCCTTGAGGCTCTCCCCCTTGCTCAGGCTGGAGCCCTTGGCGGCGAAGTTGATCACGTCCGCGGAGAGCCGCTTGGCGGCGGCCTCGAAGGAGATCCGGGTGCGGGTGGAGTCCTCGAAGAACAGGTTGACCACGGTGCGCCCGCGCAGGGCGGGCAGCTTCTTGATCGGCCGGTCGGCCAGCGAGCGCAGCTCGGCCGCCGTGCTGAGCACCAGCTCGGCGTCGTCGCGGGTCAGGTCGCCGGCGCTGAGCAGGTGCCGGTTCACAGCTCTGCCCCGTCCGGCCCGTCGGGTCCGTCGGCGCCGACGGGGTCGGTGGCGCCCGGCCCCTCGATCGTGCCCTCGATCGTGCCCTCGATCGTGCCCTCGATCGTGCCCTCGATCGTGACCGCGTCGACGTCGTCGATCCCGGCCAGCGTGACCCGGACCCGCTCCACCAGCGAGGTGGGCAGGTTCTTGCCGACGAAGTCGGCGCGGATCGGCAGCTCGCGGTGGCCCCGGTCGACCAGGACCGCCAGCCGGACCGCACGCGGGCGGCCGATGTCGTTGAGGGCGTCCAGCGCGGAGCGGATCGTGCGCCCGGAGAAGAGCACGTCGTCGACGAGCACCACGGTCCGCCCGTCGATGCCGCCGGCGGGGATGTCGGTGGGCATCAGCGCCCGGGCCGGCTTCAGCCGCAGGTCGTCGCGGTACATCGTCACGTCCAGGGAGCCGACGGGCACGTCGTACCCCTCGACCGAGGCGATGCGCTCGGCGATCCGCTGGGCCAGCGGCACGCCGCGGCTCGGGATGCCGAGCAGGACGAGGTCGTCGGCGCCCTTGTTGCGCTCGAGGATCTCGTGGGAGATGCGGGTCAGGGCCCGGCTGATGTCACGGGCGTCGAGGACCACGCGGCCGCTGGGGGCCGGGTCGGGCACAGGCTGCGCACACACAGGTGCGTGACCTCCTTCTCCGCCTCACAGGACGGCTCGTTAAAGGATGTCGAACATTGCCATGGTACTGCCGGGCGCCGGCGGGCAGCGACCCGGGCCGCCGGCGTCCCGGTCCGCGGACGCGGCGGGCGCCCTCACTCCTCGGAGACGTCGAGAAGCACCTTGCCCACCACGCCGCCCTCCACGGCGTCCTGGGCAGCGGCCGCCTCCGCGAGCGGGTAGTGGTGCAGCGGGACGCCGGCGTCCTCCCCGACGGCCAGCGCGCCCATCTCGACAGCGGCGTACACGTCCTCGACGGCTGCCGCGACCAGCGACGGGTCCAGGGTGTAGAGGATGATGAACTGGTAGCGCAGGTTCTTCGAGAACGTCTCCCGCAGCGGCACGACCAGCTCGTCGCCGCCGTTGTTCGCGTAGATCGCGACGGTGCCGTGGGTGCGCAGCACCGCAAGGTCGACTGCATTGTTCTGCGCGGGCGCGACCTCCACGACGAGGTCGACGCCGTCGGGGGCGAACGCGAGCACGGCGTCCGCCGTGTGCCCCGCGCCGCCGACCGTGTAGTTCACGGTGTGGTGGGCGCCGGCGGCGACCGCCAGGGCGCCCTTCTCGTCGCTGCTCACGGTGGCGACCACGGTGGCCCCGGACCAGCGGGCGAGCTGGATGGCGGCGTTGCCGACCGCGCCGGCGCCACCGGCGACCAGCACTGTCATCCCCTCCATGGCGCCGGGGGCCAGCCGGGTCGGGCCGCGCCACCCCGACGTCAGCGCCCGGTGCGCGGTCACCGCCGGCACCCCGAGGCTGGCGCCGAGGTCGTAGGACGCCCCGATCGGCAGGTGCACGACCCGGTCGGTGGGCTGGACGGTGTACTCGGCGGCGGTGCCGTAGGGGCGGCCGTGCTGGGCCAGCACGGTCCAGACCCGGTCGCCGACGCCGAAGCCGAGGACGTCGGGCCCGATGGCGTCGACCACGCCGGCCCCGTCCTGCCCCGGGGTGACCTCGTCGTGGCCGGCCATCATGCCGGCACGGAACTTCCAGTCGGTCGGGTTCACCCCCGAGCGGACCAGGCGGATCCGTACCTCCCCGGGCCCCGGCTCGGGCAGCTCCCGCTCGACGAGCTCCAGCACGGACGAGGGACCGGTCTCCCGGTAGACGACGGCACGCATGGCGACGACGCTACCGGGTGGGGAAGCTACCGGGTGGGGTCGTGGCCGGACGGTCAGGTCGACGGGGCGGTGGGCGTCGCCCAGACGTGGCCCCACGGGTCGCAGGCCAGCACCCACCTGTCCTCGCGTCGGGCCAGCGCCATCGCCACCCAGACCACGCCCCACAGGCCGCCGGTGGCCAGCGTGAGCAGGAAGTGGAGGCCGTGCGAGACCCGGCGCCGACGGCCGACCACTGTCCCGCTGGGGCCCACGTGCACCACCCGGGCTCCGTTCTCGGTCACGACGTCCTCGACCGCGAGCTCGAGGGCCCGGCGTCGCCGGGACTCGGCGATCGGCGGCCGCTGGTCGAACCGCTCGGGGCGCTGCAGCGCCGCCGGGTCCAGCGAGTACGCCGCCATCGTCCAGCGCCGCCCGGTCCACCGCCGCCACCGCTCGCCGTCCCAGCGCAGGTCCCCGGACACCGGCGGGCGCTGCGCCGTGCCGGCGCGGCCGGGGCTGACGACGGTCGTGGAACGGGCCATGGCGTCATCGTGCACCACCGGTCCGGGCACCGCTGGGGAACCGGGCAGGCGCTCGATCCGGGGGCGGTCCGGGGGCGGTCCGGGAATTCCGCGCGTCAGAGCGCCGCGGCCATCGCGGCGCAGGCGGTCAGCCACGATCTCCGGGTGTCCTCGGAGAGCCGGGCGTAGGGCACCACCGACCCGGAGACCAGGACCGGGTCGTACGGGACCCGGTGCACCCCGCGGGTGCGCTGCTCGTAGACGTCGGTGAGGTCGCGGGCCAGCGCGGCGTCGACCTCGGGCGAGGGGTCGGAGAGCACCGTGAGCGTCTTGTGCTTGAGGTCGGCGTACCCGGCGTCCTGGAGGGCGTCGAGCATCCACAGCCCGCTGTATCCGGTGTCCACCCGCACCGTGCTGGTCACGACGAGCAGGTCGGCCGCGTCGGCGGCGGCCAGCCAGTTCTCGGCCCGCATGTTGTTGCCGGTGTCGACCAGGACGATCCGGTAGAAGCGCTCGAGCAGGCGGTGGACCGCGTTGAAGTCGTCGGCGCGGATCTGGCCGGTGACGTCGGCGCGCTCGTCGGAGGCCAGCACGTCGAAGTGCGCGTCGCCCTGGGACCGGACGAACGCGCCCAGGTCGCCGATCCGCGAGCGGTGGACGTCCTCGAACCGGCCGAGGTCGACCAGCAGCTCGCGGGTGGTGTTGCGGTGGGCGCCGCGGGTCCCGCGGATGCCGAGGGTGCCCCGGGTCTCGTTGTTGTCCCACGCCACCACCCCGCCGCCGCGGACCGTGCCGAACGTGAACCCGGCCGCGAGCACCCCGGTCGTCTTGGCCGCGCCACCCTTCGGGTTGATGAACGCGATCGTCCGCGGCCCGGCGAGCTCGCGCTGGATCGCCCGCCGGTCCTGCTCGTAGGCCGTCTCGGCCGTGCCCATCCGGGGCCTGACCAGCCCGCCCGACCAGCGCCGGACCCGGCCGCGCCAGCCCCAGCTCGCCGGGCCGAGGTCCGCCTCCTCGATCCGGCGGTCCAGGAAGTCCGCCGCGCTGAGGAAGCGCCGCACGTCGGTCGGCGCCGGCGCGGCGTGGGCCGGTCCGGCCTGCTCGGGCGCCCCGGGTGACGGTCCGCTCGGCGGTGTCCAGCTCGGCGGTGGCCCGCTCGGGACGGCCGCTGCGGGCAGCGGGCCGGTCAGCGGGTCCCCGGGGTCAGGCGCGGCGCCCGACTGGTCGTGCGGCTGGCTCATCGCGTCCTCCCGGCTCCGGGGTGCAGTACGCGGCAGCGTTCCCACATCGCCGCGCGGTCACACGTCGCGCCTCACAGGCCCAGCGAGTCCAGCGCGGTCTCGATCGTGCGGTGGAAGGTCGGATAGGCGAAGTGCATCCGGCGCAGCGTCGCGACCGGCACCTCGGCGTGCACCGCCGTCGCGAGCAGGCCGAGCACCTCCCCGCCGTACGGCGCCACGACGGTCGCCCCGACGAGGATCCCGCGGTCGGCGTCGGCGACCACCTTCACGATGCCGTCGTTGCCGGCCTGGTGGATCCAGCCGCGGGTGGACTCCGGGATGTCGGCGAGCGCGGTGACGACCCGGATCCCGGCGTCGCGGGCCTGCCGCTCGCTGAGCCCGACCGCGGCGACCTCGGGGTCGGTGAACGTCACCCAGGACAGCGCCCGGTAGTCGGCGGTCGGCCCGTCGCCGCCGAGGACGTCACCCACGACGATCTCGCCCTGGTACATCGAGACGTGGGTGAACTGGCCCTTGCCGGTGATGTCGCCGACGGCCCACAGCCGCTCGCCGGCGCGCTGCCGCTCGTCGGTCTCGATCGTCCGCGCGGCCGGGTCCAGGCCCACGGTCTCCAGGCCGAGCCCGGCGAGGCTCGGGCGGCGCCCGGTGGCGACCAGCAGCTGCTCCGCCTCGACCGTGCGCCCGTCGGCGAGCAGCAGCGCGAACCCGCCGTCGTGGGTCACCCGGGTCACCTCCACCCCGGTGACGACCTCGATGCCCTCACGGGCGAAGACGTCGGCGATCACGGCGCTGGCCTCGGGCTCGACCGGGCCCAGGATCCGCTCGGCCATCTCGACCACGGTGACCCGGACCCCGAAGCGGGCGAACGCCTGGGCCAGCTCGGCGCCGATCGGCCCGCCGCCGAGGACGGCGAGGCTGCCGGGGAGCTCGGTGAGCCGCATCACCTCGCGGTTCGTCCAGTACGGCGTGCCCGCGAGCCCGTCGACGGGCGGGACTGCCGGCTCGGTGCCGGCGTTGAGGACGACGCCCCGGGCGGCCACGTAGGTCTGGACGCCCGCGTCGGTGTCGACGACCACCCGGCCGGGGCCGTCCAGGCGGCCCTGACCCCGGACGATCCGTACCCCGGCGGCCTCCAGGCGGCTGGTGTGGGAGCTGTCGTCCCAGTGGTTGGTCGCTTGCTTGTCGATCCGGGTCGCCACCAGCCCCCAGTCGGGGCGTACGTCGACCTCGCCGCCGAGGCTGGTGGCGCGCCGCGCCTCCGCGAGCGTGTCGGCGGCCCGGATCATCATCTTCGACGGGATGCACCCGTAGAACGGGCACTCCCCGCCGACCAGGGCGCGTTCCACGCCGACCACCGCCAGCCCGGCCTCGGCGAGCTTCTGGGCGGCGTACTCGCCACCCGGACCCAGCCCGATGACGACGATGTCGACGTTCTGCTCGCTCATGGCGGCCAATCTGCCATCCGCCGCCGGCGAGCGCATCCCTCCGACGGCCGGGCGGTCAGCGGCTCAGGTGCCGCGCCCGGGCGAACGAGAACAGGCCGAAGCAGGCGATGCCGAGCGCGATCGCCCCGAGCAGGACCGGGCCGAACGGCTTCTCGAGCACCTCTCGCAGGGCCTCGTCCAGGCCGCCGGACTTCTTCGGGTCGTGGGTGGCCGCGGCGTAGACGAACAGCGACCCGACGATCGCGACCGCGAGCCCCTTCGCGGCGTACCCGATCTTGCCGAACCACAGGTACGCCGTGCCAGTGCTGCCGCTCTGCCCCTCGCCGTCCAGCTGCTCGCGGTACTCGTCGGTCCAGGCCCGCCACAGGTGGTGCAGGCCGTAGCCGACGACACCGAGCCCGACCGCGCCGACCAGGAACTGGCCGCCCGGCCAGCCCATCACCTGGGCCGTCATCGTGTCGGAGCCGGACTTGCCGCCGCCGCCGGACCCGACGGCGACCCGGACCGCGCTGACGCCGATGGCCGCGTAGATGGCCGCCTTGCCCAGCGAGCCGACCATCTTCTTGGCCCGGTCGGCGCCGTCCTCCTCGCTGTTGGCCACGAGGGCCTCGAGGACCCGCCAGGCAACCAGCAGCAGCATGCCGAGGGCGACCAGCCACAGCAGCACCGTGCCGAACGGCTGCTCGGCCAGCTGCTGCATGGCACCGGAGTTGGAGGCCTCGCCCTCGCGCTCGCCGAACGCGAGCTGGAGGGCGAGCCACGCGATCAGGAGGTGGACGACGCCGTAGGCCACGAGCCCGCCCCGGATGCCGAGGTCGAGCCAGGTGCTGGAATTTGCTTCGTGCCCGAGCCGTTCGGCCCGGTCGCTGAGGGACGCCATGAGCGGGTCGTACCCGAACGGGCGGTGCGCCACGCACGCGATCGCGTCACGCGGCGCCGGGTCACTCCGGGAGGTCGTCCTTGGTGCGCATCAGGGTGCCGAGGATGCCGTTGACGAACTGGGGCGACTCGTCGGTCGAGAGCTCGCGGACCAGCGCCATGGCCTCGCTGACCGCGACCCCGTCCGGCACGTCGTCGGCGTACAGGAGCTCGTAGACGCCCAGGCGCAGCACGTTGCGGTCCACCGCCGGCATCCGCTCCAGGGTCCAGCCCTCGGAGTGGGACCGCAGCAGCTCGTCGATGCGCTGCTGGTGCTCGACCACGCCCCGCACGAGCGTGACCGTGTAGGCGTTGGTGGGCGCGTCGCCGTCGGCGATCGCCCGGTTCAGGGCCTCGTTCGGCGACTCGCCACGCATGTCGGAGGCGTAGAGGACGTCGAGCGCGCGCTTGCGGGCCTTGGATCGGGCCGACATCAGCTGGTGACGCGTCCCAGGTAGGAGGAGTCGCGGGTGTCGACCTTGATCTTCTCGCCGGTGGTGATGAACAGCGGGACCTGGACGGTCGCGCCGGTCTCGACGGTGGCCGGCTTGGTGCCGCCGGTGGAGCGGTCGCCCTGCATGCCCGGCTCGGTGTAGGTGACCTCGAGCTCGACCGAGGCCGGGAGCTCGACGTACAGCACGCGGCCGTCGTTCGTGGCGACGATCGCCTCCTGGTTCTCCAGCAGGAAGTCCGCCGCGCTGCCGACGATCTCCGGCGCGATCTCGAGCTGGTCGTAGCTCTGGATGTCCATGAAGACGTAGGAGGTGCCGTCGTTGTAGAGGTACTGCATCGTGCGCTTGTCGACGTTCGCGGTCTCGACCTTGGTGCCGGCGTTGAAGGTCTTGTCGACGGTCTTGCCGGACTCCACGTTCTTGAGCTTGGTGCGCACGAAGGCCGGGCCCTTGCCGGGCTTGACGTGCTGGAACTCGACGACCGCCCAGAGCTGGCCGTCGATGTTGAGAACCATGCCGTTCTTCAGGTCGTTCGTCGATGCCATCGCGGGTGTCAGCCTTCATCTCTACGGGGACCGGACCGCCGCCGGGCGAGCCCCGCGACAGCCGGTCAGTCTAGTCACCCGCCGCCGCCGCTCGTGCACGGAGGCCGGGTGCGGGGCCGGCTCGGCCCCAGGGGGACGGGGCCGGCACGGCCCCCGGGGTACTCGCGCCGGCACGCGGGTGCGTGCCGGCGCGCCGTGCTGCGGCGTACGCCGCCGGTGGTGCTCAGTCCAGGTAGTCGCGCAGGACCTGCGAGCGCGACGGGTGGCGCAGCTTCGACATGGTCTTCGACTCGATCTGACGGATCCGCTCGCGGGTCACGCCGTAGACCTTGCCGATCTCGTCGAGCGTCTTCGGCTGCCCGTCGGTGAGCCCGAAGCGCATGCTGACCACGCCGGCCTCGCGCTCGGAGAGCGTGTCGAGGACCGCGTGCAGCTGCTCCTGGAGCAGCGTGAACGAGACCGCGTCGGCCGGGACGATCGCCTCGGAGTCCTCGATCAGGTCGCCGAACTCGGAGTCGCCGTCCTCGCCGAGCGGGGTGTGCAGCGAGATCGGCTCACGCCCGTACTTCTGGACCTCGACGACCTTCTCCGGGGTCATGTCGAGCTCCTTGGCCAGCTCCTCCGGCGTGGGCTCGCGGCCCAGGTCCTGGAGCATCTGGCGCTGCACGCGGGCGAGCTTGTTGATGACCTCGACCATGTGCACGGGGATCCGGATGGTCCGCGCCTGGTCGGCCATGGCCCGGGTGATGGCCTGGCGGATCCACCACGTCGCGTAGGTGGAGAACTTGTAGCCCTTGGTGTAGTCGAACTTCTCGACCGCACGGATCAGGCCCAGGTTGCCCTCCTGGATCAGGTCGAGGAAGAGCATCCCCCGGCCGGTGTAGCGCTTCGCCAGGGAGACGACCAGCCGCAGGTTGGCCTCGAGGAGGTGGTTCTTAGCGCGGCGGCCGTCCTCGGAGATCCACTCCAGCTCCTCGCGGAGCTTCTCGGAGATCTTGCCGCCCTTGGCGAGCTTCTCCTCCGAGAACAGGCCGGCCTCGATCCGCTTGGCGAGCTCGACCTCCATCTCGGCGTTGAGCAGCGGGACCTTGCCGATCTGCTTGAGGTAGTCCTTGACCGGGTCGGCGGTGGCGCCGGCCACCATGACCTGCTGCTCCGGCTCGCCCGCGTCGTCGGCGTCGGAGACCACGAACGCGGCCTGCTTCTCGTCCTCGACGATGGTCGGGTCGGTCTTGACGTCCTTCTCGAACTGCTCGTCGGGCAGGTCGGGAAGGATCTTCTTGCCGTCGGGGCCGATCTTCTCCGCGACCGCGACCACCGCGGCGGGGATGTCGGTCCCGGCGGCGACCTTCTTGGCGGCGGCCTTCTTGGCCGGCGCCGCCTTCTTCGCGGGGGCGGCCTTCTTGGCGGTCGCGGCGGTGGTGGCCTTGCGGGCCCCGGACGCCGCGACGGCGCGACCGTTGGTCACCCCGATGTCGACGGAGATCCCGAGGGACGCCAGGTGCGCCATCAGGGACTTCAGGTGGCGCGGCTCGACCGCGGCCTCCTCGCTGGCCCGGCGTACGTCGTCAGGAGACACGCTCCCGGTCGGCTTGCCGCGATCGATCATGGCCGCCACGGCGGGGTGCGCCAGCACCTCGGCAGGGATCTTGCGCGCGTTCGAGGACACGAACACCTCTCGTCAACTTCAGTCGAAACTGATCGTGGGCGCGGCGAGGCCCGGTTACGTCAAGAGCCGCGTTTGTCATTCTGCCACGGCGATCCTGACCGCCGTCACTCACCCGTCCTTCAGCAATGATTCAGGCCGGCCTCAGCATCGAGTGCCCGCCCGCGCCGCACCGTTACCCGCCCCGAGCGGCCTTGGCGGCGGCCTTCTGCTCCTTCTTGTACTCGCGGACCTTCTGCAGCGAGGTCGGGTCCACGACGTCCGCGACCGAGCGGTACCCGTCCTCGGCGTAGGCACCCACGGCCGCCTCCCAGCCGTCGGGACGGACCCCGAGCTGCTTGGCCAGCAGCGCCACGAAGATCTGCGCCTTCTGCTTGCCGAAGCCCGGCAGCGCCAGCACCCGCCGCAGCAGCTCCTTGCCCGAGGTCGCCTCGGTCCACAGCCGCTCCGCGTGGCCGCCGTAGGCCTCCTCGACGAGCGCGGCGAGCTCCTGGAGGCGCGCGGCCATCGAGCCCGGGAACCGGTGGATGGCGGGCGGGGTCGCGCACAGCGCCGCGAACTCCTCCGGCGGCGCGGCCGCGATGGCGGCCGGGTCGAGGGTGCCGAAGCGGTCCAGCACCTTCGACGGCCCCCGGAACGCGTGCTCCATGGGGTACTGCTGGTCGAGCATCATGCCGACGAGCAGCGCGAACGGGGACTCGGTCAGGACCTGGTCGGCGACCTCGTCGCCGGTGATGTGGATGGCCGGTTGCGGGGACATGGGCCCATCCTGCCGCAGCCGGCGGCCCGGCTCAGCCCTCGGCCTTGACGGCCAGCACCGGGCACCGGGCGTCGAGCAGGATCCGCTGGGCGTTGCTGCCGAGGATCAGCTTGCCGACCGGCGAGCGGCGGCGCAGCCCGATCACGATCAGCTCCGCCTCGTTGGCCTCGGCGATGCTGATCAGGTCCTCGGCGGGCTCGAAGCCGCGCACCAGCTGGCGTACGTCGTGCTCGACGCCGGCGTCCTGGAGGCGCTCGCGGAGCCGGGCCAGCTCCGCGTCGGCCGCGCCCGCCGTCCGGGCGTCGAGCTCCTCCCCGGAGCGATGGGAGTCGACGACCACGAGCCGGGCACCGCGCAGGCGGGCCTCCTCGATGCCGATGTCCAGGGCGGCCTCGCCCTCGGGAGTGGGCACGTATCCGACGACGACTGTCATCGAGCCTCCTTCGATGCGCGGCCCGGCGGCCGTTGCCGGGCAGAGTACCCACTTGCGGCGCCCAGGGCTGTGGACGAGCCGGACCGGCTGTCCTCGGCGGCGGGCAGGCTGTCGGGCGTGGACCAGCGACCTCCCGCGGGCAGCGACCAGGCAGGCGGCCTCGTCGAGCCGCTCTCCCCCGCGCTCCAGGCACTGCTGAGGCGGGCCGTGCTGGACCACGCTGTCCTCGAGCGCCGCCGCTGGTTCCCGACCCTGGTCCACGTCGGGACCCCCGGCGGCGCCGAGTCGGTCTTCGCCGACCGGCCCGACGAGCCCACCGACCATGCCCTGCGCACGGACCTGGTCGCCGCCCTCCTGGCGCGGCACCGTCGCACCGGCGCGACGACGCCGGCGCTGGTCTGGCTGACCCGGCCCGGCGAGCTGGAGCTCCAGGACGTCGACGCGGCCTGGCTGGCCGCCGCCGGGGCGGCCTCGGCCGAGGCGGGCCGGGTCGGGCTGACAGTGGTCGTGGTCAACCGGCACGGCTGGCGGGACCCGCGCACCGGGCTGCACCGCACCTGGGTCCGGCTGCGGCGGCGCTGAGCCGGCCGGACTGGTCGCGCTGGTCGGGCCGGCCGGGCCGGCCGGGCCGGTCCTGCCCCGGCTCAGGTCCAGGTGTGCACCGGCTCGTTGGTGTGCATCCGCTCGCGGTACTCCAGCAGCGTCGCCCGCAGTGCGTCGTACCGGTCCTGGTCGGCCCGGTCGCCCATCCGGCAGGCGAACCACTCGGCGCCGTTGACGCCGCTGAGGCAGCGCTGCTCGATGATGCCGAGCAGCCGGTCGGACTCGGCGCCGGGCACCCCCCAGGCGTCGAGTCCCGCCCGGGCCATCGGCAGCAGCCGGCGCACCACCAGCTCGGTCGCGCGCACCTGGCCGAGGCCGGGCCAGTAGACCTGCGCGTCGATGCCCTGCTGGGCGGCGAGGTGGAAGTTCTCCTCGGCGGCGCTGAACGACATCTGCGACCACAGCGGCCGGTCGTGCTCGGCGAGGTAGCGCACCAGCCCGAAGTAGAAGGCGGCGTTCGCGACGGTGTCGGCCACCGTGGGCCCGGCCGCCAGGACCCGGTTCTCGACGCGCAGGTGCGGGACGCCGCGAGTGATGTCGTAGACCGGCCGGTTCCAGCGGTAGATGGTGCCGTTGTGCAGGCGCATCTCGGAGAGGTTCGGGGTGCCGCCGGCCTCGAGCACCTTGAGCGGGTCCTCGGCGTCGTCGACGATCGGGAGCAGCGCCGGGAAGTACCGGACGTTCTCCTCGAACAGGTCGAACACCGAGGTGATCCAGCGCTCCCCGAACCACACCCGGGGCCGCACGCCCTGGGCCTTGAGCTCCACGCTGCGGGTGTCGGTGGCCTGCTCGAACAGCGGGATCCGGGTCTCGCGCCACAGCTCCTTGCCGAGCAGGTACGGCGCGTTGGCGCCGATCGCGAGCTGGATCCCCGAGATCGCCTGGGAGGCGTTCCAGTACGCCGCGAACTGGTCGGGCGAGGTCTGGACGTGCAGCTGCGTGCTCGTGCACGCAGCCTCCGGGATGATCGACTCCGAGGTGGTGCGCAACCGCTCCTTGCCGGTGATCGCGATCGTGATGTCCTCCCCGCGCGCGGCCAGGATCTGGTCGCTGAGCAGGGCGTAGCGGGGGTTCGCGCTCAGGGTGTGGGCGCCCATGTGGCCCTCGTCGAGCGTGGGCAGGATCCCGATCATCACCAGGTGCGCGCCGACCGCCGCGGACTTGCGCTCGGCGTCGTTGAGGCTGCGGCGCAGGGTCTCCTCGAAGACACTGAGCCCGCCCTCGCGCAGCTTCGCCGGCGCGACGTTGATCTCGATGTTGAACTGGCCGAGCTCGGTCTGGAAGTCCGGGTCGGCGATCGCCTCGAGGGCTGCCGCGTTGCGCAGAGCCGGGTCACCGAGCTCGTCGACGAGGTTGAGCTCGACCTCCAGCCCGGTCATCGGGTCGTCGGTGTCGAAGCGGGCCTCGCGCAGCATCCGCTCGAACACGTCGAGGCAGCGGCGCACCTTCTCGCGGTACCGGGTCCGGTCCGCCGGCGTGAACTCCTGAAGCGCGACTTCTTCCCCCACGGCTGCCTCCTCAGGCTCCGGCCGCCGCTGATGCGTCGGCCTCCCACTCGGATGTGCTCCACGATGCCCGGGTCCGCGCGATCAGGTCGTCGACGACACCCTCGACGCTGCCGGTGCGCTCGAAGGCGGCCCGCTGCCGGGTCGCGCCGCCGCCCGCCAGCACGCGGGCCAGGCCGCGCTCGACCCGGTCCGTGTCGCCGGCCTCCTCGAGTGCGTCGCGGACCTCGGTGACCAAGTCGGCCAGCACCTGCGTCGCGGCAGCCAGCTCCTGGGTCTGCGGGTGCACCAGCTGACCGGCGAGGCCGTAGCGGGCCGCGCGCCACTGCGCGACCCGGACGGACTCGGCGCGCCAGCGGGGCGCCGGCGTCCCGGCAGCGGCCGCCCGGGCGGCGGTCTCGGCGAGGGCCCGGACCAGCACCGCCACCAGCAGCGCGTCCTCGGGGTCGGTGCAGACGTCGGCGACCCGGACCTCGACGGTCGGGTGGCGGGCCGCGAGCCGGGCGTCGAAGTACAGCATCCCCTCGTCGCGGGCGGCGCCGCTCCGCAGCATCGTCTGCGCCACCTCGCGGTAGCGGGCCGCGGAGCCGAACTGCTCGGTGGGCCCGGCGCTCGGCCACCGGGACCAGACCTGCTGGCGCCAGGAGGCGTACGTCGTGTCCCGGCCGCTGGAGAACGGGGAGTTGGCGCTGATCGCCAGCAGCACCGGCAGCCACGGCGTGATCCGGTCGATGATCGCGACGCCCTCCTCGTCGCCGTCGACCCCGACGTGGACGTGCATCGCGCAGGTCCCGCCGGTGCGGGCGACCTCGCCGAAGGTGTCGACCATGTCGCGGTAGCGGTCCCGCGGGCTGACCGCCACCTCCTCGTAGCCGGCGGGGACGATCCCGCAGGCGGCCAGGGCGAGGTCGACGGCCTCCGCAGCCCCGCCGGCGGTCCGGCGGGCGGCGATCACCTGGGCGTGCAGGGCCGTCGCGTCGGCGCTCGGGTCGGTGCGGACCTCCAGCTGGTGGCGGAACAGCTCCTGGTCGATCTCGTCGGTCGCCGCGGTTGCGACCCGCCGGCCGGGACCGTGCTCGCGGAACGCCTTGAGGACCTGCGGGGCACGGGCGCTCGCGCGCCGCGTGCGGGGATCGACGAGCAGGAGCTCTTCCTCGATGCCGAGGGTCCGGGGTGCCATGACCGGGTGGTACCCAGCCGGCCCCCGCCTGAGCGAGCCGCACCGCGGCCGGCCCGGGTGAGTCGGCCCACCCCGGCTCACGCGTCCAGCACCGCTCAGTCGTCCAGCACGTCGGGCGGCACGGCCCGCTCCAGCAGCTCCGCGACCAGACCCGCCAGCGTGTTCGCCGGATCGGCGCCGAGGCACCGGTCGATCGCGCACCAGGCCAGCGCGCCGTCGCCGGCGGCCCACGCGACGTAGGCCAGCACGGCGGCGGCGTCGGCCAGCACCTCCGCCGGCGCCCGCCGCACCGCATCGCTCCACACCTGGACGTGGTCCGCGGCCCCGGCCCGGCGCACCGGGGCCCACGCGGCGTCGCGGACCGCGACGTCTCGCAGCCCGAGCAGGAGGCCGGCCAGCTCGCCGTCGGGCACCGAGCCCGCGGCCAGGTGCCTGTCGAGGACGTCGGCCGCCTCCTCGGGGTCGCAGGCCACGGCGCCGGCGAGCGCGTCCCCGACCGCCGCGACCCCCGCCGGGTCGGGCCGGAGCCCGGCCTCGAGGTCGGCGCGCGAGCCCAGCACCGCCCGCCCGTCGTAGACCGCCTGCGCGGTGAACGGGTGGCTGGACACGTCGTAGGGCACGCCCCACGCGGGCACCCCGCGGGCCCCGCCCAGGAGCGGGAACCACCGGCTGCCGTCCGCCCGCAGGGCGTCGAGCACCGTGATGCCGGCGAGCTCGAAGCGCCGCGCCAGGGCCCGCGCCGCCGACCGGGCCGCCGCTGCGGAGGCCTCGCCGGCGTACACGACGAGGGCGGCCGCCTGCACCCGCTCGCGCCGGGCCGGCGCGAGCAGGGCGGCGGTGGCCGCCTCGACGTCGGCGGCGGAGCGGGGCAGGTCGAGCCGGGCGTGGAACTGGTGGTCCCCGCCGAAGGTCAGCAGGACGACGGAGTCCTCGGGGTGGAACCCGAGCACGACCGGCACGGCGGCGAGGAGGTCCTCGGGGCGCCGGGCGGTCAGCGTGGTGGGGGCCGGGCCGCCGGGGCGGCCGGCCGGTCTGGACGGTCTGGGCGGAGTGGGCGGGGGTGCGGGCCAGGAGGTCATGGCACGACGCTCCCCGGCCGCGCCGACCGGGCCGGGCGGGATCCGGAGCCGCTGTGGACGGCCCTCTCGGAGCTCGCACTGTGCACGGTGAGTGGCCCGTCGGCGCGTCGGGGTACGTTGCGCCGGTGCGCGACCACGCCTCGGTGCTCCACCTCGACCTCGACGCGTTCTTCGCAGCCGTCGAGCAGCGCGACAAGCCGTCGCTTCAGGGCAAGCCCGTCGTCGTGGGCGGGGTCGGCGGGCGCGGGGTCGTCTCCACGGCCTCCTACGAGGCCCGCCGGTACGGCGTGCGCTCGGCGATGTCGACGCGCGAGGCCCGCTCCCGCTGCCCCCACGCCGCCTTCCTCGGCGGCCGGTTCCACGCCTACCGGGCCGCGAGCACGGCGGTGATGACTGTGCTGCGCAGCGTCTCGCCGCTGGTCGAGCCGCTCTCCCTGGACGAGGCCTTCGTCGACCTCGAGCAGGCCGGCCTGCCGGACCTCGAGGTGCCGACGGTCTCGGCGTTCGCCGAGACCCTGCGCGCCCGGGTCAGCGAGGTGACCGGCGGACTGACCGCGTCGGTCGGCGTCGGCACCTCGAAGTTCATCGCCAAGGTGGCCAGCGACCTCGACAAGCCCGACGGCCTGGTCGTGGTCGCCCCCGGCACCGAGCAGGACCTGCTGCGCCCGATGCACGTCACGGTGATCCCGGGGGTCGGCCCCGCCACCGCCGAGCGGCTGCGCCGCGCCGGGATCCACACCGTGGCCGACCTGGAGTCGGTCGACGCCGACGAGCTGGTCCGGCTGCTCGGCAAGGCCCAGGGCGCCGGGCTGTTCCAGCTCGCGCGGGCGCTGGACGACCGGCCGGTGGTGCCCGAGCGCGAGGCCAAGTCGGTCAGCGTCGAGGGCACCTATGACACCGACCTCACCGACCGGAGGCTGATGGAGGGGCTGCTGACCCGCCAGGCCGGCGAGGTCGCGGCCCGGCTGCGCAAGAGCGGGCTCTCGGGGCGCACTGTCAGCATCAAGGTGCGCCTGCACGACTTCACCACGCTGAGCCGCTCCACCACCCTCGCCTCCCCCACCGACTCCGCCGCCACTGTCGCGCGGCTGGCCCGCTCCCTGCTGACCGACCTGCTGGCCAGCGCGGACGCCTCCGGCGGCATCCGGCTGCTGGGCGTCGGCGTCTCCGGGCTGGCCGATTGGATCCAGGAGGACCTGTTCGGGGAGACGGCCGAGGAGGAGCCGGAGCTGCCCGAGATCGCCGTGCCGCACCACTCCCGGCGTACCTGGTCACCGGGGATGGACGTCGTGCACACCGCGCTCGGCCGGGGCTGGGTCTGGGGCTCGGGCCGCGGGGTGGTCACTGTCCGCTTCGAGACCGCGGAGACCCCGGCGGGGCCGGTGCGCTCGTTCGCTGTCGACGACCCCGAGCTCAGCGCGTGGCACCCGGCGGAGCCGGACGATCCGGCCCAGCCGGCGGAGCCGGCCGAGTCCGCACAGCCGGCGGAGCCGGCGGAGCCGGCGGATTCCGCAGAGCCGGCGGAGCCGGCCGATTCCGCACAGCCGGCGCAGCCGCCCGGATGAACCGGACCTCCTCGCCGGGCCGCAGCTGCGCGCACTGCCACAGGTCCGCGGGATCCACGACCCCCAGCACCGGGTAGCCGCCGGTCGGCGGGTGGTCGGCGAGGAACACCACCGGCCGGCCGTCGGGCGGCACCTGCACGGCGCCGAGCACCATGCCCTCGCTGGCGAGCTCGCCGGCGCGGGCCCGGACCGGCGCCGGGCCGGCGAGCCGCAGCCCCACCCGGTTGGACTCCCCCAGCACCGTGTACGCCGCGGCGTACAGCCGCTCCAGCGCGCCGGCGGCGAACCAGTCCGCGCGGGGGCCCGGGTGCACCCGCAGCCGCCCGGGTCGGGGCTCGCGCGGGGTGTCGAGCGGCGCCGGGCCGCCGGCGGGGACGCCCAGCGGGAGCTCGTCACCGTCGGCGACCTGCGGCGGTCCGACCCAGGCGAGGGTGTCGGTCGACCGGGAGCCGAGGACCGCCGGCACCGCGATCCCGCCGGCCACCGCGAGGTAGCTGCGCACGCCCCGGTCCGGCGTGCCGAGCTCCAGGCGAGCACCCGCCGGCACCCACTCGGCCCGACCGTGGGAGCGGGGGGCGCCGGCGACGGTGAGCGGGGCCGGGGCGCCGGTCACGGCGACCCAGCACCCGACCGACGGCTGCACCGCCAGCCGGCCGAGGGTGACCTCGAGCAGCGCGGCCGAGGCCCGGTTGCCGACCAGCCGGTTGGCCAGCTCCGCGGCCGGGACGTCGAGCGCGCCGCCGCGCGGCACGCCGAGATGGGCCAGCCCGGGCCGGCCCCGGTCCTGGACAGTGGTGAGCGCGCCGGCCGCGGCGACCCGGAGGAACCGCCCGCTCATCCGGCCACGAACCGGACAGGGGTCCCGGGGGCCAGGAGCGCGGGCGGGTCGCGGTCGGGGTCCCAGAGCACCGCCGTCGTCCGTCCGAGGATCCGCCAGCCGCCCGGGGAGGCGGTCGGGTAGACGCCGCACCACCGGTCGGCCACGGCCACCGCCCCGGCCGGGACCCGGGCCCGGGGCGTGTCCAGGCGCGGCACCGCGAGCTCGGCGGGCAGCCCGGCGAGGTAGGCGAAGCCGGGCGCGAACCCGCAGAAGGCCGAGACCAGCTCCAGGCCGGTGTGCCGGGCCACGACGCCCTCGCGGGTGGTCCCCCAGATCCGGGCCACGTCGTCGAGGTCCTCCCCGTCGTAGCGCACGCGGATTTCCACCGGACCACCGGTCGGTGGCTCCTGCTGCGGGGTCCAGCCGGCCAGCGCGGCCGGCAGCCCCGCCGGGTCGTCCACTCCGTCGAAGAGCACGGTCGCGGCCGCGGGGACCACCTCGACGGCCCCCACGCCGCGGGCGCGGGCCCAGGTCGCCAGCGACAGCGCGGCGGCGGCGTCGTCGACCTCGACCAGGACGGCGCCGGGGCCGGCGGATCGCGCGCGCATGGGCGCCAGTATGGCCCGGATGGGGCCGCGGGATCAGAGCCCGTAGCGGGTGAGCACGTCCTGCTTGGGCGAGAGGAACTTCCTCATCATCCGGCCGTTCGTCAGCCAGGCGATCTCCTCGCCCGAGCGGGTGCTGGCCAGCATCTTCTCCACCAGGTACGGCGCGACGTCGTCGACGTGGTCGCAGAGGATGTTGAGGATCTTGCGCTGGCCGGAGACCTGCTCGGGGGCGACCGCCGCCTCGCGCAGCCAGCCGTCGGTGATCAGCATCCCGGGCCGGACCTGGCCGACCCGCACGCCGGTGTCCTTGGTCTCCTTGACCAGCGCCCGGGTGAACATGTCCAGGCCGCGCTTGGTCGCGGCGTACACGCCCATGTTGGGGCGGATCCGGCCGTCGCTGCCGCCGCCGAGGACGTTGAAGATCTGCCCGGCGCCCTGGGCGAGCATCCCGCGCACGGCGACCTGGGAGCCGAAGATCGTGCCGAGCATGTTCGTGCTCACCATGCCGCGGACGTCCTCGGGCGTGGTGTCGACGATCGCGGCGGTGGTGTTGGCGACGCCGGCGTTGTTCACCCACAGGTCGACGCGGCCGAGCTCGGCGACGGCGTGGTCCCACAGCGCCTGGACCTGCTCGACGTCGGTGACGTCGGTGGCCCGCCCGAGCGCCAGGGCGCCGCCGGTGGCGTCCGGGCCCAGCTTGCCGACGGCCTCGTCGACGGCCTGGGACGTGCGACCCGTGACGACCACGGAATGCCCGCGACGCAGGAACTCCCGGGCCAGCCCGTTGCCGATGCCCTTGGTGCTGCCGGTGATGACCACGTTGCTCATCCGCGCAGGCTATATCGTATACAGCATCACAGGGAAGCGATCCGGAAGCCGGTCTGCTCCAGCGCCCGGCGCACCGCGCGGGCCGAGGCCACCGCGCCGGGGCTGTCGCCGTGCACGCAGACCGAGTCCACGCTGCCGGCGAGCCGGACCGCCTGGGCCGCGATCTCGGCCTCGGTCTCCATCAGCGCCCCGGGGCGCCCGCGCGGCAGCAGCCGCCCGTCCGCGCCGTACCCCCGGTCGGGAAAGCCCTCCAGCCACGCCCGGCGGCCGCTGCGCTCGGCGCCGGAGAGCAGCGCGCCCGGCATGCCGAGCAGCGGCAGTACGCCGGAGCCGGCCAGGACGGCGGCCGCCTGCTCCTCGTCGTCGAGGACCCGGTGGTAGAGCGCGCCGTGCGGCTTGACGTAGCTCACGGTGGTGCCCGCGGCCGCCGCGATCTCACCGAGCGTGCCGACCTGGTGGGCCACCTGCTCGCGCAGCACGTCCCCCGGCACGTCGCGGGCGACGCGGCCGAAGTTCTCCCGGTCCGCGTAGGAGACCTGGGCGCCGACGGCGACGCCGAGCAGCGCTGCCTGCTCGCACACGGCACGCATGATCGGCACGGACCCGGCGTGGTAGCCGCACGCCACGTTGGCACTGGAGACCACGGCCAGCAGGCCCGCGTCGTCGGTGACCTCCTCGCCGAGGTCGATCGTCGGGGTCGCCATGGCCCGACGCTATCGTCGCGGCCATGCCCGACACCCCGCACCAGCCCCCGGTCGCCGACCGACGCCCCAGCACCCGCGAGATCCACGGCCGCACCCGCGTCGACGACTACGAGTGGCTGCGGGACAAGGACGCCCCCGAGGTCGTCGCCTACCTCGAGGCCGAGAACGCCTGGACCGAGCAGCGCACCGCCCACCTGGCGGACCTGCGGCAGACGATCTTCGAGGAGATCAAAGGCCGGACGAGGGAGACCGACCTGTCGGTCCCGACCCGGAACCGGGGCTACTGGTACTACGGGCGCTCCTTCGCCGGCAAGGAGTACGGCGCGAGCTGCCGGGTCCCGGTGGCGGACCCCGACGACTGGACCCCGCCGCGGCCGGCCGAGGACTGCGCCCCCGACCAGCCCGCCCTGCCGGGCGAGCAGGTCCTGCTCGACCTCGACGCCCTCGCCGCGGGCCACGACTTCTTCTCCCTCGGCGGCTCGGCGGTCTCCCTGGACGACCGGCTGCTCGCGTACGCCGTGGACGTCGTGGGCGACGAGCGCTACACGGTCCGGTTCACCGACCTGGACTCCGGCGAGCAGCTGCCCGACGAGCTCACCGACGTGCTCGGCGGGGTCACCTGGCACCCCGACAACACCAGCTGCTTCTACTCGACGGTCGACGAGACCTGGCGCCCCGACAAGGTCTGGCGGCACCGGCTCGGCACGCCCCAGTCCGAGGACGAGCTGGTCCTGCACGAGCCCGACGGGCGGTTCTGGACCGGGATCGGCCGCAGCCGCGACGCCCGGTTCCTGATGATCGCGGTCGGGTCGAAGACCACCACCGAGTACCACTACCTCGACACCGCCGACCCCGACGCCGCCTGGCAGCTGTTCGCGCCGCGGCGCGAGGACCTCGAGTACTCCCTCGAGCCGGCCCGGATCGCCGGCGAGGAGGTGTTCCTGGTCCACCACAACGCCACCGGCCCGGACTTCGAGATCGGCGTCGCGCCGATCGCGCCGACCCCGCCGGAGCAGTGGCGCCCGCTGGTCCCCCACGACCCCGAGGTCCGGCTCGAGGGCGTGGACGCGTTCGCCGGGCACCTGGTCGTCCACCAGCGCAGCCGGGGCCTGACCCAGCTGCGGATCCTCGAGCTCGACGCGGACGCGGGCGCCGGCGTCGGGGACGACTACCTCGTGGAGTTCGACGAGCCCGTCTACACGGTCGGCGCCGGCAGCAACCCCGGCTTCGACCAGCCGACGGTCCGGCTGGGCTACACCACGATGGCCGTGCCGCCCTCGGTCTACGACTACGACGTGCGGACCCGCGAGCTCACGCTGCTGCGGCGTACGCCGGTCCTGGGCGGCTACGACCCGGCCGACTACGAGGAGCACCGGCTCTGGGCCACCGCCGAGGACGGCGAGCGGGTGCCGATCTCGATCGTGTGCCGCATCGGCGCCCGGGAGGGCGTCGGCGGCGGCGCGGACCCGGTGCCGACGCTGCTCTACGGCTACGGCGCCTACGAGGCCTCGATGGACCCGTACTTCTCGGTGGGCCGGCTCTCGCTGCTCGACCGGGGCGCGGCGTTCGCGATCGCCCACGTGCGGGGCGGCGGCGAGATGGGCCGCCGGTGGTACGACCAGGGCAAGCTGATGCACAAGCAGAACTCGTTCTCGGACTTCGTCGCGTGCGCCCGCCACCTCGTCGAGACCGGGTGGGCGGACCCGGCCACGCTGGTCGCCGAGGGCGGCAGCGCCGGTGGGCTGCTGATGGGGGCGGTGGCGAACCAGGCGCCCGAGCTGTTCGGCGGGATCGTCGCCCAGGTGCCGTTCGTCGACAACCTGACCACGATGCTCGACGCCACCCTCCCGCTGACCGTCACCGAGTACGACGAGTGGGGCAACCCCGAGGCGGACCCGGAGGTCTACGACTACATCGCCTCCTACGCGCCCTACGACAACGTGGTGGCCCAGGACTACCCGCCGATCCTCGCGGAGACCTCCCTCAACGACACCCGGGTGCTCTACGTCGAGCCCGCGAAGTGGGTGGCCCGGCTGCGCGCGGTCACCGGCAACCCCGACGTGCTGCTGCGCACCGAGATGTCGGCCGGCCACGGCGGCGTGTCCGGGCGCTACCAGGCCTGGCACGACCGGGCCTTCTCGCTGGCGTGGATCCTGGACCGGATGGGGCTGGCGGGCGGCGGGGAGCCGGGCCGGGGCTGAGGACCGGCGGGACCGAGCGGCCGGGACGGGCTTCCTGGACAGGCCCTGAGAAGTCCCTGAGAGTTCGGCGCGACGGCAACTTCGCGGCGCCCCCGGGCGTCGTACGGGGGGAGAGCTCAGGTTTGCCCGGGGAATCCTAGGGACACCGTGAGCGTTGTCGACGATGTGGCTCCGCAGCGGTGGGGCCATAGAAGCTGAGGAGGGTCCCCCATGGCTACACGAACCGCAGCGGCCGGGACGCGCGAGATCGAGGGCCGCGACAGCGTCGGCCTGTACCTGGACGAGATCGCCCGCAACCCGCTGTTGGACGCGGCCGCCGAGGTCGAGCTCTCCAAGGCCATCGAGGCGGGGCTGCTCGCCGAACACCTGCTCCAGGAGGGCCGGGTCGGGCGCCGCAAGGGCGGCGCCCCGATGTCGGCCAACCGCGAGGAGCTGGAGTGGCTGGCCGAGGAGGGCCGCAAGGCCGTCGACACGTTCATCACCGCGAACCTGCGCCTGGTGGTCTCGATCGCCCGCAAGTACGGCCGGGCCCAGATGCCGATGCTGGACCTGATCCAGGAGGGCAACACCGGCCTGATCCGCGCGGTCGAGAAGTTCGACTACACCAAGGGCTACAAGTTCTCGACCTACGCGACCTGGTGGGTGCGTCAGGCGATCACCCGCGGCATCGCCCAGCAGGCCCGCGTGGTCCGGCTCCCCGTCCACGTGGTCGAGGAGCTCAACCAGGTCGGCGGCGCCCGCCGCACCCTGGAGCGCCAGCTCGGCCGCGACCCGGAGCCCCACGAGATCGCCACCGAGCTCGGCATGGAGCTGGAGCGGGTCATCGACCTGATGTCGTGGGGCCGCGAGCACGTCAGCCTCGACTCCCCCGTCGACGAGGACGGCGACACCTCCCTGGGCGACCTGATGGCTCAGGAGACCTCCCCCAGCCCCGACCTGACGGTCCTCGACGTCGAGTCGCGCGACCGGCTCAACTCGCTGGTCGGGCACCTCGACGACCGCGCGGCCGACATCATCCGCTCCCGCTACGGCCTCGTCGACGGGCGCCAGCACAAGCTGGCCGACATCGGCACCAAGCACGGCATCTCCGCCGAGCGGGTCCGCCAGCTGGAGCGGGAGGCGCTGCAGAAGCTGCGCCGGATCGCCGACCCGGACCTGGCGAGCGGGTCCTCCGCCGCCTGATCCCTCAGGCCGGCCGGGCCCCGGTCACCAGGCTCTCGAAGACCTCCACCACACGCTGGCGGAGGTCTTCGAGCGTCCCGGTGTTGTCGATGACGTACGTCGCGATGGCGCGGCGCTGCTCGCGGGTGGCCTGGGCCGCGATCCGGGCCTCGGCGTCCTCGCGGCTCATCCCCCGCTCGCGCAGCATCCGCTCGACCTGGGTCTCGACCGGCACGTCGACGACGACGACCGCGTCGAAGGTGTCGGCGCGGCCGCCCTCGGCCAGCAGGGGGATGTCGTGCACGACCACGGCGTCGGGGTCCGCGGCGGCCTCGAGCTCGGCGTACCGCTCGAAGACGAGCGGGTGCACGATCCCCTCCAGCACCTTGCGCCGCCCCGCGTCGGCGAACACGATCGCGCCGACGGCCGCCCGGTCCATCTCACCCTCGGCCGTGAGGATCTCCGGGCCGAACGCCTCGACCACCGCGGCGAGGCCGGGGGTTCCCTTCGCCACGACCTGGCGGGCGATCTGGTCGGCGTCGATGACCACCGCCCCGAGCTCCGCGAGGATCGCCGAGACCGTGCTCTTGCCCGACGCGATGCCGCCCGTGAGTCCCACCCGCATGCCGTGATCCTAGGGGTCGACCAGCAGCGCGAGGATCCGGTCCAGCTCGGCCCGGTCCGCCGGGCCCAGCCGCCCCAGCAGCTCCTCGGCGGCGTGTCGGCGGGCCTCGTCGAGCAGCCGCCGCAGCCGCAGCCCCTCCGGGCTGGGGACGACCGACGTGGCGCGCCGGTCACCGGGGTCCGGGCGGCGCTCCACCAGCCCGCGGGCCTCCAGCGCGTCGACGACCTCGGTCGCGGACCGGGGGGCGATCTGCAGGTGCTCGGCGATCACCGAGAGCCGCGCCCCCTCGTGCTCGGTCGCGACCCGCAGGGCCCGCGCCTGGGCCGGAGTCACGTCCCACTCCGCGAACGCCGCGGCGTACCGGCGGCGCAGCGAGCGGGCCACGGCGGTCAGCAGGTCGCCGGTCGAGGCGGCGGAGGGAGGCGGCACGGGAATTCTCCTGACGACGAGACGGTTACCCTCATGTTGAGGATACCTCAGTAATGAATCGAGGTGGTCAGATGACTGACCCCAGCACCCCCCGCGAGCGCAACGGACGCCGCAACCCCGACTCCCGTCGTGCGGACCGGCGTCAGCTCGCGGAGTCCCCCGTGTCGCTGCGCCGGATCGCGCGGCTCTTCGCACCGCACCGCCGGCGCCTGAGCGTCGTCGTCGCCCTGATCGTGGTCAGCTCGCTCATCGGCCTGGCCCAGCCGTTCCTGATCCGGCACGTGATCGACGACGCGCTCCCGCGCCAGGACGTCCGCCTGCTCCTGCTGCTCGTCGCGGGCATGGTCGGCGTGGCCGTGGCCACGGCCGCCCTCGGCGTCGTCCAGACCTGGCTCTCGACAGCTGTCGGCCAGGAGGTCATGCACCGCCTCCGCTCCGACCTGTTCAGCCACCTGCAGCGCCAGTCGGTCGGGTTCTTCACCCGCACCCGCGGCGGCGAGGTCCAGTCGCGCATCGTCAACGACATCGGCTCGATGCAGTCGGTGGTGACCAGCACTGCCACCTCGGTGGCCGCCAACGTCACAGTAGTCCTCGGCACGGCCGTCGCGATGGTCGCGCTCAGCTGGCGGCTCGCCCTGATCTCGCTGGTCGTCCTGCCCCCGGCCGTGGTGCTGACCCGCCAGGTGGCCCGGATGCGGCACGCGGTGACGAGTGCACGCCAGGCCAAGCTCGCCGACCTGCACGTGCAGGTCGAGGAGGGCCTCTCGGTCAGCGGCGTGCTGCTGACCAAGACCGTCGGCGCGGCCCCCGCCCTGGCGCGCCGCTTCGAGGACACCTCCGCGGACCTCGTGGGCCTGGAGATCCGCTCCCAGCTCGCGGGTCGCTGGCGGATGGCCACGATGACGATCGTCTTCGCCGCCGTCCCGGCCGCCCTCTACCTCGCCGCTGGACTGCCGGCCACGTCGGGCGGGATGACCATCGGCACGCTGGTCGCGTTCGTAGCCCTCCAGGGCGGGCTCTTCCGGCCACTCATGGGACTGCTCAACGTGGGCGTCGACCTGACCGCCTCCCTGGCCCTCTTCAGCCGGATCTTCGAGTACCAGGACCTGCCCGTCGAGATCGACGACCCCGCCGACCCGACCCCGATCGGGGACGTGCGCGGCGAGGTCCGGCTGGAGCACGTGGGGTTCTCCTACGGGGAGACCGACGTGCTCCACGACATCGACCTGGTCGTCCCGGCCGGCTCCTCGCTGGCACTGGTCGGCGCCACCGGGAGCGGCAAGAGCACGCTGGCGTCCCTGGTCGCGCGGCTGCACGACCCGACCAGCGGGACCGTCCGCCTGGACGGGGTCGACCTGCGCGAGCTGGCGCTCGCCGACCTCGCCGACGCCGTCGGCGTGGTCACCCAGGAGACCTACCTGCTGCACGCCTCGGTGCGCGACAACCTGCGGCACGCGAGGCCGGACGCCACGGACGACCAGATCGTCGCCGCGGCGCGGGCCGCCCGGATCCACGACCTCGTCGTCTCCCTGCCCGACGGCTACGACACGGTGGTCGGCTCGCGCGGCCACCGATTCTCCGGCGGCGAGCAGCAGCGCCTGGCCATCGCCCGCACGCTGCTGCGCGACCCGCGGGTGCTGGTCCTCGACGAGGCGACCAGCGCGCTGGACAACCGGACCGAGCGCGAGGTGCAGGCCGCCCTCGACGAGCTCGCCGAGGGCCGCACCACGATCACGATCGCCCACCGGCTCTCCACCGTGCGCGACGCCGACCAGATCGCCGTCCTGGACCACGGGGCGGTCGTCGAGCTGGGCAGCCACGAGGAGCTGCTGCTGCGCGGCGGGCGGTACGCCGACCTGGTGCGCGGCGGCCTGGACCGGGAGGCGGCCGCCTGAGTCCCGCTCAGGCCAGCGCGCTCTCGGCGGTCGCCCGACAGACCGCGTCCCACGGGGTAGGGACCAGCCCGAGCTCGCGCTCGATCGCCGAGGAGTCGAGCAGGTAGGGCCGCTCGAACTGGTAGACCGTCTCCCGCATCTCGCGCAGCAGCGGCACGACGGCGCCGCCCACCCCGAGCAGCGCCCCCGGCCAGGCCCGCACCGGCACCGGCGGCCGCCCGACCGCCCGGCACACGTCGCCGATCGTCTCCGCCTGGGTGCGCGCGGGACCGGTGGGCGCGTGCCACACCCGGCCGTGCGCCGTCGGCGTGGCCGCGGTGGCCACCAGGGCCCGCGCGACGTCACGCACGTCGGTGAACGAGTGCGGCACGTCGGGGCGACCGAAGACCCGCACCGCCTTCCCGGCCAGCGCCCGCGGCGCCACCTGGGCCACGTGGGCGGAGGCGACGCCCGGCCCCATGTAGTCCGACCCGCGCACCTCGACCGCCCGGAGCCGCCCGGCCTCGTGGCGATCCCGGGCCTCGGCCCACATGGCCGCCCGGATCCGGGCCTTGGTGCCGGTCGCGGCGTCGGGCAGGTCCTCGGTCATCGGCCCGCCCACGGGTCCGTACGGGTAGAGCGTGCCGGCCGTGGCCAGCACGGCGCCGCTCTGCTCGGCCGCGGTGAGGAACGCCGCCGCGGCCGGCGGCCACCAGGTCGCCCAGACGTCGTACGACGGCGGGTTGATGCAGTTGTAGAGCACCTCGGCCCCCGCCGTCAGCCCCACCAGCCGGTCGACGTCGGCGGCGTCGGCCGCCTCGCGGCGTACGCCGTCCAGCGCCGGCCCCGAGCCGGAGCGGCTCACCAGCACCACCTCGTGCGCCCGCTCGGCCAGCAGCCCGGCCACGGCCCGGCCGACGGGGCCTGCCCCCACCACCACGTGTCGCTCGCTCATCCGGTCCTCCTCTCTGACGCCCGCCGAAGCGCGAGCACCGCTCTCGCTTCAGGCTCGCACAGCGCGGCCGAACAAACAAGAGCACCGCTCTCGTACACTCGGGCCATGGCTCCCACCCCCCGCGCCGTCAACCGCGCCGAGCTCACCCGCGCGATCCTCGACAGCGCCACGAGGCAGCTGGCCGAGGTGGGCCCGGCCGCACTCTCGGTGCGGGCCGTGGCGCGCGACCTCGGACTGGCCTCCTCGGCCGTCTACCGCTACGTCGACTCCCGCGACGAGCTGCTCACCCGACTCCTGGTCCGCTCCTACGAGACCCTCGGCGCCGCCGCGGAGGGGGCGGTCGCGCCGATCGACGCCGACGATCACGCGGGCCGGTTCGCAGCCCTGGCGCACGCGCTGCGCGGATGGGCCCGCGCGCACCCGCACGAGTACGCCCTGCTCTACGGGACCCCGGTCCCCGGGTACGCCGCTCCTGCCGACACCGTCCCGTCCGCCATGCGGATCACTCGCGCCCTGCTCGGCGTGGTCGCCGACGCCCAGGCCGCCGGGCTGCGGCCACCCACCGCCCTCGAGCCCGGGAGCGCGGAGGCGGCCGCGCTCGAGCCGGTGCTCGCCATGACCGATCCCCGGCTACGGCCCGCGACGGCCGCGCGCGGCCTGATGGCCTGGGCCAACCTGGTCGGCCACGTCTCCCAGGAGCTCTTCGGCCACCTGCACCGCGGCGTCCTCGACTACGACGCCCACTTCGCGCACGTGGTCGACCAGCTCAGCGACGACCTCGGCCTGCGCCCGTGAGCGCGTCGCGGACCGGCGCTCCGGGACGGATCAGGCCGAGAACGCCCGGCGGTACTGCTGGGGGCTGATCCCGCGCACCCGGCCGAAGTGGTGGCGCAGCGTGGCGGCGTTGCCGAAGCCGACGTCGGCGGCGATCCGGTCCACGGAGTGGTCGGTCCGCTCGAGCAGCTGCTCGGCGCGGATCACCCGCTGCCGGGTGACCCAGGAGTGCGGGGTGGCACCGATCTCGGCCCGGAAGCGGCGCGCGAAGGTGCGCTCGGACATCAGCGCGCGGCGAGCCAGGGTCGTGACGTCCAGCTCCTGCCCGAGGTTCTCCAGGATCCACTGCTGCAGGCCGCCGAAGGTCTCCCCGTCGCACTCCGGCACCGGGTTGGCGATGAACTGGGCCTGGCCGCCGTCGCGCTGCGGCGGGACCACGATCCGGCGCGCCGCCGAGACCGCGGCCTGGGCGCCGAACTGCTCGCGCAGCAGGTGCAGCGAGGCGTCGATCCCGGCCGCGGAGCCCGCCCCGGTGAGCAGGTTGCCCTCGTGGCAGTACAGGACGTCGGGTCGCACGCGGGCGGCCGGATAGAGCTCGGCCAGCTCGCGGGTGTGGCGCCAGTGCGTCGTGCACTCCCGGCCGTCGAGCAGTCCGGCCGCGCCGAGCTCGAACGCCGCCGTGCAGTGCGCGTAGACGATGGCTCCCCGCGCGTGGGCGGACCGCGCGAGGTCGAGGACGGCCGGGTCGTGGTCGAGGAAGTCCGCCTTGGGGGTGAAGCAGATCAGGTCGGCCTCCTCGGCTGCCTCGAGGCCGCGCTCGACGACGAAGTCGAAGTCCGAGCGGCCCCGCACCCGTCCCGGGCGGGGCGTGCAGGTGCGGAAGTCGAAGACCGGGTTGTCGTCCTCCGGGTGGTAGGACTCGCCCCACACCTCGACCAGGGAGCCGAGCCCGAAGGGCTCCGCTCCGTCCTGCACCACCACCGCGACTGTCTGCATCACTCGAGGCTAGAACGCGCGTGGCGGAAAGTCGATGGATATCGGCATATCTGCCACTCGTGGCGGATATGCGATGGGCGCAGGATTACTGCCATGACCTTCCTGCTCCTACTCCTCGCCCTGTCCATCGTCGGTGTCCTGATGACGCTGCGCTCGGTCTGGCACGACGACCGCGGCGCCACTCCGCCCCCGCCGTCCCACCGCGAGGGGGAACGGCTCCGCTCCCCCCGGTGAGCCGCCGGCTCGCCGTACGCCGAAGGCCCGGTCCCCCTCGCGGGGAACCGGGCCTTCGTGCGTCGTGCGGGGCGCTAGATCAGCTCGCGCCGCCGGTCAGCTTCTCGCGGAGCGCCTGCAGCGCCTCGTCGGAGGCCAGCGAGCCGCCGGTCTCCTCCTCGGCCACGTCGGTGCCACCGCTGGAGTACGAGGTGGCCTCGCCGGCCTCGGCCTCGGCCTTCTTCGCCTCGGCCTGCTGCTTGACGTGGGCCTCCCAGCGGGCGTGCGCCTTGGCGTACTGGTCCTCCCAGGTCGCGCGCTGCTCGTCGTAGCCCTCGAGCCACTCGCCCGTCTCGGGGTCGAAGCCCTCGGGGTAGACGTAGTTGCCCTGCTCGTCGTAGGTGGCGGTCATGCCGTACAGGGTCGGGTCGAAGTCCTCGACGTCGCCCGCAGCAGCGGTCTCGTTGGCCTGCTTGAGCGACAGCGAGATCCGGCGACGCTCGAGGTCGATGTCGATGATCTTGACCATGACGTCGTCGTTGACCTGGACGACCTGCTCGGGGATCTCCACGTGGCGCTCGGCCAGCTCGGAGATGTGCACCAGGCCCTCGATGCCCTCCTCGACGCGGACGAACGAACCGAACGGCACCAGCTTGGTGACCTTGCCCGGGACGATCTGGCCGATCTGGTGGGTCCGGGCGAAGTGCTGCCACGGGTCCTCCTGGGTCGCCTTCAGCGACAGGGAGACACGCTCGCGGTCCATGTCGACGTCGAGCACCTCGACGGTGACCTCGTCGCCGACCGCGACGACCTCGGACGGGTGGTCGATGTGCTTCCAGGACAGCTCCGAGACGTGCACCAGGCCGTCGACGCCGCCGAGGTCCACGAACGCACCGAAGTTGACGATCGAGGACACGACACCCTTGCGGATCTGGCCCTTCTGGAGCTGGGTGAGGAAGCCGTGGCGGACCTCGGACTGGGTCTGCTCGAGCCAGGCACGGCGCGACAGGACCACGTTGTTGCGGTTCTTGTCGAGCTCGATGATCTTGGCCTCGAGGGTCTGACCCACGTAGGGCTGCAGGTCGCGGACGCGACGCATCTCCACCAGGGACGCGGGCAGGAAGCCGCGCAGACCGATGTCGAGGATCAGGCCGCCCTTGACGACCTCGATGACGGTGCCCTCGACGACGCCGTCCTCCTCCTTGACCTGCTCGATGGTGCCCCAGGCGCGCTCGTACTGGGCGCGCTTCTTGGACAGGATCAGGCGGCCTTCCTTGTCCTCCTTCTGGAGGACGAGGGCCTCGACCTTGTCGCCGACTGCGACGACCTCGGACGGGTCGACGTCGTGCTTGATCGACAGCTCACGCGAGGGGATGACGCCCTCGGTCTTGTAGCCGATGTCAAGCAGGACCTCGTCGCGGTCCACCTTCACGATGGTGCCGTCGACGATGTCGCCGTCGTTGAAGTACTTGATCGTCGCGTCGATGGCGGCGAGGAAGTCCTCTTCGGACCCGATGTCGTTGATCGCAACCTGAGGCGCGTCGTAGTCCGGAAGAGCGGAGATGGTACTCGTCATAGGGGAGTGAATTCCTTGGGTGGGCAGATGTCGTTCGGGCACGCAGCGAGGCCCGTTTCACTACCGGTGTGGTGCGCTCCATGGCCCGCCGAGAGGCGAGGATGGGGCTGATAGCGAGCTCGGTGTCCGCTCCGTCCGGGACGCAGGCAGACCTCTGGCGCATACCAAGCCTACGCCGAGGCCGCAGCGCCGTCCAACCGGCCTCCGTGCGGGCGCCCCGGGGGGCTACCGTCGAGGGGTGAGCAGCACCGCCGGCAACCCCGCCGCACCCGACTCCCGGCACCATCCTCCACTCCCCCCGGTGCGCGTCGAGCGCCGGCCCGTGACCGAGACCGAGTCCCGGCGGGCCAACGGCCCCGACTGGGACCGGTACGCCGACGAGTACCAGGCCACGCACGGGGAGTTCCTCGGCGACGTCGGCTTCGTGTGGGGCCCGGAGGGGCTCCGCGAGGACGAGGCCCGGATCCTCGGCGACCTCGCCGGGCGCGACGTCCTCGAGGTCGGCTCGGGCGCCGGGCAGTGCTCGCGGTGGGTGCGCGCCCAGGGCGGGCGCTCCTTCGGCATCGACCTCTCCCACCGCCAGCTGCAGCACTCGCGCCGCATCGACCACGACACCGGGGTCGCGGTCCCGTCCGTGCTCGGCACGGCCACCGCCCTCCCCTTCGCCGACGGGTCCTTCGACGTCGTCTTCTCCTCCTTCGGCGCCCTGCAGTTCGTCCGCGACCTCGACGTCGCGGTGGCCGAGGTCGCCCGGGTGCTGCGTCCCGGCGGCCGGTTCGCGTTCTCGATCACCCACCCGACCCGCTGGATGTTCCCCGACGACCCGGGCGAGGCGGGGCTGGTGGCGAGCCAGTCCTACTGGGACCGCACGCCGTACGTCGAGGTCGACGACGAGAGCGGCGAGGTCTCCTACGTCGAGCACCACCGCACGCTCGGCGACTGGGTCGGACTGCTTTCCGGCACCGGGTTCGTCCTCACCACGCTGCTCGAGCCGGAGTGGCCCGCCGACCACGACCGGGTCTGGGGCGGCTGGTCAGCGGTGCGCGGGCGGCTCACGCCCGGCACCGCGATCTTCGGGGCGGACCTGCGCTGAGGCTCCCCCGGCCACTGTTCCGCTCGGGCAGGCCGGAACGCAGATCGACCCCGTCCCGGGCGGGACGGGGTCGATCAGACGTGCTGGGTCAGGCGTCGGCCAGCTCGCGCTCGCGCGAGCCCTGGTCGGTGCCGCGGTGCCGCGAACGGCGACCGAGCAGGGCCAGGCCGAGCCCGATCAGCAGCAGCGGGATGCCGACGACGTACCCGATGAGCGGGACGGTGCCGGTGGCCAGCTTGAGCTGGTCGGCGTCGGCACTGATGTCCTCGACGTTCTTGGCGACCTGGTCCTCGGTGAACTCGACGCTGACGTTGAGCGCGGGGTCGCCGTCGGCGAAGGAGCGGTTCTGCTCGCGGACCTGCTTGACGATCTGGCCGGTGGTCGGCTCGACGAAGACCTCGGTCGTCTCGGTGTAGAAGCCCTGCACGCCCTCGGCGAGCTCCACCTCCGCATCCGAGATCTCGACGTTGTAGACGTAGGTCTCGAGCCCGTCGATCTCCTCGGTCCGGTCGTAGACGGCTTCGGTGACGCCGCCGGTGGTCCAGAACGGGTAGTCCTTCTTCTCCGCGTCGAAGGGCCACTTGTTGATCAGGCCCTCCCGCTCGGGCCCGTCGGCCGGGACGTACTTCTCGTCGTTGACAGCGAGGGCGGTCTCCCGGTCGGTCGCGAAGTTCTCGATCGACGCGTTCACCAGCCGAGCCTGCGGGTCGTCGTCCGCGACGCAGTCGCCGATCTCGCCGATGTCCTTGACCAGGCAGGTGGAGCTCTCGAAGACGACGACGTCGTCGTCGGACTTCTCGGAGTCGGCCTTGGTGGTGCTGGCCACCTTCGCCGCGAACGGCGCCGTGTCGGCACCGAGGTAGGACGTGGCGGTGCCGGACAGGCGGGTCACCGAGTCGACGTCCAACGGAGTCTTCTTGAGCTGACTCGCGCCGTAGGTCTGGGCCAGGACTGCCATCACCACGAGGAACGCACCCACAAAGATGCAGGCCACACTGAAGAACTTACGCACGAAGACCCCTCCCAAAGCACGTGCAAGGAGCGCTGACAGTAGCAGTAGCGCACGTCACAATCGGCGCAGCGCCACAAACGAGACGCAACTGTTGCCGGGCCGGCCAGGCCGCCAGTGCGTCCCGCCGGGATCGGTTCCACGACAGGACCGTTGTGCGATAGTTCCGTGCGTGTCTGACCGAACCGTCCAACGTTCTGGGATCGGGCCGGTCGGCGCACGCGAGCTGGTCCTGGGCGCCGCCGCCCTGCTGATCCTCGCGCAGCTCGCCCTGCGGGCCTGGGCTCTGTATCCGAGCTGGTTCTACCTCGACGACCTGCAGATGCTCGACGAGGCCGGCAAGGGCCTCGACGCCCGGCTGCTCTTCGAGCCGTACGACAGCCAGTTCATGCCGCTGGGGCGCCTGCTGGCGTGGGTGGTCTCGACGAACGGCCTGGTCAGCTGGGGCCTCGCGGCCACGCTCACCCTGGCCGTCCAGCTCGCGGCCAGCGTCGCCTGTCTGTGGATGCTCAGCACGCTGCACGGGATGCGCTGGGAGATCCTGGTCCCGCTCAGCCTCTACCTGTTCACCGCCATCACGGTGCCGGCCACGATGTGGTGGGCGGCGAGCCTGAACGCGCTGCCGCTGCAGGTCGCGTTCTTCTGCGCCGTCGCCACCTGGTGGCGCTACCTGCGGACCCGGCGGTGGCGGTGGCTGGCGCTGACCCTGCTGGTCCTGGGCCTGGGGCTGCTCGCCTACGTGAAGGCCCTGGTCCTCTTCCCGCTGCTGGCACTGCTGGCCCTCGCCTACTTCGGCGAGGGCAGCCTGCGGAACCGCTTCCGCGTCGTGGCCCGCCGCTACTGGCCCGCCGTCGGTGCCGGCGTGGCGCTGGCGGCTGCCTTCTCGGCGTACTACCTGAGCCAGGTGCCGCAGCTGACCACCGACTCCCCCGCCCCGGTGGCCGGGCCGCTGGCGGACACGATGCTCGGGACCGCCCTCCCCGTGGGGCTGCTCGGCGGCCCGTGGCGCTGGAGCGAGATCAACCCGCCCGCCGGCCTCGCCGACCCGTACGGCTGGGCGACCGGGCTGTCCTGGGTGGCGATCGCGGCCCTCGTCGCCTACCTCGGCATGCACCGGCGCCGGACCGGCCGGGTCTGGCTGCTGCTGGCCTACTACGTGCTCGCGTCCTACCTCCTGCTCCTGGTCACCCGAGCGCCGGTGGTCGGCAGTGTCGCCGGCCTGGAGTACCGCTACCTGGCCGACGTGGCATGCGCGGTGGCGCTGTGCGTGGGGCTGTTGCTGCTGCCGGCGCTCGGCACCGATCAGGGCACGGAGCCCCGGCCCGACCCCGTGCTCCGGTGGCGCCTGCCCCAGCGGTACGCCGCCGCGGGGGTCGCGCTGGTCCTCCTGGGCGGTGTCCTCTCCACCGTCGGCTACGCCCGGATCTGGCACACCGACAACCCGGGCGAGCGCTTCCTGCGCTCAGCGCAGGAGGGGTTGCGCGACGCCGGTCCCGTCGCGTTCGCTGACACCGTGGTGCCCGACAACGTCATCCCGGGATATCTCTACCCGTTCAACACCAGCGTCCGCCTGCTCCCGGTCGTCACCGAGAACGCCTACTTCCCGCGGGTGACCGGCCAGCTCGCGGTCCTCGGCGAGGACGGCGAGCCACGGCGTGCGGTGATCTCCCCGGCCGCGTCCGCGCAGCCCGGCCCGAAAGAGGGGTGTGGCTGGCTCGTCCAGACCGACCCGGTCCTCATCCCGCTGGACACCCGGGTCTTCGACTACACGTGGTGGGTCCGGGTCGGCTATCTGGCGTCCGCCGACACGACCGTCGAGGTCCGGATCGGCTCGAACGTCGTCGAGGCCCCGGTGCGCCGGGGCGCCCACGAGCTCTTCGTCAACGTCACCGACGACTTCGGCGTGGTGACGCTCGGCGGCCTGCCGGCCGGCCAGACCATGTGCGTCGACACCGTCGACGTCGGCACCGCCACCCCCGGAGGTCCCCTGTGAGCACCAGCCTCGGCGCCCGCGTGGGCGAGGCCGTCACCCCGCCGCCGCCCGCCACCGGCGGCACCTTCCCAGTGCTCGACACCCTGCGCGCCGTCGGCGCCCTGTGCGTCGTCACCACCCACGCCGCCTTCTGGGCCGGCGAGTACACCGGCAACGGTGTCTGGGGCACCCTGCTGGCCCGGCTGGACGTGGGCGTCGCCATCTTCTTCGTCCTCTCCGGGTTCCTGCTGGCCCGGCCGTGGCTGATCCGCGCGGCCGACGGGACGACCCGGCCCGCGGTGCGGCCCTACCTGCGCAAGCGCTTCCTGCGGATCGCGCCGCTCTACGTCGTCACGGTCGTGCTCGCGCTGTCGCTGGTGCAGGAGAACCGCGACCTGGGCGTCGCCGACTGGCTGCGCACGCTCCTGATGCTCGACACCGCGACCGGGCAGGTCTTCCCCGCCGGGCTCACCCAGATGTGGAGCCTCGCCGTCGAGGTGGCCTTCTACCTGGTGCTGCCCCTCGTGATGCTCCTGGCCGTAGGCCGCGGCCGGCCGCTCCGGATCGACCGGGTGCTCCTCTGCCTGGCCGCGCTGGGGGCCGTCAGCGTCTACTGGCACCTGGACGCGGTGCCCCGGCTGGAGGCCGTCATCGATGGGGCGCCTGTCCAGTGGCTGCCGGCCTACCTCTCGTGGTTCGCGGTCGGCCTGCTCCTCGCCCTGGTCCAGGTGCTGCACGAGCGCGGGATCGCGCCCCGGTGGGCCGCCACGATCGTGGCCCTCGGGCGCCAGCCCGGCAGCTGCTGGGTCCTGGCCGTCGCGCTGCTGCTGGTCTGCGCGACGCCCCTGGCGGGCCCCTCGATGTTCGATGCCCCGAGTCCCGCCGAGGCGCTGGCGAAGAACGTGCTGTACGCCACCATCGGCTTCCTGGTCGTGGTGACCGGCGTCTTCACCGTCTCCGGAGGCCGCTACGAGCAGGCTCTCGGCCACCTCGCGGCCCGGCGCCTCGGCTGGATCTCCTACGGCATCTTCTGCCTGCACCTGCCGGTGCTCCACCTGGTGATGTGGAGCACCGGCTGGCCGCTGTTCCAGGGACGCGGCCTGCAGATCTGGCTGCTCACCGTGCTCATCAGCGTGGCCGCCGCCGAGGTCGCCTACCGGGTCGTGGAGCGTCCGGCGCTGCGGCTGAAGATGCCCCGGCGCCAGATCCGGCCCTCGGCGAGCGAGACCACCAGCCCGACCACCGAGACCACCAGCAGGTAGCCCAGCCACCGCGAGTCCCCGGCCCATCCGGAGGGGTCGCCCCACGGCTGGATCGCGTAGCCCGCACCGACGACGACCGCCGGTGCGGCGAACAGCAGGGCGCGGGTCGGCTCGCTCGCGCGCAGGGCGTACGCCGCCGCGGCGGCGACCGCCCCCAGGAGCAGGCCGACCCACCCGGCGACCAGCCCGGCACCGAGGAGCGCCAGCGCCAGCACCAGCAGGGACGGGAGCTCGCGCTCGGCGAGGGGCGGGTGCTCCGGGCCGCGCCAGCGACGCCGGAGCACGAGGACCGCGCCGAGCAGGACGAGCAGGCAGGCCGCGCCCACCGCCAGGCCGGTCCGGTACGCCGTGTCCGGAGCGAACCGCGCCTCGACCGGCCCGTCGCCGTCCAGCCGCCAGCCCTGCTGCCAGCCGTCGACGACGACCGGCTCGAGCTCGGCGCCGTCCTGGGTGGCCAGCCATCCCGGGTTGGCGTTCTGCCGGAGGACGACGAGCCCGGCGCCCTCGGTCGGCTCGACCCGCCGGGTGCTCGAACCCAGGTCGAGCCGGGCGGCCTGCGCGCCCGCGGGGAGGGCCGCGGCCCCCGGGTCGGCGTCCCGGAGCACCAGGCTCGCCGGGGCGAAGGCGTCCGAGCCGGCCACGTCGATCACGGACCGTCCCGCGGGAGTGCTGATCGTGCCGTCCTCGGTGCTGCACAGGCGGGCCTCGACGGCCTTCCCGGCCAGCAGCTCGGCCGACGACGCGACGACCGCCGACGCGTACCTGGCCCCGGCCACGCTGACCACCGGGCCGCTGCCGCAGCCGAGGTCGCGCCGGTCCTCGGAGAGGCCGAGCGGGAGGTAGGGCACCCCGCCGACGGACATCTCGCTGATCCCGACGCCGATCGCCTGCGGCTGGGCGTCGAAGCCGAGGCTCGCGGTGGCGTCGGTGCGCTCGATCCGGACCTGGAGGGTGTCGGTCCGCACCCGCGGGAACCGACCCACACCCTGGGCGTTGAGCGCGACCTCGCGGGTCCCGCCCGGCCAGCTCACGCTCACCCGGGTGGGCCGGCGCGCGGCGACGGTGTCGTTGAGGGCTACCCGCACGGAGCCCACCCGGCGCTTCCCGAGCCAGTTGAGCGTGAGGGTCGGACGCAGGTCGTCGGGAGCGGCCAGCCAGGTCGTGGCCGCGCTGCCGTCGATCGCGGCCACCGCCGAGGCCCGGGAGTCCGGGACCGCCGTGGACGAGGCCTGGACGTCGACGGCCTGACCCCGCAGCATGGCCCGGTCCAGCGCCCGGCCGGCCACCGGCCGCACCGACAGCTCGGGCTGCCAGGTGGCCGACTCCGGGAGGGTCAGGACCCGCCCCATCGCCGAGGCCTCCTCGGGTGCCCGGGCCCGTTCGGCCAGGCACCGCACCGTGTCGTCGACCTCCGCACAGCCTCGCCGGGCGTCGCCCAGGGCGCGCACCACGACGGCGGCCGGCGTGCCCCAGGCCGCGGGGATCTCGGGGAGCGCCAGCCGGCGCCGCACCTCGACTCCCGGGACCTCGACCTCGGCGACCGCGACCATCTGGTCCCCGGGGCCGGCGTCCTCGATCCGCACCCAGGCGGTCTCGCCCGCCGGGAGCACCACCCGCCGGGTCTCCCCCGCGGCGAGCTGGACCGGCTCCGAGACGCCCGCGGCGGTGCGGACCCGCAGCACCTGGTTGTCCGCCGCGTCCGGGCCACCCCGCAGGGTGACCTGGGAGACCGCACGGGGGTCGGCCAGGTCCAGCCGCCACCAGGCGCGTCCAGCGGCGGAGCCGGAGCGCCACTGGGTTCCCGGGTCGCCGTCGACCGCGGCGTACGGGAGCTCACCGGGCCGCGGCCCTCCGGCGGTGTCGGAGTCGGAGCCCGACGAGGACGCCGACAGGCTGGCGGCCCCGTCGAGCACCGCCGACGTGGACCACCGCTCGGCGTCGTCGAGCAGGTAGTCGCGCGCGGGGTTGCCGGACCGGCGCCGGTCACCGGGCGTCAGCACCGCGGAGGAGCCGTCGTGGATCCGGGCGAAGAAGTGCTCGCGGGCCTGGAGCCCGTCGGTGAGGACGACCGGCCCGTCGACGCCGTCCTCCGGCTGCGCGCCGTCGGCGGCGAGCACGGTCGGCTCGGTGCCGACCACGCCGAGGTCGAGGAGGTCCGCCAGGTCCTCGGGGCCGCCGACCAGGGTCGTCGCGGAGGCTGCGGAGACGGCCGGCTCGGTCGTCCCGGCGACCCGGAAGACCTCGACCGCCGGATACCTGGCCTGCCAGCCGCCGTTGACCACGACCCGGTCGCCCTGGTCGTCGTCGAGCACGGCGCCGCCGCCGAGCTCGGGTCCAAAGCTGGCCACGCGCACCAGGCCGGGCGAGTCGCGCAGTGCCTGGTGCACGAGCACCGGGTCGGGGACGTCGGAGCGGTCCCCCAGGTCGTTGCGCACCACGAGGTGCCGCACGCCCGCCCGCCGCAGCGCGGCGGTCAGACCGGGCGACCCGGCACCCTGGGCGAGCCGGGACTCCACCCCGTCGAGCATCCGGATGTTGCCCGCCCGGGTCAGCGGGATGACGTTGCGAACCGCCCAGGGGGACTCGGCGAGGTACTGCAGCGGCTCGTCCTTGGGCGAGCCCCACAGGTACTCGCCGAAGGGCGCGCCGGGCACCAGCAGCGCGGTGGTCTCCTCGCCCTCCTCGGCGAGCCAGTCAGCGGTCTCGCTCCAGTAGTCGGGGACCTCCAGGTGGGCGCCCGCAGGCGTGACCCGGCCGGAGACGACCGGCAGCGTGGAGCCGAGCAGGGCGGTCAGCGCCATCGCCACGACCGCCACCCGGTTCACCCGCTCCAGCGTCATCGTGCCGCGGTCCGGGGCGCCGGCCGCGCTGGTGGAACGGGCGACTCGGCGGGCGAGGACCCGGTCCAGGACGACCGCGAACCCGATCACGAGCGGCAGCCGGACCAGCGGGTCGAACTTGTGGACGTTGCGCAGGGGCGCCAGCACCCCGTCGAGCAGGCCCCGCAGGTCGGCGGAGAACCAGCCCTCGACGGCACCCGCATGGCCGGCCCCGACCATCAGCACGCCCGTCAGCAGCGAGAGGACCAGGAACCGGCGGTGCGGGCACCACCGCCCCAGGAGCCCGACCAGCCCGAGCCCGAGCACGACCGCGCCGTTGAGGATCAGGTACGGCGTACGGAGCAGGTCGTTGCCCGCGCGCGATCCCGCGTCGACGTACGGAACCCAGTTCGAGGTGCCGCGCAGGACGTCGAAGAGCGTCGTCGGGAACGTCGTGACCGAGGTCGTCTCGATGTAGTCCAGGAACGGCGGGCTGTAGGCGCCCATCACGAAGAGCGGCACCAGCCACCACAGGGTCCCGAGCACCGTGAACACCGGCCACCACAGCATCAGCGCCCGGCGCCGCGGGCCGGGGGTGCGGGTCAGCAGCCAGATGGCGCCCATCGGGATGACCGCGAACGTCGCTGCCGCGTTGACGCCGCCGACCATCGCGACGGCCAGCGCCGAGAGCGCCGCCGCCCGGCGCGCCGAGCCGCGCTCGGCGCCGATCACCAGCGGCAGCAGGACCCAGGGCGCCAGCGCGCTGGGCCACGCCTCGATCGAGATCGGGCCCAGCGTCGTGAGCATCCGGGGCGAGAGCGCGAAGGCGAGGCCGGCCGCGATGCAGGCCAGGTCCGAGCGGACCCCCAGGGCGCGGGCGACCTTCGCAGCGCCCGTGAACGCGACGGTCAGCACCAGCGCCATCCACAGCCGCTGGACCACCCAGGCCGGGAGGCCGGCGGAGATACCGAGCCAGAAGAACGGGCCCATCGGCCACAGGTAGCCGTAGGCCTGGTTCTGCAGCTGCCCGAAGGCCCCCTCGCCGTCCCACAGGTGCAGCGCCCGGGAGAGGAACTCCCCCGGTGCGACCACCAGGTCGAACTTCGTGTCCGGGACGAGGAAGCCGGGGTCCTGGACGAACGCGAGGCCGACCAGCAGCGCGCACGCTGCCGCGATCCGGAACCGGAACCGGGTGCGCTCGTCCGTGGTGTCGCTCACCGCTTGCGGAGGACCAGGACGAGGTTCCATGTCACCAGCTCTCGCACGACCGGGACGCGCAGCAGCCACCACGACCAGCGCGGGTTGTAGCGCGGCAGCGTGGCGACCACCTCGGCGTCCCGCTGGGCCTCGACCCACCGCAGGCCGTCGCGCACCGTGACCGCGAAGAGCGACTCGCCGTACCGGTTCTTCGGCTCGTGCCCGTGCTTGCGCGCGTAGCGGCGGCGCGCGCGGCTGCCGCCGAGGAAGTGCCACGGGGCGGTCTCGTGGCCGCCCCACGGCCCGTACCAGACAGTCCAGCTGAGGAAGACCGTGCCGCCGGGCCTCGTCACCCGGACCATCTCCTCGGCCATCCGCCAGGGGTCGGGGACGTGCTCGAGGACGTTGGAGGAGTAGCAGACGTCGACGGAGTCGTCGGCGAACGGCAGGTTCATCCCCGACCCGACGACGGTTCCCGGCGCGATCTCGCCCAGTCCGGCCAGCTCTCCGGCGTCCGCGTCCAGGGAGTAGTAGGTGGCACCGGCGGCCGCGAAGGCGTCCCGGAAGTACCCGGGCCCGCCGCCCACGTCGAGCAGGGTCGCCCCGCGCAGGTCGACGAAGTGCGCGAGCTGGGCCGCCGAGTCCTCGGCCAGCGCGGTGTAGAACAGCGCCGGGTCGGACTGCTCGTGACCGAAGGCCCGGAACAACCGCACCGAGCGGCGCAGGGTGGGTCGCCACGGACCACGAACGGGAGTCTCCGGCCTCAGCACGCCGCGACCCTACCCGCTGGTACACACCGGTGGTGACAGGCCGAAGCGTCCTCTAGTCTTCGTCGATGCACGACCTGGCTGAGCTGTCCGGCAAGCACGTGGTGTTCCTCAGCTGGAGGGACACCCACAACCCCGAGGGCGGGGGCGCCGAGCGCTACCTGGAGAAGATGGCCCAGGGGCTCGTCGAGCGCAGCTGCACCGTGACGGTGTTCTGCGCGGCGTACGCGTCGGCGCCTCCCGAGGAGGTCGTCGACGGGGTCCGCTACGTGCGTCGCGGGTCCAAGCTCTCGGTGTACGCCGAGGGCATGCGGGCCCTGCGTCGCGGCCTGCTGGGCGCCCCGGACGTCGTGGTGGACGTGCAGAACGGGCTGCCGTTCTTCAGCCGGCTGGTGACCCGCCGTCCGGTGGTGGTGCTGGTCCACCACGTGCACCGGGAGCAGTGGCCGGTGGTCTACCCCGGCGCCCCCGGACGGATCGGGTGGTGGATCGAGCACCGGCTCGCCCCGTGGCTCTACCGCCGGTGCCAGTACGTCGCGGTCTCCCGCGCCACCCGTGGCGAGCTGCGCGACCTCGGGGTGCGCGGACCGCGGATCGCGGTGGTCCACAACGGCACCGACCCCTACGTCCCGGTGAACCCGGGGAAGTCCCCTGACCCGCTCGTCGCGGTGGTGGGCCGGCTGGTGCCGCACAAGCAGGTCGAGCACGCGGTCGACGCGGTCCTCGCCCTGCAGCCGGAGCTCCCGGGCCTGCGCCTGGCGGTCGTGGGGAGCGGCTGGTGGGAGGCGAAGCTGCGCGAGTACGTCGAGGAGCGCGGCGCCGGCGGCCTGGTCGACTTCCACGGCCACGTGGACGAGGAGACCAAGCACGAGCTCTACGAGCGCGCCTGGGTGCTGGCGCTGCCCTCGCTCAAGGAGGGCTGGGGCCTGGTCATCGGCGAGGCCGGCATGCACTCGACGCCCGCGGTCGCCTACCGGACCGCCGGCGGCACCCGCGAGTCGATCGCGGACGGCCGCTCCGGCCTCCTCGTGGACAGCCCGGACGAGCTGGTCGCGGCGCTGCGGCGGGTGCTCACCGACGCCGAGCTGCGCGACCAGCTGTCGGTGGGGGCGCTCGCGATGAGCAAGGAGTTCACCTGGCAGCACGCCCAGCAGTCCTTCGCCCTGGTGCTGGGCGCCGCCATCGCGGGGGTCTTCACCGACACCCAGGACCCCGAGGAGCCCCCCGAAATCTGACGACGGCCCGACCGGATGGTCGGGCCGTCGTCGACGGTGGTGCGGAACTGCTGGGTCAGCTGTTCGAGCCGTACTCGATCACCGAGCTGCGCGCCGGTGATTCCGACGGCTCCGGTGCCGCAGTCTGGCTGGACACGACGCCGATGATGGTCGCGGTCGCGACCACCCCGCCGAGCCCCACCGAACCGACAGTCGTGAGCAGTGTCGTTCCAAGTCCAAGTCCAAGTGCCACGCGTAACCCCTCCCTGAGTCGCCCAGAGCGTAGCAGCCTGTGACACCACACACACGTCAACAGGCTTTTCGGCCGGCCCGGCCTCGACCGGCGGGCTGCGTGACCCGGCTCCGGAGCCGACGCGACCGCACCAGCCAGCCCGCCAGGGCCACGACGAGGGGGCTCCCCCAGGCCAGCAGCGCGAGCGCCATGGCCACGGTCCACGAGGCGGGCAGGTCCCGCCGTGCCGGGTCGGCGAGCTCGAGCACCTGCAGGTCGGGTGACTCCCACAGCGTGCGGGCCTCGAGCGGCGGCGCGGTCCCGGGGGCCTCCCGGTCCACGACGACGACGCGGATGCCCAGCTCGGCCAGGCGCGCCGATCTCTCCCGCGCCGTCGGCAGCGCCAGAGCCTCCCCGGCCGCACCGGCCCGGGGGTCCTCGCCCGCGACGACGGTGCCCGACACGACGAGCTCGTCACCGGCCACGTAGTCGGGGGTCAGGTAGCGCCCGAGCGGGTCCAGCACCTTGACCCCGCCGTTCCACCCCGGCTGCCGGTAGCTGGACAGCGGCAGCAGGAGCACGTCTCCCGGCTGCCGGTCCACGGATCCGGACACCACCTGGCGCGCAGCCGCCCAGGTGTCGGGGAACGAGACCGCACGCAGGCTCGACGATGCGCCCCACGCGGCCGCGGGCAGCGCGGCCACCGGGGCGAGCACCAGCGCCAGCCCCAGCGCCGCCCGCGGCACCGCGGCTCCCGGCCGGTGCCGCCACAGGGTCGCCGCGCCGTCCGCCGCGGCGACGGCCAGCAGCGGCGCGCACAGGGCCAGCAGCCGGGCCCCGTCGCGGACCAGCCCGGCGCCGGGAACGGTGGCGACGAGCCAGCCGACCGCGTCCGGCGAGAGCCAGGTCAGCACGGCCAGCAGCCAGCCGGCGGACCAGCACCCGAGGTACGCCGCACGCTCACGGCCGTCGTGGCGACGCCACCAGCCCCGGGCGCCGATCCCGGCGAGCACCAGCAGGACGACGACGCCGAGCGCGGCGGCGGTCCCCCCGCCGGAGCCAGGCACGACCTCGGAGTTCCAGATGCCGCCGAGGCCGAGCGCGGCGACCGGCCCGGGGAGCCAGCCCTGGTCGTGCAGCGCGAACACCGACGCCCCGGCAGCGTCAGTGGTCGCGGTCGACGCATGCAGCAGCCCGGCCACCAGCCAGGGCGCGTTGCCGGCCGCGGCCAGCAGGACGGCGGGCAGCGTGCGCCGGCCGCCCGCGGCGAACGCGAGGAGCACGACAGCGGTGACCAGGCCGGCGCCGGCGCTCAGGCCGCCGAGCGGCACCAGCCACAGCAGCCGCAGCGGGAGCCGGCCCCCGCGGCGCCAGGCGGTGCCCGCCTCGATCACCCACGGCAGGACGGCGTACCCGACGAGCACCGGCCAGTGGCCGATCACGAGCCGCTCGACCACGAACGGGTTCCACACGTAGACCGTGACCGCGACCAGCCGGGGCACCAGCCCGGCCGGAGCCAGGCGGGACGCGCCGATCCCGGCACCGACCAGGGCGCCGAGCAGCACCAGCTTCTGGAGCATCATCCCGGGCACGATCTCGTCCGCGAGCGCGACGACCAGGTCCGACGGCACCGCGCGCGGCAAGCCGGACCCGAGCCCGAGGAAGCCCGGCCGCAGGGCCAGGTCGGGGACCCAGACCATGTCGTAGCTGAGCACGTATCCGGGCGCCAGGGCCGGCCCGAGGAGCAGCACGGCGAGGACCGCCGCCCACAGTTCGGGGACGCGGCGCCGCAGTGTCAACGCCACCCCTCCTCTTCTTGGGCCGTAGAGTGCGATGGGACAAACTACCGACGTCCCGCACCCCGATCACGCCAGACGCCGGAGGAACGTATGACCGCCCCCACCACGCCGGATCCCGGAGGGGCCCGCGGCGGCGGCTCGGTGGCGGTGGCCATGGGCGTGATGAGCGTGGCCTCCTACGCGTTCACGATCGTGGCCGCCCGGGTCCTGGGCACCCAGTCGTACGGCGCGTTCGCGGCCCTGATGGGCCTGCTCCTCGTCGTCAACGTCCTCGCGCTCGGGCTCCAGGCCACGGCGGCGCGGCGGATCTCCTCGGTGCCCGAGCACGCCCGCGAGATCGAGACCGTGATCATGCGGGTCAGCCGCCGCGCCGGCCTGGTCCTGGCGCTCGCCTGCCTGCTGCTCTCCCCGGTCACCGACGCCGTCCTGCGGCTGGACAGCCTGCCGACGGCGGCCCTGGTCGCCCTGGCGGCGTTCCCGCTCACGATGATGGGCGGCCAGGCCGGGATCCTCCAGGGCGAGCGGCGCTGGACCCAGCTGTCACTGCTCTACCTCAGCAGCGGCCTGGGCCGGCTCGCCGTCGGCGGCGTGCTGATCGCCTGGCGGCCCAGCGAGTTCGCCGCGATGCTCGGCGTCGCCCTCGCGGCGTACCTCCCGGTGCTGCTGGGCTGGTGGGCGCTGCGCCGGGGCGGGCCGCACGTGGACCCGGGCTCGGACGCGCCGGGCGCGCGGGAGCTGATCTCGGAGACCGTGCACAACTCCCACGCGCTGCTGGCGTTCTTCGCACTGTCCAACCTCGACGTGGTGCTCGCCCGCGCGATGCTCGACGGCCACGACGCCGGCCTGTACGCCGCCGGGCTGATCATGACCAAGGCGGTGCTCTTCCTGCCGCAGTTCGTGGTCGTCATCGCGTTCCCCGACATGGCCGCCTCCCGCAAGCGCAACGCGCACCTGCCGGCGCTGGGGGCGATCGCCCTGCTGGGCCTGCTGGTCACGGCGGGCACCGCCGTCCTCCCGGGCCTGGCCCTGATCTTCGTCGGTGGCGCCGACTACGAGGAGATCAAGCCGCTCATCTGGGCGTTCGCCGGCCTGGGGACCCTGGCCTCGATGCTCCAGCTGATGGTCTACGAGGCGGTCGCCCGGCAGCTGCGCAGCGCCCCGTTCGTGATGTGGGTGGCGCTCGGGGTGCTCGCGCTCGGCGCGCTGGCCGTCGACAGCGAGCGCCAGCTCGTCGTGGTCGTCGCCGCCGTGTACGCCGTGTGCCTGGCCGTCCTGATCGTGTTCACCGCCCGCCGCTCCCGGGCGGCGGCGGCCAACCGGGTCGACGAGCCCGCCGTCCGCGGAGTCTCCGCGGACGGCTGAGCCCCGCCCCTAGTGGGCGGCCTCGTGCCAGCTGCGGCCGGTGCCGACGGAGACGTCGAGCGGCACTGTCAGCTCGGCGGCGGCACCCATGTGGCGGCGCACCAGGGCCTCGAGCTCCTCGCACTCGCCGGGGGCGACCTCGAGCACGAGCTCGTCGTGGACCTGGAGCAGCAGCCGCGAGCGCAGCCCGGCCGCCGCGATCGCGCGGTCGACCTCGAGCATCGCGATCTTGATCAGGTCCGCGGCCGAGCCCTGGATCGGCGCGTTCAGCGCCATCCGCTCGGCCATCTCCCGGCGCTGGCGGTTGTCGCTGGTCAGGTCGGGCAGGTAGCGGCGCCGGCCCTTGATGGTCTCGGTGAAGCCGGTGCGACGCGCCTCGTCGACGACGCCCGCGAGGTAGTCGCGGATCCCGCCGAAGGTCTGGAAGTACTCGTCCATCAGCCCCCGGGCCTCGGCCGGCTCGATCGCGAGCTGCTGGGCGAGCCCGAACGCGGAGAGGCCGTAGGCCAGGCCGTAGTTCATCGCCTTGATCTTGGCCCGCATCTCGACCGTGACGTCCTCGGCCGGGACGTTGAAGACCCGGGCCGCGGTGATCGAGTGGAAGTCCCGGCCCGAGCGGAACGCCTCGATCAGCAGGGCGTCCTCGGACAGGTGGGCCATGATCCGCATCTCGATCTGGCTGTAGTCGGCAGTCATCAGCGACTCGTAGCCGGGGCCGACCACGAAGCCCTCGCGGATCCGCCGGCCCTCCTCGGTGCGGACCGGGATGTTCTGCAGGTTCGGGTCGGTGCTGGAGAGCCGCCCGGTGGCCGCGATCGTCTGGTTGAACGTCGTGTGGATCCGGCCGTCGCCGGCGACTGTCTTGAGCAGCCCCTCGATGGTCTGGCGCAGCCGGATCACGTCGCGGTGGCGCAGCAGGTGCAGCAGGAACGGGTGCTCGGTCTTGACGTAGAGGGCCTGCAGCGCGTCGGCGTCGGTGGTGTAGCCGGTCTTGGTGCGCTTGGTCTTGGGCATGCCGAGCTCGTCGAAGAGCACCACCTGCAGCTGCTTGGGCGAGCCGAGGTTGATCTCCTTGCCGATCACCGCGAACGCCTCGTCGGCAGCGCGGCGGACCTCCTCGCCGAAGTGCGCCTCGAGCGTCTCGAGGTGCTCGGCGTCGACGGCGATGCCGGTGCGCTCCATGGTCGCCAGCAGGTCGACCAGCGGCAGCTCGATGTCGTTGAGCAGGTCGGTGCCGCCGCGCTCCTCCAGCTCCTCGTCCAGGGCCGCCGCCAGGTCGAGCACGGCGCGGGCGTGCAGCATCTCCACCTCGCCGCCGGTGCCGCCGTCCTCGTCGAGGCCGAGGCTGAGCTGGCCGTCGTCGGCGCTGCCCTGCTTCAGCTCGCGCTTGAGGTAGCGCACGGTCAGGTCGGCCAGGTCGTAGGAGCGCTGGTCGGGGCGCGCGAGGTACGCCGAGAGCGCGGTGTCGCGCGCCAGCCCGGCCAGCGGCATCCCCCACGCGGCCAGCGCGTGCATCGGGCCCTTCGCGTCGTGGAGCACCTTCGGCTGGGCCGGGTCGGCCAGCCAGGCGGCCAGCGCGGTCTGGTCGGCCTCGACCAGGTCCTCGGCGAGAAGCCACGCGGCCGTGCCGTCGGTGGTCGCCAGCGCCACCGAGGTGACATCGCCGGTGCCGGCGCCCCAGCGGCCCGCGACGTGCACCCCCACGCGTTCGCCCGCGGCGCCGTGCTGGGCCAGCCAGGCGGCGAGCCCGCCGGGCTCGAGCGCGGTCATCGTGACGTCGAAGCCCGACTCGTCGACCTCCTCCTCCGAGGTGAGCGTCTCGAAGAGCCGGTCGCGCAGGACGCGGAACTCCAGGCCGTCGAAGAGCGTGTGCACCTCCTGGCGGTCCCAGGGCTGGAGGGCGAGGTCGTGCGGGCCGAGCTCCAGGTCGAGGTCGCGGACCAGCGCGTTGAGGTGCCGGTTGCGGATCACGTCGCCCAGGTGCGCGCGCAGCGCCTCACCCTTCTTGCCGGTGATCTGGTCGGCGTGCGCGATGACGTTGTCGAGGCCGTCGAACTGGTTGATCCACTTGGCGGCATAGCCCTGCCCCACGCCCGGCACGCCCGGCAGGTTGTCGGAGGTCTCCCCCACGATCGCCGCCAGCTCGGGGTAGCGCTGCGGCGGCACGCCGTACTTCGCCTCGACCGCCTCGGGAGTCATCCGGGCCAGGTCGGAGACGCCGCGCATCGGGTAGAGGACCGTCGAGCGGTCGGTGACCAGCTGCAGCGAGTCGCGGTCGCCGGTGAGCACCAGGACGTCCATGTCCTCAGCGAGCGCGCGGGTCACCAGCGTGGCGATGATGTCGTCGGCCTCGAAGCCGTCCTTCTTCAGGAACGGGATCCGCAGCGCGGTGAGCACCTCCTCGATCAGCGGGAGCTGGCTCTTGAACTCGTCGGGCGTCTTGTTCCGCTTGGCCTTGTACTCGGCGTACTCGGCGAGGCGGAAGGTCTGCCGGGAGACGTCGAACGCGACGGCGACGTGGGTGGGCTGCTCGTCGCGCAGGACGTTGATGAGCATCGAGGTGAAGCCGTAGACGGCGTTGGTGTGCTGGCCGGTCGTGGTGGAGAAGTTCTCGACCGGGAGCGCGAAGAAGGCGCGGTAGGCCAACGAGTGGCCGTCGAGGAGGAGCAGTCGCGGGGAGGTCGGCTCGGGCACCCGGCGACTCTATCCGGCGCCGGGGACAGCCCGCGCGTCGGCGACGGTGCGGGACAGCGCCGCCGCCGGGGGCGACAATGGGCGCCATGACGACCCAGGACACCACCCCGAGCATCGCCGAGTTCGTGGCGAGCCTGCCGCACGGCATGGGCCACCTCAACGACAAGATGGGGATCGAGCTCGTCGAGCTCTCCGCGGAGCGGGTGGTCGCGACGATGCCGGTCGCCGGCAACACCCAGCCGTACGGGCTGCTGCACGGCGGGGCCTCGGTGGTGCTCGCGGAGTCGCTGGGCTCCATCGGGGCCGGCCTGCACGGCCACCCCGACCGGGCGCCGGTCGGCGTCGACATCAACGCCACCCACCACCGCTCCGCCACCAGCGGCACCGTGACCGGGACGGCCACCGCGATCCACCTCGGCCGGACCAGCGCCAGCTACGAGATCGTCATCACCGACGAGCGCGGCAAGCGGGTCTGCACCGCGCGCATCACCTGCGCGCTGGTGCCGCTGGAGCGCGTCGGGCTCTAGCGGCGCCCACGGCTGGCGCCCTGCTCAGGCCTCGCGGGCGGCGTGCGCCCGGCGCATCGAGCGCCGCGCGGCCAGCACGTGCCCGAGCTGGCGCCCGCCGTGGCGCTGCAGCCCCGGCTGCTGGGCGGTGAGCCGGGCGCGGACCACGTGGGTCGGCGCCACCCGGAGCACCGCCAGCGGCCCCAGGGCCAGGCGCGCCATGAAGCGATTGGCGTCGCGGGACCCGGACGCGGCCGCAGTCGCGACGTGGTGCACGCCGACCTCCTCGGCGAAGGAGACCGCGGCCTCCATCAGGTGTCGGCCGATGCCGCGGCGCCGGTGCTCCGGCAGCACGTGCGGCGAGACCGCCTGCACGATCGGCTCGAGGTTCAGCCCGCTCATCGTCGTCACCCGCAGATACACGGCGCCGGCCGGGCACGCGTCGAGCTCGGCGACGAGCAGCCGGCACTCCGCGGACTCCTCGGCGGATTTGATCACGAGCTCGATGTCGGCGAGCTGCTCCTGGCGGTCCACGCGACGCAGGGTGTCCTTCCACAGCGTCGTCAGGAACGGGGCATCCGCCAGCGCGGCCTCACGCAGCGTCACGAGGGTACGGGTCACTGCTCTCTGCCTCCTGGCTCCAAGCTCGGTGCGCGACCGGTCCCGTGGCCGCGCATGCGGGTCGAGACTACGCTCAGCTCGCTGCGGATGGCAGGGGCGTGTGGCAAAGATCGGCGAGGCGCGAGGAGCGATGTGATCCCCGGTACAGGCACCGTCGTGAACGTCGCAGCCGTGCTGCTCGGGGCGCTGCTCGGCGTACTGCTCGGCAACCGGCTGCCGCAGCGGACCCGGGAGGCCGTGACCGACGGCCTCGGCCTGGTGACGCTGCTGATCGCGGGGACCTCCGCCGTCGCGGTCCTCTCCCCCGACCTCGCGGCCGAGGTCGGCGACAGCGCCCCGATGCTGATCGTCCTGACCTCCCTGCTCGTCGGCGGCATCGTGGGCAGCCTGCTGCGCCTCGAGGAGCGGGTGGAGTCGCTCGGCGGCCGGCTGCAGCGGCGCCTGGCCGGGGGCGCGGGGTCCGTGGAGCGCCGGCGCTTCGTGGAAGGTTTCGTGGCCTCCTCCCTGCTGTTCTGCACCGGCCCGCTCACGATCCTCGGCTCGCTCAACGACGGGCTCGGCAACGGTGCCGACCAGCTGCTGCTGAAGTCGGCCCTCGACGGGTTCGCGGCGATCGCGTTCGCGGCGTCGTTCGGCTGGGGCGTCGCCGCGAGCGCCATCACCGTCGTGGTGGTCCAGGGCTCGCTGACGCTGGTGGGCCTGGGCCTCGGCGACCTGCTGCCCGACGCGCACCTGGACGCGGTGACCGCCGTGGGCGGGCTGCTGCTCGTCGGGGTCGCCCTGCGGCTGCTGCGGATCCGCGACGTGCCGGTGGCCGACCTGCTGCCCGCCCTCCTGGTGGCCCCGGTGCTGGTGGCCGTCCTCGCGCCCGTGCTGGGCTCCTGACCGGCCCGTGCGGTGGAGTGTTGATAACGGAACGGCCACAAAAATCCCACGGACGTGAACCCGGTCACCAAACCCGCCACGGCCGACTAGGTTCTCCCTTATCCAAGGCTCCACCTGGCGCCCTGTGAGAACCGGAGGACAGATGAAGCGCAATTCGACGACTCTTCGCCTCGCCGCTGTCGCTGCTGCAAGCGCCCTGGTGCTTTCGGCCTGTGGCAGTGACGACTCGGGCGACGACAACAACGACGAGAGCGAAGCCCCGGCGGCCGCCGCCAAGGGCGACGGCACCTTCACCGTCGGCTCGCTGCTCCCCGCCACCGGCAGCCTGGCGTTCCTCGGCCCGCCCGAGTTCGCGGGCGTCGACCTCGCGGTCGCCGACATCAACGCCGCCGGCGGCGTGCTCGGCAAGGACGCCGTCCACGTGCGCGGCGACTCCGGCGACGCGGACAACGGCATCGCCCCCGCCGAGACCGACAAGCTCCTGGAGAAGAAGTCCGACGTCATCGTCGGCGCCGCTGCCTCGGGCGTGTCGCTGACCGTCATCGACAAGATCATGTCGGCCGGCGCCGTCATGTTCTCCCCGGCGAACACCTCGACCTCGTTCGACGAGGGCGACTACGCCGAGCCGGACAACTACTTCCGCACCGCTCCCTCGGACATCCTCCAGGGCGCCGTGCTCGCCAACCTGCTGCTGCAGGACGGACGCTCGAACGTCGCGATCATGGCCCGCCAGGACGCGTACGGCGAGACGCTGGCCTCCGAGGTCTCCAAGAACCTCGAGAACGCCGGCAGCGCCGTCGCCGCCACCGTGTTCTACGGCGAGAAGGCGCAGTCCTACGACTCGCAGGTCTCGGAGATCGCCGGTGCCGGTGCCGACTCGCTGGTGCTGATCGGCTTCGAGGAGACCACCACGATCATCCCGCAGCTGGTCCAGGCCGGTGCCGGCCCGAAGGACCTGCCGACGTACTTCGTCGACGGCAACACCTCCGACTACAGCAAGGACGGCACCACGTCGCTGCCGGCCGGGATGCTCGCGGGCACCAAGGGCACCATCCCGGGTGCGGACTCCGGTGAGGAGTTCAAGAAGCGGCTCGCGACTGTCGACCCGAACCTGAAGGACTACTCCTACTCGGCCGAGTCCTACGACGCCGTGATCGTCTCCGCCCTGGCGGCCATCGCGGCCGAGAACGACAACGGCGACGCCATCGCCAAGGAGATCCCGGGCGTGACCAAGGACGGCACCGAGTGCACGACCTTCGAGGAGTGCGCCGGCCTGCTGGCCGAGGGCGAGGACATCGACTACAACGGCATCTCCGGCCCGATCGAGCTCGGCGAGACCGGTAGCCCGACGGCCGCGTCCATCGGCATCTACGAGTACGACGCGCAGAACAAGATCAGCCCGGTCGACTACATCGCCGGCGAGATCTGATCCAGCACCACCACACGTTGGGCCCCGGAGCGACTCGCTCCGGGGCCCAATCTGTTGCCGGCCCGCCCGCGTCGCCCGCTCAGCCGACGACGACCGTGACCGTGCCGAGGGCGACGGGCTCCCCGTCGGCCGTGATCGTCAGCGTGACGGTGGTGCGGCCAGGCGCCACGGCCACCCAGGAGTGCGGGTGGCTCGGCCCCTGCGTCCAGTCGTCGACGGCCAGGGAGCCACCGTCGAGCGCACCGGCCAGCGGGTTCGCGGCGAGGTTCCGTCGCTCGGGCCGAGCCGGGCCTGATCCGACCCGGGGTCGCCCGCACGAAGCACGAAGCGCGCCCCCGGGAACCCGGGGACGCGCTTCGGTGCGCCGTTCGCGCCGTACCCGCACGAGAAGCCGAGCGGGGCGGCTGGCTCAGCCGGCCTTCTTGCCCAGCGTGCCGAGGTAGAGCTCGATGACCTTCGGGTCGTCGGCCAGCGACTTGCCGGTGCCGGTGTAGGCGTTGCGACCGGCGTCCAGGACGTAGCCGCGGTCGCAGATCTGCAGGCAGCGGCGTGCGTTCTGCTCGACCATGACGATCGAGACGCCGGCCCTGTTGATCTTGCGGGTCTGGACGAAGACCTCGTCCTGCATCACCGGCGACAGGCCCGCGGACGGCTCATCGAGGAGCAGCACGCTGGGGTCCATCATCAGGGCGCGGCCCATGGCCACCATCTGCCGCTCGCCACCGGAGAGCGAGCCGGCCCGCTGCTTGCGGCGGGTGCCGAGGGTCGGGAACAGGTCGGTGACGAACTCGAACCGCTCGTTGAAGGACTTGGGCCGCTGGTAACAGCCCATCTCGAGGTTCTCCTCGATGGTCAGGCTCGGGAAGACGTTGTTGGACTGCGGGACGAAGCCGATGCCCTGGGCGACCAGCTGGTCGGCGCGCAGGTTGGTGATGTCGTGCTCCTTGAGCAGCACCGTGCCCGTGTGCACCTTCACCAGCCCGAACATGGCCTTGAGCAGCGTCGACTTGCCGGCGCCGTTCGGGCCGATGATGCCGACCAGCTCCCCGGGCATGCAGTACAGGTCGGCGCCGTTGAGGATGTTCACGCCGGGCAGGTAGCCCGCGATCAGGTTGTCGGCGCGCAGCACCGCACCGTCCGCCGCCGCCAGGTGCGCGTCGCGCTCCGGGGTGTTGCCCGCCTGCTCGCTCATGCCTGCTCCCCCTCGATCTCGGCCAGTGCCTCGTGCTCGATCTCGGCCTCGTCGATCTCGGAGAGGTCGGTGTCGTGGTGGGCGCCGAGGTAGGCGTCGATGACCCGCGGGTCGGCCATCACCGACTCCGGGCGTCCCTCCGCCACGATCTGGCCCTGCGCCATCACGATCACCCAGTCCGAGATGTGGCGGACCATGTCCATGTCGTGCTCGACGAACAGCACGGTGCGGCCCTCGTCGCGCAGCGACTGCACGTGTCCCAGCAGCGACTGCTTCAGGGCCGGGTTCACCCCGGCCATCGGCTCGTCGAGCATGATCAGCTCGGGGTCGACCATCAGCGCGCGCGCCATCTCGAGGAGCTTGCGCTGGCCGCCGGAGAGCGACCCCGCGAAGTCCTCGCGCTTGGCGTCGAGCTTGAACCGCGCCAGCAGCTCGTCGGCGCGGGCGGTGATCTCCCGCTCCTGCCCGGCCCAGAGCCACTTGAACGGCGCCGTCCAGAACCGCTCGCCGCGCTGGCCGGTGGCGCCCATCCGCATGTTCTCGATCACGGTGAGCTTGGCCAGCACCTTGGTGAGCTGGAAGGTCCGCACCATCCCGAGCCGGGCGACCTTGTACGCCGGCACCTTCTGCAGCGGGCGGCCGTCGAAGCTCCACTCGCCGCTGTCCGGGGTGTCGAACCCGGTCAGCAGGTTGAACAGCGTCGTCTTGCCGGCACCGTTGGGCCCGATCAGCGCGGTGATGACGCCGCGCTGGATCTCGATGTGGTCCACGTCGACGGCCTTGAGGCCGCCGAAGGACCGGGTGATCGAGCTGCCGACGATCAGCGGGTCGGGCTTGCGCGCACCGGGGTCGGTGGGCACGTCGGCGAGCGCCGCCTGCGCGGCGGTGATTTCAGCGGCCATCGATCGCCAGCTCCCTTCGGTCGCCGAAGATCCCCTGTGGTCGGTAGATCATCAGCAGCATCAGCGCCAGTCCGGTCACGAGGAAGCGCACCAGGCTGGCCTGGGTGTCGTCCATCGCCCAGGTCGGCAGCAACGGGTCCTCCCCGCTGGTCGCCTGGGCGAAGAACGCGCCCAGGGCGGAGAGCAGGAACCAGTAGATCACCGCGCCGAGCACCGGGCCAAGGACCCGGGCGGCGCCGCCGACCAGGAGCGCGGTGTAGGCGAAGAACGTGAGCTGGGTGTTGTACTGGCTGGGCACCACGGAGGCCTGCTTCAGCGCGAAGTACAGGCCCGCCATGCCGCCGAACATGCCGCCGAGGATCAGCGCCTGCATCTTGTAGGCGAACACGTTCTTGCCGAGCGAGCGCACGGCGTCCTCGTCCTCGCGGATCGCGCGCAGCACCCGGCCCCACGGGCTGCGCATCAGCGCCCAGACCACCAGGCAGCTCAGCGCCACCAGGGCCCAGCCGACCGTGACGTTCCACAGGTCGTCGCGGCTGAAGCTGATCGCGCCGAGGTCGAGGCCCTCGGAGTAGGGGTTGAGGTCCTTGTAGGCGCTGGAGTAGCCGGTGAGGCCGTTGGAGCCGCCGAAGGTGTCCTTCATCTCGACCGACCCGAAGACCAGCCGGAGGATCTCCGCGGCGGCGATCGTCGCGATCGCCAGGTAGTCGGCCCGCAGCCGCAGGGTCGGGAACCCGAGCACCAGCGCGAGCGCGAACGCCGCGAGGAACGACATCGCCACGCCCGCCCAGAAGGGCAGGCCGACGATCACGACCGTGACCGCGAGGCCGTAGGCCCCGACCGCCATGAACCCGGCCTGGCCGAAGTTCAGCAGGCCGGTGTAGCCGAAGTGGATGTTGAGCCCGATGGCCGCGAGTGCGTAGACGATCGCGTTCGGGCCGAGCGCCTGGTTGAGCGCCGTTGTCAGGATGTCACCGAAGTCCACGTCTACCCCTTAACCGATCCGCTCACGACGACCGAGGATGCCCTGCGGCCGAACCAGCAGGATGAGGATCAGGATCACCAGCGCGCCGACCTCCTTGATCGAGGACGGGACGCCGAACAGCGGACCCATCTCGACCACGATGCCGATCACCATCGATCCGAACAGCGCTCCCCAGATGGTGCCGAAGCCGCCGAGCGTCACGGCCGCGAAGACCAGCAGCAGCAGCTTGAAGCCCATCTGGAAGTTGACCTGGCTGTTGACGGCGTACAGGACGCCGGCCAGGCCGGTCAGCGCGGTGCCGAGCACCCAGGCGGCGCTGATCACGCCGTCCACCCGCATGCCGGAGGACGCCGAGAGCGCCGGGTTGTCGGAGACCGCCCGCATGGCCTTGCCGAGGCGGGCCCGCATCATCGCCACGCAGGTCACCGCGATCACGACGACGGCGACCAGGATGATCGCGATCTCCTTGTCGGCCAGGGAGACCGGACCGAAGTCCCGCCGCTCCTGGTTGGTGTACTGCGAGAGCGACCTCGTCGAGCCGCCGAAGAGGTACTGGTAGATGCTGCGCAGGAACAGTCCGAAGCCGATCGAGACGATCATCATCGCGATCACGCCGGTGCCGCGGTGCCGCAGCGGGCGCCACAGCAGCCGGTCCTGGCCGTAGCCGAAGACCCCGCTCAGGATCGTGGCGACCACCCCGGCCAGGATCACCGAGAGGCCGAGGCCCTGGTTGAACACGTAGGTGAGCAGGCCGCCGAGGGTGATCAGCTCGCCGTGGGCGAAGTTGCTCAGCCCGGTGGCGCCGAAGATCAGCGACAGGCCGAGCGCCGCCAGGCCCACGATGAGGCCGAACTTCACACCGGAGACCAGTGCATCGCCGAACTTGTCGCCGAACGAGGCGGTGTCGGCGCTGACGACGCCGATCGGGAAGACGCCGAAGTTGTTGGGGCCGTCGAGGCGGACCGCGATCTCGATCTCCGTGCGCGCGCCCGAGTCGAGCTCGACGCCCTCGGGCAGCGTCGACTCGTCCAGGCTGACCGTGTAGGTGCCCTTCGCCGGCACCGCGATGATCGCGCGGCCCTGGGCGTCGGTGACCCCCTCGCCGACGTCGCCGCCGCCGTCGTCGGTGACCGTCAGCGTCACGCTGGGCACCGGGGTGGGGTTGCCCTCGTCGTCGAGGTTGGACTCATCGCGCAGCACCACGTTGATCGCGGTGACGTTCGGGTCGACCGGCGCCGCGGAGGGCGATGCCCCCGGGCTCGCCGCCCCGCTCGGGGTGGGGCTGCTGCTGGGTGTCTCGGTCACGCCGTCGGAGGCGTGGGCGGCCAGCGGTAGCGCGAGCGCCACCAGTGCCACCAGCAAGGACGCCAGGAGCGCCAACAATCGCGAACCCACACACACTCCTCGTTGTCGGGCCGGCCCCGTCGGGGGTCGGTCCAGGTCGGGCCGGTCAGCAGAGCACGGGCAGTCTAGGGGCACGTTGCGCAGATCACGTCGCCGGACGCGGACCGACACCAAACGGTTACACGGGAGATCAGGAACCGGCCCCGGCGACGCCCGGGCCGTGGGTGACGACGCCCTCGGCGACCTGCCGCATCGAGAGGCGCAGGTCCATGGCGGTCTTCTGGATCCAGCGGAACGCGTCGGGCTCGGAGAGGTTCAGCTGCTCCTGCAGCACGCCCTTGGCCCGGTCGACGGCCTTGCGGGTCGCCAGCCGCTCGCTGAGGTCGGCGACCTCGGCCTCGAGCATGCTGAGCTCGGCGAACCTGCTCACCGCCATCTCGATCGCCGGCATCAGGTCGGACTGGGTGAACGGCTTGACCAGGTACGCCATCGCGCCGGCGTCGCGGGCCCGCTCGACCAGCTCGCGCTGGGAGAACGCGGTCAACATCACCACCGGGGCGATCCGCTGCCGGGCGATCGCCTCCGCGGCAGCGATCCCGTCGAGGACCGGCATCCGGACGTCGAGGATGACCAGGTCGGGCCGCAGCTGCTCGGCGAGCTCGATCGCCTTGGCCCCGTCGCCGGCCTGGCCGACGACGTCGTACCCCTCCTCGGTCAGCATCTCCGCGAGGTCCATCCGGATCAGCACCTCGTCCTCGGCGATGACGACGGTGCGGGTGCTCGGGAAGGCTGAGTCGGAGGCCGGTGCGTGGGTCACGCCCACAGGTTATCCGCGTCACCGGGTCCGGTACGGTTTGGGCGCTCGCCCCGGTAGTCCAACGGCAGAGACACGGTGCTCAAACCACCGCCAGTGTGGGTTCGAATCCCACCCGGGGCACGTTGATCCACGGGCTCGTCCCCGGCTGCGGTGAGCCTGCCACCGTTCCGACCGGCACGCGCCGGGCAGCGGTGAGCCTGCCACCGTTCCCGTACGCCGAACCGTGGCACGCTCACCGCTGGCCAGGCGGACGCCCGCCAAACCGTGGCAGGCTCACCGCTGGCCCAGGCCAGCCCAGACCCGCAGGCCCGGGGCGGAGCGACCTACTGCGGGCGGCGGTACGCCGGGGCGACGCCCTTGATCGCGTCGCCCATCCGGTGGATGCGCAGGGCGTTGGTCGAGCCGGGGATGCCGGGGGGCGCGCCGGCGATGATGACCACCAGATCGCCCTCCTGGACGCGTCCGATGCGCAGCAGCTGCTCGTCGACCTGGCGGACCATCTCGTCGGTGTGCTCGACGGTGGAGGTCTTGAAGGTCTCCACGCCCCAGGTCAGCGCCAGCTGGGAGCGCACCGCCGCCTGGGGGGTGAACGCGAGCAGCGGGACGGGGCCGCGCAGGCGGGCCATCCGGCGCGCGGAGTCGCCGGACTGCGTGAACGCCACGACGTACTTGGCACCGGCGCGCTCGGCCACCTCGCCGGCTGCCTTGGCGATGATGCCGCCGCGGGTGTGGGGGTCCCAGTCGATCTCCCGCACGCCGCCGACCTTCTCACCGGACATGGCATGGCGCTCGGTGGCCTCGATGATGCGGGACATCGTCTCGACCGTGTGGACGGGGTACTCCCCCACGCTGGTCTCGCCGGAGAGCATCACGGCGTCGGCGCCGTCGAGCACGGCGTTCGCGACGTCGGAGGCCTCGGCCCGGGTCGGGGCGGGGTTGGCGATCATCGACTCCAGCATCTGGGTCGCCACGATCACCGGCTTGGCGTTGAGCCGGGCCTTCTCGATGACCTGCTTCTGCAGGAACGGCACGTCCTCCAGCGGGCACTCCACGCCGAGGTCGCCGCGCGCCACCATGACGCCGTCGAAGGCCGCCACCACCTCGTCGAGGTTCGCGATCGCCTGGGGCTTCTCGATCTTCGCGATGACCGGGAGGTGCACGCCCTCCTCGTCCATGATCTTGCGGACGTCGGCGGCGTCCTGGGCGTCGCGCACGAAGCTGAGCGCGATGAAGTCGACGCTCAGCCGCAGCGCGAAGCGCAGGTCGGCGATGTCCTTCTCCGAGAGCGCCGGCACCGAGACGGCGACGCCGGGCAGGTTGATGCCCTTGTGGTTGCTGACCTTGCCGCCGACCAGCACCTCGGTGAGCACGTCGGTGTCGTCGACCGACACCACGCGCAGCCGCACCTTGCCGTCGTCGATGAGCAGCGGGTCGCCGGGGGCGACGTCACCGGGCAGCCCGTGGTACGTCGTGCCGCACTCGGTGGCGTCGCCGGGGACGTCGCGGGTCGTGATCGTCCACTGCTGGCCGCGGCGCAGCTCGACCGGGCCGTCGGCGAAGGTCCCCAGGCGGATCTTCGGGCCCTGCAGGTCGGCGAAGATCCCCACGCCGTGCCCGCTGGCGTCGGCGGCCTCGCGGACCAGGCGGTAGGACTCCGCATGGTCGGCGTGGCTGCCGTGGCTCATGTTCAGTCGGGCGACGTCCATCCCGGCGTACACGAGCTCGCGGATACGGCGCGCGGACGCAGTGGCCGGGCCGAGGGTGCAGACGATCTTGGCTCTACGCACACTTCGAGCCTACCGGCCTTTAGATCGTTCCAACACCGGCCACCCGCGGGCGGGTGGCCGGTGCCAGAAGTGTCACATCGTGCTCAGACGACCAGCGGGCGCTCGGTCGGCTTGATCGGCGCCGGGAGCGTCGTGGAGCCGGTCAGGTACGCGTCCACGGCGGCGGCCGCGGCGCGCCCCTCCGCGATCGCCCACACGATCAGCGACTGGCCCCGCCCCGCGTCCCCGGCGACGAAGACGCCCGGGACCGAGGACATGTAGGAGTCGTCGCGGGCGACGTTGCCGCGCTCGTCGAGGTCGACCCCGAGCTGGTCGACCAGGCCGGCCCGCTCCGGACCCACGAACCCCATCGCGAACAGCACCAGCTGGGCCGGGATCTCCCGCTCGGTGCCCTCGAGCTCGACCAGGCGGCCGTCCTCGAAGCGCACCTCGACGATCCGCAGCGCCGCGACGTTGCCGTCGTCGTCGCCGAGGAACTCCTGGGTGGAGGCGGCGTAGACACGCTCGCCGCCCTCCTCGTGCGCCGAGGAGACCCGGAAGACCATCGGGTACGTCGGCCAGGGCTGGCCACCGGGCCGGTCGGTGGGCGGCTCCGGCATGATCTCCAGCTGGGTGACCGAGCGGGCGCCCTGGCGGATCGAGGTGCCGAGGCAGTCCGCTCCGGTGTCGCCACCGCCGATGATCACCACGTCCTTGCCGGCCGCGGTGATCTGCCCCTCGACGCTCTCCCCGAGCGCCGAGCGGTTCGCCTGGGGCAGGAACTCCATCGCCTGGTGGATGCCCCCGAGCTCGCGGCCCGGGACGGTGAGGTCGCGGGCGACCGTGGAGCCCATGGCCAGCACGACCGCGTCGTACCGGTCGCGCAGCCGCTCGGCGGTGAGGTCCGCGCCCACGTCGACCCCGGCCCGGAAGACGGTGCCCTCGCGACGCATCTGCTCCAGGCGCCGGTCGAGGTACTTCTTCTCCATCTTGAACTCGGGGATGCCGTAGCGCATCAGCCCGCCGACCTTGTCGGCGCGCTCGTAGACCGCGACCGTGTGCCCGGCCCGGGTCAGCTGCTGGGCCGCAGCCAGCCCGGCGGGGCCGGACCCGATCACCGCGACCGTGCGGCCCGAGAGCCACTCGGGCGGCTCCGGCCGCACGAACCCCGACTCCCACGCCTTGTCCGCGATCGCGACCTCGACGTTCTTGATGGTCACCGCAGGCTGGTTGATGCCCAGCACGCACGCGGTCTCGCACGGCGCCGGGCACAGCCGGCCGGTGAACTCCGGGAAGTTGTTCGTCGCGTGCAGCCGCTCGATCGCGTCCTCCCAGTCGTCGCGCCAGACCAGGTCGTTCCACTCGGGGATGAGGTTCCCCAGCGGGCAGCCGTTGTGGCAGAACGGGATGCCGCAGTCCATGCACCGACCGGCCTGCTCGGTGATGATCGGGAGCAGGGCACGCCCGGCGCTGCCGGGGTAGACCTCGTTCCAGTCGCGGACCCGCTCCTCGACGGGGCGGCGCTCGGCCACCTCGCGGGTCTTCTTCAGGAACCCCTTGGGGTCAGCCATGGAGCGCCTCCATCATCGCGTGTGCGGTCTCGTTCTCGTCCAGCCCGGCGGCCTCGGCCTTGGCCTTGGCCTCCAGGACGATGCGGTAGTCGCGCGGCATCACCTCGGTGAAGCGGGCCAGCGACGACGTCCAGTCGGCCAGCAGCTCCTCGGCGACCGGCGAGCCGGTCTCCTCCAGGTGGCCGCGGACCAGCTGCTCCAGCTCGAGGGCCGCCTGGCCCTCCACCGGCCCGAGCTCCACCAGCTCGGGGTTGACCCGGCGCTCGTCGAGGTCGAGCACCCAGGCGATGCCGCCGGACATGCCCGCCCCGAAGTTGCGCCCGGTCGGGCCCAGCACGGCGACCCGGCCGCCGGTCATGTACTCGCAGGCGTGGTCGCCGACGCTCTCGGTGACCGCCCACGCCCCGGAGTTGCGCACGGCGAACCGCTCGCCCGCGCCACCGCGGATGAACAGCTGGCCGGACGTGGCGCCGTAGGCGATGGTGTTGCCGGCGATGGTCTGGTCCTGGGACCGGAACGACGCCGCACGGTCGGGACGGATCACGATGCGACCGCCGGAGAGGCCCTTGCCGACGTAGTCGTTGGCGTCGCCCTCCAGCCGCAGCGTGATGCCCCGCGGCACGAACGCGCCGAAGGACTGGCCGGCCGAGCCGAGGAAGGTGATGTCGATCGTGCCGTCGGGCAGACCCTCGCCGCGGTAGCGCTTCGTGACCTCGTGGCCCAGGATCGTGCCGACCGTGCGGTGCACGTTGCGGATCGCCACCTGGGCCCGGACCGGCTCACCCCGCTCGAGGGCCGGCTGGGCCAGCGGCACCAGCTCGGTCAGGTCCAGCGACTTCTCCAGGCCGTGGTCCTGCGCGGTGACGTTGCGCAGCGCGGCGTCCTCGGGCAGGTCCGGACGGTGCAGGACCGGAGTCAGGTCGAGCCCCGCGGCCTTCCAGTGGTCGACGGCGCGCTCGACGTCGAGCATCTCGACCTTGCCGACCGCCTCGTCGATGGAGCGGAAGCCCAGCTCCGCGAGGAGCTCGCGGACCTCCTGCGCGACGTACTCGAAGAAGTTCACGACGTACTCGGCCTTGCCGGAGAACCGCTCCCGCAGGACCGGGTTCTGCGTGGCGACGCCCACCGGGCAGGTGTCGAGGTGGCAGACCCGCATCATGATGCAGCCCGACACGACCAGCGGCGCGGTCGCGAAGCCGAACTCCTCGGCGCCCAGCAGGGCGGCGATGAGGACGTCGCGGCCGGTCTTGAGCTGGCCGTCGGCCTGCACCACGATCCGGTCGCGCAGGCCGTTGAGCAGCAGCGTCTGCTGGGTCTCGGCGAGGCCGAGCTCCCAGGGTCCGCCGGCGTGCTTGAGCGAGGTCAGCGGGGAGGCCCCGGTGCCGCCGTCGTGGCCGGAGATCAGCACCACGTCGGCGTGCGCCTTCGACACCCCGGTCGCGACCGTGCCGACGCCGACCTCGGAGACCAGCTTGACGTGCACGCGGGCCGCCGGGTTGGCGTTCTTCAGGTCGTGGATCAGCTGGGCCAGATCCTCGATCGAGTAGATGTCGTGGTGCGGCGGCGGGCTGATCAGGCCGACGCCGGGCGTGGAGTGCCGGGTCTTGGCCACCCACGGGTAGACCTTGTGGCCCGGCAGCTGCCCGCCCTCGCCGGGCTTGGCACCCTGGGCCATCTTGATCTGGATGTCGTCGGCGTTGGTCAGGTACTCCGACGTCACGCCGAACCGGCCGCTCGCGACCTGCTTGATCGAGCTGCGGCGCTCGGGGTCGTAGAGCCGCTCGGGGTCCTCGCCGCCCTCGCCGGTGTTGGACTTCGCGCCCAGCCGGTTCATCGCGATCGCGAGGGTCTCGTGCGCCTCCTGGGAGATCGACCCGTAGGACATCGCCCCGGTGGAGAACCGCTTCACGATCTCGGAGACCGGCTCGACCTCGTCGATGTCGATCGGGGTGCGCCCGATCGCCCCGGCGTCCTTGAAGCGGAACAGGCCGCGCAGCGTCATCAGCCGCTCGGACTGCTCGTCGACGCGGGCGGTGTACTGCTTGAACACGTCGTAGCGGCCGGCGCGGGTGGCGTGCTGGAGCCGGAAGACCGTCTCGGGGTCGAAGAGGTGCGGCTCGCCGTCACGGCGCCACTGGTACTCGCCGCCAGTGGGCAGCGCGCGGTGCGCCGGGGAGATCCCGCCGCGGGGGTACGCCCGGGCGTGGCGCCGCGCGACCTCCTCGGCGATCGTGTCCAGCTCGATGCCGCCGAGCTTGGAGGTGGTGCCGGTGAAGTACTTGTCCACGACCGACTGGGAGAGCCCGACGGCCTCGAAGATCTGGGCGCCGGTGTAGGAGGCAACCGTGGAGACGCCCATCTTCGACATCACCTTGAGCACGCCCTTGCCGAGCGACTTGACCAGGTTCTTGACCGCCGCCTCCGGGTCGGCCTTGACGAAGTAGCCCTCGCGGGCCAGGTCCTCGACCGACTCCATGGCCAGGTAGGGGTTGACCGCGGCGGCGCCGTACCCGACCAGCAGGGCCACGTGGTGGACCTCGCGGACGTCGCCGGCCTCGACCAGCAGCCCCACCTGGGTGCGGGTCTTCTCCCGCACCAGGTGGTGGTGCACCGCGCCGGTGAGCAGCAGGGACGGGATCGGGGCCAGCTCGGCCGTGCAGTGCCGGTCGGAGAGCACGATGATCCGCGCACCCTCGGCGATCGCGGCGCTGACCTCGGCGCAGATCTCGTCGATCCGGGCCGCCATCGCCGCTCCCCCGCCCTCGACCTCGTAGAGGCCGCGGGAGACGTGGGTGATGAACCCGGGCATGTCGCCGTCGTGGTTGATGTGGCGGATCTTGGCCAGGTCGTCGTTGGAGATCACCGGGAACGGCACCACGACCTGGCGGCACGACGCGGGGGTCGGCTCGAGCAGGTTCGCCTCCGGGCCGATGGTGCCGTTCAGCGAGGTGACGAGCTCCTCGCGGATGGCGTCCAGCGGCGGGTTGGTGACCTGGGCGAAGAGCTGGCTGAAGTAGTCGAACAGCAGCCGCGGCTTCGCGCTGAGCGCCGCGATCGGGGTGTCGGTGCCCATCGAGCCGATCGGCTCCAGGCCGGTGTTGGCCATCGGGGTGAGCAGGATCCGCAGCTCCTCCTCGGTGTAGCCGAAGACCTGCTGGCGGCGGGTCACCGAGGCGTGCGTGTGCACGACGTGCTCGCGCTCGGGGATGTCGTCGAGGTGGACCAGCCCGGCGTGCAGCCACTCGTCGTACGGGTGCTCCGCGGCGAGCTCGGACTTGATCTCCTCGTCCTCGATGATGCGGTGCTCCTCGGTGTCGACGAGGAACATCCGGCCCGGCTGGAGACGGCCCTTGCGGACCACCTTCGCGGGATCGATGTCGAGGACGCCGACCTCGGAGGCCAGCACGACCAGGCCGTCGTCGGTGACCCAGTAGCGCGAGGGACGCAGGCCGTTGCGGTCCAGGACCGCGCCGATCTGCGAGCCGTCGGTGAAGACCACGCAGGCCGGCCCGTCCCAGGGCTCCATCAGCGCGGAGTGGAACTCGTAGAACGCCCGGCGGCGCGCGTCCATCTCGCCGTGGTTCTCCCACGCCTCGGGGATCATCATCAGCACCGAGTGCGGCAGCGAGCGGCCGCCGAGGTGGAGCAGCTCGAGCACCTCGTCGAAGGATGCCGAGTCCGAGGCCCCGGGGGTGCAGATCGGGTAGAGCCGCTCCAGGTCGCCGGGGATCAGGTCGGAGGCCAGCAGCGCCTCGCGCGCCCGCATCCAGTTCCGGTTGCCCATGACCGTGTTGATCTCGCCGTTGTGGGCGATGAACCGGAACGGGTGGCTCAGCGGCCAGCTGGGGAACGTGTTCGTCGAGAACCGCGAGTGCACCACGGCCAGCGCCGAGGTCATCCGCTCGTCGCGCAGGTCGGGGAAGACCTCGTCGAGCTGGGCCGGGGTGAGCATGCCCTTGTAGACCAGGGTCCGCGAGGACAGCGACGGGAAGTAGACGTCGGTCTCGCGCTCGGCGCGCTTGCGCAGGCAGAACGCGCGCCGCTCCAGGCCGATGCCGGTCACGGTCGCGCCCTTGCCGGCGACGAAGACCTGGACGAACGTCGGCATCACCGCGAGCGCCGTCTTGCCCAGCGAGGTCGGGTCGACCGGCACCTCGCGCCAGCCGAGGACGGCGAGGTCCTCCTCAGCGGCGATCTCCTCGATGCGCCGGCGGGTCTTCGCGACCTCCTCGGCGTCACCGGGCAGGAACGCGGTGCCGACGGCGTAGGCGCCCGGCCCGGGCAGCTCGAAGCCGGCCTCGGCGGTCACCGCGCGCAGGAACGCGTCGGGGACCTGGATCAGGATGCCGGCGCCGTCGCCCGAGTTGGGCTCAGCCCCGGCGGCACCGCGGTGGTCGAGGTTCAGCAGGGCGGTGACGCCCTGCTGGACGATCTGGTGGCTGGCTTCGCCGGTCAGGGTCGCCACGAACGCCACGCCGCACGCGTCGTGCTCGTGGCGGGGGTCGTAGAGCCCTTGGGGCGGCGGGAACGCGTGCTGATAGGGCACGGGATCCTCCCGTCGTCGTCAGTGCCGAGGAGACCGGCGACGACGCCCGAAGAGGAGAAAGGCGCTGTGCGGCTGCTCGGCAGAAGCTGATGGAGTTGCTGGGGACGACACTGGCCCACGCGCGAATCGCAATGTTACCAGCAGGTGACGGCTGTCAGCACCCCGCGCCCGGCGGTGCGGAACGTCACAACGCGGGACCTCGGGCGAGGGGCGCGCCGGGGCCGCTCAGGTTCGCCAGGTGCGGGCCGATCTCCTGGACACTCGGCGCCGGCACGAGGACCAACGAGGAGCACCATGACACAGAGCTCGACCGTCCGCACGTTGCTCGCCGCGTCGGCGGCAACGATGGCGCTGGCGGTGTCGGGGACCGCCTCGGGCGCGGACGTGGCCCACGCGGGCCCGACGGTCGGGCCCCACGCGGCGGACCCCGCGGTGCGAGCCGCCGAGGACGGGCGCGCGAGGAAGGTCGTCGAGAAGAGGGTCATCGGGCGCTCGGTCGAGGGACGAAAGATCGTGGCCTACCGCAAGGGCACCCCGAGCGCCACACGCACGGTGGTCGTCCTCGGCCCGATGCACGGTGACGAACGGGCCGGCGTGCAGACCGCGAACCACCTCATCAAGCGGGTCGCGGTCTCCCGGAAGGCCGACGTGTGGGTGATCCCGACCATGAACCCCGACGGGTACGCGCACGACACCCGGCGCAACGCCCGCGGGGTCGACCTCAACCGCAACTGGCCGATGAACTGGACGCGGACGGGCCGGGGCATCACCTACTCCGGTCCGCGAGCCGCCTCGGAGCCGGAGACGCGGGCGATGATGCGGTTCCTCAGGAAGGTGCAGCCGCGCTTCCTGTCCTCGATCCACCAGCCCTACGGCGAGGTGGGGCGCTACAGCGACAAGCCGCTGGGCTTCCAGCGCCGGCTCGCGAGGGGCCTCTCCCTGCCGCTGCGGGGGATCAGCGTCGGGCCCGACGAGCCGGCGGGCGATCCCGACGACAGCCTGCAGCCGGGCGGGCACGACAACGCCCCCACGCTGACCGGCTGGTACAACGCCCACTACCCCGGGACGGCTATCACCGTCGAGTACACCCGCAACCCGACCCACCGGTACCGGACCGTCAAGGCCGGCAACGCCATTCTGCGCGCGTCCCGGGCGCGCTGAGCGCCGGACCGGGCGCTGCGGAAGCCGCTACACAGGCCGCTGGGCTCAGCGCCCGGCCTCCGGCGCGACGGCGTCCTCGGGCTCGTGCCCGGGAACGTAGACGTGCTCCTCGCGGCCGGGGTGCCGGCGCGCGCTCCAGGCGAAGTACGCCGCGGCGGCCACGAACAGCACGATCGAGGTCCACACGTTGAAGCGCAGGCCGCCCACGTCGGCGAGCTGCACGGAGTCCACGCGCAGCATCTCGATCCAGGCCCGCCCGGCGGTGTAGGCCATCACGTACAGCGCGAGCACCCGCCCGTGGCCGAGCCGGAACCGGCGGTCGGCCCAGATCACCAGCGCGAACGCGGCGAGGTTCCACAGCGACTCGTAGAGGAAGGTCGGGTGGAAGGTGGTCCCGGGCGGATAGCCGGCGTCGATCGCTGTCGCGTCGCTCACCGAGAGCGCCCACGGCAGGTCGGTGGGCTTGCCGAAGAGCTCCTGGTTGAACCAGTTGCCCCACCGGCCGAGGGCCTGGGCGACCAGCACCCCGGGCGCCATCGCGTCGAGGACCGGCAGCAGCCGGATGCCCTTGAGCCGGGCCCCGATCCACACGCCGAGCGCGCCGGCGGCGACGGCGCCCCACACCCCGAGCCCGCCCTGCCACAGGTAGAGCGCGGTCCAGGGGCTGCGGCCCTCGCCGAAGTACAGCGAGTGGTCGGTCGCGACGTGGTAGATCCGGGCCCCGACGATGCCGAACGGCACCGCCCAGATCGCCAGGTCCTGCACGTCGCCGGGACGCCCGCCGCGGGCGACCCAGCGGCGCTCGCCGATCCAGATCGCGGCGAGGATGCCGAGGATGATCGCCAGCGCGTAGCCGCGCAGCGGCACCGGGCCGAGGTGCCACACGCCCTGGTCCGGGCTCGGGATCGTGAGCACCGTCAGTGCCCCGGCGATGCTCATGCGTCACCCAGCAGGGTCTCGAGGTCCGCGGCCAGCTCGGCCGAGGAGGTGTCCTGGTCCTGCCAGAAGATCGGCGCGGTGCCGTCGGCCTGGACCGCGAACACCTGGCTGCCGTGGCTGCCGAGGTCGTAGCCCCCGCTGGCCAGCTCCTCGGCGCCGGCGACGAAGACGCCCATGCTCTTGGCGAGCTCGACCACGGGGTCCAGGTCGCCGGTCAGGCCGGTGAACGTCGGGTCGAAGCGGTCCAGGTAGCGGCGCAGCACCGGGGCGGTGTCGCGGGAGGGATCGGTGGAGACGAACACCATGCCGACCTGCTCGCGCTCGGCGTCGTCGAGCCGGGTCAGCGCGGAGCTGATCGTCGCCATCGTGGCCGGGCAGACGTCGGGGCACTGCGTGTAGCCGAAGAAGACCAGCGTCAGCCGCTTGTCGAGGTCCTCGGCCAACGAGACCTGCTCGCCGTCGGTGTCGGTCAGCGGCGTCGCCGCGACCTCGAACGGCGGGTCCACCCGGGACCCGCTCAGCTCGGTCGTGGTCTTGTCCTCGCCGCCGCACCCGGCGAGCAGCACGGCCAGCACCAGGCCCAGCAGCGCCGCGGTCGCCCTACGCACGGCGTACCCCCGCAGCGAGGTCCTCGACGAGCGCGCCGAGGGCCCGCAGGCCGGCGGCGCGGTCGCCGGGATGGTCGAGCAGGCAGCGCACGAACGCCGAGCCGACGATCACGCCGTCGGCGTACCGGGCCAGCTCGGCGGCCTGGTCGCCGGTGCTGACGCCGAGACCGACGCCGATCGGGAGGTCGGTCGCGGCCCGGGTGCGGGCGACGAGCGGCTCGGCCAGGTCGCTGGTGGTGGTCCGGGCGCCGGTGACGCCCATGACGGCGGTGGCGTAGACGAACCCGCGGCAGGCCGCGGTGGTCATCGCGATCCGCTCGTCGGTCGAGGAGGGGGCGACCAGGAAGACCTTGTCCAGGTCGTGCCGGTCGGCCGCGGCGATCCACTCCGGCGCGAAGTCGGGGGTCAGGTCGGGGGTGATCAGCCCGGCCCCGCCCGCGCTGGCCAGGTCGGCGGCGAACCGCTCGACGCCGTACCGCTCGACGGGGTTCCAGTAGGTCATCACGACCGTCGGGGTCCCCGTGGCGGCCACTGCCTCGACCGTGCGGAGCACGTCGCGGGTGCGGACGCCGCCCTCGAGCGCCTGCTGCGCGGCGGCCTGGATGGTGGGCCCGTCCATGACCGGGTCGGAGTAGGGCAGCCCGATCTCGATCACGTCGCAGCCGGCGTCGACCATCGCGCGCAGGGCGTCGATCCCGCCGGCGACGTCGGGGAAGCCGGCCGGCAGGTAGCCGACCAGGGCGGCGCGGCCGTCGGCGCGCGCCTTCTCGAACGCGGTCCGGGTGGTCATGAGGGGTCCCCCACCGGCTCGGCGGTCACCCGGTCGGGGTCGCCGAGCCCGAAGTAGTCGACGACCGTTCCCATGTCCTTGTCGCCGCGGCCGGAGAGGTTGATGAGCACTGTCGCCTCGGGGCCCTTCTCCGCGGCCAGCCGCTCGGCGACGCGGAGCCCGCCGGCCACCGCGTGCGCGGACTCGATGGCCGCGATGATGCCCTCGGTGCGGGCGAGCATCGCCAGCGCCTGCATCGCCTCGTCGTCGGTGACCGGGAGGTACGCCGCCCGGCCGGTCGCCGCGAGGTGGGCGTGCTGGGGGCCGACGCCCGGGTAGTCCAGGCCGGCCGAGATCGAGTGCGACTCGACGGTCTGGCCGTCCTCGTCCTGCAGCACGTAGGTGCGCGCGCCGTGCAGCACGCCACGCTGCCCGGCGTGGATGGTCGCGGCGTGCCGGGGGGTGTCCACGCCCTCGCCGCCCGGCTCGAAGCCGTACAGCGCGACGTCGGCGTCGTCGAGGAACGCGGTGAACATGCCGATCGCGTTCGAGCCGCCGCCCACGCACGCCGCCACCGCGTCGGGCAGCCGGGAGAACCGCTCCAGGCACTGGGCCCGGGCCTCGTCGCCGATGCCGCGGGTGAAGTCGCGCACCAGGCTCGGGAACGGGTGCGGGCCCGCCGCCGTGCCGAAGAGGTAGGCGGTGTGGTCGACGCTGGCGACCCAGTCACGCAGCGCCTCGTTGATCGCGTCCTTGAGCGTCGCCGAGCCGGACTCCACCGGGACGACCTTCGCGCCGAGCAGGTGCATCCGGGCGACGTTGAGCGCCTGGCGGCGGGTGTCGACCGCGCCCATGTAGACGGTGCAGTCCAGGCCGAAGTACGCCGCGGCGGTCGCGCTGGCGACCCCGTGCTGGCCGGCCCCGGTCTCCGCGATCACCCGGGTCTTGCCCATCCGGCGGGTCAGCAGCGCCTGGCCGAGCACGTTGCGGATCTTGTGGGCGCCGGTGTGGTTGAGGTCCTCGCGCTTGAGCAGCACCCGGCAGCCGACCTGCTCGGAGAGCCGCTCGGCGAGGAAGAGCGGGCTGGGCAGCCCGGCGTACTCGCGCAGGATCGTGTCGAACTCGCCGACGAAGGCGGGGTCGGCCATCGCCTCGCGCCAGGCCTCGTCGAGCTCGTCGAGCGCCGCGATGAGCGCCTCGGGCATGAAGCGCCCGCCCCAGCCGGCCTCGGGGCCGCCGAACCAGCCGTGCGCGTCGGCGTCGTAGGAGGTGGTGTTCTCGGGCCTGGTGCTCACCGGGTGACTCCCGTCATCCGGGCGACGGCGGCGCGGGGGTCGCCGTCCTTGACCAGGGCCTCCCCGACCAGCACCGCGCGGGCGCCCTGGGAGACGAAGCGGGCGACGTCGGCCTCGGAGAAGATGCCGGACTCCGCGACCAGGACCCGGTCCTCGGGCACCAGCGGCGCGAGCCGGCCGAAGGCGTCCCCGTCGACCTCGAGGGTCTTCAGGTTGCGGGCGTTGACACCGACGAGCTCGGCGCCGAGCGCCACGGCCCGCTCCACCTCGGGCTCGTCGTGGGCCTCGACCAGCACGGTCAGCCCGAGCTCGCGGGCGACCTCGTACAGGCGCCGCAGCCGGTCGTCGTCGAGAGCGGCGACGATCAGCAGCACGAGGTCGGCGCCGGCCGCGCGGGCCTCGAGGAGCTGGTACTCGCTGACGATGAAGTCCTTGCGCAGCACCGGGACGTCGACGGCAGCACGCACGGCCACGAGGTCGGCGAGGCTGCCGCCGAAGCGGCGCTCCTCGGTCAGCACGCTGATCGCGGCCGCGCCGCCCGCGGCGTACTGCGCCGCCAGGTCGGCGGGGTCCGGGATCTCGGCGAGGTGGCCCTTGCTGGGGCTCCTGCGCTTGACCTCGGCGATCACGCTGCTGCCGGGGGCGCGCAGGTGCGGCATCGGGTCGCGGGGCGGCGGGGCGTCGGCGAGCGCCGCGCGGACCGAGGCGAGCGGGCGCCCGGCCTCGCGGGCCGCGAGGTCGAGCCGCACGCCGGCGACGATGTCGTCGAGCACGGACAAGGGGTCCTCCAGCGGGTGTGGGCAGGCGCACCCAGTCTCTCACCCTCCGCCACGGAGGTTTTGCTGGGGCCGCGGGACGGTACGGTCCCAGCCACACCGCCAGCGGAGCCGGTCCGCTGGCACGAAACGAAGGACGTTCTCCGTGAGCTACTCCGAACCCCCGCCGCCCCAGTACGGAGCCCCGCAGCCGCCCTACGGCGGCGGCGTGCCGCCGAAGACCTCCGGCATGGCCGTCACGGGCCTGGTCCTCGGCATCATCGGCGTGGTCCCGTGCTTCTGGGGCTGCTTCATCTTCTCGATCCTGGGCGTGGTCTTCGGCCAGCTCGGCAAGAAGGACATCCGCGAGTCCAACGGCGCGAAGACCGGCGACGGCCTGGCGAAGTGGGGCGTCATCCTCGGCATCGTCGGGATCGTCCTGGGCATCCTCTACTGGATCCTCGTCGCCACCGGCGTCATCGACATCACCTACACCAACGAGTTCGACTAGAGCGATCCGACCTCGGCCGGCGCGCTGACCCCGAGCGGGTCCCGCGCCGGCCGGGTCAGGGCGCCAGCCAGCTGCCCGCCGGCAGGTTGCGCAGCACCGAGAAGACCAGCAGCAGCACCAGCGCCGTGAAGGCCACCGGCTGGACGGCGGCGGCCGGGACCCGCAGCAGCGGCCGGCCGCGCCAGCGGCCCAGTGCCCACAGCGCGAGGCCGACGACCAGGAACGGCGCCGCGACCACGAACGCCAGGTTGCTCGACGCGGCCGCGGCCAGGTCGAGGTGGGTCAGGTCGTTGACCGCCCGCAGTCCCCCGCACCCGGGGCAGGCGAAGCCCATCAGCGCGGTCGGGCAGACGCCCCAGCTGCCGCCGACGTGCGGGTCGCGCACGTGCAGCGCCACGGTGGCGGCGCCCAGGCCGCCGATGGTGAGCGCCGGGGCGAGCATCCGCTCCCGCCGCGTCCGCGGCGGGTCGAGCGCGGCCCGCTGGCTCACCGGAACCGCATCAGCTCAGTGGTCGGACTCGTGCAGGCCGAGCCGGTCCATCACGACGAACACGACGAGGCTGCCCGCGGCGATGGCGGCGCCGATCCAGAACAGTGTCATGTTGACCGGCTCGAGCAGCAGCGCCACGGAGCCGACGAGGAAGCCGATCATGGCGACGGTGACGCCCGTCCAGGCTGCGGGGGTGTTGCCGTGGCTGGCCGACATGTGCTGCTCCTCGGAGGTCAGTGCTCGATCGGGACTGCTGGTGCTGCGGGCACAGTCTAGGCAAGGCGCTCAGGCCGTCGGGTCCTGGCCCTCGTCCATCGCCTTCCACAGGTCCAGGTTGGACCGGTCCTCCGGCGCGGCGGCCTGCTGCGGGGCCGCGCCGGTCGGCGCGTCGTAGCGGCTGCCCATCTCCGGCCAGGTCGGCACCAGGCGTACGGCGAGCACCGACGCGGCCAGCGACAGCACGGCGCCGATGAGCGCGGCCCAGTACCAGCCGGTGTGCCCGATTTGCGGCTCCAGGCCGAGCCCCTCCAGGTCGCTGCGCACCGCGTCGGCGGTGGAGGAGAACCCCACGACGACGCTGACGAGCACCCCGGCCGAGGCGAGGGCGGCCAGCACGGCCACGACCCGGCGGACCCGCCGCCGGGTCACCAGCACGACGCCCCAGCAGGCCAGGGCGACCAGGGCCAGGCCGGTCGCGGTCGGCATCTCGCCGCTGTCGAACATCAGCATCATCGCGCTCGTGGACTGGCTGTCGTCCTCGGCGACCGCCCACGGCTTGTTGCCGGCGACCGCCGCGAGCGCGCCGCCGGCCAGGCCGAGCAGCACGACCGGCCCGAAGGTACGCCGCCCCGCCGCCCGGGCGTCCCGGACCTCCTGGCTCACGGCGCGCCGCCGGGGCGGACCGGCTCGGCGAGGAGCAGGTCGGCGTCGAAGCAGGTGCGGTCGCCGGTGTGGCAGGCCGCCCCCTCCTGGTCGACGCGGACCAGCAGCGTGTCGCCGTCGCAGTCCAGGCGGACCTCCTTGACCCACTGCACGTGGCCGGAGGTCTCGCCCTTGACCCAGTACTCCTGGCGCGAGCGCGACCAGTACGTCGCGCGCCCGGTGGTGAGCGTGCGGTGCAGGGCCTCGTCGTCCATCCAGCCGAGCATCAGCACCTCGCCGGTGTCGTGCTGCTGCGCCACCGCGGGGACGAGTCCGTCGGAGGTGCGCTTGAGGCGGGCGGCGACGGCGGGGTCCAGGGGCATGGGGTCCATCATCCCCGATCCCCCGCGGAGCCGTGCTGGGCGACCCAGGAGCGGTGCAGCCCGGCGTACACCGACCCCTCCTGGCGGACCAGCTCGGCGTGCGGGCCGCGCTGGACCACGCGGCCCCGGTCGACCACGACCACCTCGTCGGCGTTCTCGGCGGTCGAGAGGCGGTGCGCGATCGTGACCGAGGTCCGCCCGCTCATCAGCCGCTCCAGGGCGCGGCCGATCCGCATCTCCAGGGCCGGGTCGACGGCGCTGGTGGCCTCGTCGAGGACCAGGAGGTCGGGGTCGGCCAGGTGGGCGCGCAGCAGCGCCACCAGCTGCCGCTCGCCGGCGGAGAGCGACTCGCCGCGCTGGCCGACCCGGGTGGCCAGACCCGCTGGGAGCCCCGCCAGCCAGTCCCCCAGGCCGAGCTCCTCGGCGCTGGCCGCGATGTCCTCGTCGGTGGCGTCCAGCCGGCCGTAGCGCGCGTTCGCGGCCAGCGTGTCGTCGAAGAGGAAGCCCTCCTGCGGGACCAGTACCACGCTGCGGCGCAGGGACGCGGAGGAGATCTCCCGGACGTCGACGCCGTCGAGCAGCACCGCGCCCTCGGTGGGGTCCATCAGCCGGGTCAGCAGCTTGGCGATCGTGGACTTGCCCGACCCGGTCTCCCCGACCACGGCGAGCCGGGTGCCGGCGGCGATGTCGAGGTCGACCTCGCGCAGCACCGGCGGTCCGCCGGGGTAGGCGAACGTGACGCGGTCCAGGCGTCCGTCGATCGGCCCCGCCGGCAGCACCCGGCCTTCGGGGCCCGGGTCGACCAGGTCCGCGGGGGTGTCCAGGATGCCGACCACCCGGCGCCAGCCCGCGATCGCGTTCTGGGCGTCGGTGATGATCTGGGTGCCGGTCTGCACCGGGCCCACGAACAGGCTGACCAGGAACGCGAACGCGAGCACCTCGCCGGCGGTGATCTTCCCGGCGAAGCCGAGCCAGATGCCGATCACCAGCACCCCGGCGTTCGCGAGGCCGGCGGAGACGCCGCCGAGCGAGAACGAGAACGCCGTGAAGCCCTGGGCCCGGGTGCTCGCGCGCTGCTGGGCACGGATCGCCTCGTCGATGCGGCGCTGGGTGCGGGCCTCGACGGCGTAGGAGCGGACCACGGCGGCGCCGACGACGGGCTCGGCGATCGCCGAGAGCGTGATGCCCACCTGGCGGCGCACCGTTCCGTAGGCGTCGGAGAGCTTGCGCTGGAAGTAGCGCAGCGAGGCGAACAGCGGCGCGAAGCACAGCCACACCACGACCGTGAGCTCCCAGCTGTAGACGAGCATCACGACGGTCGCGAGCACGACCTGACCGACGCTGACCACCAGCAGCAGGCCGCCGTACGTCAGGAACTGCGTGACCTGGTCGACGTCGCTGGTGACCCGAGAGACCAGCGCGCCGCGCCGCTCGGTGCTCTGGGTGAGCAGCGGCAGGTCGTGCACGTGCCGGAACGCCTTGATCCGCAGCGTGGCGAGGCCGCGCTCGGAGGTGCGGAAGAGCCGCGCGGTCATCGCGTACGACGCCCAGCTGGTGACGACGAGCGCCGCGGCGGCCGCGACGCCCATCAGCACCACGAAGGAGACGTCCGGGCCGCCGGGGCCGTTGATGCCGCGGTCCATCGTCTGCTGGACGACGATCGGGACCACGACCTGGCCGACCGAGGCGAGCACCGCCAGCGCGACGGTGCCCCAGATGCCCTCCAGGAGCTCCGGGGAGTAGCGCAGCCCCCGGCGCACGGTCTCCCAGGCGCCGATGTCCTCGCCGGTGCTCATCACGGTGCCGCTGGTGCCCGTGGTGGTGTCGGTGGTGCTCATGCGCCCTCCTGGACCGGCTCGTGCTCGGTCTCGTAGGCGTTGACCAGCGCGGCGTACGCCGGGTCGCGAACGAGGAGCTCCTCGTGGGTGCCGCGGTCCACGACGCGTCCGCCGTCGAGGTGGACCACCTCGTCGGCGAGCGCGATCGTGCCCTTGCGGTAGGCGACGACGAGCAGGCTGCCGCTGGTGGCGCCGCTGCGCAGCGCCTCCAGGATCCGGGCCTCGACCTCGGGGTCAACGGCCGAGGTCGCGTCGTCGAGGATCAGCAGCCGGGGTTGGCGGACCAGGGCGCGGGCCAGCGAGATCCGCTGCCGCTGCCCGCCGGACAGCGAGGCGCCACGCTCCCCCAGCCGGGTGTCCAGGCCCTGCGGGAGCGCTGCCACGAAGCCCTCGGCCTGGGCCGCCCGCAGCGCCGCCCAGACCTCGTCGTCGGGGATCTCGGCACCCAGCGTGATGTTGCCTCGCACGGTGTCGTCGAAGAGGAACGCGCTCTGCGGCACCAACGCGAGCGTGCGGGCCAGCTCGCCGGGGGCGAGGTCGCGCAGGTCGGTGCCGTCGAGCAGGATCTCGCCCCGGTCGGGGTCCACCAGCCGGGAGACCAGCATCGTCAGCGTGCTCTTGCCCGAGGCGGTCGCGCCCACCAGCGCGACGGTCCGGCCGGGCTCGACGGTGAAGTCGACCTGGCGCAGCAGCGGCTGGTCGGGGTCGTAGGCGAACCCGACGCCGCGCAGCTCCAGGCGGGCGCCGACGCCGACGGCGGGCAACGACCGCTCGCCGTACTGCATCTCGCCGGTGGCGCGCAGGACCGCGTCGGCCCGCTCGTAGCCGACGACGCTGCGGGGGAACTCCCCGAGCAGCCAGCCGATCGAGCGGATCGGGAACGAGACGATCGTGAGCAGGTAGGCGATCGTGACCACGTCGCCGGCGTCGGCGGCGCCGTCGAGCACCCGGGCCACGCCGAGGGCGAGGACCACGAGCACGCCGAGGTTGGGCAGCGCCGCGAGCGTGGGGTCGAACGCCGCGCGGATCCGGCCGGCGCGGGTGTTGACGTCGCGCAGCTCGTGGGCGACTGCCTCGAAGCGCCGGGTCTCCTCGGCCTCGCGGCCCAGGGTCTTGACCACCATCGCGCCGTCGAAGGACTCGTGGGCGATCTCGCTGAGCTCGGCGCGCAGCTGCTGGGCCCGGGTCATCAGCGGCGAGGCGAGCCGCTGGTAGGCGAGGTTGGCCAGGACGACCGCCGGGAAGACCAGCAGCCCGACCACGGCGAGTACGAGGTCGGCGAGCAGCATCTGGGCGACCGCGATCACCATCATCGCCAGCGTGCCGACAGCCATCGGCAGCGGCGCGATCGGCGCCCAGGCCGCCTCGACGTCGGAGTTGGCGTTGGAGAGCAGCTGGCCGGTCGGGTGCCGCTGGTGCCAGGCCATCGGCAGCCGGAGGTACTGGCGGGTCACGGCGCGGCGGGTGTGCGCCTGCATCCGGTACTGCATGACGCCGGCGCCGAGGCGGCGCGCGACGATCCCGACCGCGCGCAGCAGCGCGACGCCGAGGAACAGCGCCACGACCGCCACCAGCATGCTGGCCCCGATCTCGCCGTCGTCGAAGGCCGGCAGCACGACATGGTCGGTCGCCCATCCCAGCACCCACGCGTCGGCGACCGTGAGCGCCCCGAACAGGACGCTGCCGAGCGTCGAGAGCGTGAAGATCCACGGCTCCCGCCGGATCGCCACCCCCAGGACGCGGAACCCGGCGATCGTCGTGCCCCGTCTACCGTGCTGCTCCGCCACCGTGCTCCCGTCCTCGTCCTCGCCCCCCTGAACCCGGGCGACCCGCCAGGTTATTCCGCCGCTCGGGTGCGCCCCAAGCCGGTGCGGTCTTCGCCTGGGATCCCCGGTACACCGGGGATCCCCGCGCATCTCGGGCACTGCAGTGCCCGAGATGCGCGAGAGGTGCCCGAGAAGTCACCGCCCCCGGCCCGGCCCCGACCACCGCGCGGACGCGGGTGCGTACGGCGCCCGGACGCCCTAGGGTCACGCCATGAGCGGCGAACCCCTGTCCCGGCGCGAGCGCCGGGCTCTCTGCGACCTGGCACTGCTCCTCGGCGAGGACGCCCCGACGCTGTGCGAGGGGTGGGAGGCCAAGGACCTGGTCATCCACCTGCTGGTGCGTGAGCGACACCCGCTGGCGGCGGTCGGCACCGCCGTTCCCCGGCTCGGCCGGCTCGCCGAGGGGACCACCGCCCGGCTCGAGGCGACCGACCTCTCGGTCCTCGTGGAGCGGCTCCGCTCGCCGAGCCGGACGCCGTTCGCCGTGCCCGCGGTCGACCAGGCGGCGAACTCCATCGAGATGTTCGTCCACCACGAGGACCTGCGGCGGGCCCAGCCGGACTGGTCGCCGCGTGCGCTCGACCGCGCCGACGCCGACCTGCTCTGGCGGGGCCTCGGCGGCATCGGACGGCTGCGGGTCCGCTCGGCCGGCGTGCCGGTGCGCGTCGTGCGCTCCGACACCGGCGAGAGCACGACGCTGCGTGGCGGGCCCTACCCGGTCACGCTCACCGGCCCGGTCAGCGAGCTGCTGCTGCTCGTCTTCGGGCGCGCCGCGGTCCGCGACGTGGAGTACGCCGGCCCGCCGGAGCGGCAGGCGGCGCTGCGCTCCGCCCTGCTCGGCTCCTGACCCGGCGGAGCGCGGCCGTTGGGTGCACGATGGCTCCATGATCGATCACCTGGGCATCAGCTGCCGTGACCTGGCCGCCTCGGCCGCCTTCTACGACCGGGTCCTCGGGGTGCTGGGCCACCGGCGGGTCCTCGACGTCGAGGTCGCCATCGGCTACGGCACCGAGGGTCCGGACTTCTGGATCAGTGCGCAGCCGCCGACCGGCCCCGCTTCGGGACCCAACCGCGAGGTGCACGTCGCGTTCACCGCGCCGGACGCCGACACGGTCCGGGCGTTCTTCGCGGCCGCCACCGAGCTGGGCGCGGAGCCGCTGCACGAGCCCCGGCTGTGGCCGGAGTACCACCCGGCCTACTTCGGGGCCTTCGTGCGCGACCCGGACGGGAACAACGTCGAGGCGGTCTGCCACACCGGGGACGCCTGAGGCCCCGGCCCGGGGCGGCGTTCCTCGGTCGGCGCCGGCTCAGCGAACGGCGTGCCCGGCCGCGGACAGCGACTGCTTGACGTCGCGGATCCGCAGCGTCCCGAAGTGGAAGACGGTCGCGGCGAGCACCGCGTCGGCCCCGGCGTCGACGGCCGGGGCGAAGTGCTCGACGGCGCCGGCGCCGCCGGAGGCGATGACCGGGATGGAGACCTCACGGCGTACGGCGCGGATCAGGTCCAGGTCGAAGCCGTCCTGGGTGCCGTCCGCGTCCATCGCGTTGAGCAGGATCTCCCCGGCCCCCAACTCGGCGGCCCGCGCCGCCCACTCGATCGCGTCCAGGCCGGCGGACCGACGGCCGCCGTGCGTGGTCACCTCGAAGCCGGAGGCCGTGCCGGCCGCGCGCCGGGCGTCCACCGACAGCACCAGCACCTGGTTGCCGAACCGGTCGGCGATCTCGGCGACCAGCTCGGGACGGGTGATCGCCGCGGTGTTGACCGCGACCTTGTCAGCCCCGGCGCGCAGCAGCCGGTCGACGTCCGCGACCGAGGAGACTCCCCCGCCGACGGTGAGCGGGATGAAGACCTGCTCGGCGGTCGCGGAGACGATCTCCATCGTCGTGGCCCGGCCCTCGTGGGAGGCGGAGATGTCGAGGAAGGTCAGCTCGTCGGCGCCCTCCGCGTCGTAGGTCCGCGCCAGCTCCACCGGGTCGCCGGCGTCGCGCAGCTCACGGAAGTTGATGCCCTTCACCACGCGCCCGGCATCGACGTCCAGGCACGGGATCACGCGCACCGCGAGGCTCACGACGAGGCGCCCCGGGTCAGCGCGAGGGCGTCCTCGAGGGTGAACCGGCCCTCGTAGAGCGCGGTCCCGGCGATGGCGCCCTCGACGCCGATCGGGACCAGCTCCATGAGCGCCGCGATGTCGCTGAGCTCGGTGACCCCGCCGGAGGCGACGACCGGGCGGTCGGTCGCCGCGCAGACGTCCCGGAGCAGCTGCAGGTTGGGGCCCTGGAGCATGCCGTCCTTGTTCACGTCGGTGACGACGTAGCGCGCGCACCCCTCGGCGTCGAGCCGCGCCAGGGTCTCGTAGAGGTCGCCGCCGTCCTTGGTCCACCCGCGGGCGGCCAGCGTGCGGCCGCGGACGTCGAGGCCGATCGCGATCCGGTCGCCGTGCTCGGCGATCACCTTCGCGCACCACTCCGGCTGCTCCAGCGCCGCGGTGCCGATGTTGACCCGCCGGCAGCCGGTCGCCAGGGCGGCCTCGAGCGACTCGTCGTCGCGGATGCCGCCGCTCATCTCGACGTCGATGTCGAGGGCGCCGACGATCTCGGCCTGGAGCTCCCGGTTGCTGCCGCGGCCGAACGCCGCGTCGAGGTCCACCAGGTGCAGCCACTCGGACCCGGCGTCCTGCCAGCGCCGCGCCGCGGCCACCGGGTCGCCGTACACCCGCTCGGAGCCGGCCACGCCCTGGGCGAGCTGGACGGCGCGCCCCTCGGTGATGTCGACGGCGGGCAGCAGCTGCAGGTGGGTCATCGGGATCTTCCTCGGAGTACGACAAAGTGGGCAGGACGGGATCGACGCGGCCGCGCCGGCCGGGTCGGTGCGGGCTGGTGGGTCAGGCCCGGGTCACAGGGACTGCACCCAGTTGCGCAGCAGCGCGGCTCCGGCGTCCCCGGACTTCTCCGGGTGGAACTGGGTGGCGCTGAGCGGGCCGTTCTCGACGGCGGCCACGAACCGGTCGCCGCCGTGCTCGGCCCAGGTCACCAGCGGCGCCCGGGTCCGGTCGTTGGTGACGAGGTCCCAGGAGCGCACCCCGTAGGAGTGCACGAAGTAGAACCGCTCCTCGGCGAGGCCCTCGAACAGCGTGCTGCCCCCGGGCACCTCGACGTTGTTCCAGCCCATGTGCGGGACCACCGGCGCCTGCAGGCGCTCCACGGTGCCCGGCCACTCCCCGCAGCCCTCGGTGAGCACGCCGTGCTCGGCGCCGTGCTCGAAGAGGATCTGCATCCCCACGCAGATGCCGAGCACCGGCCGGCCGCCGGCCAGCCGGCGGCCGATCACCTCGTGGCCGCGGACCGCGCGCAGGCCGGCCATGCACGCCTCGAACGCGCCGACGCCGGGAACCAGCAGCCCGTCGGCCTCCGCGGCGAGCTCGCGGTCCGAGGTCAAGGTGACCTCGGCGCCCGCGCGCTCCACGGCGCGCACGGCGGAGCGGAGGTTGCCCGACCCGTAGTCGAGGACGGCGACGGACTTCTTGGTGCTCAGAGCGAGCCCTTCGTGCTCGGGACCCCGGTCTCCCGGGGGTCCAGTGCGATGGCGTCCCGGAAGGCCCGGGCGAACGCCTTGAACTGGGTCTCGACGAGGTGGTGCGGCTCCCGGCCGGCCAGGACCCGCACGTGCAGCGCGATCTGGGCGTGGAAGGCCAGGGACTCGAAGACGTGCTGGGTCAGCGAGCCGAGGTACGCCGCGCCGGTGCCGCCGAGCTGGACGTACTGCTGCCCCTCCGGCTCCCCGGTGTGCACGCAGTAGGGCCGTCCCGAGACGTCGACGACGGCCTGGACCAGCGCCTCGTCCAGCGGGACGGTGGCGTCGCCGAAGCGGCGGATGCCCGACTTGTCGCCCAGGGCCTGGCGCAGCGCCTGGCCGAGCACGATCGCGGTGTCCTCGACGGTGTGGTGGGCGTCGATGTGGGTGTCGCCGTCGGCCTGGACGGTCAGGTCGACCAGCGAGTGCCGGGCGAACGAGATCAGCATGTGGTCGTAGAAGCCGACGCCGGTGGCGACGTCGTGGCGGCCGGAGCCGTCGAGGTCGACCTCGACGAGCACCTTGGACTCGCTGGTCTGCCGCTCCAGGCGGGCGGTCCTGCTCATGCCGGTCCCTCTTCCATCACATCGGTCAGTGCTTGCTTGAACGTCGCCATCTCCGCAGGTGTTCCGACCGAGACCCGCAGCCAGCCGTCGGGGCCGACCTCGCGGATCAGGACGCCCCGGTCCAGGAGACCCTGCCAGACGGCGTGCCGGTCGGGGAACGTCCCGAAGAGCGCGAAGTTCGCGTCGCTGTCGGCCACCCGCAGGCCCCGCTCGCGCAGCCAGGCCACCAGGTCGTCCCGCTCGGCGCGCAGCTCGTCGACGCGGCCGAGCAGCTCGGGGGCGTGCCGCAGCGCCGCGAGCGCGACGGCCTGGGTGACCGCGGAGAGGTGGTAGGGCAGCCGGACCACGCGGATCGCGTCGCAGATCGCGGGGTCCGCGGCCAGGTAGCCCAGCCGCAGCCCCGCCGCCGCGAACGCCTTGCTCATCGTCCGGGCGACCACCAGGTTGCGGTGCTCGGGCAGCAGCTCGACGGCGCTGGGCGTCCCGCTGCGCCGGAACTCGCCGTACGCCTCGTCGACCACGAGCACGCCGTCCGCGCCGACCGCCTCGCACAGCACGCCGACCGCCTCGGGCGGCAGCGCGGTGCCGGTGGGGTTGTTCGGCGAGGGCAGCAGCACCACGCTCGGCCGCTCGGCCTCGATCAGCGAACGGGCAGCGTCGAGGTCGAGGCTGAAGTCCTCGGCGCGCCGGCCCTGCACCCACCTGGTCATCGAGTCACGGGCGTACTCGGGATACATCGAGTACGTCGGGGCGAAGCTGAGCGCGGTGCGTCCCGGTCCGCCGAAGGCCTGCAGCAGCTGCAGCATCACCTCGTTGGAGCCGTTCGCCGCCCAGACCTGCTCCGGCACCACGCCGTGCGGGGTGTCGCGGGAGAGGTACGCCGCGAGCGCGGTGCGCAGCTCGGTGAACTCCCGGTCCGGGTAGCGGTTCAGCGTGGTCGAGGCCTCGGCCACCGCCGTGGCGATGTCGGCCACGCACGCGGCCGAGGGACCGTAGGGGTTCTCGTTCACGTTGAGCTGGACGGGGACGTCGAGCTGCGGGGCGCCGTAGGGCTGCAGGCCGCGCAGCTCCTCGCGCAGGGGAGGAAAGCTCATCGGTCAGTCCTGGAACCGGACGCGCACCGCGGCGCCGTGCCCGGGCAGGTCCTCGGCCTCGGCGAGCGTCACCACGTGGTCGGCGACCTCGGCCAGCGCCTCGCGGGAGTAGTCGACGACGTGCACCGACTTGGTGAACGCGCGCACCGACAGGCCCGAGGAGTGGCAGGCGCAGCCACCGGTGGGCAGCACGTGGTTGGAGCCGGCGCAGTAGTCGCCCAGCGAGACCGGAGCGGAGGCGCCGACGAAGATCGCGCCGGCGTTGCGGACCCGGGCCGCCCACGCGGCGGCGTCGACGGTCTGGATCTCGAGGTGCTCGGCGGCGTAGGCGTCGACCACGGCCAGACCCTGCTCCAGGTCGTCGACGAGCACGATGCCCGACTGCGCCCCGGACAGCGAGGTGCGGATCCGGTCGGTGTGCTTGGTGGCCGCGACCTGGTCGATCAGCTCCGCCTCGACGGCCTCGGCCAGCGCCACCGACGGGGTCACCAGGACCGCGGCGGCCAGCGGATCGTGCTCGGCCTGGCTGATCAGGTCGGCGGCGACGTGGGACGCGACAGCTGTGTCGTCGGCCAGGATCGCGACCTCGGTCGGACCCGCCTCGGAGTCGATGCCGATCTCGCCCTTGAGCAGCCGCTTCGCGGTGACCACGTAGATGTTGCCGGGGCCGGTGACCAGGTCGACGCGCCGGCACGGGCCGGTGCCGTAGGCGAACATCGCGATCGCCTGCGCGCCGCCGACGGCGTACACCTCCTCGATCCCGAGCAGGGCGCACGCGGCCAGGATGTTCGGGTGCGGGAGCCCGCCGAAGTCCTTCTGCGGGGGGCTGGCCAGCGCGATCGAGCCGACGCCGGCGGTCTGGGCCGGGACGACGTTCATCAGCACGCTCGAGACCAGCGGGGCCAGCCCGCCGGGGACGTAGAGCCCCACCCGGTCGACCGGCACCTTGCGGTGGGTGACCCGGGCCCCGGGGCCGAGGTCGGTGACGACGTCGTGCTCCAGCTCCGCGGCACAGGTGGCCCGGAGCCGGCGGACGGACTCCTCCAGGCCGCTGCGGATGTCGGGGTCGAGCGCCTCCAGGGCGTCGGTCAGCGCGGCCGCCGGCACCCGGATGTCGCCGACGGCGACCCCGTCGAACCGCTCGGAGAGCTCCCGGATCGCCTCGAGGCCGCGGGTGCGCACCGCCTCGAGGATCGGGACGACCGCATGCGTGGCCGCCTCGACGTCGAACTCGGCGCGCGGCACGGCGGCGCGGTAGTCGACGGGGCCCGTGGCCCCACGCAGGTCGATCCGGCGAATCATGGGTCCGATTCTACGAGCGTGCCGCCCCGGCGGCCGAAACCCCGACGCCTGCTGGACTACTGTCGCGCCTGTGAGCCGCACGCTGCCGATGTTCCCGCTGAACGCGGTGTTGTTCCCGGGCGTGAGCGTGCCGCTCCGGGTGTTCGAGGACCGCTACCGCGCCCTGATCCACCACCTGATGCGGATCGAGGACCCCACCGACCGGATCTTCGGCACGGTCGGCATCCGGGAGGGCTACGAGGTCGGCGACCACGGGGCCCAGTCCCTGTTCCGGGTCGGCGTGCGGGTGCGGGTGACCGAGGTCGAGGCCCACGAGGACGGCACGTTCGACCTGGTCGGCGTGGGCCTGGACCGCATCGAGCTCCAGCGCCTGGAGGCCGGCGGACCGTTCCCGGTGGGCCACGTCGTCGAGCGCCCCGAGGCCACCGCCGGGGTCTCCGAGGAGGTCCTGGAGCAGGCCCGCGCGACGTTCACGGCCTACCGCGCTGCGCTGGCGGGCATCCGGTCCGACCCGTACGACGGCCCGCTGCCCACGGACCCGACGTACCTGTCCTGGACCCTCGCCGCCTGCGCGCCGCTGCCGATGGCCGAGCGGCAGGCGCTGCTGGAGGCCGAGGACGCTGGCGACCGGCTGGTGCTGGTCACCGACCTGCTGCGCGCGGAGCTGCGGGCGATGAACGTGATCCCCTCGCTGCCGGCCACCGAGGTGGCGCGCACCCGCTGGTCGCCCAACTAGCCAGGACCGGCCCCGCCGCTCCCCCGAGCTCCCGCCCGGCGAGAATCCCGGCATGGCCAAGAAGAGCACCGGCGCGACGCCGGCCGCCCGGGCGCTGACCCGCGCCGGGGTGCCGCACACGCTGCACGAGTACGACCACGACCCCCGCGCGGAGTCCTACGGGATGGAGGCGGCGACGGCGCTCGGGCTCGACCCCGCCCGGGTGTTCAAGACGCTGATGGCCAGCGTGGACCGGCTCCCCGGCACCGGCCGGCCCGGCCTGGTCGTGGCGGTCGTGCCGGTCTCGGGGCAGCTGGACCTCAAGGCGCTGGCCCGCGCGGTGGGGGCCGGCAAGGCGCAGCTGGCCGATCCCGGGGCCGCCGAGCGGGCCACCGGGTACGTCGTCGGCGGCATCTCGCCGATCGGCCAGAAGCGGCAGCACCCGACGGTCGTGGACGCCTCCGCGCTCGACCACCCGACGGTCTTCGTCTCCGGCGGACGGCGCGGTCTGGACCTGGAGATCGCCCCGGCCGACCTGGTGGGAGTCACCGGGGCGACCACGGCGCCGGTGGGACGGCCCTGAGGCAGTCCCACCGGGCCCACCGGGCCCACCGGGCCCACCGGGCCGGCTCGGTAGCCGGACCGGTCAGTCGGTGGTGATCCGCAGCACGCCGTGCGAGACGTCGTCGTCGACCCAGGAGGTCATCCCGAGCGCCGCCAGCGGCTCCAGGTTCGCGCGCACCTCGTCGTCGTCACCCAGGCCGGAGCCGATCAGGTTCAGCATCGCGTCGAGGTCGAGGTAGAGCACGCCACCGGCGTCGTCGGCGTCCCGGATCACGCTCTTGAACTTCTCCGTGCCGCCGAGGTCGCCGTCGCCGAGCACCTCGTCGCGCCAGTCCTCGTCGAGGCCGGCCGCCACGGCGCCGTCCTCGCTGGCCGCCTCGAGGATGCCGTCCGGCGCGCCGCTCGCGCTGCGCAGGTCGTCGAGGACCTCGGTGATCGCGTCGGTGTCGCCGAGCACCTTCAGGGCGATCGGCAGGCCGGCGGGATCGGAGAACTCCTCGAAGTCCAGGCCCGGACCGATCGCCAGCACGGCCGACTCGCCGGTCAGCGTCTCCACGTCCTCGGGCAGCTCCAGGCCGGTTTCGGCCTCGGCCTCCTCCAGCAGCGAGTCGGTGTCCTCCCCGGTGGTCTCGCCGACGTAGTCCATCAGCGACCCCAGCCATCCCTCGCGCATCCCGAGCCCGAGCGCGGCCACGGTGTCGTCGGGCAGGGAGGACATCGCGTCGGCGCCGGTGTCGCCGGTCAGGTCGCGGAGCGCCTCGACCCCGGCGTCGCCGGCCATCTCCAGCTCGAGCGCGCCCCCGTCGAACCGCAGGGTCATGGCCATGCCCTCGAAGTCCTCCAGCGCCGCGGTCAGCTCCTCGTCGCCGAGCTCCTCGTCGAAGTCCTCGTCGAAGTCCTCGTCAAGGTCGTCGCCGAACCCGTCGTCGCTGGGGTCCTCGCTGGGCTCCCAGTCGGGCGACTCCGTGGCGCTCGGGCTGGGCATCTCGCCGGGCGTCTCGCTGGCCAGGGGGTTCTCGGGAATCTCGACGAGCTCCTCGGAGAAGCTCGCCTGCCCGTCGTACACGACGTCGGGACCGCCGAGGCCACGCCCCGCGCCGACGACCTCCTCGGCGATGAACGGTCCCGCGGCGGGCGCGGCGTACACCGAGGCGATGCCGGCGCCGCCGGCCTCGTCGATCCAGCGCTGGAAGGTCTCGTCGTCGGCCAGGCTGCCCTCCTCGGTCGCCTCGGCGACCTTCTCGGCGATCTCCTGGTTCTGGGCGACCAGCATCCAGTCGCCGACCACGACCCGCCCGGTGGGCTCGCTGGTGCCGCCGGCGCACTCGTCGAGGGTCTCGACCCCCTCCTCGGCTGCGTCGCCGTCGGTGACCTGGACCACGAAGACCGACACCGGCTCGTCCTCGCCGGCGTCGACGAGGCCCATCGCGAGGCGGTCGCCCAGCCAGGGCTCGACGTCGTCGGCGTAGTCGAGGCCCTCGCAGCCCGACTCGCTCTCGATCAGCTCGACGACCTTCTGGGCGACGTCGATGTCACCGACGTCGCCATCGAGCCCGAACTCATCGGCGATGGCGGGGAACTTCTTCAGCGTCCGCAAGGCGTCGAGCTTCTGCCCACCACTGGGATCCAGGTCGAGCGAGGCGTAGCCCAGGGTGGAGGCCGGCAGGGCCTCCGCAGGTTGCGGACCGGTGGCGCTGTACCACCAGGCGCCGACCGCACCGGCGCCGAGCAGCGCGGCCGCGGCGACGCCGCCGCCGATCCACCAGAGCTTGCGGCGTCCGCCGCCCGACCGGGTCCGCGGCGGCTGCGGGGGCAGCGGCCCCCCACGACCGTGCTCGAGCACCTCGGCCCGCCCGGGGACGCCCGGCGGCGGACCCGCCGGCGGCGGCCCGGTCGGCGGACCCGCGGGCGGCGGCCCTGCGGGGGGCGGCCCTGCCGGCGGCGGCCCGGCCGGCGGCGGCCCGGCCGGCGGCGGGCCCGAGGGCGGAGGGCTGGACGGCGGCGGGCCCGACGGACCGGGCGGCTGAGAGCTGGACACGGCCGCAGTGTAACCAGGGCCGAGCCCGGATCAGCGGGATCGCGCGGGCCACTCCCGAGGCACGATGAAATAGACCAGCACCAGCGCGAGCAGCCCGCCGAACGGCATCACGACGTAGGGGCTCACCCCGACGACCTGCAGGTCGTCGGGCAGGCGGGTGCCGACCTCGGCGGACGCCGCGAGGGCCTCGGGGTCCGCGGGACCCAGCCAGACGCCCACCCGGGCCATGACCACGCCGGCCACGGCGGTGCCGAGCAGCAGGGCTCCGAGCGTCACCAGCTCCGAGCGCCGCGCAGCCAGCGACGCGACCAGCCCGGCGACCAGGCCGGCCCCCAGGGCCACCAGCGTGTACAGCGCGGTGCCGCTGAAGTCCCCGGCCCGCCCGGTCTCGGGGGGCGTCGGGGTCCAGCACTGCTCCGCGGGGGCACAGCCCGGGCTCGCGACGACGACCCCCTGAGCGGGATTCCACAGCTGGTACCAGAGCAGGCCCCCGAGCACGCCGAGGACCAGGCAGCCCACCACGACCAGCAGGCCCTGGCGCACCAGTGCGCCCGTGGAGTCGTCGCTCCGCACGGAGTCGTGGGGGGCGCTCATCAGCCGGTCAGGCAACCGGGGCCCAGGAGCTGCTTGAGGTCGGCGAACAGCGCCGAGCTGGGCGTCACGCGGTGGTCCAGGGCCATGACCAGAGTCTTATCCCGGTTCAGCAAACGCAGGCGCACCTCGGTCATCCCCCGGTGGGTCCCGAGGACGTCCTTGAGCTGGGCCACGACCGGCGGCGTGCACCGGGTCTGCGGCAGGCTGATGACGACCGGTCCGCTGGGCCCCTCCGAGATGTCGGGGACCGAGATCTCCTGGCCGTGGATCTCCGGCTGGTCCTTGCTCTTGGAGAGCCGCCCCCGGACCGTCAGGATCGCGTCCTCGACCAGGTAGGTGCTGGCCAGCTGGTAGGCGCTGGGGAACAGCAGCACGTCGATCGCGCCGTCGAGGTCCTCCAGCGTCACCATCGCCCACGCGTCGCCGCGCTTGGTGATCTTGCGCTGCACCGAGGTGACCAGGCCGCTCACGCAGATCGGGGAGCCGTCGGCGCGCTCCTCGTCGAGCATCAGCTCGCCGATCGAGCAGTCGGTGCCGGCGGAGAGCACGTGCTCGAGCCCCAGCAGCGGGTGGTCGGAGACGTAGAGGCCGAGCATGTCCCGCTCGTGGCCGAGCAGTGTCATCTTGTCCCACTCGGGCAGGTCCGGGATCGTCACGCTGATCCCGAAGCCGCCCCCGCCGTCCTCCTCCAGGCCTCCGAAGAGCGAGTCCTGCCCGATCGCCTCGTTGCGCTTGATGTCGACGTACTGGTCCACGGCCGTCTCGTGGATCGCGACCAGCGACCGGCGCAGGTGCTGCATCTCGTCGAAGGCGCCAGCCTTGATCAGCGACTCCACGACCCGCTTGTTGCACACGTGGACGGGGACCTTGGCCATGAAGTCGTTGAAGTCGCTGTAGCGGCCCTTCTCCTCGCGGGCGGCCACGATGCCCTCGACGACGTTGCTGCCCACGTTGCGCACCGCGGTGAGCCCGAAGCGCACGTCGGTGCCGACCGGGGTGAAGTCCGCCGCGGAGGAGTTGACGTCCGGTGGCAGCACCTGGATCTTCATCCGCCGGCACTCGTTGAGGTAGATCGCCGACTTGTCCTTGTCGTCGCGCGTGGAGGTCAGCAGCGCGGCCATGTACTCGGCCGGGTAGTTCGCCTTCAGGTAGGCGGTCCAGTACGAGACCAGGCCGTACGCCGCGGAGTGCGCCTTGTTGAAGGCGTAGTCGGAGAACGGCAGCAGGATGTCCCACAGCGTCTTGACAGCGGCCATCGAGTAGCCGCGCTCCTGCATGCCGGCCGAGAAGCCCGCGAACTGCTTGTCCAGCTCGGACTTCTTCTTCTTGCCCATGGCGCGGCGCAGGATGTCGGCCTGGCCCAGCGTGTAGCCCGCGAGCTTCTGGGCGATCGCCATGACCTGCTCCTGGTAGACGATCAGGCCGTAGGTCTCCCCCAGGATGTCGGCGAGCGGCTCGGCCAGCTCGGGGTGGATCGGCTCCACCGGCTCGCGGCCGGTCTTGCGGCGGGCGTACTTGTTGTGCGAGTCGGCACCCATCGGACCGGGCCGGTACAGCGCGCCGACCGCGGAGATGTCGGCGAACGTGTCGGGGCGCATCGAGCGCAGCAGCGCCCGCATCGGGCCGCCGTCGAGCTGGAAGACGCCGAGGGTGTCGCCGCGCTGGAGCAGACCGAACGTGGCCTCGTCGGTGAGCGGCAGGTCCTCCAGGACGATCGTCTCGCCGCGGTTGGCGGCGATGTTCTTGACCGCGTCGTCGAGCACCGTGAGGTTGCGCAGCCCCAGGAAGTCCATCTTGATCAGGCCGAGGCCCTCACAGGTGGGGTAGTCGAACTGGGTGATCATCGCGCCGTCGGCCGGGCGCCGCAGCAGCGGGATCACGTCGACCAGCGGCTCGCTGGACATGATCACGCCGGCGGCGTGCACGCCCCACTGCCGCTTGAGGCCCTCGATGCCGATCGCGGTGTCGACCACCCGGCGGACGTCGGCGTCCCCGTCGTAGAGGGTGCGGAACTCCCCGCCCTCACCGAAGCGCTTGTGCTCGGGGTCGAAGATCTCCTTGAGCGGGACGTCCTTGCCCATCACCGCCGCGGGCATGGCCTTGGTGATCCGGTCGCCCATCGCGAACGGGTAGCCGAGGATGCGGCTGGAGTCCTTGACCGCCTGCTTGGCCTTGATGGTGCCGTAGGTGACGATGTAGGAGACCCGGTCGTCGCCGTACTTGTCGGTGACGTAGCGGATCACCTCGCCGCGCCGGCGCTCGTCGAAGTCGATGTCGAAGTCGGGCATCGAGACCCGGTCGGGGTTGAGGAAGCGCTCGAAGATCAGGCCGTGCTCGAGCGGGTCGAGGTCGGTGATCCGCATCGCGTACGCGACCATCGAGCCGGCGCCGGAGCCGCGGCCGGGACCGACCCGGATGCCGTTGTCCTTGGCCCAGTTGATGAAGTCGGCGACGACCAGGAAGTAGCCGGGGAACCCCATGCTGGTGATGACGCCGATCTCGAACTCGGCCTGCTTGCGGACCTTGTCCGGGATCCCCTGCGGGTAGCGGACCCGCAGCCCGCGCTCGACCTCCTTGACCAGCCAGGAGTCCTCGCTCTCGCCCTCGGGGACCGGGAACTTCGGCATGTACTTGCCGACGCCCTCGGAGAACTCCACGTCGCAGCGCTCGGCGATGAGCAGGGTGTTGTCGCAGGCCTCGCGCAGGTCGTACTTGTCGACCCACAGCGCCCGCATCTCCGCGGGGCTCTTGATGTAGTAGCCGTCACCGCTGAAGGCGAAGCGCTGCCCCGGGCCGTCGCCGGCCGGGATGTCCATCGTCGAGCCGGAGTTGATGCACAGCAGGTGCTCCTGGGACTTGGCGTCCTCGCGCATCACGTAGTGCGAGTCGTTGGTCGCCAGCAGCGGGATGCCGAGGTCCTTGCCGAGCCGGAGCAGGCCGTCGCGGACCCGGTTCTCGATCGAGAGACCGTGGTCCATCAGCTCCAGGAAGTAGTTCTCCTTGCCGAGGATGTCCTGGTAGTCGCTGGCCACCTGGCGCGCGGCGTCGTACTGGCCGTAGCGCAGGTGCACCTGGATCTCGCCCGAGGGACAGCCGGTGGTGCCGATGATGCCCGCGGAGTGCTGGGCCAGCAGCTCGCGGTCCATGCGCGGCTGCTTGAAGAACCCGTCGCGCCAGGCGCCGGTGGAGAGCCGGAAGAGGTTGTGCATCCCCTCGGTCGACTCGCTCAGCAGCGTCATGTGCGTGTACGCGCCGCGGGCCGAGACGTCGTCGGGCCCGCCGTCGTAGAAGTTCACGCCGCGCTTCTCGAACCGGGAGATGTTCGGCGCGAAGTAGGCCTCGATGCCGATGATCGGCTTGACGCCGGCGTCCTTGGCCTTGCGGTAGAACTCGTAGGCGCCGAACACGTTGCCGTGGTCGGTCATCGCGATCGCGGGCATGCCGAGCTCGGCGGTGCGCTCGGCCATCGCACCCAGCCGCGCGGCACCGTCGAGCATGGAGTACTCGGTGTGCACGTGGAGGTGGACGAACGAGTCCTGGGAACCGGTCGACATCGTCGCCTGGGGGTCCTTCCTGGCAGCACTGAGCACCGCCCTGGTGGGCGGTCGGGATCTCTCGGGGAAGAGTGTCAGCCTAACCTGCCAGGGACCACCGACACCGCCGGCCGACCGTGTCGCCGGCACTCGTGTGCGGCACCTCACCGGCGGCCCGACGGACGACCCGACGAGGGCCGACGAGGGCCGACGAGGGCCGCGCACCGGGGTCAGGCGGGCTGCCAGACGACCCGGATGTCGGGCGAGCGCTCCTCGTTCTCGGAGCCGTCGGTGCGCTCGACCTCGACCAGGCCGTGGCGGGCGTAGAAGCGCCGGGCCGGGGCGTTGATCTCGAAGACCCACAGCCCGAAGCCGGCGGGCCGCAGCTGCTTGGCGAGCTCGAGCAGCGCGGTCCCGATCCCGTGCCCGGCCTGGCCGGGTACGACGTACAGGTCGTCGATCCAGTCCCCGCTCAGCCGCAGGTAGGCCACCACGGCGCCCGCGACCTCGGCGACCCAGACCTCGTCGGTGGCGAGGCGGCCGCGCAGCCACGGCAGTGCCTCGGCGTCCGGGTGCGCCGCGGGCGGCATCGTGCCCGCCCGGACCGCGCTGCGCCGCGAGGCGAGGTGGACCGCAGCGACCGCCGGGGCGTCCTCGATCCCCGCGGGCCGCAGGAGCAGCTCGTCCTCAGCTGGCGTCACGAATCACGTCGAGGGCGTGGGCCAGGTCCGCAGGGTAGGACGACTCGTACTCGACCTGCGCCCCGCTCTCGGGGTGCTCGAAGCCCAGGCGCACGGCGTGCAGCCACTGGCGCTCCAGCCCCACCCGGCGCGCCAGCGTCGGGTCGGCGCCGTAGGTCAGGTCACCGACGCACGGGTGCTTCAGCGCGGACATGTGCACCCGGATCTGGTGGGTGCGCCCGGTCTCGAGGTGCACCTCGAGCAGGCTCGCGAAGCGGTGCGCCTCGAGGGTCTCGTAGTGGGTGACGCTCGCGCGGCCGTCGGCCATCACCGCGAACTTGTAGTCGGCGCGCGGGTGCCGGCCGATGGGGGCGTCGACGGTGCCCTGCAGCGGGTCCGGGTGGCCCTGGACGAGCGCGTGGTAGGTCTTCGCGACAGTCCGGTGCCGGAACGCGTTCTTCAGCACCGAGTAGGCGCGCTCGGACTTCGCGATCACCATGACGCCCGAGGTGCCGACGTCGAGGCGCTGGACGATCCCCTGCCGCTCCGAGGCGCCGCTGGTGGCGATCCGGAACCCGGCACCGACCAGGTGCCCGACGACGGTGGGGCCGTTCCAGCCCGGGGAGGGGTGGACGGCGACGCCGACCGGCTTGTCGATCACCACGATCGAGTCGTCGTCGTGGATGATCTTGATGCCGTCGACGACCTCCGGGACCACCGCGAGGGGGTCGGTCAGCGCCGGGATCGTGACCTCCAGGGTCGACCCGGGCAGCACCCGGTCGCTCTTGCCGATCTCGGCGCCGTCGAGGCGCACCAGCCCCTCCGTGATCAGGTCGGCTGCGCGGCTGCGGGAGACGCCGAACATCCGGGCGATCGCGATGTCCACCCGCTCCCCCGCGAGACCATCCGGGACGGTCAGCGACCGGTGCTCCGAGCCCGCCATCACGCGACCCGGGTGCCGTCGAGCCGGATCCCGCGGAAGGCCAGGACGATGATCAGCGCGGCCGCGAGGTTGATGCAGATGTCGGCGACGTTGAAGACCGGCCAGTTCGGCAGCATCAGGAAGTCGATGACGTGACCGCGCAGCGGCCCGGGCGAGCGCAGGATCCGGTCGGTGAGGTTGCCGGCGACCCCCGCGAGGAGCACCCCGAGGGCGACCCCCCAGGCGTTGCTGCGCACCCGCAGCGCCGCCACGCAGATGGCCACCACGGCGGCGATCGAGATCAGGCTGAGCACGACCGTGTACTCGGTCCCGGTGCTGAACGCGGCTCCGGGGTTCCGGACCAGGTGCAGGACCAGCAGGTCGCCGACGACCGGGACGTCGGGGCGGTCCTGGAGCCTCGCGACGGCGAGCACCTTGGTCGACACGTCCACGACGTACCCGACCAGGGCCACCGCGACGAGCAGCAGCCGGGGTCGCCGCCAGCGCGATCGCGCCTCGGCCGTGGGCCGGCGCTGGTCCTCGTGGTCGTCCGAATCGGCTGTCTCACCTGCGCCGTTCAGCGACGCTCCTCCCGCTGCTTGCATGTCAGGCACAGTGTCGCACGCGGGAAAGCCATCAACCGCATCTTCCCGATCGCCTGGTCGCAGGTCTCACAGGCGCCGTAGGTGCCGTCCTCGATGCGTCCCAGGGCCCGGTCGATCTGGGCCACCTTGTCGCGCTCGCTGGTCAGCACGTGCAGCTCGTGGTCACGCTCGAACGTCGTCGAGCCGACGTCCGCCTGGTCCTGGCCGGCTCCGTCGCCGGCGTCGCGCATCAGGCCGCTCAGCTCGTGCTCGTGCTCCCCCACGATCGTCAGGCTGCGCCCGCGCTGGGCCTGGAGCTCGGCGAGCACCTCCGCCAGCTCCGTCGAGGTCCACGCGCTCTCGCCCTCCTTCACGACCAGGACGGTGGCGTGCTGCGCGGAGGACCCGGACCTGCTCCCCCGGCTCGCCGAGGTCTTCTTCGCGGCGGCCTTCCTCGGCGCGGGCTCCTTGGCGGCGGGGGCCTTGCGCGCCGGGGAGCCCGGGGCAGCGCCCGCGACCTTGCCGTTCACGTCCCGTGCCGCGCTCGCGGACTTGTCGTCGGGTGAGGTGGTCTTGCTGCGAGCCATCACGGGCCTCCTCAGGCGCCGGGATTTGTGGCCTGGGCCACAACCGAGTTCACGGACAGTAACCACTTCCCCGCCCTGCCGCCACCCCGTTGTGGAAACCGCGGCGGGCAGGACGCAGCAAAACGCGACGCGGCCGACCCCCTCAGGGGCCGGCCGCGTCGCGGTGAGGCTGTTCTCGTGCTGTGCTGCTCGCTCAGCTCTCGTCGTCGCCGAGGATCGAGCGCAGGCGCTTGGGCGCCGGCTGCTCGTCGGTGGGCGCGGGAGTCTCGGCGGCGCCGTTGAGCGCCTCGAGCTGCTGGGTGAAGTAGGTCTTCAGGCGCGAGCGGTACTCGCGCTCGAAGGACCGCAGCGTCTCCACCTCGTTCGTGAGGCGGTCACGCTCCCGCTCGAGCTCGCCGAACAGCGTCTGGCGCCGCTCCGCGGTCTCGGAGTCCAGCATCTGCGCACGGGTACGGGCGTCGGCCTCGAGCCGGTCCGCCTTGCTCTTCGACTCCGACTCCAGGCGCTCGGCCTTGGTCCGAGCCGCACCGACGATCTTGTCGGCCTCGTTCTTCGCGTCCTCCATGACCTCGTCGGCGTTCCGGGTCGCGATCTCCAGCAGCCGCGCTGCGGCACTGGAGGCCTCGGGGACCGTCTCGACCCGGATGGTCTGGATCGAGCCAGACCCGGGGGCGTACGGCGCCGGGGCGGGCGTCGGAGCAGGAGCAGGCTCGGGAGCCTTCTCCTGGACGACCGGCTCGGGAGCCTTCTCCGCCGGCGCGGGGGCCGGAGCACCCGACTGTGCGGCGGAGAGCTTCGCCCGGAGGTCGTCGTTCTCCTTGGTCAGCCGCGCGAGCTCGGCCTCCACCTCGTCGAGGAACTGGTCGACCTCGCCCATGTCGTAGCCCTCACGAAGCCGGACGGGCGTAAAGCGCTTGTTGCTCACGTCCTCAGGCGTCAGCGGCATGACCTCACCCATTCATTCATCGGTTGCTGATGTGTCCGTCGAACAATAGCGCCTGCGGTGTGACTGGTGTGACCCGCCGGGCACCCGGCCCGCCTCACGCGAACACGCCACGGATGACCGAGAGCAGCACGTAGGTGCAGACCATGACGATCAGGAAGCTGAGGTCCAGGGCGAAGTTGCCGATGCGCAGCGGGGGAATCACGCGGCGCAGCGCCTTGATCGGCGGGTCCGTCACCGTGTAGACGGTCTCCAGCACGACCAGCAGCAGCCCCCGCGGGGACCAGCCGCGCGCGAAGACCTGGACCCAGTCCACGATGAACCGGATCCAGAGCATGGCGAAGAACACCAGGACAACGACATAGAGAAGAACACCAACGGCCTGCACGTGCGGACTTCGCTCCTGCTCGTGAACGAGCCGATACCCCTGACGGGCCTCAGCTCTGGTTGAAGAATCCGCCCTCGGCGATCCGCTGCTTGTCCTCGGAGGAGACCGAGACGTTGGCCGGCGAGAGCAGGAAGACCTTGTTGGTCACGCGCTCGATGGTGCCACGCGTCGCGAAGACCAGGCCCGCCGCGAAGTCCACGAGGCGCTTGGCGTCGGCGTCGTCCATCTCGGAGAGGTTCATGATCACCGGCGTCCCGTCGCGGAAGTTCTCGCCGACGGTCCGGGCCTCGTTGTACGTGCGGGGGTGCAGGGTGAGGATCCGCGAGAGCTCCGCGACCACCCCGACCGGACCGACCGTTCCGGCGGCGCCGGCGGGCACCGGACGGCGGCGCTCGGCGAGGTCCGCGACCGGCGCCGGACGCGCCTCGCGCCGGGCCTCGCGGGTCTTGGGCCGCGACGCCGGCATCGCCTGGGTCTCGGCGCCGTAGCCGTCCCCGTCGTCGTACTGGCCGTCGACCTCGTCGTCGTAGCGACCGGTGTCCTCGACCAGGCCGAGGTACTCGCCGATCCTGCGCATAGCGCCGCTCATGAGTGTTCCCCTTCGGAACTGTGGCACCCGAGTCCGGGTGCACGTGACGGTGATTCGGACACTACTTGGTTTCCGGTCTCGAACCGAGGACCGCCGAGCCGATGCGGACGTGTGTCGCACCGGCGCGCACGGCCTGCTCCAGGTCCCCGCTCATCCCGGCCGAGAGCCAGGTGGCGTCCGGGAAGGTGGCGCGCAGGTCGCGGTGCACCTGCGCGAGCCGGCCGAACGCCGCCTCCGGGTCGCCCCCGAGCGGCGCGACGCCCATCAGTCCGCGCAGCCGGAGCGCGGGCGCCTCGGCGACGGAGGCCGCGAGCGCCGGCACGTCGGCCGGGTCGGCCCCGGCACGGCCGACCGCCCCGGGCGGGTCGAGGCTCACCTGGAGCAGCACGTCCACCGGGGCGTCCCGGCCCTGGGCGCCCCGGTCCAGCGGGCGCACGAGCTTCGAGCGGTCGACCGACTCCACCACCTGGGCGTACGCCGCGACCGCCGCGGCCTTGTTGCTCTGCAGGCCGCCGATGAAGTGCCAGGTCAGACCCAAGTCGGCGCACTCGGCAGCCTTCGCCTCGGCCTCCTGGTGGCGGTTCTCCCCCACGTGGCGCACGCCGAGGTCGGCGAGCAGCCGCACGTCGGAGGCGGGGAAGAACTTGGTGACGACGACCAGGGTCACCTCGTCGGCGTCGCGGCCGGCGTCCGCGCACGCGCGGGCGATCCGCTCGCGCACGGCGGCGAGGTTGGCCGCCAGCTCCTGGCGTCGCTCCGCGGTGCTGACGTGCCCCTGCGGTCCGGTGCTCATGCACGCCTCCGGATGAGCGCTGCGAGCCGGCCGGCACGAGCGCCGTCGCGGCGGTGAGAGTAGAGGTCCGGGGACTCGCGGGTGCAGCGCGCCGCGTCGACGACCGTGACCCCGTCCCGCTCGAGCTGGGCGCGCACCCCTGCCCCCAGGTCCAGGGCCGGTGTCCCCCACGAGGTCGTCGCCGCGGCGGCCGGCTCGAGAGCGACGATCTCGGCCGCCAGCTCCGTCGGCACCTCGTAGCACGAGCCGCACACGTGCGGACCGATCCAGGCCGTCACGGCCCGCGCACCCCGCTCCCGCATCGCCCGCACCGTCGCCGGCACGACACCGGCGGCGACGCCGGCCCGACCGGCATGGGCCGCCGCGACGACCCCGGCGTCGGGGTCGGCCAGCAGCACCGGGACGCAGTCGGCCACCCGGACCAGGAGCACCACGCCGGCTCGGTCGGTGACCAGCGCGTCGCCGGCGGGCCGCTGCGGCGGGGTCGCGCCGACGGCGACCACCTCGCGCCCGTGCACCTGGCGCAGCTCGGCCAGCCGGTCGCCGGGGGCGAAGTCCTTGAGGACGCGGCGCAGGTTCTCGGCGCGGGCCTGCGGGTCGTCGTCGCCGACGAGAGCGAGGTTGAGGGAGTCGAAGGGGTCGGCGCTGACCCCGCCGGACCGGTCGGTGAAGGCCAGGTCGACGGGGCCGAGGGAGGCGCGGAAGGAGTACAAGCGACTACTTCAGGAAGTCCGGGACGTCCAGGTCGTCGTCGTCGAACTGCACCGGTCGTGGGGCGGACCTCGGCGCCGGGTGGGTCGGCTGGGCCGACGGGGCAGCAGGGCTGCCCTGGCCGGCCTGACTCCCCTGTCCGGCCTGCCCGGCCTGTCCGGCCTGGCCGGACTGGCTCGACTGGCCGGCCGGCGCGGACCGACCGTTCTCGCCCGAGGTCGGCTGGCCCGCCCCGGCACCCGCGGGCACCCGCTCGGCGCGCGGCGCCCGCTCCTCGCGACCCGGCATCGCGGGCCGGGCCTCCTCGACCGCCCGCGGCTTGGTCTCGCGGCGCAGCACGGTCCCCTCGTCGCGGCGCTTGGGGGTGCCGCCGTCGAAGCCGGCGGCGATGACGGTCACGCGGACCTCGTCGCCCAGGGCGTCGTCGATCGTGGCGCCGAAGATGATGTTGGCGTCGGGGTGGACGGCCTCGGCCACCAGCGCGGCGGCCTCGTTGATCTCGAACAGCCCGAGGTCCGAGCCACCAGCGATCGAGAGCAGCACACCGTGGGCACCCTCGATGGAGGCCTCGAGGAGCGGGCTGGAGACGGCCACCTCGGCCGCGGCCACGGCGCGGTCCTCGCCACGCGCGGAGCCGATGCCCATCAGCGCGGAGCCGGCATTGGCCATCACCGACTTCACGTCGGCGAAGTCGAGGTTGATCAGGCCCGGGGTCGTGATCAGGTCGGTGATGCCGGAGACGCCCTGGAGCAGCACCTGGTCGGCCTGCTTGAACGCGTCGAGCACCGAGACGTTGCGGTCGCTGATCGAGAGCAGCCGGTCGTTGGGGATCACGATCAGCGTGTCGACCTCCTCGCGGAGCCCGGCGATGCCCTCCTCCGCGGAGTTCGCGCGGCGGCGTCCCTCGAAGGCGAACGGACGGGTCACCACGCCGATGGTCAGGGCGCCCAGCGACCGGGCGATCCGGGCCACGACGGGTGCACCGCCGGTGCCGGTGCCGCCACCCTCACCAGCGGTCACGAACACCATGTCGGCGCCCTTGATGACCTCTTCGATCTCCTCGGCGTGGTCCTCGGCGGCGCGAGCACCGACATCGGGGTTCGCGCCGGCACCGAGCCCGCGGGTCAGCTCCCGCCCGATGTCCAGCTTGACGTCGGCGTCGCTCATCAGCAGCGCCTGAGCGTCGGTGTTGATCGCGATGAACTCGACGCCCTTGAGGCCGACCTCGATCATTCGGTTGACGGCGTTCACGCCGCCGCCACCGATGCCCACGACCTTGATGATGGCCAGGTAGTTCTGCGCTGCTGCCACGGCGAATTGCCTCTCGCTGCTCGGGTCCGGGTCGACGGGCGGGAACTCTGACCCTCAGGCTGAGGGTTATAGTTATGTCAACCTCGTCGTGACTACGACCCTAGGCAGCAGTACGCCGTCACGGCGTCCGACACGCCGGTCGCGCCGCGTCCGAGAAAAGTTCTCGGACCTCAGTCGCGGGTGGTCGGCCGTCCCGGGACGCTGACGTCGTAGGTCCGCGCCCGGCGGGAGATCAGCCGCTCCAGCACGTCGGCCTTGCGGGCGGAGTCCTCGGCGCTCCCCCACACCACCCGGCGCCCGTCGCGCAGGACCAGCGCGATGCGGTCCACGGTGCCGACCTGCACGTGGTCGATGCGCACGGCCAGGTCGTCCGGGAGCGCGGCCACCACCTGGGCGCTCTCGGTGAGCGCCTCGGCGTCGATGACGCCGACCGCCTCCACCCGCGGTACGCCGGCCGGGGCCCGTCGGTAGGTGCGGAAGACGACGCCGTCCTCGTCCATGCCTCGCACGGTCCCGCCCAGCTCCACGACCGCCACGGTCTCGCGCTCCTCGACCTCGACCAGCACGCCGTCGGGCCACTGGCGGGTCACGGTGGCGGAGGCCACCGCGGCGAGGGCCTCGACCCGGGCCTCGACGGCCGGCAGGTCGACGGTCGCGAGCGCGGTCCCGTCCGGGACGTCCGCGGCCGCGCGGACGGCGTCCGCGGTGAGCACCTCCACGCCGCGCACCCGCACCTCGGAGACCGCGAGCCAGGAGGAGAACCACACGGCGTAGCCGCCGCCTGCCAGGACCGCCAGCACCAGGACGCCGACCCCGACCCGACGCCACGCCAGCCAGCGCCGGCGCCACTGGCGCCGGGCGAACGCGCGCCGGGTCCGCTCGGCGGCGGCGGTGTCGGCGCGGTCGGCGGGGTCCGGCCGCTCAGTCCTGGTCGGCACCCGCGCCTCCCAGGAGCTCGAGGACCCGGGGACCGACAGTGGTCACGTCGCCTGCGCCGAGAGTCAGCACCAGGTCTCCGGGACGGGCCCGGGCCGCCAGCTCGCGGGCGGCGTCCTCGAGACCGGACGCGAACGCCACGCGCTGCGGCGGGAGCGGCACCGCGGACGCCACCAGCTCGCCGGTGACCGCGGGGTCGGCCTCCTCGCGGGCCAGGTAGACGTCGAGGACCACTACCTCGTCGGCAGCGCCCAGGGCCTCGCCCATGGCCGTGCCGAAGATCCTGGTCCGGGAGACCAGGTGCGGCTGGAAGGCGACGATCAGGCGTCCCTCCCCCGCGACGGCCCGGCCGGCCTGCAGGTCCCCGGCGATCTCGACGGGGTGGTGGGCGTAGCTGTCGTAGACCCGGACCCCGGCGGCCTCGCCCTTGCGCTCCATCCGGCGGCGGGTGCCGGTGAAGCCCTCGAGCCCGGCCCGCAGGCCCTCGAACGACAGCCCGAGGCGGAGCCCGGCGGCCAGGGCGGCCAGCGCGTCCAGCACGTAGTGGCGGCCCGGGATCTGCAGGGTGACCCGGCCCAGCTCGACGTCGCCGTCGAGCACCGTGAACGCGGACGTCGTGCCGACCAGCTCCAGGTCGATCGCCCGCACGTCGGCGTCGGCGGACTCGCCGACCGTGACCACTGTCCGGCCGCGGGCCCGGGTGGCGCGGGCCAGGTCGGCCGCGCCCTCGTCGTCGACGACGCAGACCAGGAACCCGGCGGGGTCGACGTGCTCGGCGAACTCGGTGAACGCCGCCCGGTAGGCCTCCTCGGTGCCCCAGTTGTCGAGGTGGTCGGCCTCGACGTTGGTGACGATCGCCGCCCACGGGCGGTAGACCAGGAAGGCGCCGTCGCTCTCGTCGGCCTCGGCGACGAAGAGGTCGCCCGTGCCCTCGCCGGCGTTGCGGCCGGTCTGGGCGAGGTCACCGCCCACGGCGTACGTCGGGTCCGCGCCGGCGGCCTGCAGGGCGACTGTCAGCAGCGAGGTGGTCGTGGTCTTGCCGTGGGTGCCGGCGACCGCCAGCACCCGGCGCCCGGCCATCAGCGAGGCGAGCGCCGCCGAGCGCGGCAGCACCCGCAGGCCTCGCCGGACGGCCTCGAGGTACTCGGGGTTGTCCTCACGGACCGCCGTGGAGACCACCACCGTGTCCGCGTCGCCCAGCTGGTCGGCCGCGTGCCCGGCGTGAACCCGGGCGCCGAGCGCCCGCAGCCCCTCCAGCGTCGGGGAGTCCACCCCGTCGCTGCCGCTGACCGGGATGCCGCGCGCCAGCATGATCCGGGCGATCCCGGACAGGCCGGCGCCGCCGATGCCGACGAAGTGCACCCGGCCGAGCCGGTCGGCGGGCAGGATCTCCTCGGGAACCGCGACCTTCACCGGGCCGCCTCCACGATCATCGCGGCGAGCCGGTCGTCGGCGTCGCGCGGGACCAGCCCGGCGGCGGCCACGCTCATCGCGTGCAGCCGGTCGGGGTCGGTGAGCAGGCCGGGGACGTTCGCGACCACCCACTCCGTGGTCAGCTCGGCGTCGGGGACCAGCAGGCCGCCGCCGGCGGCCACGACCGGGCGGGCGTTGCGCTCCTGCTCGCCGTTGCCGATCGGCAGCGGCACGAAGACCGCCGGCAGGCCGACCGCGGCCGCCTCGCTGACGCTGCTGGCGCCGGCGCGGCAGACCACCAGGTCGGCCGCGGCGTAGGCGAGGTCCATCCGGTCGATGTAGTCGAGCACGACGTACGGCACGACGTTCGCCACGACGTCCGAGGCCGGGTTCGCCGCGGAGCCCACGGGCAGCGCGGGCTCGGCTCCCCCGTGCTTGCCCTGGGCGTGCAGCACCTGGGCCCCGGCCTCGGCCAGGGCTCCGGCGGCGCCGGAGACTGCCTGGTTCAGCCGCCGGGCGCCCTGGGAGCCGCCGGTGACCAGCAGCGTCGGGCGCTCGGCGTCCAGGCCGAAGAACTCGCGCGCCTCGGCGCGGCGGGCGGGCCGGTCCAGCCGGGAGATCATCGTGCGGATCGGCAGCCCGACGTACTCGGCGCCGTGCAGCGGGGTGTCCGGGAAGCTGACAGCGACCCGGGCGGCTGATCGGGACCCGACCCGGTTGGCCAGGCCCGGCACGGCGTTCTGCTCGTGGATGACGTAGGGGATGCCCCGCTTGCGCGCGGTGAGGTACGCCGGCAGCGAGACGTAGCCGCCGTAGCCGACGAGGACGTCGGGCCGGACCCGGTCGAAGACCGCCTCCGTCGCCCGGCGCGCCTCCTGGAGCCGGCGCGGCACGGTCAGCAGGTCCTTGCCCAGCCGCCGCGGCAGCGGGACCGGCGGGATCAGCTCCAGCGGGTAGCCCGCGGCCGGGACCACCGTGTTCTCCAGCCCCCGCGGGGTGCCGAGGCAGGTGATCGCCACGTCGGGGTCGAGGCGACGCAGGGCGTCGGCCGTGGCGAGCAGGGGCGAGGTGTGGCCGGCGGTGCCGCCGCCGGCGAGGAGTACGCGCATCGGACCAACTCTAGGGATTCGTCGAACCGGACCGACCGGCGGACAGGCCCGCCGACCGGGACCGCTTGCGCTGGGCCAGCGCCCGGGCCGCCCCGGGCTCGCGCCGGGCGAAGCCGACGAGCAGGCCGAGCGCGACCAGGGACGGCAGCAGCGAGGAGCCGCCGTAGGAGATCAGCGGCAGCGGGATGCCGATCACCGGCAGCAGCGCCAGGACCATCCCGACGTTGATCATCATCTGGCCGACCAGCCAGACAACGATGCCGAAGCTGGCGTAGCGCACGAACGGGTCGGCGGTCTCGCGGGCCAGCCGCAGCGCCGCGTAGGCGATCGTGAGGAAGAGCACGACGACCAGGAGCGTGCCGACCAGGCCGAGCTCCTCGCCGAGCACCGCGAAGATGAAGTCGGTGTGCGCCTCGGGCAGGTCGCCCCACTTCTGCTGGCTGGCGCCGATGCCCTCGCCGAACCAGCCGCCGCTGGAGAGCGCGTAGAGGCCGTGGGCCGGCTGCCAGCCGGTGTCGTGGTAGTCCTTGAACGGATCCACGAAGTTCGTGAGCCGGGCCATCCGCTCCGCGTCCAGGGCCGCGAAGCTGAGCACGACGGCGCCGATCGCGAGGATGCCGATCGTGAAGAACCGCCGGGGCGCACCGACCACGAACAGCAGGCCGACCAGGATCGTGGCGAAGACCAGGGTGGTGCCGAGGTCGCGACCCGCCATCACCAGGCCGGTCGCCGCGAGGAAGCCGGGCACGACCGGGACGATCAGGTGCATCAGGTCGCCGAGGCGGCGCTCCTTGACCGCGAACACGTGGGCCGCCCAGAGCACGATCGCCAGCTTGGCGATCTCCGAGGGCTGGATCGCGAGCGAGCCGACGCCGAGCCAGTTCTGGTTGCCGTTGACCTGCTTGCCGATGAAGACCGTGAGCAGCAGCAGCACCAGCGCGACGCCGAGGGCCGGATAGGTCAGGTTGCGGATCAGCCGCAGCGGGAGCCGGCTGGCGACCCACGCGGCGGGGAGGCCGACGGCGACCCAGAGGAGCTGGCGCTTGACGACTGCGTAGGAGTCGCCCTGCGTCTGGAAGGAGTAGACGCTCGAGGCGCTGAGGACCATGACCAGCCCGATGGTCAGCAGCAGGCCCGAGGCCCCGAGCAGCAGGTAGTACGCCGTGAGCGGACGGTCCAGGGCGTCCCGGGCGGTGGCCAGCCAGCGCAGCCGCGCGGGCCGGCCCGGTCCGGGGTCCGGGGTCCCCGAGGAGGCCGTGCGCTCCGGCCTCACGGTCGTCGTCACGCGTTCCCCTCCCGGCCCGTCGTCGAGGTACCAGTCTCGTCGGGAGGGGCCGTCGTACGGCGGATTGGCCGAAGGTGTGTTGCGGGCTCAGCGGCCCCGGCTGGCGCGCAGCCCGTCGCGGACGGCGTGCTGGCTCACCCCGTGGGCGCGCGCGAGGGCGGCGGCGGCGAGGGCGTGGCGCACCGGGTCCGGGTCAGCCTCGCCGTCGGCGTCCGGGTCCTGCCCGCCGGTGGGCGGCTGCGGGAGGACGTCGCCCAGCGATCCCAGCTCGGCGGCGCTGCTGGCCCGCTCGGCGATGAACGCGCGGTCGACGAGGAGGTCCTCGACCAGGCCCAGCATCCCCACGCCGGGCATCCCGAGGGTGATCCCGATCGCCCGGGCGCCCTCGGCGACGTCCGCCTCCCGGACCAGCTCCTCGGTGGCCGGCACCGCCGCGGCGTAGACGCAGGCGAGCCGCACGTGCTCGTAGACCCGGCCCAGGGCGGCGCGCTGCGCCGGGTCGGCAGGCACGTCCAGGACGACCGCGGACTCGGCGGCCAGGCCGCCGGCCCGGCGCAACTGGGCGGGGCTCAGCGCGACCGCCAGCACGTCGTACGACTCGGGGTCCATGACTGCCTCGACCAGCGGCAGGCCACCGTGACCGGCTCGGGCGCTGCGCAGCCCGGCCGCGCGCAGGACCTGGTCGAGCACGCGGGCGGTGCGGGCCGGGTCGGCCGGCCCGCCGGGCTCGCCGGCGGCGCACAGCCAGGGCGCCGGGTGGGCCGGATCCCGCAGCCGCCAGGCCAGGTCGACCTCGCCCCACAGCGGTACGCCGCGCCCGCGGGCCTCCTCGGGCAGCGGCGAGTCGTCCGGCCACTCGGGCGAGACGACGACCACGTCGACGGGCCCGCCCGGGAGCCGCGGCTCCACGCCCAGGCGCACGGTCGCGCCGAGGACCTCCAGCAGCTCGGCCCGCTCCGCGCGGCCGGCATCGCCGGCATCGGGGTCCAGCGCGAGGACCTCGGCGCCCAGGTGCAGCAGGTTGTCGGCCGCCGCGAAGCCCGCGGCACCGAAGCCGAGCACGACCGCACGCACCCCGGACCAGCTGTCCTGGCGCCCCAGCGAGTCGACGTCCACGGTCCCGCTCATCCCCTGCGTCGGCCGGCCATCAGGTGCCGGCCACCCATTCGGCGTAGAAGATCCCCAGCCCGGTGGCCACGCACAGGCCGGCGATGATCCAGAACCGGATCACGACAGTGACCTGCTCCCAGCCGAGCATCTCGAAGTGGTGGTGGACCGGAGCCATCCGGAAGATCCGTCGGCCCTTGGTGATCCGGAAGAACCCGACCTGCATCATCACCGACACGGTCTCCACGACGAACAGGCCGCCGAGGATGACCAGCAGCACCTCGGTGCGGGTCAGGATCGCGAACCCGGCCAGCGCGCTGCCCAGGGCCAGCGAGCCGGTGTCGCCCATGAAGATCTGGGCCGGCGAGGCGTTCCACCACAGGAAGCCGAAGCAGGCGCCGGTGATCGCCGCGGCGATCACGGCGAGGTCCAGCGGGTCGCGGACCTCATAGCACTTGCCGTAGGTGATGTCGGACTGGCCGCACCACTGGTTGTTCTGCCAGATGTTGACCAGGGTGTAGGCGCCGAAGACCATCGTGGCCGCGCCGGCGGCGAGCCCGTCGAGCCCGTCGGTGAGGTTCACGGCGTTGCTGGTGGCGGTGACGATGACCCAGATCAGGGCGAGCACCACGATCACCGGCAGCGTCCAGCTGTCGAAGTCGCGGATGAACGAGATGTGCCGCGAGGCCGGGGTCTCGCCCCGGTCGTCCTCGAGGAACGGCGAGAGCGCCAGCACGCCGAAGACGATCGCGATCACGGTCTGGCCGACGATCTTGGCCTTGCTGCGCAGGCCCAGGCTGCGCTGCTTGTAGATCTTGATGAAGTCGTCGAGGAAGCCGACCAGGCCCATGCCCACGAACAGGAACAGCAGCAGCAGCGCGGACGCCGAGGGCACGTCCCGGGTCAGCAGCTTCGCGGTGAAGTAGCCGATGACGGCAGCCAGGATGATGACGACGCCGCCCATCGTGGGCGTGCCCCGCTTGGTGTGGTGGCTGGTCGGCCCGTCGTCGCGGATCTCCTGCCCGTAGCCCCAGCGGGTGAACTGCCGGATCGCCACCTTCGTGCCGAGCAGCGAGATCAGCAGGGCCAGTCCCCCGCCGATCAGGATCGCTCTCATCGCTGCCCCTCGTCGCGCCGTTTCCCATGCCGGCGGCCCGTTCGCGCGCCGTACCCGTCGGCCCGGCATTCTTCCGCACCGGGGCCGGTCCCTCCTGCGCGCCCCGCCGGGGGCGTACTTCTCCTCACACCAGCTCCCCGAGCAGCTCGCGCACCACGACCCGGTCGTCGAAGGGGTGCACGACGCCGTCGATCTCCTGGCCGGTCTCGTGGCCCTTCCCTGCGACCAGCACGATGTCGCCCGGGCCGGCCAGCCGCAGCGCCTCCCGGATGGCCGCGCGGCGGTCGCCGACCTCGTGGACCTCGGCCGCTCCCCCGCGGGTCCCGGCCAGCACGGCCGCGCGGATCTCGGCGGGGTCCTCGCTGCGCGGGTTGTCGTCGGTCACGACCAGCACGTCGGCGAGCCGGGCGGCGATCTCCCCCATCACCGGGCGCTTGCCGCGGTCGCGGTCGCCGCCGGCGCCGAGCACGACGACCAGCCGGCCGTCGGTGAGCGGGCGCAGCGTGCGCAGCGTCGCCTCGACGGCGTCGGGCTTGTGGGCGTAGTCGACGACGACCTCGAAGTCCTGACCGGCGCTGACCCGCTCCAGGCGGCCCGGTACGCCGGCGCCGGCGGCCATCGCCGCGGCGATCGGCGCCGGGTCCAGCCCGGCCTCCGCGCAGGCCGCGATCGCCGCGAGCGCGTTGGCCACGTTGAAGTCGCCGGGCAGCGGCACGCCGGCGGGCAGGCGCAGCCCGTCGGGGCCGGCGACCGTGAACCGGGAGCCGCCGGGCTCGAGCACCACGTCCAGCGCCCGCCAGTCCGCCTCCGCGCCGGCCGCCGAGAACGTCCGCACCGGCACCGGGGCCTCGCCGGCCAGCCGGCGCCCGTGCTCGTCGTCGACGTTGACCAGCGCCCGGCGGGCCCGCTCGGGGGTGAACAGCGAGGCCTTGGCGCGGTAGTAATCCTCCACGTCGCCGTGGAAGTCGAGGTGGTCGCGGCCGAGGTTGAGGAAGACCGCCACGTCGAAGACGACCCCGTCGACCCGGCCCATCACCAGCGCGTGGCTGGAGACCTCCATCGCGCAGGCGGTCACGCCGCGCTCGCGCATCAGCGCGAACAGCCCGTGCAGGTCGGGCGCCTCCGGGGTGGTCAGCGTGGTGCGGATGTCCGCACCGTCGACCCGGGTGCCGACGGTGCCGACCACCGCGGCCCGGACCCCGGAGCCCTGGAGGCCGCTCTCGGCGAGCCGGGTGGTCGTGGTCTTGCCCTGGGTGCCGGTCACGCCGATCATCCGCAGCGCCGCCGCGGGCTCGCCGTACACGTGGGCGGCCAGCCGGCCCAGCAGCGCCCGCGGCCGCTCCACGACCAGCACGGGGACGCCGTCCGGGACCCGCGCAGCGCCGTCGGGGTCGGTCAGCACCGCCACCGCACCGGCCGCGAGGGCCGCCGGGGCGAAGTCCGCGCCGTGGGCGCGGGCGCCGGGCAGCGCGGCGTACAGGTCGCCGGGGCCGACCCGCTGGGAGCTGAGCGAGACGCCGGTCACCACGACGTCCGCGAGGTCGCCGCGGGTGCTGGTCGTGGGATCGGCGTGGGCGGTCCACGCGGCCAGCTCGGTCAACGGGACCGGCCGGGGCCGCAGCGGCCGGGTCAGGGGGTCACCTCGGTCACCGGGTGAGATTACCGTCGGCCGGGCCCGGCTCCGACCTCACCACTCCACGGGGAGGGTGGAGGGCTCGGTGCCGGTCGGCGGCACGCCGTAGCGCCGCAGCGTGTAGCTCATCAGCTTGGCGAACGCCGGGCCCGTCACCGAGCCACCGCCGCCGCCGTTGCGCGGGTCCTGGACCACCACGTAGATCGTGAACCGGGGGTCGTCGGCCGGGGCGAACCCGGCGAAGGAGACGGTGAAGCTGCCGTCGTAGCAGCCGCACTCCTCGCCCACCCGCTGGGCGGTGCCGGTCTTGCCGGCTACCCGGTAGCCAGGTACGGCGGCCTGCGGCGCGACGCCGGCCTCGGGGTCGACCACGCGCTCCATCATCCGGGCGGTCTGCTCGGCGGCGCGCTCGCTGATCACCCGGCGCGTCGTGGTGTGCTCGGTACCGACCCGGTCGCCGTCGTTGGTCGTGGCGCTGCCCTGAACCAGGCTGGGATCGACCCGGACCCCGCCGTTGGCGATCGTGTTGACCGCCGCCGCCATCTGCACGGCGTTGACCGACAGGGACTGGCCGAAGGCGATCCGGTCCTGGGCCTGGCTGGTCCACAGCGACTCCGTGGGCAGGATGCCGGAGGTCTCGCCGAGCACGCCGATGCCGGTGCGCCGGCCCAGGCCGAAGCCCTCCAGGTAGCCGCGCAGCTCGCCGTCGTCGTACTTGTCGGCGGCGAGGACGGTGCCGATGTTGGAGGACTTCGCGAGCACACCGGTGAGGGTGAGCCGGATCGTCTCGTGGTCGAACCAGTCGCCGATCGGCCGGTCCTGGCGCTCCAGTCGCGGCGGGACCGTGATCTTGGTGCGCGGTGTGACCTTGCCGGCGTCGAGGAGCCCGCCCATCGTGAGCACCTTCTGCACCGACCCGGGCTCGTAGACGTCACTGAGGGCACGGGAGATCCGGTCCGCCTTCGGCGCCTCCGCGGGCTTGTTCGCGTCGAAGGTGGGGTCGTCGGCCACCGCCAGCAGCTCGCCGGTGCGCCGGTCCATGATCACGACGAAGCCGGACTCGGCACCGGAGTCCTCGACGGTCTGGCGCAGCACCCGCTGGGTGTACCACTGCAGGTCGCGGTCGATGGTGGTGCGCAGGTCGCTGCCGTCGACGGCGTCGACCGTCGCGCTCTCGCCGAGCGGCAGCCGGTTGCCGGCGCCGACCTCGTAGCGCGCCGAGCCGTCCTTGCCGGCCAGCTGCTGGTCGAAGGCGAGCTCGAGGCCGGCCAGCGGCTGGTCGCCCTTCTCGGGGTCCGGGGTCCCGAGGAAGCCCACGAGGTTCGCGGCGACGTCGCCGGCGGGATAGGACCGCACCGGGTCGCGGCGCACGATCAGCCCGTCGAAGCCCTCCTCCCGAGCCTTGTCGACCGCGGCGGCCGCGCGGGTGGCCGGCACCTGCCGGGCGACGTACTCGTAGCGGCTGCCCTGCTCGCGCAGCCGCTCCAGCACCGTGAAGTAGTCGACGCCGAGCTCGGTGGCCAGCAGCGTGGCCAGCTCCGGCGCGTCGTCGCGGGTGAGCTGCGGGTCGGCGATCACCATCGACCCCTCGACCGACTCCGCGAGCGGGTCGCCGTTGCGGTCGAGGATGTCGCCGCGCTCGGCCGGGAGGACGACCTCGCGCAGGCCCTCGGCGGCCGCCATCGCGGCGTACGACTTGGGGTCGAAGCCCTGCAGCTGCACCAGCCGGGCCCCGAAGAGCGAGAGCACCATCGCGATCAGCACGAACCCGATCCGCAGCCGCAGGTGCGGCGAGCCGCGCAGGCTGCCGCGGGGACGCGGCGGCGGGGTTCGCGGGGTACGCGGCACGGTGGAGCTCCGGGAGGGTCGACTGGGTCTGGCTGGGACTGCTGGGTTCGGCTGGCTCCGGGTCAGCGCTGGCTGCGGCGGGCTTGCCGGGCCGCGGTGTCCCGGCCCCCATTCCTACCCTCCGCGGCGGTCCCCGCGGCGGCGCCCGCGCCGGTGTCGGCCGAGGAATCCGCGGCGGCGCCCGGGCCGGTCGCCCCGGCGTCGGTGGAGGGCAGGTCGGGCTGGGCGGGTGCCGGGACCACGACCACCCGGGCCGGCGGGTCGAGCGCGGCGGGCAGGCCCTGGGGGCGGGGGTTGACCCGCTCGCCGTCCTGCGCCGCGGCCGGCGCGGGGTTGCCCGAGACCGTGCCGTCGGCGTGCAGGAACGCGGGCGCCGGCGGGGTGCGCATGCCCTGCTTGCGGGCCGCGACCGCGAGACGCTGCGGGTTGCGCAGCTCCTCGAGCTGCGCGGTGAGCTCCTGCTCGCGGGCCTGCAGGTTCGCCGCGCGCTCCTGCAGCGTCGTCGCGGTGAAGGAGGCCTGCTGCATGGAGGTGTTGAACATCAGCAGGCCGACGACTCCCCCGAGCAGCAGGGCGCTGACCAGCAGCACGAACGGAACCCGGGCCGCCCGGGCCGCGCGGGCCCGGGGGACGACGGTGAGCCGGGCCCGCTCGACGGCGTCCCCCGCGATCCGGGGGACGCGGGACCGGGCGGCGCTGGTGGGGCTTACTGCGGGACTGCTCATGACGCCGCTCCGGTGGAAGGCAGGTGGACTCGTTCGACGGCCCGCAGCCGCACGGAGGCGGCGCGGGGGTTCTGGGCGATCTCCTCGGCGTTGGCCTTCTCGGCGCCGCGGGTGACCGTCTTGAAGGGCGGCTCGCTGCCGGCCGGGACGAATGGCAGGTCCGGCGGCACCTCGCTGCGGGTGACGGCGGTGAATGCCTGCTTGACCAGCCGGTCCTCCAGCGAGTGGTACGCCTCGACCACCACGCGCCCGCCGACGCCGACCGCGTCCAGCGCCGCCGGGAGCGCGCGCCGCAGCACGGCGAGCTCGTCGTTGACCTCCATGCGCAGCGCCTGGAAGGTGCGCTTCGCCGGATGGCCGCCGGTACGACGGGCGGGCGCGGGGATCTCGGCGTAGAGCAGCTCGACGAGGCGGGCGGAGCTCGTGAACGGCTCCTTCTCCCGCTCGCGGACCACCGCGCCGGCGATCTTCTTGGCGAACTTCTCCTCGCCGTAGTCGCGCAGCACCCGGGTCAGCTCGGCGTGGGAGTAGGTGTTGAGGACCTCGGCCGCGGTCAGCCCGGTGCTCCCCATCCGCATGTCCAGCGGCGCGTCCTCGGCGTACGCGAAGCCGCGCTCGCGCACGTCGAGCTGCATCGAGGACACGCCCAGGTCGAAGAGCACCGCGTCGACGCGGTCCAGGCCCAGCTCCGCGAGCACGTCGGGCAGCTCGTCGTAGACGGCCTGGACGCCGGTGAACCGGTCGCCGTACGCCGCGAGGCGGGCGCCCGCGAGCTCGAGGGCCGCCGGGTCGCGGTCGACGCCGACCACGCGCGCCCGGCCGAGGCGCTCCAGGACCGCCTCGGAGTGGCCGCCGAGCCCGAGGGTGCAGTCGACGAGCACGGCGCCGTCGTGGTCGAGGGCGGGCGCCAGCAGCGCGACGACCCGGTCGAGCAGGACGGGGACGTGGCGGGGGTTGGCCATCGCGCCGGTCAGCTTCCGAGCCGGAACAGCGCGAGGAGGACGAGGGCCAGGAGCCCCGAGGTCGCAGCCGAGAACGCCATCAGCGCGAGCCGCTCGCGGGCCTGCTGGCGGACCCGGGGTGTCGTCGCGGGCGCGCCCGGGACATCGCGGACGCGACCGACGTCCGCTGCTGTCACCGGTGTGCTGCTCATCTGCTCGACCCCACTCATGTGACTCATGTGCTGCTGCGTGACCTGATCCGGACTCTGGTGCTCGTGCTGGTGCTGGGCCGGATCCGCAGGTCCAGGTCCCTGCCCGCTCCCGGGGAAGTGCCGCCTGGAACCGGGGAAGTTGTCCCAGGGGGCGGGGAGCGGGCTCGAGACCTCGTCCTGCGGGTCCGTGGTGCTGGTGACTAGTTGCTGCTGGGTTCCTCGTCGAGCTCGGCGAACTTGACCTGGGCACCGGTGGAGTACTCCCGCCAGCGGGCCGGGTCCCAGATCTCGATCCGGTCCATCACGCCGATCACGACGACGTCCTTGTCGAGCCCGGCGTAGTCCCGCAGCGGGGCGGGGATGCCGATGCGGCCCTGCTTGTCCAGCGAGCCCTCGTCGGCGCCGGCGAAGAGGATCCGGGCGTACTCCCGGGCGCTCTTGACGGTCATCGGCGTGGCCCGGGCCCGCTGGGCCTCCTCCATGAAGACGTCCGTGGGCCACACGACCAGGCAGTTCTCCTGTCCCTGCGTCACCACGAGCCCCTCCGCGAGTCGATCCCTGAACTTCGCCGGGAGGAAGAGCCGGCCCTTGTCATCGAGCCGCGGCGTGTACGTGCCCATGAAGAACATCGGGCACCTCCAGCCGGTTCATCCCTCCACTTTCCACCACTCTACTCCACTCTCCCCCACCGTCAACCACCGAACGGCTCCTGCGCGCCGGTTTCCGGGGGTTTGGCGTCGCTCGCAGCGGTGAGGCGGGGCCGGGCGCACCCTGCCGCGTCCGAACCGGGCACGGCCGCATCGATGCAGGTCAGAGCGGGAGCGCCGCTCCCCCAGCCCGGCGGCGGGATCGCAACCGGGGGGTGGAGTGGGGGGAGGTGGGGGACGACGGCGCCCAGGTGGGGCGCCGGTGGAGGAACGGAAGCGACGGACGGCGGGCGCAGGCATGCGTAGGTTGAGCGCAGGCCCTACCGTGGGGTCAGTGCTGGGCGCACCCGCGAGGGCGCTCCCCGACAGGTCGCGCTAGACAGGGGAGGACCCGACGTGAGCAACCCGACTCCTGGGGGAGCCGACCTGGAGACCGTGGCCCGGGTCGTGGCCCGGGTCCGCGCGAACATCGAGCGGGTCATCGAGGGCAAGCCCCAGGTGGTGACCTCGGCCCTCGTGGTCCTGCTCGCCGAGGGCCACCTCCTCATCGAGGACGTCCCGGGCGTCGGGAAGACGATGCTCAGCAAGGCGCTGGCGCGCAGCATCGACTGCACGGTGCGCCGGATCCAGTTCACGCCCGACCTGCTGCCCTCCGACGTCACCGGGGTCTCGGTCTTCAACCAGGACACCCGCGAGTTCGAGTTCCGCCCCGGCGGCGTCTTCGCCAACATCGTGGTCGGCGACGAGATCAACCGCGCCTCGCCGAAGACCCAGTCCGCGCTGCTGGAGTGCATGGAGGAGCGCCAGGTCACCGTCGACAGCGCGACCTACCACCTCGATGCGCCGTTCATGGTGATCGCCACCCAGAACCCCGTCGAGATGGAGGGCACCTACACGCTCCCCGAGGCCCAGCGCGACCGCTTCATGGCCCGGGTCTCGGTCGGCTACCCGGTCGAGGCGGCCGAGATCGCGATGATCGGGTCCCACACCGGCGCGAGCCCGCTCGACGACCTGGAGCCGGTCACCGACGCCGCCGAGATCCGCAAGCTCACCTCGATCGTCGGTCAGGTGCACCTCTCCCCCGCCGTGCAGCGCTACGCGGTGGCCCTGACCGGGGCCACCCGCCGCACCGACGACCTCACGCTCGGCGCCTCGCCGCGGGCGACCCTGCACCTGGTCCGCGCCGCCCGGGCGTACGCCGCACTCCAGGGCCGCGACTACGTGCTCCCCGACGACCTGCAGGCACTGGCCCAGCCGGTGCTCGCGCACCGGCTGCTGCCGAGCGTCGAGGCCGCGATGGGCGGGCGGACCGCCCGCGTGGTCCTGGACGGGCTGCTGGCCTCCGTGCCGGTCCCGGACGGGCAGCGGACCGGGGGCTGAGGCGGCCATGCGAGAGGCGCTGGGCGGGCTCACGGTGCGAGGACGGTCCTTCGTGGCCGGCGGGGTCACCGCGATCGTCTGCGCGGTCCTGCTCGGCCAGCCGGCCCTGACCCGGATCGGTGTGCTGGTGCTCGCCCTGCCGCTGGTGACGGCGTACGTCGTGGGGCGCGGGCGGTACCGCCTCGCCCTGGTGCGCACGGTCTCCCCGCAGCTGGTCGCGGCCGGCCAGCCCGCGCAGGTGACGCTGACCCTGACCAACGAGGGACGCACCCCCAGCGGCGTGCTGCGCCTGGAGGACCAGGTCCCCTACGTCCTCGGCACCCGACCGCGGTTCGTCCTCGACGGCATCGGACACGGCTGGCACCGCACCGTGACCTACCAGGTCCGCTCCGACGTGCGGGGCCGCTACGAGGTGGGGCCGATGACCGTGCGCGCCAGCGACCCGTTCGGGATGGTCGAGCTCGGGCGGGCCTTCCGGACCTGCACCCCGCTCATGGTCACCCCGCCCACGGTGGCGCTGCCGTCGATCCCGCTCGGCGGGTCCTGGACCGGCTCCGGCGACGCCCGGGCCCGGGCCTTCGCGATCGGCTCGGCCGAGGACGTGACAGTGCGCGAGTACCGCCGCGGCGACGACCTGCGCCGGGTGCACTGGCGCAGCTCCGCCCGCGTCGGGGAGCTGATGGTGCGCCGCGAGGAGCAGCCCTGGCAGTCCCGGGCCACCCTGTTCCTCGACAACCGGGCCCGGGCCCACCGCGGGCAGGGCATCGCCTCCTCGCTGGAGGCGGCGGTCGCTGCCGCCGCCTCGATCGCCGTGCACCTGACCAGGCGCGGCTTCGCCGTCCGCCTGGTCACCGCCACCGGCGAGGACGCGGCCACCACCTGGCACGAGGCCGGGTCCGACCTCAACGCCGGCCCGACACTGGAGGCCCTCGCGGTCGTCGCGCCGACCACCGCGGCCCGCCTCAGCGTGGCCGGGTCCGGGGAGCACGGCCCCGGCGGCCTCACCGTCGCCGTCCTCGGCGCCGTCGACCCCGGCGACCTCCCCGCGCTGCGCCGCATGCACCACCACTCCGGTGGGGCGCTGGCCGTCGTGCTCGACGTGCGCGCCTGGGCGGATCCGCAGGCGAGCGATGCCGAGACCGTGCCGCTGCTGGGCCAGCAGGGCTGGCGGGCCGCGCAGCTGCGGCCCCGCGACCGGCTCGAGACCGTCTGGCAGGAGCTCGGCCGGGTCCAGGCGCACCGCCCGGCCCCCACGTCCGCCACCACAGCACCCGCTCCGGCACCGGGAGCGGCCCGATGAGCCGGGCCCGCGGCAGCCTGGCCGCACCGCTCACCGTGGCCGCGGCCGCCGCCGGCACCACCTGGGTCTCGACGCTGTCCTGGCGCGGGCTGACCGAGAGCCCCTCCCTGTTCCTGGGGCCGCTGCTGGTGCTCGCGGCCCTGGTGGCCGGCGTCGGCGCGGTGACCCGCTGGTGGCGCTGGCCGGGCGCGGCGGTGGTCGCCACCCAGACCGTGGTCTCGGTGCTGGTCGCGTCCTGGATGCTGGTCGGGACGCCGCTGCCGGTCGGCGCCGGGTGGCAGCTGCTGGTCGCCGACTTCGACGCGGCCACCGCCAGCGCGCGGACGTACGTCGCGCCGGTGCCCGCGAGCGTGCCGAGCGTGGCTCCGCTGCTGGTCGCCGGCGGCCTGGGCTGCCTGCTGCTGGTGGACCTGCTGGCCTGCACGCTGCGCCGGGTGACCCTGGCCGGCCTGCCGCTGCTCGCCGTGCACAGCGTCCCGCTGGGGGTCCTCGACGGCGGCCTCTCCTGGTGGGTCTTCGCCGCGAGCGCCGCGGGGTTCCTGCTGATGCTGTTCCTGCACGAGGACGAGCACCTCGCCCGCTGGGGGCGCCGCCTGGGTCCGGCCGCGGGGACCGGTGGCCGATCCGGCTCCGGGCGCACCAACGCGGGCCTGATCGGCGGCACCGCGACCGCGCTCGCGATCGCCGTCCCGCTGGCCGTGCCGACCCTGGACCTGCACGTCTTCGACGTCGGCCCGGGCACCGGGACCGGAGCCGAGATCGACCTCGAGAACCCGATGACCGACATGCGCCGCGACCTCAAGCGCGGCGCCGACGTCCCGCTGGTCCGGGTGCGCACCGACGACCCCGACCCGGCGTACCTGCGGATCGCGGTGCTGAACCGCTTCTCGGCCGAGCGGTGGACCTCGGGCGACCGCGACATCCCTGCCGACCAGGAGCCGGACGGCCCGATGCCGCCGTTGGAGGGGGTCGGGGCCGGGGTGCCCCGGGTCCAGCACGACTACGCCGTCCAGGTGCTCGACGGCTTCCGCTCGACGTGGCTGCCCACCCAGGCGCCGATCAACGCGATCGAGGCACCGGGCGAGTGGCGCTACGACGCAGGGACCATGGACTTCATCGCCGCCGACGACGGGCTCGACACCGCCGGCATCGGCTACCGGATGACGGCGGTGGAGCTCGAGCGCGACCCGAACGCGATGCTGGCCGCCCCCTCCGGCACCGGCGACGTGGGCCAGGAGTACGTCGAGCTCCCCAGCGACACCCCCGGCCTGGTCCGCGAGCTGGCGACGTCGGTGACCGGCAGCGCCACCAGCCGCTTCGAGAAGGCCGTCGCCCTGCAAAACTGGTTCCGCCGGGACGGCGGCTTCACCTACGACCTCGGGGTCGACCTCGGCAGCGGCGGGGACGACCTCGTCGCGTTCCTCTCCGAGGGCGGGCGCACGGGGTACTGCGAGCAGTTCGCCTCCGCGATGGCGGTGATGGCCCGCGCGGTCGGGATCCCGGCCCGGGTGGCCGTCGGCTTCCTGGCACCGGAGCGGGTCGGCGACCAGGCCTACGAGTACAGCTCCCACGACCTGCACTCCTGGCCCGAGCTGTTCATCCCCGGCGCCGGCTGGACGCCGTTCGAGCCGACCCCCGCGGACCGGGCCAGCGGCGTGCCGGAGTACACCCGCAATGTGGTGGCGGGCGGCCCGGAGGTCCCGCTGCCGAGCGCGTCCGCCGCTCCCGAGGACACCCCCGACCGCGGGGCCGACGCCAGCACGGCGCCCGAGCCGGCGCCGGAGGAGGACCCGGGCGCCGAGGCCGAGGCGGAGCCCGGGTTCCCGTGGCAGGTGCTGCTCGGCGTGCTGGCCGGGGCCGCCGTGCTGGTGCTCGCCCTGCTCAGCCCGCGCCGGGTGCGCCGAGCCCGCCGGGAGCGGCGGCTGGGCGGCCCGAACGGCACCGTGGAGGACGCCTGGCAGGAGCTGCTGGACACGGCCGTCGACCTCGCGGTCCCGTGGCCGCCGGACCGCACGCCGCGGGAGACGACCGGCGTGCTGCGCGAGCACGGCGCCCCCGCTGCCGCGCTGGACGTCCTGGTCGGGGCGGTGGAGCGGGACCGCTATGGCCGGCCCGGCGAGACCGCCGCGGCCGGGCCGGAGGTCCAGGACGCGGCCCGCACCTGCGTGAGCGCCCTGATGGAGGCGGCGTCGCCGCGGGTCCAGCGGCGTGCCCGGTGGTGGCCCCGCTCGGTGGTCGGGCGCGGCCGTCGTACGACGCGGCGGGCGTCGTCGGTGGAGTCGACGCCGAGCGGCGTGGTCGACCACGTCGGCTGACCCGCGAGGATCCGCGGGCGCTCGCCCGCGGGGATCCGCGGGCGCTGGTGGGACCTAGAAGCCGCCGTTCTGCTCGCGGCGGTGGCGCCAGCGCTCGTCCATGCGCTCCATGAAGGAGCCGGAGGAGGTCCGGCGCTGGCGGCGGGCGCGGGGGCGCTTGCCGCCCTCGTGGACGGTGAACCCGTGGGAGGGATGGCCCGCGGTGCGGCCGTTCGCGGCGGCGGCGACCTGCTGGCCGCGGGCGGCGTTCAGGGCCACGGTGGCGGAGCCGAGCATCACGCCGAAGCCGACGATGCCGACCGCCCAGGTGTTCGTGATCGCGCCGGTCATCAGCACCGCGACACCGACCACGAAGATCGCGGAGGCCACGATCGCTCGGCGGCGTGCGGAGCGGCGCAGCGTGGTGCCGCGCAGCGTGGACGCGAACTTGGGGTCCTCCTGAAGGAGGGCACGCTCCATCTGCTCGAGCAGTCGCAGCTCCTCTTCCGAGAGTGGCACCGTTTCCTCCAACAGTCCGCGCCGACCGGCCGATCCCGTGCCCGCTGTGGCAAGTCTAGGCAGCCGCTCTCGTTGAGGGTAGGCGAGATCGACAAAACCTCCGCACGGGTCTCAGCGAGCAGCACCCCCGCCCCCGCGGGGCGACCCTGACGGCGCCCCTGACGACGCCCCTGACGACGACAGCGACCGGGCCCCGGCGCGATCCTCGGGCTCAGCGGGCGAGCACGTGGAGCTGGGTCGCGAGCGGCAGGAACTCCGAGCGTGCGGCGACGGCGTGCTCCAGGTCGACCAGCGCCGCGGTGCTGCCGGGCTCGAGGTCGAGCAGGGAGCCGGGCACCAGGTCGGCGAAGACCCGGACGCCGTGGCGGCTGGCGACCTCGAAGCCGGCGTCGGCCAGCAGGTCGTCGAGCTCCTCCTGGGAGAACCGGCGCCCGGAGCGGCCCGCCGGGGCCTCGCCCTCGAGGAGCTGGAGGGCCTGGCGGAAGTGGCCCGCCAGGGCCCGCGCCACCACGGCGGCGTGCCGCTGGGCGACCAGGAGGCTGAGGTGCCCGCCCGGGCGGAGCACCTCGCGGATGGTGGCCAGCGCGGCGGCCGGGTCGTCGACGACCTCGAGCACCCCGTGGCAGAGCACGACGTCGGCGCCGTCGGGCCCCGGGACGTCGCTCAGCGTGCCGACGTCGCCCTGGTGGCCGGCGACCTCGACGCCGACCTCGCGCGCACGGCGGGCCAGGGACGCGAGCGCGTCGGGGCTCGGGTCGACGACGGTGACGCGGTGTCCGAGCTCCGCGACCCGCACGGCGGAGACGCCGGTGCCGCCTCCCAGGTCGAGCACGTCACCGGGTCCGCGGTCCAGGACCGGCCGCAGGACCTCCCAGACGACAGTCGTGCGGGCAGCCGCGCCGCGGCGCTCACTGATGGGCATGGGGCCACACTAAGGGGACCCCGCCCCGCCCGAGGGACCCGACCGTCACCCGGCCAGGCCGGACCGGAGGACGTGCTGCTGCGCCGGGACGTGGGGCGCCAGCCCGAGCACCTGCTCGACCAGGGCGACGAATCGCTCGGCGTCGCGCACCAGGTCGTCGGCCTCCCGCTCGGTGACGGCGTGGGTCGAGCCGGCCTCGGCCGCCGCCCGCTTGGCGGCGCCGGCGGCGAAGAACTGGGCCCACTCCCCCAGCTCGGGGGCCACCTCGGTCAGCAGCACCCAGGCGTTGCGCTGGGGCCGGCGGCGCACCGGCGCCGGACGCGCCCGCGCCGCCAGCAGGGCGGCAGCGGCCCGCAGCGCGGCGACGTGGGCGCACGCGTAGCGGGCCGGCACGTCGCGGGCGGCCCGCGCCTCGCTCAGCGACTCCGCGGCGCGGTCGAGGTAGGAATGGGTCGTCGCCGGCAGGGCGTACGGGTGCGGTGTCAGGCTGGTCTCGGACATGGGCACGACTGCTCCTTCGCGGTTCACCGACCCCGGGAGGCCCGGCGGGGACGGGGGTCGAGGTCGCCCCCACCGGACCAGTTCGAACGCTTGTTCGAACTCCGGTCAGGCTACACCCCGCCACCGACCAGTCAAGACCCTCGGGCTCCGCCTCGTCCGGGCCCGTCCGGGCCCGTCAGGCGTGCGGCTGCGGCTCCGGCGCGGGCGCGGCGTGGAGGTAGGCGCTGGTATCGCGGTGCAGGAGGAAGAACAGCAGCACGGCCTCGAGCACCAGGGCCAGCACGCCGAGCGCCACGAAGATGGCCGGCGGACCGGTGCGGATGGCCGCGACCACCGCGATCGCGACCAGGACCAGCAGCACGGCCAGCGAGATCCGGGCCCACTCGTGGCCGGCACGCACGAAGATCGCCAGCAGCCACACCAGGCCCGCAATGACGAGGAACAGCACAGCTGCGACCATCACGAACTCCGGCACCTGCACCGGCCCCTCGCGCACGGCGTCCAGGCCGCCGCTGGCCAGCCGCTCCCGTGCGGTCGCGTTGCCCTCGGCCCAGGAGCGCACCAGGTCGTCCTCGAGGACCCAGGTGAGCACGGTGGCGACCGCGCCGACCGCGAGGAACGCCCAGATCACCTGCATCATCCGGTCCAGCGAGCGCGGTCGCGACACGACCTCGGGGCCTGTCATGGATCCTCCTGATGTCTGGTTCCTGCGCCGCCGTCGGGCTGGCTAGGGTCTGTCGCCATGGACACCGAGCATCCGGCGATCACCCGCTTCCGTGAGCATCACGCCGGCCGCGGTGGTGTCGGTGAGATCGTCATTCTGCCGGATGCCGTGCACACGGCAGCACTCGCCGCCGCGGCCCTGGGCTGCGAGGTCGGCGCGATCGCCAACAGCCTGCTCTTCGAGTCGGGCGGCGAGCCGGTGCTGATCCTGACCTCGGGCGGCCACCGGGTCGACACCGCGGGGGTCGCCGGGCGGCTCGGCCTGGCGCCGCTGCGGCGAGCGACGCCGGAGTTCGTCCGGCTGCACACCGGGCAGGTGATCGGCGGGGTCTCCCCGCTCGGCCACCCGGCGCCGGTGCCGACGTACCTGGACTCCTGGCTGCGGCACCACGAGGTCGTCTGGGCAGCGGCGGGGCACCCGGCGGCGGTGTTCTCGACGACGTTCGAGGAGCTGCAGGCGCTGACCGGCGCGCGCGAGATCGAGGTGGCGTGAGCGTGGAGATCTGGCTGAACCCGGAGTGCTCGAAGTGCCGCGCCGCCGTCGCCGCGCTCGAGGACGCCGGCGTGTCGTACACGGTGCGCCGCTACCTCGAGGATCCGCCGAGCGCGGCGGAGATCGCCGACCTGGTCGCGCGGCTCGGCGTCGAGCCCTGGGACCTGGCCCGCCCCCGGGAGACCCGGGAGGCGGGCATCGACCTGCCGCGCGAGCCCGCCGCCCGCGACGCGTGGCTGGCCGCGCTGGCCGAGCACCCCCGGGCGCTGCAGCGGCCGGTGCTGACGGCGACCGACGGCACCACTGTCGTCGGCCGCGACGCCGAGGCTCTCACCAGAGTCCTCGCCCACGAGGAGCGCTGAGTGGCCCGCGTCGTCGTGGTCGGCGGCGGCCTCGGCGGCACCGCGACCGCCGCCCGGCTGGCCAAGCTGGGCCACGAGGTCACGCTCGTCGAGCGCTCCGCCGGTCTCGGCGGGGCGCTCGGCACCGTCGCCGCCGACGGCTTCCGCTGGGAGTCCGGGCCCACCTCGACGCTGCTGCCCGCCGTGCTGCGCGACCTGTTCCGCAAGTCCGGCCGGCCCCTGGAGCGCGAGCTGGAGCTGGTGCCCCTCGACGTCGTGCGCGAGCACCGCTTCGAGGACCGGACCTCGGTGCGGCTGCCGGGCGGATCCCGCGCCGCACAGCTCGCGGCGTTCGACGAGCTGGCCCCGGGGCTGGGCCGGATGTGGGTCGACCACGTCGCCACCTTCGCCGAGGACTGGGAGGTGCTGCGCCGCCACTACCTCGAGGTGCCCTGGCGTCCCGACGACCTGCCCCGCGAGGTCGCGGCCCGGCTCGACGGCCGGGAGAGCCTGCGCCGGCGGCTGCGCCGCACCCTGCGCGACGAGCGGCTGCGGATGGTCGCCGCGCACCCGTTCGTCGTCGCCGGCCACCAGCCGCGCGACGTGCCCGGCTGGGCCGGGATGGAGGCCTACGTCGAGCAGCGCTTCGGCGCCTGGACGGTCGCGGGCGGCATGCACCGCGTCGCCGAGGCCCTCGAGAACCGGCTCGCCACCCGGAAGGTGAGCGTGCTGACCGGCACCGAGGCCCGCGACGTCGTCGTGCGCTCGGGGCGCGCGGTCGCCGTCCGCACCGACGCCGGCGACCTGGACGCCGACGTGGTCGTCTGCGCCGTCGATCCCCGGCGGCTGCCCGCCCTCGCGCCGTACGTCGCCCGGACCATGCCGGCGATCCCGCCGGTCGTGTGCCACGTCGGGATCGAGGGCGAGCTGCCCGGCGGGCTGCCCGACGCGCCGTACGACGTGGTCGTGCACGGCGACCCGCTGCTCGTGGTCCGCACCGGCGGCACCGCACCGGACGGGCACCACGCGGTCACCGTCCACGGCCGGGGACACCTGGCCGAGGACCTGCTGGTCGCGCTGGCCCGACGCGGGGTGGACCTGCGCCGCCAGCTCGTCGCCCGGGTGGACCGCTCGCCCCGCGAGCAGGTGCTGGAGTGGGGCGGCTCCCCGCTCGGGGTGCTCTGGCAGGGCCGGCGCACCGTCCGGCGCCGCCTCGGGCCGCGCACCCCCGTCCCCGGCGTGTACGCCGCCGGCGCCCACGCCACCCCCGGCAGCGGGCTGCCGTTCGTCGGTCTCTCCGCCGCCCTGGTCGCCGCCGAGGTGGGGCCCGCCTGAGCGGCCGGCCGGGATCAGACGGTCATGTTGAGCGCGGCGAAGATCTCCAGTGTCGCCTTCGAGCGGTTCAGCGTGTAGAAGTGCAGGCCGGGTGCGCCGCCGGCGAGCAGCTCCTCGCACAGCTCCGCGGCGACCGCGATGCCCTCGGCCCGCAGGGCGACCGGGTCGCCCTCGTGGGCGGAGATCCGGGCCACCACGTCGGCGGGGACGTCGCAGCCGATCAGCTCACCCTGGCGCTGGATCGCGTTGAGGTTCAGGATCGGCATGATCCCGGGCAGCACCGGCATGTCGACGCCGCGGGCACGGACCCGCTCGACGAGCCCGAAGTAGTCCTCGGCCCGGAAGAACATCTGGGTGACCGCGAACTGGGCGCCGGCGCGGGCCTTGGCCACCAGGACGTCCGCGTCGTGGTCCAGGGACGCCGCGGTCGGGTGCCCCTCCGGGAACGCGGCGACGCCGACGGTGAAGTCGCCCCGGGAGCGGGCCAGCTCGACCAGCTCCGAGGCGTAGGTGAGCCCGCCCTGCGTCGCCTGCCAGGGCGCCCGCGGGCCGTCGGCGGGGTCGCCGCGCAGCGCCATCACGTTGTGGATGCCGGCCTCGGCGTAGCTGTCCAGGATGCCCTCGAGCTCCGCACGGGTGTGGCCCACGCAGGTCAGGTGCGCCATCGCGGTCATCGTGGTCTCGCGGGCGATCCGGGAGGTGACCCGCACCGTCGTGTCGCGGCTGGACCCGCCGGCGCCGTACGTCACCGAGACGAACGTGGGCCGGTACGGCTCCAGCGCGCTGATCGCGCGCCACAGCTGCTCCTCCCCCGCCTCGTCCTTCGGGGGGAAGAACTCGAAGGAGAACGACCGCCCGCCCTCGCGCACGAGATCGGCGATGCTCCGGATCCGGTCCTCAGCCATGCCGGGAGTCTAGGTCCGGGGTGATCCCAAGTCCGCACTGTCCACTGGATAGCCTCGTGCCCGTGACGGGCAGCGGATGGGACTCGACCGGCTTCCGCGATCGCGTGGAGCACGCGCTCGAGGACTTCCTCGCCGAGCAGGAGGTCCGGCTCGCGCCGCTGGGCCCGGACGCCGGCCGACTGCTGAGCGAGGCTCGCGCCGCGGTCCGCGGCGGCAAGCGCCTGCGCGCGGCGTTCTGCTACTGGGGCTTCCGGGCGCTGCGGCCCGCGCCGGAGCCGGTGGATCCCCAGGACCCGGAGGAGGCGGCCCTGGTGCGGGCCTGCGCCGCGCTGGAGCTGCTGCACGCCAGCGCGCTGGTCCACGACGACTACATGGACGCCTCCGACACCCGCCGCGGCCGGCCGGCGACGCACCGCGCCTTCGCGGCCGAGCACCGCGCCGACGGGTGGCGCGGCGACCCCGAGCAGTACGGCGCCGCCGCGGCGATCCTGCTGGGCGACCTGCTGCTGAGCTGGTCCGACGAGCTGCTGCGCCGCTGCGGCCTCCCGCTGGAGCAGGTGGCGCCGGCGCTGACAGTGCTGGACCTGTGCCGCTCGGAGGTGATCGCCGGGCAGTTCCTCGACGTCTCGGTGCAGGCGCGCGGGCGCGCGGACGTCGAGACCGCGATGACGGTGCTGCGCTACAAGTCCGCGAAGTACTCCATCGAGCGCCCGCTGCACATCGGCGCGGCGCTGGCCGGGGCCGGCGAGGAGCAGCTGGCCGCGCTCTCGGCGTACGGCCTGCCGCTCGGCGAGGGCTTCCAGCTCCGCGACGACCTGCTGGGGGTCTTCGGCGACCCCGAGGCCACCGGCAAGCCCGCCGGCGACGACCTGGTCGAGGGCAAGCGGACCGTGCTGGTCGCGCTGGCGCTCGACGCCGCGCCGGACGCGGAGGCGGCGCTCCTGGACGCGCTGCTCGGCACCGCGCTGACGCCGGCCCAGGTGACCCGGCTGCGGGCGGTCATCGAGGAGTCCGGAGCGGCCGGGCAGGTCGAGGACGTCATCGGCCAGCTCGGCGAGCGCGCCGTCGCGGCGCTGCACCGGGGCGGGTTCGACCCGCACGCGAGCGTCGTGCTCGAGGAGCTCGCGGCCGCCGCCACCCAGCGCGTGGTCTAGCCCGGCCGGCTCCCCCGAGGGGGCCGACCGCCGATCGACCGGGTCAAGGCCCGGTCAGGAACCGGTCAGAGCAGGGTCATCTTGGCGAACGGGCTGGTGATGCGCACGGTCTTGTCGCGGAAGTCGACCGACACGGCTGCGCTCTCCACCCCCACGACCCGCCCCACGCCGTAGGAGTCGTGCGAGACCAGGTCGTCGACCGCGTACTGCACGATCGTCGGCTCCGGCTTGGGCTGGAAGGGGCTGCTCGCCAGGTGTCGCGGCCGGGCTCCGGGTCGTGTCGTCATCTCCAGCAGTATGCGCGCGTTCGGGCCCAGGTGACGAACCCGCGCCACTCCTCGGGCACGTGGCGCGGCCCGAGGATGAGCCAGACGAGCGTCCGCGCAGTGTCGCGGAGGGTCAGAGCGCCATCGCCTGGGCGCGGCGCTTGGCCTCGGACCCGCGGTTCTCGCGCAGCGCGTCGATGGGCCGGCCCGGCAGGTCGGGCTGCTCGGTGTAGAGCCACGCGATGCACTCGCGGTCGTCGTAGCGGCCGTCGTGCAGCATCGTGAGCAGGCCCGGCAGGCCCTTGACCGGCAGGCCGTCCTGGATCAGGTCGGCCGGGATCTGCTGCCCGGCGCCGGGGGTAGGGACCGCGGCGGCGAGCTGGTGGTCGCGGATCATCGTGCGCACCTTGCCCACGCTCACGCCGAGCTGGCGGGCCGCCTCGGCCCAGTCGATCCAGTCGGGGACGAGGGCCGCGAGATCGGCGTCGGCGAGTCGGTCGGTCATGGGTCCATCGTCCCATCCGCCGACCGCTGGCCGAAACCCGGCGGGCTCGCGGCGGCCCCGCCGGGGCGCCCGCCCGGCCGGCACGCCACGCCGGACGCCGCCGAGCACGCGCCCCGAGGGCGCGGATCCGTACGATTGGGCCGACCGGATCCTTCCCCGTCCGGTCGCAGGAGGGTCGACGTGCACACCGATCGCCATGCCCAGTCGGGCTCGGGCGTGCCTGCGCGCGCCCGGAGCGCGGACGCGCTGACCGGGCGGCTGCTCGACGGCCGCTACCGCGTCGGGTCCCGCATCGCCCGCGGCGGCATGGCCAGCGTCTACGAGGCCACCGACATCCGCCTGGACCGCACGGTCGCGGTGAAGGTGATGCACCCGGGCCTCGGCGACGACGACGAGTTCGCGGCCCGGTTCGTGCGCGAGGCCCGGGCCGCGGCCCGGCTCTCGCACCCGAACGTCGTGGCGGTGCACGACCAGGGCCAGGACGAGGGGGTCGTCTTCCTCGCCATGGAGCTGGTCCCGGGCCACACCCTGCGCGACACGATCGCCAAGGAGAGCCCGATGCCGCCGGCGCGGGCGCTGGCGCTGCTGGAGCCGGTGCTGTCCGCGCTCGCCGCCGCGCACCGGGCCGGACTGGTGCACCGCGACGTGAAGCCCGAGAACGTGCTGATCGCCGACGACGGCCGGGTCAAGGTCGCCGACTTCGGACTCGCGAAGGCCGTCAGCACCGAGACCCAGCACACCACCGCCGGCGTGCTCATCGGGACCGTCTCCTACCTGGCCCCCGAGCTGGTCGTCGACGGCCGGGCCGACGCCCGCGCCGACGTCTACGCCGCCGGCGTCCTGCTCTACGAGCTGCTCACCGGCCGTAAGCCGCACGAGGGCGAGACCCCGATCCAGGTGGCCTACAAGCACGTCCACCACGACATCCCGCCGCCGTCGACCGCGGTCCCCGGGCTGCCCGGGTACGTCGACGCGCTCGTCGCCCGCGCGACCGCACGCGACCGCGGCCAGCGGCCGGCCGACGCCGGCGTGCTGCTGCACCACGTGCACCGGGTGGGCCACGCCCTCGCCGACGGCGTCACCGAGGACCCCGACCTGACAGCAGACCTCCAGCCGCGGGCGGTGGTCCACGACATCGGTGCCGACAGCGGCCAGCTGATCGAGCCGACCGCGCCGTACCAGCTGCTGGACCCCGACCTGCGGCCCGATCCCGGCGGCCGTGCCCCGGACTCGCCACCGACGTCCCGGCTGCCGGTCGCTCCGCGGGGCCGCCCCGAGCCCACCTCGATCCACGAGCTCGGGGACCCGGCCCCGGGCGCATCGCGGGCGCCCCGGCGCCGACGCCGAGGCCTGGCAGTGCTGCTCGCGGCGCTGCTGCTCGCCGGCGGCCTGGGCGCCGGCGCCTGGTGGTTCGGCTGGGCGCGCTACACCGACGTCCCGGCGGTGGTCAGCCTCGAGCAGGCCGCCGCGACGACCAAGCTGGAGGACGCCGGCCTCGAGGTCGAGCTCGGCGACCCGGCGTACTCGGAGACCGTCGAGCCGGGCCTGGTCATCGCCGCGGACCCGGGGGCCGGCTCCCGGGTCCTCGACGGCGGCACCGTCACGCTGACGGTCTCGCTCGGCAAGGAGCGCTACGAGCTGCCGAAGCTGGCCGGGAGCCCGCAGGCCGAGGCCGAGCAGCTGCTCGCGGAGCGGAAGCTCGCGGCCGGCACCGTGGTCTCCCGCTGGTCGGAGACCGTCCCGGAGGGCGTCGTGATCCGCAGCACCCCGAAGCCCGGCACCGTGCTCTCCCCCGGCGCCAGCGTGGACCTGGTCGTCAGCAAGGGCCGCCGGCCGATCAAGGTCGGCGACTGGGTCGGCCGTCCCTACGACGACGCCCGCGAGACCCTCGCCGAGCGCGGCCTGGAGAGCACCGTCAGCGGCGAGGAGCACTCCGACACGGTGCCGAAGGGCCGGGTGATCAGCCAGCAGCCCCGCGGCGGCACCCTGTTCCGCGGCGACCCGGTCTCCTTCGTCGTGTCCCAGGGCCCCGAGCTGGTCGCGGTGCCCGGCGGCCTGGTCGCCTCCGGTGTCGACGACGCCGTGGCCGCGCTGGAGGGCGCCGGGTTCGAGGTCGAGATCAAGAAGTCGCCGACCTACATCGGGCTGCGCTACGTCCTGCGGGTCGACCCCGGCTCGGGCACCGAGGTCCCCAAGGGCAGCACGATCACGATCTACCTGGTCTGAGCCGGTAGCCTCCTCGCTCGTGCTCGAGACCGCCCTGCGCAACCCGATCGGAACCCACGTCCAGGTCGGCAAGGGACTGGTGGCCGGCGCCCTCGCCTCCGCGGAGTCGCTCGGCTGCGAGACCCTCCAGGTCTTCGTCGGCAACCCGCGCGGCTGGGCGCTCTCGCCCGGGAAGCCCGCCGAGGACGCCGCCTTCCGCGAGGCCACCGCCGAACGCGGGATCCGGACCTTCATCCACGCGCCGTACCTGGTGAACCTGGGCTCGCCGACGCCCGCCACCTACGAGAGGTCGGTGGCCGTGGTCGCCCACAACCTCCAGCGCGCGGTCGCGATCGGCGCGGAGGGCGTGGTCGTGCACACCGGCTCGTTCGTCGACAGCACCCCCGGCGAGAGCGAGGCGCGGTACGCCGCGGCGATGCGGCAGGTGCGCGAGGGCCTGCTGCCGGTGCTCGAGACCCTCGAGGGCGACGGAGCCGACGGAGCCGACGGAGCCGACGGGGCCCCGTGGCTGCTCCTCGAGCCCACCGCCGGCCAGGGCCGCTCGCTGTGCGCCGGCGTGGAGGACCTCACCGCCTACCTCGGGGCCCTGGACTTCCACCCGCGCGCCGGGATCTGCCTGGACACCTGCCACGTCTTCGCCGCCGGCGCGCCGCTCGACGAGCCCGGTGGCGCGAGCGCGACCGTCGACCGGATCGTCGAGATCGGCGGGCCCGGACGGCTGCGGCTGATCCACGCCAACGACTCGATGGACGTGCGCGGCGCCTTCAAGGACCGGCACCAGCAGATCGGGCAGGGCCACATCGGCACCGAGGCCTTCGCCGAGCTGTTCGCGCACCCGGCGACGGCGGGCGTGCCGTTCGTGCTGGAGACGCCCGGCTCCCGCGACCCCGGCAACCCCGACCTCGCACTGCTCAAGAAGTTGCGCGACGCCTGAGCCCCCCGGGCACTAGGGTCCGAGACCCAGGGACGACCGGAGCAGCCCGGGAGCGAGGTCTCGATGTCGAGCAGTGCCGCCGCGACGCCGCTGCCGGGACCGGCGGCCCGGTGGGTGCGGGCCGCCCGGGCGCCGACGCTGCTGGGAGCCGTGCTCGGGGCCTACCTGCTCGTGCAGTCCTGGTCGCCCTCGCTGCTGGCCCGCGACTGGGTCTTCGAGGGCGTCGTCGGCGGCGTCGCGCTGGTCGTGGGCTACGCCGTCGGCACGCTGCTGACCCGGGCCGGCCACCTGGCGCGCCGGCGCAGGGGGTGGGGCTGGGCCCCGTTCGAGGAGCGCACCGACCTGCGGGTCCGGGCCGCGCTGGCGCTGGTGCTGGTCGGCCTCGCCTGCTGGGCGGCGGTCCGGGCCGTCGACGCGCACCGGTGGACCTGGGAGCGCCTCGGCTACGAGCCGGAGTCCTGGTGGCTGCTCTACGGCGGCACCCTCGCCGTCACCGCGCTGGTCGCGACGGTGCTGTTCCTGGCCGGCTGGGCCCTGCGGCTGGTCCGGGCGCGACTGGCCCGGCTGGGCCGGCGCTGGCTGCCGGCCTGGGTCGCCGGCACCCTCGCGCTGGTCCTCGTGACCTGGGTGGTGCTGGCCTCCCTGAACAACTACGTGCTCCAGCGCAGCCTGGGCGGCTTCAACGCCACCTTCGAGGCCGGTGACCTCGACGTCGGGAACGGTCCGGCACCACCCACCTCCCCGCTCCGCTCGGGGGGCCCGCGCTCGGCGGTGCGGTGGGACGAGGTCGGCGACCAGGGGCGGCGCTTCCTGACCCGGGGGCCGTCGGCCGACGAGATCGCCGAGCTCGCGCCCGCGGCGTCCTTGGAGCCGGTCCGCGTCTTCGTCGGCCGGGCCGCCGCCGACGACCTCGGCACCCGGGTCCGCCTGGCGATGGCCGAGCTGGAGCGCTACGGGGCCTTCGAGCGTGCGGCGGTGCTCGTGGTGGTCCCGACCGGCACCGGCTGGGTCAACGAGCAGATCGTGCAGCCGGTGGAGTACCTGCACTCCGGGGACGCCGCCACGGTCGCCGTCCAGTACTCCCACCTGCCCAGCCCGCTGGCCTACCTCGCCGAGCAGGAGGCGGCCGGCGACACCGGGCGGGCGCTGGTCCGGGCCGTCCGCGAGCGCCTCGACGAGATCCCGGCGGCGCGTCGCCCGGCCCTGCTCGTCGCCGGCGAGAGCCTCGGGTCCACCGGCGGCGCCGCGGCGTTCACGTCCCTGCCCGACCTGCTCGCCAGCACCGACGGGTCGGTGTGGGTCGGGCCGCCGGAGACGATGCACCTGCGCCGCGAGGCCGAGCGGTCCCGCCGGCCGGGGTCGCCGCAGGTGCGCCCGGTGGTCGGGGACGGCGGGGACGTGGTCTTCGCCAACCGGGCCTCCGACCTCGACGGGACGGCGCCGCGGTCGGTCTTCCTCCAGCAGGGCGACGACCCGATCGTGTGGTGGGACTGGGAGACGGCCCTGGAGAGGCCGGACTGGCTCGAGGAGCCGCTGGACTCCTCGGTCAACCCGGACCTGACCTGGACCCCGCTGACGACGTTCCTCAACCTCGCCGTCGACATGGCCGTCAGCAACGACTTCGACGAGGACCACGGGCACCGCTACGGGACCCAGCCGCTGGCGGCGTGGCGGGCGATCCTGCACCCGGCCGGCTGGGACGACGCCCGGGTCGAGGCGCTGCGCTCCCGGCTGGCCGACGTGTCGCGCTGACGCCGGCCGGTCCACGATCCGAAACCACTCGCGGGCGCCGGGACCCCTGGACTAGCGTCCGGAACGCACGCCCCCGGCCGCGGCTCGGGGCGTGTCGTCCGTCCGGGGCGGACGGGAACAGGAGGAAGCGCCATGGTCGTCGTGATGTCACCGGACGCCAGCGACGAGGACGTCGCGAACGTCGTCAGCCGGGTCGAGGGCGTCGGCGGGTCCGCCTTCGTCAGCAAGGGCGTGGTGCGCACGATCATCGGCCTGGTCGGGGACATCGACTCCTTCCACCACCTCAACCTGCGCACGCTGCGCGGCGTCGCCGACGTGCACCGGATCTCCGACCCCTACAAGCTGGTCAGCCGCCAGCACCACCCGGACCGCTCGACGGTCTGGGTGGGACGCGAGGGCGCCCGGGTCCCGATCGGCCCGGACACGTTCACGCTCCTGGCCGGCCCGTGCGCGGTCGAGACCGCGGAGCAGACCCTCGCGGCGGCGCAGATGGCCAAGTCGGCCGGCGCCACGATCCTGCGCGGCGGCGCGTTCAAGCCGCGGACCTCGCCGTACGCCTTCCAGGGCCTGGGCGTGCGCGGGCTGGAGATCCTCGGCCAGGTGCGCGCCGCGACCGGGCTCCCCGTCGTGACCGAGGTCGTCGACGCCCGCGACGTGCCCGTCGTCGCCGAGCACGCGGACATGCTCCAGATCGGCACCCGCAACATGGCCAACTTCGGGCTGCTGCAGGCGGTCGGCGACGCCGGCAAGCCGGTCCTCCTCAAGCGCGGCATGACCGCGACGATCGAGGAGTGGCTGATGGCGGCGGAGTACGTCGCCCAGCGCGGCAACCTCGAGATCGTGCTGTGCGAGCGCGGCATCCGCACCTTCGAGCCGGCGACCCGCAACACCCTGGACATCTCGGCAGTCCCGGTCGTCCAGGCCGCCAGCCACCTCCCGGTGATCGTGGACCCCTCCCACGCCGCGGGCCGCAAGGACCTGGTCGTGCCGCTGTCGCGGGCGGCGATCGCTGTCGGCGCCGACGGCATCATCGTCGACGTGCACCCGGACCCCGAGACCGCCCTGTGCGACGGGCCGCAGGCGCTGCTGGGCAGCGACCTGCGTGAGCTCGCCCAGGCGGTGCGCCGGCTGCCGCCCGTGCTCGGACGCGTGGACGCCGGCCAGCTCGCGCGGCGCTGACCGGGCTCCGCGGCGGCGCCGGTCGTCGCCGCCGGGGTGGGCATCGCCTACCCTGTGCGTCGCAGAGCAACGAGGGAGCAGCATGCAGCACGCGGCGGGACACGGCGACAGGAACTGCCAGGGGTGCGGGTCCGAGCTCGGCGCCGGCCGGTACTGCGCCCAGTGTGGGCGCCCGGTCGCCGGCGGGCCCCTCGGCGACCCCGGCCAGGCGCCGGCCGCCCCGCCGTCGGCTCCCCCGCTCGAGCCGCCGGACCCGCGCACCGACACCGTCGTGCGCGCGCTGCCGCCGATCCCCGCCGGCCGGCCGCCGGCCCCACCGACCGCCCCACCCACCGGCCCCCCGGCTGGCCCACCGACGGCCTCGCCGTCGCTTCCGCCGCCGCCCGTGCTGCCTCCGCCCCCGTCGGCGGCCCGCTACCCGCTCTTCGCCGACGACGCGCCGCACCTGACCGGGAGCACCGGCGCTCCCGCTCCGAGCGAGCCGGCCCACCGGTCCCGGAGCTGGCTGCCCTGGCTGGCGGTGCCGCTGGTGCTGCTGCTGGTCGCGGGCCTGGGCGGCGCGCTGCTGCTCTCCGGCGGCGAGGAGCCGACCGAGGAGGCCGCGGCCACCACGGCCCCGACCCCGCAGCCGGAGCCGCCCGCCTCGGCGCCGGTCTCCCCGACCACGCCGGCCGCCGAGCCCGCGAAGCCGGAGGAGCCCGCGGACCTGGCCCGGCTCGCGGCGGTCAGTGCGCCGGTGACCGCGCCGGCGAGCACCGACACCGAGGGCAACGTGACCCGCTACGAGGCCGGCAACCTGCTCGACGGGGTCGAGACCACCTGCTGGCGGATGCCCGGCGACGGCAGCGGCACCGAGATCGTCTTCACCCTCGACGGGCCCACCGAGATCAGCACCGTGGGCCTGATCAACGGCTACGCCAAGACCGTCGGCTCCGGCCCCCGCGCCCTCGACTGGTACGCCGGCAACCGGCGGGTCGGCGCGGTCGAGTGGGTCTTCGACGACGGGACCGTGGTCCCCCAGGAGCTCGAGGAGATCCGCACGATGCAGGCCACCGAGGTCGACCCGGTGACCACGACCACTGTCACGCTGCGCCTGGTCGAGGTCAGCGCCCCGGGCCAGGGCCGGGCGCGGCGCGACTTCACAGCGCTCAGCGACGTCACGCTGGTCGGCGTACCACTCCCCTGACCGCCCGGGGCCGGCACCGCAGGGCGGCCGTTTGCGCTCAGGTCGTCCGCGCCGCTGCCGATCCTGTGGCAGCCCGCGCCGTCAGCGGGCTCGCCGAGGAACGGGACGGACCACCCCCATGCACCTGCTGTCGCCCGCGCGCCTGACTCCGCTGCTCGGGACGGCCGCGCTGCTCCAGCTGCTCGTCGCGGCGCTGGGCCTGGACGCCACCGGCCCCCGGCTCGCGCTGCTGCTCGCCGCGCTGCTGACGGTGCTGGCCGCCGTGGCGGTGCGGACCGCCGTCGCCGGTCCTCTGGCAGCGGCGGCCGAGCACGCCCGCCGGCTGGCTCGCGGCGACCTGTCGGCGGCCCCGGAGGCCGCCGCCGACCCGCTCCTGCGTGCCGTCGCCGACGCGGGCGCGCGCACCCGCACGGCGATGCGCGACGTCGTCGACTCCTCGGCGGCGCTGCACGGCACCGCGGACGCCGTGGCCGCCGCGGCGGAGTCGATGACCACCGCCTTCGCGGAGACCTCGGAGCGCGCGGCGGCGGTGAGCGCCGCGGCGGGCACTGTCTCCCACGGCGTCACTGTCGTCTCGACCGGCGCAGCGGAGCTGCGCGACTCGGTCTCCGAGATCGCCCGGACGGTCACCGAGGCGGTCGACGTCGCCGGGCAGGCGGTGACCATGGCCGGGGAGACGACCGGGGTGATGGCCGAGCTGGGGACCGCCAGCGAGGAGATCGGCAACGTCGTCCGCCTGATCACCGCCATCGCCGAGCAGACGAACCTGCTGGCGCTGAACGCCACCATCGAGGCGTCCCGGGCCGGCGAGGCCGGCCGAGGGTTCGCGGTCGTCGCGGGCGAGGTGAAGACCCTGGCCCAGGAGACCGCGCGCGCCACCGAGGACATCACCTCGCGGGTCCAGACCCTGCAGCGGGGCACCCGGGAGGCGATCTCCTCCATCGAGCGCACCCGCGGCGTCATCGAGCGCTTCTCGGTCTACCAGGGCACCATCGCCAGCGCGGTCGAGGAGCAGAGCGCCACCACCGCCGAGATGAGCCGGAGCCTCGACGAGGCCGCCGACGGCAGCCGGGCGATCGCCGAGACGGTCAGCGCGGTCGCCTCCGCGACCGCCCTGGCTCTGGAGGAGCTGACCCGGACCCGGCACGCGGCTCGCGAGCTGGCCGGCCTGGCCGGCGACCTCGGCTCGATCGCCGGCCGCTTCGAGGTGCCGCGCCGGGAGGTCGTCGTGCACGAGACCGGCCCGGAGGGCGGCGTCGCGCTCGAGGTGGAGGGGGCGGTCACCGTCTCCCACGTCCCGGCCCTGGACGCGGTGGTCGTGCGCTGGCTGCGGCACGCCGACGACGCGGTCAAGCCGGCGCTCGGCAAGCAGCTGGAGCTGATCCGCACCCACGGCCTGAGCACTGTCATCGTCGACTCCAGCGAGGCGGTCGGCGCCTACTCCACCGAGATCAACCAGTGGATCGGGCAGGAGTTCGTGCCGCAGCTGGGGCGCACCAGCCTGCGCGGCTTCGTCACGGTCGTCCCGCGCAGCGCGGTCGCCGACCTGGCGAACAAGGGCTGGCAGGAGCAGGACGGCTCGCTCGGCTTCTCGATGGTCGAGGTCGCCACGCCCGCGGAGGCCGAGCGGCTCGCCCGGGAGCTGCGCGACCGGGTCGCCGCGCGCTGAGGCGACCCTCCACCGTCAGGCCGAGCCGGGCCGTCAGGCCGAGCCGGGCCGTCAGAAGACGATCGCCCGCTCGCGCAGCGACGTCATGGTGGTCTCGGGCAGGTCGGCGTAGACGGCGACCTCCTCGAGGCTCGTGAACCGGCCCAGCTGCCGTCGGGCGTCGGCGACGCGGCCCGCCTCCTCGGCCGAGAGCCCGGCGAGCGGCCCGAGCCGGTCCTCCGGGATCGCGTTCAGGTCCACCAGGCCCCCGTCGTCCAGGTGGCGGGGCAGGTCCGGCCGGCCGATCCGCATGCTGCGCCCGAGCGCCGGGTCGCCGGTGGCGAGCTGCCGGTACTGCTCGCGCAGCCGGCGCCTCGCCAGCTCCTCGGCGACCCCGGGCAGCTCCGCGCCGACGTCGGCCTTGCGCACCAGCACCGCGACCGTGATCGCGAGGACCAGGTTCAGGAACATCAGCATCCCGCTGAGGTCACCGGACAGCCCGACTCCGACGCCCGTGGCGTCCTCCTCGGCGATCGAGGCCACTGTCATCGCCGTGACCGTCAGCGCGAGCAGACCGCCTGCCACGGCGTACATCCGCCGGCGGAACGCGGCGTCGTGCGGGCGCTGCCGGGCCGCCCAGAGCGGCGGCACGAACCCCGCCAGCCCGCAGGACCCGGCCGCCACCGCGACCATCGCCGTGCCGCGGCTGCGGGACTGCTGGGTCGCCGTCCACGGGGTCCCCGCCGTCCCCGCAGTCAAGGGAGGTGCCGGATATGCCGGAGCGGCGAACGCGGTCGGGCCCGTGACCCACAGCTGCCACCCGGGCGGCGCGGGACCCCACGACGGATCGGGCCGCCAGCCCGGCGGCGGCGTCCACCCCGCGGGCGGGACCGGCCAGTTCGGCGGCGGGTTGAACCGCATGCTCATCGCCGGCTCACGCTGGCGCAGGCTCCGTCGAAACGACCGTGGGCGACGGTCAGCCGGCGCGGGCGGGGAGGAACGCTGGGCACGAGGCGAGGATCGCACGAACCACCGTGCGTGTCACCGGGGTGTACCGGGTGCCGAACACCCACCGCAGGTCAGCCCACTCGTGGACCTGGTCAGCAGCGGGCGAGCACGGCCGCGGCCCGCTCCACGTCGACCCGGGACACGTCGAGGTGGGTCACCAGCCGCAGTGCGGTGGCCCCGACGGTGGAGACCAGGACCCCCTCGGCGCGAGCCTTCTCGACGACCTGCGCCGCGTCCGGCCGGTCCACGACGACGATGTTGGTCTCGACCGTGGCGGGGTCGGCGCCGCACGCCTCGGCGAGCAGCCGGGCGTGCTCGTGGTCCTCGGCCAGCCGCTCGAGGTGGTGGTCGAGCGCGTACAGCCCGGCCGCGGCGAGGATGCCGGTCTGGCGCATCCCGCCGCCGAGCCGCTTGCGGCGCACCCGGGACGAGGCGATGGCGTCGGCGGAGCCCACGACCAGCGACCCGACCGGGGCGCCGAGGCCCTTGGACAGGCAGACCGCGAGCACGTCCGCGATCGCACCGTACTCGCGCAGCGGGGTGCCGGTGGCGATGTGCGCGTTCCAGATCCGGGCCCCGTCGATGTGGACCGCCGTCCCGACCTCGGTCGCGAACTCGCGCAGGTCCAGCAGGTCCGCCAGCGGCAGCACCGCGCCGCCGGCGAAGTTGTGGCTGTTCTCCACCGAGATCGCCGCGGTCGGCACGAAGAACGGGCCCAGGTCGGGCGCGAACAGGCGACGGATCATCGCCATGTCGACCTGACCGCGCTCGGAGATCCAGGTGCGCATCGTCAGGCCGCTCACCGCGGCGTGCGCGCCGAGCTCGGCGCGCGCGATGTGCGCCCTCGACTCGCAGAGCACCTCCTGGCCGGGCTCGACCACCGCGGCGACGGCCAGCACGTTGGCCATCGACCCGGTCGGCGTGAACAGCGCCGCCTCGTGACCGAAGAGGTCAGCGACCCGCTCCTCCAGCGCGCGGACCGTGGGGTCCTCGCCGTACACGTCGTCGCCGACGTCGGCGCGCACCATCGCGGCGCGCATCGCCTCGGTCGGGCGGGTGACGGTGTCCGAGCGGAGGTCGATCATGCGACCTTGCGCAGCATCTCCGCGACCAGGAACGCCAGCTCGAGGGACTGGACCCGGTTCAGGCGCGGGTCGCAGACCGACTCGTAGCGGTTGCCGAGGTCGATCTCGGCGAGGTCCTCGCCGCCGCCGACGCACTCGGTGACGTCGTCACCGGTGAGCTCGACGTGCAGGCCGCCGGGCCAGGTGCCGAGCGAGCGGTGCACGTCGAAGAAGCCCTGGACCTCCTCGATGACGTCGCCGAACCGGCGGGTCTTGTAGCCCGAGCTGGCCTCGAAGGTGTTGCCGTGCATCGGGTCGCAGACCCAGGCGACGTTGACGCCCTCGGCGGTGACCTTCTCGACCAGCTGCGGCAGCCCGTCGCGGATCTTCTGGGCGCCGAAGCGGGTCACGAAGGTCAGCCGGCCCGGGATGTTGTCCGGGTTCAGCCGGGCGGCCAGCGCGAGCGCGTCGTCGGGGGACGTGGACGGCCCGAGCTTGACGCCGATCGGGTTGCGGATGTGGCGCAGCAGCTCCACGTGGGCGCCGTCGAGCTGGCGGGTGCGCTCGCCGATCCACACGAAGTGGCCGGAGACGTCGTACGGCTCGGCCGTGCGGGAGTCGATGCGGGTCATCGCGTGCTCGTACTCCAGCACCAGCGCCTCGTGGCTGGAGTAGAAGTCGACGCGGTGGAACTCGTCGGGGTCGGCGCCGATCGCCTGCATGAAGGTCAGCGCCCGCTCGATCTCGTTCGCGATCGCCTCGTACTGCTGGCCGAACGGGGAGCTGCGTACGAAGTCGGTGTTCCAGGTGTGCACCTGGCGCAGGTCGGCGTAGCCGCCGGTGGTGAACGCCCGCACCAGGTTCAGCGTGGAGGCCGAGGAGTGGTAGACCTCGACCAGCCGCTGCGGGTCGGGGGTGCGCGCGGCCTCGGTGAACTCGAAGCCGTTGACCGCGTCGCCGCGGTACGCCGGGAAGGTCACCCCGTCGCGGGTCTCGGAGTCGCTGGAGCGGGGCTTGGCGTACTGGCCGGCGAGGCGGCCGACCTTGACCACCGGCACCGACGCGGCGTACGTGAGCACGACCGCCATCTGCAGCAGCACCCGCAGCTTGTTGCGGACGTTGTCGGCGGTGACGCCGGCGAACGTCTCGGCGCAGTCGCCGCCCTGGAGCAGGAACGCCTCGCCGCGGCTGACGGCCGCGAGCTTGGCGGTCAGCTCGTCGCACTCGCCGGCGAAGACCAGCGGGGGCATGGTGCGCAGGCGGGACACGGCCGCGTCGACCGCCGCCCGGTCGGGGTAGCTCGGCTGCTGCGCGGCACCCATCGCGTGCAGGGCGGAGAGGGAGGGGACGTCGGTGCTCACCGTTCCAGGGTACGCGGGTGCGGGGGGCCGCCCCGATTCGGCGTCCACGGCTCGGCCACCGTGGCGGAAGCCGCCGGGCGCGCTCACTCCCCCAGGTGGTCGATGTCGCGGAAGCCGGTCTTCTTGGCCCGCACCCCACGGTTCGTCAGCCAGGTGAGCAGCCACAGCACGATGCCGAGCACGAGCAGCCCGGCGGCGATCTGGTACTGCACCCAGTCGTCGCGGTCGCGCGCCCACGGGCCGACGAGGAACAGGCAGGTCAGGGCGCCGGCGACCGGGACCCAGGTGGGGGCGCGGAAGGCCTGCTCCGGCGCCGACTCGCGGCGCAGCACCAGGCAGGAGACGTTGACGACCGCGAACACGCACAGCAGCAGCAGCGAGGTGGTGCCGGACAGCGCGTCGATGACAGTGGTCCCGGACAGGAACGTGACAGCGACGATCAGGCACAGCGCGAGCAGCGTCGAGAAGCCGATGCTCGCCCACGGAGTGCGCCGCCGCGGCAGCACCGAGCCGAGGCTGCGCGGCAGCACGTCCTGGCGGGCCAGGCCGTAGAGGAGCCGGCTGGCCATCAGCATGTTGATCAGCGCCGTGTTGGCGACCGCGAAGACGGTCAGGAACGGGAAGATCTTGTCCACGGGGAGTCCCGGGGCGCCGATGGTGACGACCTCCAGGAGCACCTTGCCCTCACCCTGGGCGACCCGCTGCACCTCGCCGGTCGGGATCACCGCGATCACCGAGATCGCCACCAGGACGTAGAAGACGACGGCGATCCCGAGGCCGGTGAACATGATCCGCGGGAAGACCTTCTCCGGGTCCTTGGTCTCCTCGACCATGTTCACCGAGTCCTCGAAGCCGATCATCGCGAAGAACGCGATCGCGGTGGCGACCGTGACGGCCAGGAACAGGCCTCGGTCGCCGCCGGACTCGAAGACCACGATCCGGCCCAGGTCGGCGTCGCCCTTGCCGACCACGTACAGCCCGATGCCGATCACGATCACCAGGGCCGTCATCTCGATGATCGTGAGCACGACGTTGAACTTCACGCTCTCGCCGACCCCGCGCAGGTTGATCCCGGCCAGCAGCACCATGAATCCCATCGCGACGCCGGTGATCGTGGCCTCCCCCGCCGGCAGGTCCCAGCCGAGCCCGTCCAGCCCGGCGAGCAGGTTGGTCCCGACCAGGTTCGCGGCGGTCGAGGCGCTGGTGATGCCCGAGGAGATCACCGCGAACGCCACCAGGAACGTGACGAAGTGGATGCCGAACGCCTTGTGCGTGTACAGCGCGGCGCCGGCCGCCTGCGGGTGCTTGGTGACCAGCTCCAGGTAGGAGAACGCGGTGAGCGTCGCGACGCCGAACGCCACGAGGAACGGCAGCCACACGATGCCGCCGACCTCCAGCGCCATCTGACCGGTCACCGCGTAGATGCCGGCACCCAGGATGTCGCCGACGATGAACAGCAGCAGCAGGCCGGGCCCGAGCGTGCGCTTGAGGGTGTGCTCGTCCGCGGTCGGCGTGGTCGACGCGGCGGGCTCGGAGGTGGTCATGGGAGGCAGGTTCCCGGTGGGGCGCCCCGGCCAAACCCCGTCGCGGCCTCCGGGTCGCCGGCGCCGCCCGGGGCCTCCCTAGGATGGGGGGGTGCCGGACCTGCTCGACGTACCCCGCGAGGACCTCGTCCTCGTCCCCGAGGAGCCCCTCCTCACCGACCGCGGAGAGGTCGAGCTGCGCTTCCGGATCGAGGGCGGCGGGGCGTGCCACCGGTTCACCGAGCGGATCGTCCTCCCCGAGGTCCCCGACCCGCGGCCCGTCGGCGACGACGCCCGGCTGGTCGCCCGCCTGCTCTCCCTGGTCGCGGGGCTCAGCTACTACAAGACAGTCGTGCCGCCGGCGATCGACACCTCCGAGCTCGGCGCCGGCCCGGCCGAGCGGGAGTTCCTGGCCGAGGTCGTCCGCGGCGGGCTCGGCGAGTTCGCCTACCGCAACGACGTGCCCGACGCGCTGCGCCCGGAGGTCCGCGGGTCCGGTCGGGACCTGGCCGGCTCCGGGCACGAGCCGGACCTCGGGCGCGCCCTGGTCGCGGTCGGCGGCGGCAAGGACTCCATCGTCACCATCGAGGCCCTGCGCGCCGCCGGCCTGGACGTCACGCTGTTCTCGGTCAACACCTACGACCCGATCACCCGGACCGCCGAGGTCGCCGGGCTGCCGCTGCTCACCGCCCGCCGGGTCCTCGACCCCGGGCTGCGTGCCCTCAACGAGGCCGGCGCGCTCAACGGGCACGTGCCGGTGACCGCCGTGAACTCGCTGATCGCCTGCCTGGTCGCGCTCCGCGCGGGCTTCGGCCGGGTGGTGTTCAGCAACGAGCGGAGCTCCTCGGCGGGCAACCTCACCTGGCAGGGCCTGGAGATCAACCACCAGTGGTCGAAGGGCCTGGGGTTCGAGCGGCTGCTGCGCGACCGGCTGGCCGACGTCCCCGTCGACTACGTCTCGTTCCTGCGGCCGCTCTCGGAGCTGGCGATCATGCGCCGCTTCGCGAGCCACTCGGCGTACCACCGGGCGTTCACCAGCTGCAACCGCTCGTTCCACCTCGACCCCGCCAAGCGCACCGAGTGGTGCGGGCACTGCGACAAGTGCCGGTTCGTGTTCCTCACCCTGGCCCCGTTCCTGCCGCGCGCCGAGCTGCTGGCGATCTACGCCGGCCGCGACCTGCTCGCCGACGAGGACCAGCGCGACGACTTCCTGGACCTGCTCGGCACCGGGCCGCACCACAAGCCGTTCGAGTGCGTCGGCGAGCCCGAGGAGTGCCAGGTGGCCGTCGAGCTGCTGCGCCGCCACCCGGAGTGGAAGGACCACCCGTTCCTGGCCGCCCCGGGCGTCGCGGAGCTCGTGGTCCCGGCCGCCCAGGAGGAGGCCGCGTTCGACTTCTCCCCCGAGCACTGCCTCTCGGACGTTCTGGAGCAGGCCGCCCGTGCGGTTCTCTGACCTCCCCGACCACGGGGTCGTCGTGTGGGGCTACGGCCGCGAGGGCTCGGCGGTGGCCGGGGAGCTGGCCCGCCGCGGCCTCGACGCCGTCGTCGCCCTGCCCGAGGCCGACCCGTCGCAGGCCCCCGTCGAGGCTCCCCTGCCGGTGCTGGTGGGCGACGACGCGCTCGCCGCGCTGCGCGCCGCGTCGGCGGTCGTGAAGTCCCCGGGCATCCCCGCGACCTCGCCGCTGTACGTCGAGCTGGCCGCGGCCGGCGTCGCGCTGACCAGCCTCACCGACCTGTGGCTCAGCGAGCACGCCGCCCGCACCATCGCGGTCACCGGCACCAAGGGCAAGAGCACGACCGCCTCGCTGGTGGCGCACGTGTGCGTGGCCGCGGGGCTGCGCTCGGCCGTCGTCGGCAACGTGGGCGCCGCGGCGCTCTCCGTCGACGCGGACGCCTTGGACGTGGTCGCGCTGGAGGTCTCGAGCTACCAGGCCCAGTCGCTGACCGTGTCCCCGCGGGTGGCCGTGGTCACCTCGCTGTTCGCCGAGCACCTCCCCTGGCACGGCTCCTTCGAGCAGTACGCCGCCGACAAGCTCCGGCTGGTCGCCCACGGCCCCGAGCACGTCGTCCTGCCGCGCGCCGACCCCGCGCTGCGCGAGCGGGTGCAGGCGGTCCTCGACGGACGCACCACCGTCCACCTCACCGACCCCGAGCACGTCCACGTCTCCGCCGCCGGCGACCTGGTGTGGCCCGGCGTCGGCACGGTGTCCCGGGCCGAGCTGCCCCTCGCCGGCCGGCACAACGCCGAGAACATCGCGCTGGCGCTGCTCGCCGTCGACGTCGCCGGGCTGCTGGACGGCGACGACCACCGGGCCCGCGCCCTGGCCGCCGTCCGCACCTTCGCGCCGCTGGAGCACCGGCTCCAGCCGGTCCCGTCCGCGGACGGGCGGCACTGGGTCGACGACAGCCTGGCCACCGCGCCGGAGGCCGTGGTCGCGGCCCTGGAGGTCTGGGCCGAGGAGCCGGTCGCGCTGCTCTTCGGCGGCTCCGACCGCGGCCTGGACCTGGGCCCCCTGCTCGCCTACCTCGCCGAGCGGAAGGCCCCGGTCACGGTCTTCGCGTGCGGCGCGGCCGGCGCCCGGCTGGCCGCCGGGTTCCCGAGCGGTACGCCGCACACCGTGCTCGCCCACCCGACCTTCGGCGACGCCGTGCGCGCCGCGCTCGCGGCGGCGGAGCCCGCCGGCACCGTGCTCTTCTCCCCCGGCGCCCCCAGCTTCGACGAGTACGCCGACTACCGGGACCGGGCCGCGGCACTGCGGGCCCTGCTCCGATGAGCGCGCGCACCTGGCACGACGGGACGCCCACCGACCTCTCGGGCGCTGCGTGGAACCGGCTGGTGCCCGACTTCCTCGGCGTCGGCTTCCGGCTGCGGATCGCCGCCGGCGCCGAGGCGCTCGCGCACGCCGAGGCCGGCGCACGTCGGGTGGCGCAGGTCGTCGGCGCCAGGTTCGACCCGGTCCCGTGGGCCGACCTGGCGGCCGGCTCCGGCCCGGTCGAGGTGGTCGGCGGCTGGGAGCGGCACCTGGTCCACGGCCTGGGCGCACCCTGGACGCGGGCCACCACCGTCTCGCTCCAGCCCGACCGTGCCACTGCCGCGCGGACCCTGCCGTGGCCCTGGCCCGAGTCGCCCACTGCCGGCCTGCCGACGATCTCGCGGCTCGCCGACACCCAGGCCGAGCGCGAGCTGGACCGCAGCGGTCACGGCCTGGGCCTGTGGCTGGACGGCTCCGGTGTCGTGCGGGCCGGCACCGCGGGAACGCCGGTGGTCCGGCTGTCCGACGGCACCTGGGTGCGCGCCGCGGGCGGGCCGTGGCCGGGGTGGCCGGTCCTCGCGCTGCCGGCCGCGGTGATCTCACCCGACGTGCTCGCCGCCACGACCGCCCTGGCCGCTGTCTCGGACCTCGGCGAGGTCGTGCTGGCGCGCTCGCTGGACGGCCGGACCCTCGCGGGCAGCGCCCTCGGCCCCGGCTCGCTGCGGGCCGCGCTGCGCCGGGCGGACTGACGCCGCGGCGCCCCGGGCCTCAGCCGAAGAAGACCTGCGCCTCGGCGTACTCGGCGGGGCTGACCAGCTTGAGCTCGCCGGTGCCCTCGCTCAGCGGAACCCGGTCGATGCGGGTGCCGCGCAGCGCCATCATCGTGCCGAAGTCGCCCTCGGCGACCGCGTCGATGGCCTGGAGCCCGAATCGGGTGGCCAGCCAGCGGTCGAACGCCGACGGGGTGCCGCCGCGCTGCACGTGGCCCAGCACGACCGCCCGGGCCTCCTTGCCGGTGCGGTGCTCGATCTCGCTGGCGATCCGGTCGCCGATGCCGCCGAGGCGGACGTGGCCGAAGGCGTCGACAGCGCCGGACTGCAGGGTCATCGACCCGCCCTCGGCCGGGACCGCACCCTCGGAGACCACGATGATCGGGGCGTACTCGGACTGGAAGCGGGTCTCGACGTGGGCGCACACCGCGGCGATGTCGAAGGGCTGCTCGGGGATCAGCACCACGCTCGCCCCGCCGGCGATGCCGGCGTGCAGCGCGATCCAGCCGGCGTGCCGGCCCATCACCTCCACGACCAGGGCCCGGTGGTGGGACTCGGCGGTCGTGTGCAGCCGGTCGATGGCCTCGACCGCGATGTTGACGGCCGTGTCGAAGCCGAAGGTGAAGTCGGTGCCGGACAGGTCGTTGTCGATGGTCTTCGGTACGCCGACCACCTGCACGCCGAGGTCGGCGAGCTTGGTGGCCACCCCGAGGGTGTCCTCGCCCCCGATCGCGATCAGCGCCCCGACGCCGTCGCCGGCCAGGTTGTCCTTGATCCGCTCCACGCCGCCGTCGATCTTGAACGGGTTGGTCCGCGAGGACCCCAGGATGGTGCCGCCGCGGGGCAGGATGCCGCGGCACTGCTCGATGCCGAGCTCCATGGTCTGGCCCTCGAGCGGGCCCCGCCAGCCGTCGCGGTAGCCGACGAAGTCGAACCCGTGCTCGCGCACGCCCTTGCGCACGACGGCGCGGATGACGGCGTTCAGGCCGGGGCAGTCCCCGCCTCCGGTGAGCACTCCGACACGCATGGATCCTCCTAGGTCGACCTTGGATCGTTCCAACGTCGACCCTAGCCAGGGCGGCGGCGCGCGGCCACCCTGACGCGCCCGCTCAGGAGACCAGGCGCATCAGCGCGAAGCCGAGCAGGGCGCCCGCCACGAGCCCGGCCAGGGCGTGGCCCGCGACCGGCCACCAGCCGCCGACGACGCTGCCGTCGGTCGGGAGCGGCCCCGACCAGCGGGGGTCCCGGGCGGAGGCGGCGACGTCGGCGGGGCCGACCCGGTCGTCGAGGACTGCCACCTCCGGACGCTCCGGGTGCACCGCCACGACGAGCGGGGCGTCGCGCCGCTGCAGGGCGGGCACCGGGGCGGCGAGGACACCCACCCGACGTGCCGACCCCGGGCCCACCACCGTCACCGCCATCGCCAGGCTCGGCCCCTCCCGGCGCCCCCCGGCCAGGCCGAAGTGCGGGCGCCGGCGCAGCACCCGGTGCCGGACCACCCGGGCCGGCACGGAGGTGGTCCGGACCGTGCCGGCCAGGATCTCCTCGGAGCCCGTGCTGACCTCGTCCCAGATCCGGCCGTCCAGTCGGCGCCCGCTGATCGTCCTCCAGAGCAGCCAGCCGGGCTGGCTCAGCGCCGCGACCAGGAGGAGCACCAGGCCCGCCCCCGTCACCGTCCGCATTCCCACCAGCGCGCCGATCAGCACACCGGGTCCGAGGGTCTGGAGCATCGTCGTGAGCCGGGTCCACCGGGACAGGTCGTTGAGCACGGCGCACACCGTAGCGGGGCCGGGCCGCGCTCATCCGAGCTTCGCGTCCGCTCCGCTGTCCCGCTGCTCCAGCACCGCCGGGTCCTGGCCGACGCCGAGCCGGGCGAGCGGCAGCACCGCCGGCAGCCGCAGGGACACCAGCGCCGCGAGCACCGAGACCACCGCCAGCACCGCCCAGATCGGGGCCGGCCCGCGGTCCAGCAGCCACGCGAAGCCGACCGGCGCCACCGTGCTCGCGACGTTCCAGGTCAGCTGCACCAGGCTCAGGTAGCGCCCGCGCAGGTGCGCCGGCGCCGCTTCGGCGGTCAGCGCCGAGAGCACCGGGCCGCCGAGCAGCTCCCCGACGGTGTAGACGATCGCGCCGATCAGCACCACGGCGGTCGCGACCGCCACGCCCAGCGCGCTCGCGCCGAGCAGCACCAGGAACGACGCCGCGAAGGCCAGGTTCGCCACGACCAGCACCCGCCAGCGGCGCCGGCCGGTCGCCGCGGTCACCACCAGCCCCTGGCCCAGCCCGATCATCAGGGTGTTGACAGTGAACACCGCGCCGGTCACCCAGCCCGGCAGCCCCAGCACCGTCGTGGCGTAGACAGGGATCGCGACGTTGAGCACCATCATCGCCACCGAGTACGCCAGCTGCACCGTCAGCAGCGTCCGGTAGGGCCGGTCGCGGAGCACGTCGCCCCAGGACCCGGGCCGGGCCCGGTCCGCGGGTGCCGGCCGGGCGGCGTCGGGCACCGCGAGCAGCAGCACCAGCGCCACGCCGTAGGAGACCGCGTTGAGCACGACGACGGCTGCGTACGCCGCCTCGGTGTCCAGGGAGACCACGACCCCGGCGGCCAGGCCGCCGACCGCGAACCCGACATTGCGCATCGCGCCGAGGAAGCCGAACCAGCGCTCCCGCTCCCCCGGCGCGGAGATCGCGGTGACGATCGGCGCGAACGCGCCCCAGAAGGCCGTCCGCCCGACCGTGACCACCAGCGTCCACAGGGTCACGACCCAGAACGAGTCGCTGACCAGGTACGCCGCGAAGCCCAGGCCCTGCACGCCGTTGCTGGCCAGCAGCACCGGCTTCGCGCCGTACCGGTCCACGAGGCCGCCGACCAGCGGACCGCTCGGCAGCGCGATCAGCGAGGCCAGCGACAGCGCCGCGCCGACCTGCACCAGCGACAGCTCGGTGGTGGCGAGGAAGTAGAGCATCGAGACCGGCATGAAGACGCCGCTGCCGATCGCGTCGATGGCGGTGGCGGTGACGAATCGACGGTGGGGGCCGATGGCGGGGAACCCGAGACGCTGGAGCACCCGCGAAGTCTGCAACCTCGACCAGGGTCGAGGGCAAGCAGGAAACGGACGCAGCGTGGATACCCTGCCGCCATGACGTTCTCGATCGTGGCCAGGTCCGCCGACGCAGAGTCCTGGGGAGTGGCGGTCGCCTCGCGGTTCCTGGCGGTCGGGTCGGCGGTCCCGGCGGCGGTGGCGCAGGTCGGCGCGATCGCCACCCAGGCCGACGCCAATGTGGCCTGGAAGGGCCTCGGGCTGGCCCACCTCGACGAGGGCGCGACCGCGTCGGTGGCCATCGACCGGCTGGTCCGGGAGGACGAGAAGCCCGACCAGCGACAGGTCGGCATCGTCGACTCCGACGGCGGCGCGGCGACGTACACCGGGCGCGCGTGCGTGCACTGGGCCGGCGGCGTCACCGGCGAGGGCTACGCCATCCAGGGCAACTGCCTGACCGGGCCCGAGGTGGTCGAGGCGATGCAGGCCGCCTGGGAGGCCTCGGACCCCGACGCGCCGCACGGGCACCGGCTGCTCGCGGCCCTGGCCGCGGGCGACGAGGCGGGCGGCGACTTCCGCGGCCGCCAGTCGGCGGCGCTGCTGGTGGTCCGCGACGGTGCCGGGTACGCCGGCCTCGACGACCTCGCGGTCGACCTGCGCGTCGACGACCACACCACGCCGATCCCGGAGCTGGAGCGGCTGCTCGGGCTGCACGACCTCTACCTCACCGCCTCGACCGAGGAGGAGAAGGTGCCGGTCACCCCCGAGCTGGAGCGGACCCTCGAGGAGCACGCCCGGGCCGCGGGCCACCCGGACTTCCGGACCTGGGTGGGCGTGGAGAACCTCGAGATGCGGGTCGCCGAGGACCTCTCCTGGGTGGACCGGCGGGTCCTGGCGATCGTCCGCGGGGACGCGTCGTGACGGTCCTGGCCATCGACGCCGGCACCACCGGCGTCACCGCGGTCGTGGTGACGCCCGAGGGCAGCGTCGAGGCGACCGCCTCCCAGGAGTTCCGCCAGCACTTCCCCCGGCCCGGCTGGGTGGAGCACGCGCCCGAGGAGATCTGGCAGGCCACGTTGGAGGCGGTCCGCGACGTGCTGGCGATGGTCGACGCCAGCCTGCTGACAGCTGTCGGCCTGACCAACCAGCGCGAGACCGTGCTGCTGTGGGACCGCGAGACGCTGGGCTCCCCGCGCCGCGCGATCGTGTGGCAGGACCGCCGTACCGCCGACATCTGCACGCGGCTGCGCGAGGAGGGCCACGAGAAGCGCGTCACCGAGCTGACCGGCCTGCGCCTGGACCCGTACTTCTCCGGCACCAAGCTGACCTGGCTCGCCGAGCACGAGCCCCGCACCTGGGGTCTCGTGGAGTCCGGGCGGTACGCCGTGGGGACCGTCGACTCCTACCTGATCGCCCGGATGACCCGGGGCCTGCACCACGTCACCGACGTCTCCAACGCCTCGCGCACGCTGCTGTTCGACCTCGCCGCGGGCGACTGGTCCGAGGAGCTGTGCACGCTGTTCGGGGTGCCCCGCGACGCCCTGCCGGAGCTGGTGCCGAACTGGGGCGAGGTGGCGACGACCGACCCGCGCTCGTTCCTCGACCTCGAGCTGCCGATCGCCGGGATCGCCGGCGACCAGCAGTCAGCGCTGTTCGGCCAGACCTGCTTCGACGTCGGCGACTCCAAGTGCACCTACGGCACCGGCTCGTTCATCCTCACCAACACCGGTCCCACGCTGGAGCGCTCCGAGGCCGGGCTGCTCTCGACCGCCGCGTGGCGCTCCCCCGCCGGCGAGCTGACCTACGCCCTGGAGGGCTCGATCTTCGTCACCGGGGCGGCCGTGCAGTGGCTGCGCGACGGGCTGCAGATCGTCGGCTCCGCCGCCGAGACCGAGGCCATCGCCGCCACCGTGCCGTCCTCGGAGGGCGTCGTCTTCGTGCCCGCGCTCACCGGCCTGGGCGCCCCGCACTGGGACCCGCACGCGCGCGGGCTGATCGTCGGCATCACCCGCGGCACCACCCGCGCACACCTGGTCCGCGCCACGCTCGAGGCGATCGCCTTCGAGGTCCGCGACGTGCTGGAGACGCTGCCGGCGGCGCTGTCCTCGCTGCGGGTCGACGGCGGGGCCGCCGCCAACGACCTGCTCTGCCAGATCCAGGCCGACCAGATCGGCGTGCCGGTCGAGCGGCCCCGGACGATCGAGACCACCGCGCTCGGCGCGGCGTTCCTCGCCGGCCTCGGCACCGGGGTGTGGGACTCCACCGACGAGCTGCGCGAGACCTGGAGCCTGGACCGGGCCTTCACCCCCGCCGCCGCGCGCGCCGACGCCGACGCCGACCACCGCCGCTGGCTCGCGGCCGTGGAGCGTACGAAGGGGTGGGCGGAGCTCTGAGCCGGGGTGGACCCCGGCGGCGGTGACGGACCGGCGCTCAGGCGCCGGGCGAGCTCTTCGGCCTTTTCGGCGGCTTCGCCAGCGCCCGCTCGACCGCGGGGCCGACCCAGGCAGCCAGGGTGTCGGCGTCCGGAACGTCCGCCGCCGAGACCAGGACGACGCCACCCATCGTCCGCTCCCCCATCGTCGCCGGGCGGGCGCCGTCCTCGAGCGCCGCGTCGACGCCGTCCTTGCCGACGTGGACCATCAGGTTGTCGGCACCGGCACCGACCGCCATGTGCGTGTTGACGGTCCAGCAGAGGCCGCCGAACATCGCGATCTCGCGATAGCCGGCCGGTCCGGCGGCCTCGTCGACGGCGGCGCGGATCCTGGCGGCCAGGGTCGCGTCGTACGTCATCGGGGCCTCCAGCCACGGATCCGGCGCATCGCGGTGAGCGTAACGCTCGAAGCCGTGTCGTCGGTGCCGGAATCCTTCCGCCGTGGCGGCTGTTCAGACGGACATGACCATCGGACTCATCGGCAGTGGAAACATCGGCAGCACCCTCGCCCGCCTCGCAGTGGATGCGGGCCACGACGTCGTCCTCAGCAACCGACGCGGTCCGGACACGCTCGCCGAGCTCGTCGCGGAGCTGGGACCGCGGGCGCGGGCGGCCACGCCGACCGAGGCCGGCGAGGCCGGTGACCTGGTCATCGTGACCGTTCCCCTGCGCGCCTACCGCGACGTGCCGGCCGAGCCGCTGCGGGGCAAGGTGGTCATCGACACCAACAACTACTACCCCGACCGCGACGGTCACATCGCCGAGCTCGATGACGAGTCGACGACGACCAGCGAGCTGCTGCAGGCCCACCTGCCCGAGTCGCGCGTGGTCAAGGCGTTCAACAACATCTACGTCGACCACCTCGCCGTGCTGCACCGGCCCACCGGCGCCCCCGACCGCACGGTCCTGCCCATCGCCGGGGACGACGAGGAGGCCAAGCGGCGGGTGACCGAGTTCCTCGACTCGATCGGGTACGACGCCCTCGACGTCGGCCCGTTGTCGGAGGGCTGGCGGTTCCAGCGCGACACCGCGGCCTACGTGCAGCCGTACGCCGAGCCGGGCACCGCGTACCCGACCTGGTCGGCACGCCCGGCGACTGCCGAGATGCTGCGAGAGGCCCTGCAGGCGGCGCAGCGCTACCGCGACAGGTGACCTCGCCCCGGCGATGTCACCTGTCGCCCGGGCGGCGTCTTCATGTCGTAGCGATCCGCACAGGAGGACGACATGACCGGAACGACACGGGCCCGATCTTCGTACTCGGCATGGGACGCCACGAGCGGCGCCGGCGTCGCGACGGGGCGTTCTAGTCTCGGCTCGTGGCGATCTCGTTGAAGTACGCAGTGGTCGAGCGCGAACGGCGCTACCGGGTGGCCGGCATCCCCGAGGGCGTGGTCGGTACGTCGCAGATCGTCGACCGGTACGTCACGGGAACGAGGATGCGGCTGCGCGAGGTCCGCGACCGGGACGGGACCGTGACGCGGAAGCTCGGTCACAAGGTGCGGCTCACGGACGGGCCGGCCGCGGTGGCCTGCACCAATCTCTACCTGGACGAGGAGGAGTGGGCCCTGCTCGTCACCCTGCCCGCGACGGTGCTGAGGAAGACCCGGCACCTCGTGGAGCGCGACGGACTGCGGGTCGCGCTCGACGAGCACGAGGACGGCACGTTGGTCGCCGAGATCGACGACGGCGACCACCCGTCCTCGCTCGTCCCGGAGTGGCTCGACGTGATCGAGAACGTGACCCGGGACGAGGCGTGGACGGGGGCGCGGCTCGCCTCGCGGTGAGCGCAGGTCACGACGTCGTGCTCGGCAACCGGCGGGGGCCGCAGACCCTGGCCGAGGCCGCCGAGGGGTTGCAGGAGGCCCTGCAGACGGAGCGCTACCGCGACAGGTGAGCTCGCCCCACTCCCCCTGAGATGTCACAGATGCGGCCCGGCCGGCGTCTTGATGTCGTAGCGATCCGCACAGGAGGACGACATGACCGGAACGACACGCATCCCCGCCGCCGAGATCTCCGGGTTCAAGGGCTCGTTGGTCAAGCGCTTCGCCCGACGGACCCTGGGCCAGGTCCCGAGCTCGATCGGCGTCTACTGGCACCACCCGAAGGTCCTCATGGACATGGGCTCCCTCGGCGGCAAGGTCCAGAAGTGGGATCGCTGCGACGAGCAGCTGAAGTCGTACGCGCATATGGCGGTCGCCTCCCAGGTCGGCTGCACCTGGTGCCTGGACTTCAACTACTTCCAGGCCCACAACAGGGACCTCGACCTGACCAAGGCCCGCGACATCCCCCGCTGGCGCGAGTCGGACCTGTTCTCCCCGCTCGAGCGCGAGGTGCTCGCGTACGCCGAGGCGATGACCGAGACCCAGCCGAGCGTGACCGATGAGATGGTCGCGTCGCTGCGGGGCCGGCTCGGCGACGCTGCGCTGGTCGAGCTGACAGCAGTGATCGCGTTCGCGAACTTCACCACCCGGCCGAACGTCGCGCTCGGCATCGAGTCCGACGGCTTCGCTGCCGCCTGCGGGCTCGCGCCGCTGGCGCCGCGGTCGCCGTAGGGTCGTGGCCGTGTCCGAGGACCCGTTCGTCACCCACCGCGGGCTGCTGTTCACGGCCGCCTACGAGATGCTCGGCTCTGCCTCCGAGGCGGAGGACGTCGTGCAGGAGACGTGGATCCGCTGGGACGCCATCGGCGAGGCGGCCCGCGGTGAGGTCCGGGACCCGCGTGCGTTCCTGATGCGGATGCTCACCCGCAAGGCGCTCGACCAGCTGCGGACCACCGCGCGGCGCCGTGAGCAGTACGTCGGCGAGTGGCTGCCCGAGCCGCTGCTCACCGCGCCGGACGTCGCCCACGACGTCGAGCTGGCGGAGAGCGTCTCGTTCGCGATGCTCACGGTGCTGGAGACCCTCACCCCGACCGAGCGCGCGGTCTTCGTCCTGCGCGAGGTCTTCGATCTGCCGTACGCCGAGATCGCGGACGCCGTCGGCAAGTCCGCCGCGGCCACCCGCCAGATCGGCCACCGGGCTCGGGAGCACGTCGCGGCCAGGCGACCCCGGGTCGAGGTGAGCCCCCGTCAGCAGCAGGAGGTCGTCGACCGGTTCGTCGCCGCGGTGACCGGCGGCGACCTCCAGGGCCTGCTGGACGTCCTCGCCCCGCAGGTGGTCCTCGTGGCGGACGGTGGTGGGATCGCCCAAGCGGCCGCCAAACCGGTCGTGGGGGCGAAGAAGGTGGCCAACCTGCTGGGCGCCTTCCCGAAGTTCGGAGCCCGCGCGCGGATCCTGCCGGTCCTGCTCAACGGAGCGCCCGGTGCCAGGATCGTCGACGTCGCGGACGGCTACGACACCGCGATCAGCTTCGCCGTCGAGGACGGCCGGATCAGCCGGATCTTCGCCGTACGCAATCCCGCGAAGCTCGGCGGGCTCGACGTCGAGGCGACCCTGAGACGTTGAGACGCTAGGAGGGCCGGGCTGACCCGGCCGCCGCGAGCGAGGCCCGATCCCCGACGGCGACCGACCCGGGCTCCGAGACACCAGCCCACACCCCCAGCCGGCCGCCGTGATGGCGGGCGAGGGTGCGGAAGACCTCCACGTCGGCGTCCAGCCCCGGCTGGGCACGGGTGACCATCGTGCAGCGGACGCACTGCTGGGTCGGGAGCACGCCCACCCCGCCCAGACGCAGCGCGTGTCCGACCCATGCGTCCTCGAGCCACCCCTCGCCGTCGAGGTCGACCAGCACGTTGGGCCGAAACCGCCGAGGGTCCCAGTCCCCGCCGGGATGGACCCGCGCGGCGGCGCGCAGGGAGGCGGTGGTGAGCACGAGGACGGGCGCCGCGTCGACGTACCGACCCGCCGGCATCGTCCACTCGACCGGCTCGCTGGTGTCGTCGGTCGCGTCGCGGAAGAACTCGGCCCGTCCGGGCCCCGTCGTGGCCGCCGGCACCAGCGAGACCGGACCACCCAGCCAGTCGGACAGCTCCCGGTCGGTCTCGGCGCCGGGTCCGGCCAGGGCCCGCCCGTCCGGGAGGGTGATCGACGGCCCGTGGTCGCCGTACGCCGCGGTGGCGGCGAGCAGCTCGGGACGACGGCGCGCGGTCAGGATCCGACCCGTGCGCTCATCGCGGATCCCCCACCGCCGGTCGCCGAGGAGCCCGTCCTCCTCGAACCGTGCGCGGGCGACCGGCTCCCCCTGCAGGGACTTCACCGGATAGCGCCACAGGCCCACGATCTCCACGGGTGTCTCCTCGTCTCGTCGACTCCCCCGAGCATCGGGCCGGCAGGCGCGTCTGTCGAGCGCCGCGCCGGCTGGCGCCGGGATTCGCGGAGGTCGCCGGGTGAGCAGAATCGCGCCGCCCGGGTTTATCCACAGATTCAAAGAATTAGTCGCGGACCCTCTTCTGCTAATTCGAACAGGCGTACGATTAGCGCAGTGGCAGAGGTTGCCACACCTCTGACCTTCCGGAGGCAGCGATGGCGATGACGGTCCACCCCTTTCTGGCGGGTGCCGCGACGATCGAGGCTGTCCTGGACAAGCTGGTCGATTCCGAGCCGGTGTTCCTGCCGGTCGCCGAGAAGCGTGAGGCCCTGCTGACGCTGGCGCGGTTGTCCTCGCGCGTCGAGGCGCTGCAGGCGAAGCTGATCGCCTGCGCCGGGGAGGTCGCCGAGGCCGAGGGACACCGTGACGTGGCGGCCTGGGTGGCCGCCCGCACCCACGGCTCGGGCCCGGCCTGTCGTCGGGCCCAGCGCCTCGGGACCGCCTGCGACCGGCGCTGGCAGCACCTGGGCCGGTCCCTGGTCACCGGCGAGGTGAACGTCGACCAGGGCCACGTGATCGTCTCCGCGCTGGACGACCTGGCCTCGGCCGCCTCGCTCGTCTCCGTGGGCGCCGAGGAGTGGGGACGTGTCCTGGCGCGCGCCGAGCAGCACCTGGTCGAGCAGGCGGCGCACTTCGGGCCGCGCGAGCTGCGGCGGATGGGTGAGCGGATCCTCGAGGCGGTCGCGCCCGAGCTGGCCGATCAGCTGGAGGCCGACCAGCTCGAGGCCGCCGAGCGCCGCGCCCGGCGGCGTACGTCGCTGCGGATCCAGCACCTCGGCGACGGCACCGCGCTGATCAAGGCCCGGGTGCCCGACGCGGTCGCGCTGCGGCTCACGACCTCGCTCGAGGCATTCACCAGTCCCCGTCGCTCCGGAGACGGCGCGGAGAAGCAGCCCTACGACCGCCGCATGGGCCAGGCGTTCTGCTCCCTGCTCGAGGTCTTGGATCCTGCGAGGCTGCCGCTGCACGGCGGCGACGCGACGACGATGATGATCACGATGGACCTCGAGGCGCTGACCACCGGCCTCGGGACCGCGGCCCTGGCCGACGGGTCCCGGATCACGGCCGGCGAGGCGCGTCGGATGGCGTGCACGGCGAACCTCGTCCCGGCCGTCCTGGGGACCCGGTCGGTGCCCCTGGACCTGGGCCACACGGCGCGGCTGTTCACGCCCGCGCAGCGCAAGGCGCTGGCCCTGCGGGACCGGGAGTGCCGCGCTGATGGGTGCTCGATCCCCGCGGCCTGGTGCGAGGCACATCATCTGCAGCCCTGGCTCCTCGGCGGGCGGACGGACCTCGCGAACGGGATCCTGCTCTGCTCCCGGCACCACCATCTGGTCCACGACGACCGCTACCTCCACGACCGCCTGCCCAACGGCGACGTCCGGTTCGCCAGGCGGCGGTGAGCCGGAACTCCAGATCATCGGGACGACGGCAGCACGGCGGTGGGCCGCGCCTCGGGCTAGGTCTCTCACGCGAACACGGCGTGGATTACGTGATCCTTTCGAAGACCATCGTCGCCTGAATCCGATCACCGCCACCGAAGCCCTTGCTGCCGGAAGACGCCGACGGCCCCGCAGCTCCGGGCTACCGTCCACCCAGGGGCGTAGTGATTGCTGAGCGACCTACCCCCGTCGGGGTACGACGGTCGCGACCGTGGGTGGATCTGGAACGCCCGTCGAGATTCCTAGCCTTTCCGAGCGTGAGCCCCTCCTCGCTGCGTGCCGTCCATCCCCGCAGACCCGGCCAGCCGTCCGTCGTACCGGGCGGCACACGCGTCGCCTGGGCGCTCGGTGGTCTCTTGGCGCTCTTGTCCGCAGCGACCTCCTTCGCGCGCGACGACCTGTATGCGTCCGTGGCCGCGGCTGCGTCCGGCTCGGAGTGGGAGGCAGTCGTCGGCATGGTCGCCGAGGTCGGTGTGCTCGCTCTGGTCGGCAGCGCTGCTGTGCTGGCTGCCTGGAGTTGGCTGCGAGATCGGCGCGCGTTCCTGACACTCGCGAGCGCGGGTGTGGGCGTCGCTGGGGCCTATGCCACCAGTGAGCTGGTCAAGCTCCTGGTCGAGCAGCAGCGTCCGTGTCGAGCCGTTGACGTCCAGACGGTCCTGGCCTGCCCTGGGGTGGGCGACTGGTCATGGCCGTCCAACCACGCAACGATCGCCGCCGCCATCGCGGCCGCCTGCTTCTTCACACTCCCCCGCAGCGCATGGTTCGTGGTACCGGTTGCCGCGCTCATCGCTGCCTCGCGGGTCGCGGCCGGCGTCCACTACGTCCACGACGTGCTCGCCGGCCTGGCCCTCGGCCTGGTGGGGGTCACGATCGCCGTCGCCCTGCTGCGGCGCATCTGCGATCGGCTCGTTCACCGGGCTCCGTCTCAGCGACCCTAGTGTCGAGGAGATCCAGCGGATCGGCGGCCCTGCGCGCTCCCACCAGGACTCGGCCCCGTGCTCCCGCTCAGGTGCTGGGCTCGAACGGCCCGACCCGCAGCGTGGTGAGCATGCCGACATCGAGGTCGGCCTCCCCTTCCGGGACACCGGTGATGCTGGCCGGCACCCGGACCGGGACCTGGCCGGCGGCCAGCTGGACCACCAGGAGCGACGCGCGCTCGGCGTCGTGGCCGGCGAGCTCGCCGGTCCACTCCACGAGCGCCTGCGCCTCCTCGCCCGGATCGAGGTGCACCGGTCCGGTGGAGCCCGAGACCGACGTGCCCGGCTCGACGGTCAGGGTGAAGCGGTGGCCCCAGCTGCCGCGCGCCCCGACGCCGGGCACCCCCTCGACGATGCACGCCCGCGACGCCGTGTTCCTCACCACCAGCGTGGTGTAGCGGTGACCGAGCGCAGCGTCGATCCCCGACAGCCGGGCAGCGACGTCCCCGGGGCCGCAGCTCCGGGCGCCGTCCGCCGACGAGGCGCGACTACGCAGCAGCTCTCTCAGCGCGGCGTCGGGAAGGTCGGAGTCAGGCGTCGGCGGCGGGCCGTCGGGCGTCTCGTCCCAGCCCGGCGAGAGCTCCTCCTCGCTCGGCGGACCAGCGCTGAGCGGCGGCTGCGTCGGCGCCGATGTCGCCCTCCCCGCAGGCGCAGCAGGATCGTCGACGCCACAGGCGCTCACAGCCAGCGCCGCGCCCAGCACGGCGGCCGCCAGGACGCCATGAGACACGGCGGCCGCCAGGACGCCATGAGGCACGGCGGCCGCCAGGACGCCATGAGATCCGTGTTCGAACACGCCTGCGACCCTAGAGCAGGGTGTGGGGATCGGGCAGGAACAACCGGAAGGCGTCACGTTCCGATCACGGTGGAATGGGGCAGGTCGAGAAGGCGCCGCCTGCGACATGAGTGTGCCGACCGCTCAGTCGTCGGCATGGACCACGCGAAACTCGTTGCCGGCCGGGTCTGCCCAGGTGTTCTCGTCGACCTGGCTGGCTCCGAGCGAGAGCAGCCTCTCGATCTCGCTTCCGGCGTCGCCGTCGGTGATCGTGAGGTGGAGCCGCTGTCTGGGGGGTGTCACGGGAGGGCTCGTGGACGGACCTCCCCACGCGATCTTGGTGCCCCCGAATGGGGACTGGATCGCAGTCTCCTGATCCTGGTCCCACACCAGTGGCCAGCCCAGCGCCTGGCTCCAGAACAGGCCCGCCTCCCGGGCCCCGTCACATGCGAGCTCACCGAGAAAGCCGCAGCCGGCCAGGAAGGAGCTGTTGGGCGGGATCACGCAGAACTCGTTGTCGCCTGGGTCAGCGAGGACGACGTGCCCCTCTTCGGGTCGCTGGCCGACGTCGAGGTGGCGGGCACCGAGGCCGAGCGCCTTGTCGACTGTGCGCTGCTGGTCGGCCTCGGTGGTACTGGTGAGGTGGAGATGCGCACGGTTCGGTTCGGTCGTCTCGATGTGGCAAGGAGCGAACCCGAGCCCGAGCTGCGCGCCGTCGCCTCTGAGGAGTACGCCGCTGCTCGTCTCGACGACGTTCCGATCGAGCATCTCGGCCCAGAAGCGTGCCACCCCGGCCGGGTCCCGAACATCGAAGGTCACCGCCAGCAGGCTCGGACGCATGGCACCCACGATAGGGCGTGTTGAGCCCTACGACGTCCGGCTTTTCTCTCCGTCGCCACACACCGCACGCTCGCTGAGCATGGTCAGGCACGTCCCCCGTAGCCGCCTGCCCCAGCCGCCCGCCGTACTCCGCGCGGAGTACGGCGAGGTGTCTGCCGTGGCCAGACGCGTCAGCCCGGCCGGCTTGACAGCGTGATCGCCATGACTACTCAACTAGCGGCGCCCGACCACACCGGTGCGGACCAGAGACCGAAGAGATCACGGACGAAGACCCTGCTGCCCTGGCTCATGGTGGCCGTGTGGGTCGGGCTGGTGGTGGGCGGCTACTCACTCGCCGGCAAGCTCGACTCGGTGACCCGCGATGGGCAGGCCGACTACCTGCCGGCCAGCGCCCAGTCGACCAAGGTGCTCCAGGCCGAGGCCGGCCTGCCCGGCGGCGAGAACGGCCTGCTCATGGTCGTGTACGAACGGCCGGGCGGCCTCCAACCGGGCGATCGGGAGGCGGTCGAACGCGGCCAGGCCGAGCTGGCGGAGCGATTCGGCAACGACACCGACGCACTGCCCGAGATCGTCGACTCCGACGACGGCACGGCAGTGATGTACGCGCTTGCGCTCGACCGTGATGCGGTCGCCGAGGAGGCCGGCGCCACCGCGGATGCGCGTGCCCTTCTCGACGACCGGCCGAGTGGCCTGAACGCCTATGTCACCGGTCCGACCGCCCTGGGGGCCGACATGGACGAGGTCTTCGACGCCGTCGACGCGACGTTGATGCTCGCTACTGCCGTGGTGGTGGCGCTCCTGCTGATCCTGACGTACCGCAGTCCGCTGCTGTGGCTGGTCCCCCTCGCCTCGGTCGGGGTCGCGGCGATCACGTCGATGGGCACCGTCTACGCACTCACCCAGATCTTCGACTTCACCATCACGAGCATGAGCTCGGCGCTGCTGATCGTGCTGGTCTTCGGCGCGGGCACCGACTATGCATTGCTTCTCGTGTCTCGCTACCGCGAGGAGTTGCACCGACACGTTCGACCGATCGACGCGATGCTGCCGGCGCTGCGTGGCGCTGGCCCGGCCATCCTCGCTTCGGCGGCGACGGTGGTCGCCGGCTTGTTGTGCCTGTTGGCCGCGGATCTCAACAGCATCAGCAGTCTCGGCCCGGTGGGTGCGGCGGGCATCGGGGCGGCACTGCTGGTCATGCTGACGCTTTTCCCGGCCTTGCTGGTGGTGCTCGGGCGCCGGGTCTTCTGGCCGTTCGTTCCGCGACTCGGGGGTGAGGCACACCAACCCCGTTCTGGGTGGGCTCGACTCGGCGAGCTGGTCGCGCGCCGCCGCGTCGTCAGCTGGGCGGCTCCGCTGGTGATCCTGGGCGGTCTCGCGCTGGGCACCGTGGGTGCCAGCGGCTCGCTTCCGCAGCTGGACCAGTTCGCCCGGTCGACACCGGACTCGGTGACCGGGGCGAAGCTGATCGAGGCGCGCTACCCCGACGAGAGCGGTCAGCCGCTCACCGTGATGAGTCGGCCGGACCAGAGCCGCGAGGTCCTGGCCGCCGTCGAAAGTACGCCGGGGGTCGCCCAGGCCGAGATCGGCCGGGCCAGCGACGACTGGGTGGAGATCTCCGTGCTCCCGGTCGACTCTCCAGACAGCGCGGGTGAGACGGCAACGATCGAGCAGCTGCGGGAGAACGTGCACGAGGTCGCCGGTGACGCCGCGCTGGTCGGTGGTACGAGTGCCGAGAGGCTCGACGAGGCCGAGACCAACAAGACCGACCGCAATCTGGTGATGCCGCTGATCCTGCTGGTGGTGCTCGCCATCCTCGGGCTACTGCTGCGGGCGATCGTGGCTCCGCTGGTGCTGGTCGCCACCGTCGTGGTGTCGTACTTCGGAGCCCTCGGACTGTGCAACCTGTTGTTCGACCAGGTGCTCGGATTCGCCGGGTTGGAGCCGTCAGTGCCCCTGATCGGGTTCCTCTTCCTGGTCGCGCTCGGTGTCGACTACAACATCTTCTTGATGACCCGGGTGCGTGAGGAGGCCGTCCGGCACGGCACTGTCGCTGGCACGAAGCGCGGCCTCGCGGTGACCGGTGGCGTGATCACCTCGGCCGGCGTCGTGCTGGCGGCGACGTTCGCGGTGCTCGCCTCGCTGCCGCTGGTCATGCTCGTCGAGATCGGGATACTGGTCGCCGTCGGCGTGCTCATCGACACCTTGCTGGTGCGGTCCATCGTGGTTCCCGCACTGACGATGTCGCTGGGTTCGCGGATCTGGTGGCCCAGCAAGCTCTCGCGGGCGAGTGAGGACAGTGTCGATGACCGTCTGTGAACGATGAGGGCGCTCCGTCCGTCAGTGGCCGATTGGCTGCTGGCGGCGGCGGCGTTCGTGCTCGGCGTCGTCGTCGCGATCACGCTCGAGGCGGTCGATTTCGACGGCGAGCGAAGCGTGGATCTGTGGGCGATCGCGCTCCTGGGCGCGATGTCGGCGCCGTTGCTGGCCCGCCGGCGCTGGCCGATCCTCGTCGTCCTCGCGGTCCTCGCCGTGTCGACGCCGTACCACCTCCTCGACTATCCCCATGAGGCCACGATGCCGGCCTCGCTGGTGGCGGCGTTCGCGGCGGCGCGCTACAGCCAGCCACGGCGGCGGGCAGCCGCCGCCCTGGTGGCGGTGGCCGCGGTGACCGTGCCGGTCCTCGCCGACGAGGCGTCGGGGGCACCTGGAGATGCTCTCCTCGGCGTCGGCTGGCTGTTCATGGCCTTCTTTGCCGGGCTGGCGGTCCGCTTCCATGAAGCCTGGAAGGCCGCCGTCACCGCGCGGCTCGAGCAGGAGCGCGCCGACGAGGTCGAGCGGCGGGTCGCCGAGGAGCGGGTAGTGATCGCTGCTGAGCTGCACGACGTCCTGGCGCACGGCCTCGCGGTCGCGAACGTCCAGGCGTCCGTCGCTGCGCACCTGATCGACCAGCTGCCCAGCCGCGGGGACTCCTCACTGCGGGAGCTGTCCAGCACGCTGCATCACCTGGCGGACACGAGCCGGGCCACACTCCATGAGCTGCGTGCCGTTCTGGACGTGCTGCACGGTGGCGAGGCCGAGCCGACCGAGCCAGCGCCCCACCTCGGCGAGCTGCAGCGTCTGGTGGAGATGGCCGAGGCGGCTGATGTCCGGGTCGACGTGGAGGCTGACGGGCTCCCGGACGAGCTACCGTCCACGGTGTCCATCGTGGCCTATCGGATCGTCCAGGAGTCGCTCACCAATGTCGCTCGACACTCGATGGCCAAGCACGCGACCGTCCGACTCGACCAGAACGGCCACCGGCTCCGGATCGCGGTCCTCGATGACGGGCCCGCGCGACCGGACTCGACCGTGACACCGGCCGGCTTCGGGATCGCCGGGATGACAGGGCGAGCACAGGCCGTCGGTGGTGAGCTGTCCGCCGGGCCGAGCGAGTCCGGAGGATTCGAGGTGCGGGCAAGCCTGCCGCTACCGGAGATCTGGGGGGTGCCGTCGTGATCCGGGTCCTGCTCGCCGACGACCAGACTCTGGTGCGCGGCGCGCTCGCGCTGCTGGTCAACTCAGCTGCTGACATGGTGGTTGTCGGAGAGGCCGGCACCGGCGACGAGGCGGTGACGCTGACCCGGGACCTACGCCCCGACGTCGTCTTGATGGACATCAGGATGCCGAGCACCGACGGCATCGAGGCGACTCAGCAGATCTTCGCTGCCGATGGACCGAGCGGCAGCAAGGTGCTGATCCTGACCACGTTCGAGACAGACACCAACGTGCTGCGCGGCCTTCGCGCGGGGGCGTGTGGGTTCCTGCCCAAGGACACCCGTCCGGACGCGCTGCTGGACGCCATCCGCACCGTCGCGGCCGGGGAGGCGCTGCTGTCGCCCGGCGCGACCAGGGCGGTCATCACCCGTGCCCTGAGTCGCCCGGACGCGCCTGCGCCCGAGCGGCTGGCCAGCCTGACGGCGCGCGAACGCGAGGTGCTTCGGCTCATCGCCGCGGGCCGAAGCAACCAGGAGATCGCGGACGAGCTGGTCGTCAGCCCGCTGACTGCCAAGACTCACGTGGCCCGCATCCTCGCGAAGATGGGCGCTCGCGACCGGGTCCATCTCGTGATCGCCGCGTACGAAGCCGGGCTCCCCTAGGCGCTTCGCCGAGCATTGACCCGCCCGGGCGAGTCCGGAGATCTCACCCCGCGTCGAGCACCTCGAGGCTCCGGCCGTCGGCCGTCGGCCGTCGGCGGTCGTGCCGGTGGTGGTCAGGACCGCCCTCCTCGGCGGCTCCCCCGCAGCCGCTCGACGACGCCCGCGGCCGCGTCCCGGGCCTCCCTCGCCGAGCCGGCGGCCCCCTCGGCCTCGGCGCGGGCCTCCTCCGCCTCCGCGAGGTCCTCCTCGACCTCCTCGGCGCTCGTCTCGAGCTCGGCCAGCCGGCGGCGTACCTCGTCGAGCTCGGCCGCGACCTGGAGCTCGCGGGCCCGGAGGTCGTCGACCGCGCTGGCGACGATGGCCAGCGACTCCTCGGCCGCCGCGACCTCCGCGTCGGCCTCCGCGAGCCGCTCCTGCGCCGCGGCCAGCGCCTTGGCGTCCGCGTCCGGGTCGGGTACGACGCGCAGCTCGGGCCGGGCGGCGGGCTCGGCCGCCCGGGGCTTGGCGGTGAAACCGAGCGCGGCGGGCAGCGCGACCGACTTGGTCAGGTCCACCTCGTCGACGCCGGTCGCGGCGAGCGGCGCGACCAGCAGGCCGCTGCGGACCGCGGCGGCGCAGTCGGCGTCGACCATCGCCGCGGTCAGCGTGGCCTCGACCTGGTCGGCGACCGCCTCGGTCACCCGGACGCCCGCGTCCCGGGCCACCGCCCGGGCCGTGGTCGTGACCGCGGCGGTGAGCTGGCGGCGCTGCCGGGTCAGCGCCCGCAGGTCGTCGGCCGACATCGTCGCCTGGGCCTCGCGCAGCGCGGCCCCGAGCGCGAGCACCTGCTCGACCTGCTCGCTCTCCCGCCGCACCAGCAGGTTCACCACCCACGCGGCCGTCGACGGCTTGCGCAGCTTGCGGACCGGGGCGGCGAGGTCGGTGCCCTTGAGCTCCTTGGCCCGGGCGTCCCGGGCCGGTGTGAACTCCCCGAGCCCGAGCCCGTAGACCTCCTCGGCGATCTTGAGGATCCCGGCGGGATCCTCAGTCGGCATCGAGGCCCCGCTCGATCGCCCACCGGGTGAGCTCGACGCGGTTGTGCATCTGCAGCTTGCGCAGGGTGTTCTGCACGTGGTTCTGGACCGTGCGGTGCGAGAGCACCAGCCGCTCGGCGATCTGTCGGTAGCCCAGCCCCTTGGCCACCATCTTCAGCACCTCGGTCTCGCGCGGGGTCAGCTCCGGGTGGTTCGGCTCGCCGCCCGGCTCCCCCAGGCGCCGGTACTCGCCGAGCACCAGGCCCGCCAGCCCAGGGGTGAACACGGTGTCCCCGGCCGCGACCCGGCGTACGGCCGCGACCAGCTCGGCCCGCGACGCGGACTTCACCAGGTAGCCGGTCGCGCCGGCCTTGACCGCCTCCAGGACGTCGGCCTGCTCCCCGGACGCGGAGAGGATCAGCACCCGGGCGGCCGGGTCCTGGCGCAGCACCTCGGCGGTCACCGCGACGCCGTTCGGCTCCGGGATCTGCAGGTCCAGCACCAGCACCTCGGGGCGTACGGCGGGAAAGCGGGCCAGCGCCTGGCGCCCGTCCGCGGCGACCCCGACCACGTCGAAGCCGGCCTCGGCGAGGTCCCGCTCGACCGCGTCGCGCCACATCGGGTGGTCGTCGACCACCATCACCCGGATCCGCGGCTCGTCCATGGCGGGACCCTAGGGCATGTCCTCGACCGGCCGCCGGTAGCGACCGCGGCGGTGCTCCAGCGGCTGCGCCTCCTCACCGACGACGACCTCCTCGATCGTGCAGGTCAGCAGGGTGGACCAGCCGGTGGGCCGCGCCGACTCCAGGCGTACGCCGGTCCAGGTGCTGGCCGTGGCGAGCCGGGGCCCCCAGGGGGTCTGCTCGAACTCCGCCTGCCGGAACAGCCCGCCGGGCGCGGGAGCCGTCCCGGCGAACATCTCGGCCAGGTCCCGGTCCGGCCAGGAGAGCAGCTGGACCACCGCGGCGCCGGTGCGCTCGACGGCCTCGGCGAGGTCGGAGTCCGGGTCGACCAGCCCCAGGAGCCGGGCCGGCTCGCCGTTCGCCACCATCACCGAGCTCAGCGTGAGCCCCGCCCGGCCCGCGCCCTCCCCGGCGGTCCACAGCGACACCGCGCCGCCGAGCCGGCCGCGCAGCCGGCGCACCGGGTCGTCGTCGGTGGGGAACGGGTGCCCGGCGTGGATGGTCACGGCCGCGAGCCTACGCAGCCGGCGCCCCGGGGCACCGTGAGCTCCCACTCGGTCCCGAAGGGCCCGGTGCTGAGCTCGGCCGTCCCGCCGAGGTCGGCGATCCGGCCCCGGATCGAGCCGGACACGCCGAGGCGCCCCTCGGCCTGGGCCTGCTCGAGGCGGCCGGGCCGGATGCCGGGTCCCTCGTCGCGGACCGCGACCGCGATCCGGTCGCCGACGGCCTCGAGCAGCACCCACGCCGGCGCCTGGGGGCCGACGTGGACCGCGACGTTGTCCAGGCAGGCCCGGACCACGGCGACCAGCTCGGTCGCGACGGGCTCGGCGACCTCGACGACGGTGCCCGGCCCGGCCACGGTGACGGTGGCCGACTCCAGGGCGCCGAGCGCCGCCGCGAGGTCCACCACACCGCCGGGCGTCTCGGGGTCGACGGCGTCCTGGGCCCGGATCAGCCGGCGCAGCGACGCCTCCTGCTCCCCCGCCAGCCGGCCCAGCTCGGCGGCCTCGCCGCCGAGCTCGCTGCCGCGCCGCTGCACCAGCGAGAGCACCTGGAGCACGCCGTCGTGGACGGCCCGGCCCAGCCGGGCCCGCTCGGTCGCCGCGGCCGCCGCCCGCTCGGCCCGGTCCCGCTCGACGGCCATGGCCCGCAGCGAGGAGGCCATGAAGCCGACGATCGGGCCGCCGATCAGGATCAGGAAGACGTTGCCGTACTGGGCCTGGCTGATCCCGTCGCGGATCAGCAGGTCGGTGGCCCCCAGGCAGACGCTGGCCGCCAGCCCGCCGAGCACGCCGTACTGGACCGCCCAGGCGAACAGCGCCGCGGCGACCCAGAACCCCGGGACCGTGGCGTTGAACCCGTCGCCCTTGAGCAGCGGCGAGGAGGCCATCGCGGCGACTGCGACCGCGAGGTCGGCGACCAGGAGCCACCGGGTCCGCCGGGCGGGGTCGGCGTAGGCGTAGGTGGCGAACGCCGTCCAGCCCACCATCGCGGCCACCACGAGCGCCCCGGCGAGCGGGCGCTGGAAGTTCTCGGCCCGGTAGAGGTTCATCGCGACCGCGTTGAGCAGCACGACGATGCGCAGCACGGCCAGGGCTGCGAAGAGCCGGTCGCCGACGGTCGCCCCGGGGCGGCGCCAGTCGACCGGAGGAGTCAGGATGCCTTCTTCTGCTCGCCGGGCTCGCCGGGCTTGCGGGGCTGGTCGACCCCGTCCCCCGAGCCGTCCGCGGCCGCCTCGGCCTTGCGGGCCGCCCGGGCGTCCTCCTTAGCCTGGCCTGCGTAGACGTCGACGTACTCCTGGCCGGAGAGCCGCATGATCTCGTACATGATCTCGTCGGTGATCGAGCGCAGGATGTAGCGGTCGTTCTCCATGCCCTCGTAGCGGGAGAAGTCCAGCGGCTTGCCGAACTTCACCAGCGGCTGGTGGAAGCGGCCGAACTTCTTGCCGGGCGGGGCCACGACGTCGGTGCCGATCACCGCGACCGGGATCACCGGGGCGCCGGACTCGAGCGCGAGCCGCGCCACGCCGGTCTTGCCGCGGTAGAGCCGCCCGTCGTGGGAGCGGGTGCCCTCGGGGTAGATGCCGAACAGGTGGCCCTCGTCGAGGATCCGCTTGGCCGCGCTGAGCGCGCCCTCGGCCGCCGAGCCGCTGGTCCGGTCGATCGGCACCTGGCCGGAGCCGCCGAAGAAGCCGCGCTGCAGCCAGCCCTTGACGCCCTTGCCGGTGAAGTACTCCGCCTTCGCCACGAACGTGACCCGGCGCGGCAGGCGCAGCGGCATGAACAGCCAGTCGGCGTACGAGAGGTGGTTGCTGGCCAGGATCGCCGGCCCTTCGGCGGGGACGTTCTCGGCACCCTCGAGCCGGGGCCGGAAGACGAGCTTGAGCCAGGGGCCCAGCGCCACCCACTTCAGGAACCAGTACAACACCGCAGCACCCTCTCCGAACACGACCGAGTCACCGGAACTCTAGACCTACAGTGCACCCATGACGGCACCCATGACGATCCATCCGCTGGCCGCCCCGCTCTCGGTACCCGCGCAGCCCGACCTGACCGGAGGCCGGCGCGTCGGCGTGCTGCTCAGCCACGGCTTCACCGGGCAGCCGGCCTCGATCAAGCCCTGGGGCGAGCACCTCGCCGGCCTGGGGTACGCCGTGGAGGTGCCGCGGCTGCCCGGGCACGGCACCAGCTGGCGGGAGATGAACGCCACCACCTGGGAGGACTGGTACGGCGAGCTGGCGCGGGTCTTCGACGGGCTGTGCCTGGACAACGACGCAGTGGTCGTCGGCGGCCTGTCGATGGGCGGGGCGCTCGCCCTGCGGCTGGCCGCCGAGCATCCCGACCGGGTCGCCGGGGTGGTCGTGGTGAACCCGGCGGTGGCCACTCGGCGCCGCGACATCAAGCTGCTGCCGGTGCTCAAGCACCTGCTGCCCTCGATGCCCGGGATCGTCAACGACATCGCGCTCGAGGGCGCCGACGAGCACGGCTACCCCCGCACCCCGCTCAAGGCCGCGCACTCGATGGTCCGCGCCTGGCCGGACCTGGTGGCCGCGCTGCCGCGGGTGACCGCGCCGCTGCTCTACCTGCGCTCGACCGTCGACAACGTCGTCGACGACCTCTCCGAGCCGCTGATCACCGGCTCGGTCTCCTCCACCGACGTCGAGGTCGTGCGCCTGGCGCGGAGCTTCCACGTGGCCACGCTCGACCACGACGCGCCCCGGATCCACGAGGAGAGCGCCCGGTTCCTGGCGCGGGTGCCCGCCCACCCGGACGGGTTGCCGCGCGACGCCGTCCCGGGCACCAGCAACTAGGCTCGTCCTGTGCCGCGCGAGGAGGACGACGAGGCCTGGAAGGCCATCGTCGAGAACTACGGGGACCGCCCCGCGATCGACCCGACCCCGCAGCCCGAGCCCGAGCCGCCGGAGCCGTTCGCGGCGTACCTGGAGGGCCCCGCCGAGGAGCCCGCGGAGGCGTTCGTTCCGCCCGAGCCGCTCCCGGTCCCCCGGCCGAGCCGGGACCGGCTGCTGGCCTGGCTCGGGGTCTTCGGGGCACCGGCGGTGCTGCTGGTCTGCCTGGTCCTCGGCATCGACCTGCCGCGGCTGCTCTCCTACGCGCTGGTCGTCGGGTTCGTGGGCGGCTTCCTCTACCTGGTCTGGAGGATGCCCGGCGGCCCGCGCGACCCCTGGGACGACGGCGCCCAGGTCTGACCCGGCCCAGGCGACCCAGCTCAGTCGACCCAGCTCAGGCGACCCAGCTCAGTCGACCCGGCTCAGGCGGCCCGGGCCGCCGCGGCGCGGGACAGGTCGGCGGCGCCGACCACGCCGGCCTCGGGGCCGAACCGGGCCCGCACCAGCCGCGGAACCTCGCGCTGGGCCGCGCCGACCAGGCTGCTGCCCAGGGCTTCGCGGGCCGGGCCGAGCAGAAGCTCGCCGGCGGCGGAGACCCCGCCGCCGACCACGACCAGCTCGGGGTCGAAGGCCGCGACGAGGTTGGCCACGCCGACCCCCAGCCAGTGCCCGACCGACGCGAACGCGGCCAGCGCCACGGGGTCGCCCGCCTCGGCGGCGCGGGAGACCATCGGCCCCACGACCCGGTCCGGGTCGGCGCCGCACAGGTCCCGCAGGACGCCCGGCCCGGAGCCGAGGTGGGCGCGCGCGTGCCGGACCAGCGCGTTGCCGCTGGCGTACTGCTCCCAGCAGCCCCGGCGGCCGCACTCGCAGGGCTGTCCGTCCGGCACCACCTGCATGTGCCCGAACTCCCCGGCCATCCCGTTGCGTCCGCGGTGCATCGCGCCGGCCAGCACCACCGCGCCGCCGATGCCGGTGCCCATCGTGACCACCAGCGCGTCGGTCGCGGCCCGCGCGACCCCGAAGCGCAGCTCCGCACGCGCGGCGCAGTTCGCGTCGTTGTCCAGCGCGACCGGGTGGCCCCACAGCTCCTCCAGCCGGGCCCGCACCGGTTCGCCCGCCCAGGGCAGGTGCGGTGCGAACATCACCCGCTCGCCGGCGGCGTCGACGAAGCCGGCGGCCGCCAGGCCGACGCCGGCGACCGGGCGCCCGCCCGCGACCTCGCGGACCGCGTCGGTCAGCGCCTGCTCGACCAGCGCCACCTCGACGCGCCGTCCCGGCGTGGACCGGCGCGCCGTACGACGCACGGTGCCGTCCGCGTCGACCTCGGCGGCGAGCACCTTGGTCCCGCCGACGTCCACGCCGATGTGCAGCGCCGTCGTGGGCGGTGCCGGGTGCCGGTCCGTCACGGCTACCGCCGGGCGAGGTCGGCGGCGCCGATGAGCCCCGCCCGGTTGCCGAGGGTCGCCCGGCGGATCTCCAGGGCGGGCCGGTAGCCGCGCCCGGTCAGCTGCTCGCCGAACGCCCTGCGCACCGGGTCCAGCAGCAGGTCGCCGGCCTCGCTGACGCCGCCGCCGAGCACTGTCACCGCCGGGTCGACCACGGCCGCCAGGGAGGCGATCGCCTCGCCGAGCCAGGTGCCGATCTCGGCGAACCGATCCCGGGCGAACGGGTCGCCGGCCCGGGCCGCCTCGTGCACCATCGGGCCGGTGATCAGCTCCGGGTCTCCCCCGGCCAGCTCGAGCACCGGGCGCGCCGCCGGGTCCCCGTCGCGGGCCCGCTCGCGGGCGTCGCGCACCAGCGCCGAGCCGCTGGCGTACTGCTCCAGGCAGCCGAGGTTGCCGCAGCCGCACAGCCGGCCGTTCGGGACCAGGCGCAGGTGCCCGATCTCCGCGCCGACCCCGAAGGCGCCGCGGTACAGCTCGCCGTCGAGCACCAGGCCGCCGCCGACGCCGGTGCCGATCGTGAGCATCAGCAGGTCGTCGATGTCGTGCGCGGCGCCGTAGCGGAACTCGCCCCACGCCGCGGCGTTGGCGTCGTTCTCGATCACGAACGGCAGGTCGACGCGCTCCTCGAGCTCGGCCTTCAGGTCGACGTCGCGCCAGGCGATGTTGGGCGCGAACAGCACCCGGGCCCGGTCCTTGTCGATGTAGCCGGCCGCCCCGACGCCCACCGCGGAGATCTCGTGGCGGGTCCGCAGGGTGCGCACCAGGTCGGTGATCGCGTCCTCGATGGCCTCGACGTCGGTGGCCGGCGACTCCACGCGCAGCTCCTCGACGACGGTGCCGTCCTCGTCGACGACGCCACCGAGGATCTTGGTGCCGCCCACGTCGACCCCGCAGGCCAGGCTCATGCGTCCGCCCCCGGCTCGTCGTTCTGGTCCGGCTCGTCGAGGTCGATCTTCTCCACCTTGGAGGCCCTGGGGGGATTGCCGGTCCCGCGGCCGGAACCCGGGGCGGGGTCCGCGACAGTGGTGGCCAGCAGCCCCGCGGCGGCCTGGAGCAGCGACGAGGCAGCTGTCGCGAGGTGCGCGCGGACCTCCGGGCTGGTCCGGCGTACGACGTGCGCGGCGCGGCACACCGGGCACCAGGCGCAGTCCTCGCCCGCCCCGGTCCCCTCGGGCCCGGTCCCCTCCGGCCCGGCACCGTCGGGTCCCGGCCGCGCCAGGTGCTCCTGGGCCTGCCCGACCCGGCCGGCGGCCTGCGCGAACAGCCCGGACAGGCCGGAGCCGAGACCGGCCTGCTGCTGACCGGCGGCGTCGGCGAGCGCGCCGAACAGCTTGGCCGCCTCCTCGGCGACGCTGCCGACCGGCTCCTCGGCGTGCCCGTCCTCCGGGCGGTTCTGCGACCCGCTCACTGCTGCTCCTCACGTCCGTCCCCGGCGAACCGTACTTGGAGCTCCCCCGCGACCACCCCCGCGCCCGCCACCGAGAGCCGGGCCAGCCCGGCCGGCAGCGTCAGCAGCCGACGGTGCGCACCCAGGGTGACGACCAGCTCGTCGCCGGCGCGGGCGACGTCGACGTCGGCCCGCTCGACCAGCGGCAGGGCGAGGTGCAGGGTCGCCCCCGACCCGCCGCGGGTGATCCGGAACGGACCGGCGCCGGCGGGCGGCGCCAGCGGGTCCGCCCCGGCGTACAGCTGGGCGGCCATCGTGCTCAGCGCCTCGAGGCCGACCGGCTCCTCGGGCCGGTAGACCGAGCGCCAGACCGGCAGCCCGACGAACGACTCCTCGACCTGGGCCAGCACGGTGGCCTGGGCCCGCACCCAGCCCGCGCGCCAGTCGTCGGCGTCCTCGGCCGGGAAGACCCGGTTCGCGACGACGCCGTCCACGCGGTAGCCGTACAGCGACAGGTTCGTCCAGGAGCGCCGGGCCTCGGCCAGCACCACCTGCTCGGGGGTGAGCACCAGCCGCACGCTCGCCCCGGGGCCGGTCAGCAGCGCGCGGACCTCGTCGAGCTCGGCGTGCAGGCGCTCCACGGCGTCGAAGAACGTGTCCCCGGGCATCGGCACGCCGACCGAGCGCGACAGCACCGGGCGCAGCGCCTTGACGATCCGCCGTTCGGCCGGCAGCACCCGCTGCATGTACCAGCCCAGGGCCTCGGGGAGCGCGAGCAGCCGCAGCGTCTCCGCGGTGGGCGCGCAGTCCACGACGACCACGTCCCACTCCCCGGAGAGCACCCGCAGCCGCAGCTCGAGCAGGGCCAGCACCTCCTCGGCGCCGGGCAGCACCGTCAGCTCCTCGGCCGCCACGGCGTCGACGCCCACGGTGTCGAGGACCGAGAGCAGGTAGCCCTGGATGTCGGCCCAGGACTCTTGGAAGCGCCGCTGGGCGTCGACCTGCTGCACGAACAGCAGCGGCGCCACCTCGGTCGGCTCCGGCCCCACCGGCACCCCGAACGCGTCCGCGAGCGAGTGCGCGGCGTCGGTGGAGAGCACGAGCGTGCGCTGTCCCAGGGCCGCGGCCAGGGCCGCGGTCCCGGCCGAGACCGTGGACTTGCCGACGCCGCCCTTGCCGGTGAACAGCAGGATCCGCACGCTGGTCAGCGACCCGTCAGCCGAGCGACTCGACGCGCTTCTTCAGGCCCTTCAGGGCGGTGTCGATGAGGATCTTCTCGCCCTTGCGCTTGAGCATGCCGATCAGCGGGATCGAGACGTCGAGGACCAGCCGGTAGGTCACCTCGGTGGTGCCGTCGCCGAGGTCGCGCAGCACGTAGGCGCCGTCGAGGGCGCGCATCATCTTGCCCTCCACCAGCGTCCAGGTGACCTCGTCGGTGCCGTCCCACTCGTAGGCCAGCGTGTACTCGTCCTTGATCGGCGCGACGTCGAGGACGAAGGAGACCTGCTCGGCCCAGCCGTCCTCGTGCTCGGAGAGCACCTCGACGCGCTGCATCCCCTTGGCCCACTCCGGGTACGCCGGGAAGTCGCCGATCACGGCCATCACGTCGGCCGGTGCGGCCTCGATGACGATCGAGGACGTGGTCTGCTCGGCCATGGACTGCCCCCTCGGGCTCGGGCGTGCGGGCGGGTGGTCAACGGCTGGGAGCGTACCGGATGCGAAGGCCACCCGAACCCGGCGGTAACCTGCAGGAAATGTGTCCGTTCCGGACCGTAACAGGAGGAAAGACGTGCGGGAGTTCTCCAGCCCGGTGACCATCGAGGTGCCGACGACCGGCAACCTGACCGACGACGTGGTGACGAACGCCCGGGAGGCCGGTCAGTACGTCGCGTTCAGCCGCCAGGGCCCCGAGGGATGGCAGGACGTCACCGCGGCCGAGTTCCTCGCCGAGGTCAGCGCCGTGGCCAAGGGCCTGGTGGCGGCCGGCATCGAGGTCGGCGACCGGGTCGCCCTGATCTCGAAGACCCGCTACGAGTGGACGCTGCTCGACTACGCGATCTGGTTCGCCGGCGCGGTGTCGGTGCCGATCTACGAGACCTCCTCGGCCTCCCAGATCGCCTGGATCCTCAAGGACTCCGGCGCCCGCGGCGTGGTCGCCGAGACCGCCGACCACGTGGCCCGGGTCGCCGACGCCCGCAGCGAGCTCCCCGAGCTCAACCACGTCTGGTCGATCGGCGACAACGCCATCGACGTCCTGTCCCGGCTGGGCGAGGACATCTCGGACGACGACCTGGAGAAGCGGCGCACCGCGGCCGGTCCCCAGGACCTCGCGACGCTGATCTACACCTCCGGCACCACCGGGCGGCCCAAGGGCTGCATGCTCACGCACGCCAACTTCATGGTCGAGCTGGGCGTCGCCGTCGACGAGCTCGAGGTGATCTTCAAGGGCAAGGACGCCGCCACGCTGCTGTTCCTGCCGCTGGCCCACGTGTTCGCGCGGATCCTCCAGATCGGCGCGATCAAGGCCCGGGCGCGGATCGGGCACACCCCCGACACCAAGAACCTGCTGCCGGACCTGCAGAGCTTCAAGCCGACGTTCATCCTCGCCGTCCCGCGGGTCTTCGAGAAGGTGTTCAACACCGCCTCGCAGAACGCCGCGGCCGACGGCAAGGGCAAGATCTTCGACCGCGCCGCCGCCGTCGCGATCGCCTACTCCAAGTCCCTCGACGAGGGCCGCGTCCCGCTCGGCACCCGCCTGCAGCACGCGGTGTTCTCGAAGCTGGTCTACGGCAAGCTGCTGACCGCCCTCGGCGGCCAGTGCGAGTACGCGATCTCCGGCGGCGCCGCGCTCGGCGAGCGGCTGGGGCACTTCTACCGCGGCATCGGCCTGACCGTGCTGGAGGGCTACGGCCTCACCGAGAGCACCGCCGCCCTGTCGGCGAACATGCCCGGCGCCATCAAGATGGGCACGGTCGGCCGACCGTTCCCCGGTGCCGCGGTCCGGGTCGCCGGGGACGGCGAGCTGCTCTTCAAGGGCGGCCAGGTCTTCCGCGGCTACTGGGCCAACGACCCGGCGACCGCCGAGGCGTTCGACGAGGACGGCTGGTTCTGCACCGGCGACCTCGGCGAGGTCGACGACGAGGGCTTCATCAAGGTCACCGGGCGCAAGAAGGAGATCATCGTGACCGCTGGCGGCAAGAACGTCGCCCCCGCGGTCCTCGAGGACCGCCTGCGCGCCGCAGCCCTGGTCAGCCAGTGCATGGTCGTCGGCGACGGCCGCCCGTTCGTGGGCGCGCTGGTCACGATCGACCCCGAGGTCTTCCCGGTCTGGGCCCAGCAGCACGGGAAGTCCCCCGACATCGCGGCGAGCCTCACCGACCCGGACCTGCACGCGGCGGTCCAGCTCGCTGTCGACGAGGCCAACGAGGCCGTCTCCAAGGCCGAGTCGATCCGCAAGTTCCGGATCCTCGCCGAGGACTGGACCGAGGAGGACGGACTGCTGACCCCGAGCCTGAAGCTCAAGCGGCACGTGGTCCTCGCCCAGTTCCGCGACGAGGTGGACGCGCTCTACAGCTGACCGGTCACGGCCGGCCGCTCCCGACCGGGGCGGCCGGCCGGCTACCGGTCCAGCCGCTCGGCGACCCGCTGGGCCAGCGCGATCCGGTCCAGCCCGGTCGGGTGGCTGCCGAACCAGAACTGCGACCACGCGTACGGCGTGGGGTCGGCCAGGGAGCGCAGCATCAGCTGACGCTGCATCTCCACGAAGGCGGCGGGGTCGCCGGTCGTCTCGAGCGCGTCGACGTCGGCGCGGGTCTCGATCTGGCGGCTGACCGTGTTCTCGACCGGGCTGGCCAGCAGCGAGCCGACCGCGAACAGCGCGAGCAGGACCGGGACCACCGCAGGGTCGGCCATCGACCAGGTCCGGCCGCCCCGGCGCCCACCGAGGGCGAGCACCACGGCGAGCAGCCCCACGGCCAGCCCGCCGCCGAGCGCTCCGAGAACCGAGCCGACCAGCACGTCGTCGTGGCGGGCGTGGGCCAGCTCGTGGGCCACCACCGACAGCGCCTGCTCCGGGGGCAGGTCCTCGACCAGGTTGTCGTAGACGACCACGCGCCGGGTGCCGCCGAAGCCGGACACGTAGGCGTTGAGCGTCGTCGTACGCCGCGAGGCGTCCGCGACGAGCACCTCGTCGACCTCGACGCCCTCCTTGTCGGCCAGGTCCAGGATCTCGGTGCGCAGCGACCCCGCCGGCAGGGTCTCGAAGGAGCTGAACAGCGGCTCGACGAGCACCGGATAGGCGAAGGACCCGGCCAGCACCAGCGCGGCCACCAGGGAGCCGGCGACCGCCGGCCACCACCGCCGCCACCGGCGCGCGCAGGCCATCACCACGAGCACTGCGAGCGAGGTCACCACGATGTCGAGCGCCTCGCCCTTGAGCAGGTCCAGGGCGTAGCCGGCCCAGGACTGGGTGGAGAGCCCGTACCCCCGGAGGTGCTGGCGGTGGGCCAGCCCGAGCGGCAGCGTGACCAGGCGCCCTGCGACGGTGAGGACCGCGACGGCCTGCACGACCCGCAGCCACCACGGCCCGCGCTGGAACCGGGCGACGACGGCTCGGCCGCGCCGGCTGAACCCGAACCAGCACGCGAGGAGGGTCGAGACCGCGAGAGAGCTCCAGCTCCAGACCCGGGCCCACCGGGAGAACTCCTCGGCACGCTCGACCTGCCCGGCCGTGAAGACGCTGAGCGGGTCCGGCGGCACCAGCGGCCCCCCGGGCACCGGGTCCCACGGGACCAGGAGCGCACCGAGGACGACCAGCGCCGTGCCCGCGACCAGGGTCACCCCCAGGCCGACCCGCAGCGCCGCGCCGGACGCCGGGTTTGGGCTCGGGTCCGGGCTCGCGGCGCCGGTCATGACGCCACCTCGCGCAGCCGGTCGCGCCAGGCCGCCACCAGGTCCGCCTCGGACCAGCCGAACAGGTCCGTCAGCGCCTCGCCCAGGGGCTCGCCCCGATCCGCGCGCTCGTAGAGCTCGACCAGCGCGTCCTCGCCGCCCCGCTCGACCAGCACCGTGCAGGCCAGCCAGGCGCTCTCGTAGACGGCGCCGAGGTGCGGCCCGCCGACGTCGAACTCCGCGGCCCCGGGAAGCGCCGCGGGCGGGCCGTCGCGGCGTACCTGGCGGATCACCTGGGCGGCCGTGCGGCGCAGCGGCAGGTCGACGTCGCGCAGCGCGACGTGGTCGGCGAAGCCCTCGAGCAGCCACAGCGGCACCGGGCTGGTCGCCCCTCCGGTCGCCAGGTGGGTGACCTCGTGGCTCATCACCACCCGGGCGCCGACCGCTCCGAGCGAGGCGAACTCCTCGGGGTTGGCCAGCACGTGGACCGGCGCGTCGTCGTCGACCGAGCCGTCGACGGTGGTCGTGACCGCCGCGATCGCGGCGTAGGTGCCGGGCTCCGCGGCGAGGGCCCGGTCCAGCTCCGCCGCGGAGCGGGGCACCTCGAGGACGAGGGCCGGACGCCAGCGCGACAGGACCGCCGACACGACCGGGACCGCCTCCAGCGCGAGCCGCTCGAACCGCCGGGCGACCGGCGCCCCGCCCGCGGCCAGCACCAGCGTCTGCGGGGTACGCCGGACGGCGACCGGCCCCGCGAGCCACAGCGGCGTGCGGTGGGCGCCGCCGCCGATCGTCGTGATCCGCACCTCCCCATCGTCCTGCACGAACCCGAACCGGACCTCGGCGGAGGCGGGGGTCGCGTCCATCCCGGCGAAGCGCCAGGTGGTGGCGACGCTGGCGGTCCAGGCGCCGGCCCGGGTGGGCCCGGCATCGGCGTCGACGTAGCGCAGCGAGAAGTCCGCCAGCCGCAGCTCGGCGGCGTTGGCGACGACCGCCGTCAGCAGCGAGCCGGCGTCGGCATCGCCGGCGAGCGCCGCGGCCGCGTCGGGGTCGCGCTCGCGCACCGCCTCCTGCAGCGCCCGGACCGCACCGGCGGCGCCGGCGGCGCCGGCGGCTTCCGGGCGCGGGGCGCGTCCGGGCGGCGCGGTGGCGACGTACGGGTCGTCGGTGAGGACCAGCCAGGCGACGACCCCCGCGAGGAGCGCCAGGAACGCCGAAAGGCCGGCCACCCACCAACGGGGGCGACCGGCCTTCGTGGTCGGTGCGTCAGCCAGGGCGGACGGCGCCGACGTACGGCATGGAGTGCAGCGCGCCGGTCACGACACCGGTGCCGGGGTTCGCGGCGTGCACGATCATCCCGTTGCCGATGTACATGCCCACGTGGCTGATCGGGCTGTAGTAGAAGACCAGGTCGCCGGGCTGCAGGTCGGACTCCGCGACCCGAGCGCCGGAGGAGAACTGGGCGCTGGAGGAGTGCGGCAGCGACACGCCGGCCTGCGCCCAGGCCATCATCGTGAGGCCGGAGCAGTCGAAGGCGCTGGGCCCGGCCGCACCGTAGACGTAGGCGTCGCCGACCTGGGCCATGGCGTACTGGATCGCCGCGCCGGCCCGGCCGGAGGCCGCGGGGGCCTTGACCTCCGTGGGCGTCCGAGTGGTGCCGCGGGACAGGATCGACTCGCGCTCCTCCGCCTTGAGCCGGTCCAGGAGGCCCTCGGCCTCCTCCTTCTTCTTCTCGATGGCGGCCTGCTCGGCGGCCATCTGCTCCTCGGTGGCGCTGACCTGGGCGACGCGCTTCTCGGTGGCCTCGCGACGGATGTCGAGGGCCTCCAGCTCGGTGCCGTAGGTGCCGAGCAGCTCGCCCTGCAGGTCGTTGTAGGCCGACATGGTGGTCAGCTGCTCGAGGAAGGACCCGGGGTCGTCGGAGACGAGCACCTGGCCCGCCGCCGAGACACCCTGCCCGGTGTACTGGGAGACGATCGAGTCGGCGACGTCCTCGCGCACCGAGGCCAGCTCGCTGCCCTGGCGGCGCTCGTCGGCGCGCAGCGCCTTGAGGTCGCGCTCGAGGTCGGCGAGCTCCAGGCGGGCGTCGTTGTAACGCTCCGAGGCCTGCTCGGCCTGGTGGAAGAGCCGGTCCACCTGGGCCTGCACGTCGTCGATGTCCGGCTCGGCCTGGGCCGGGGAGGAGGGGACGATTCCGATGGTTCCCGCGAGCGCGAGCCCGGCGAGGCCAGTGACGATTCGCTTTCGGCCATTCAGCACGTGCGAGCGGTCTCCTTGGTGTCGTACGCCTGCCGGGTGAGCTGACGGATTCGGGCACGACCTGCCCTACGCCCGCTCCTCGGCGACACCTGCGTGCCGCCGCCTTGCGGGAGATTCACCCCAGAAAAGAGTTGGTTCCCCGGCTCCCGGGCCACCCGGAGGCGACTCGGAACTCAGCGCGGCGCCCGCGCGGACCGGCTGGTCCACTCCCACGAGCACCTGAGCCAGTCACGATAGTCGCGCCGGTCGCCGCCCGCCAAACCTCTGGCACATTCGGTGCAGAAGTTCTGCGCCGGGGTCTCAGGCGGACTCGACCTGGGGCGGGTCGAGCTGCTGGACCAGGCGCAGCGGCGGCACCAGGCCACCGGACGCGAGCACCTCCAGGGCGCGCCGCTCGTCGTCATCGAAGGTGAGCTCCGGGGGCGGCCCCAGCAGCACCGTCACCACGCAGTCGTGGCAGGCCAGACCCCGCACCACGCAGCTGTCGCAGTCGATTCTCGTCGTCATGGCGGGAACGCTCGCACCGGCCACCGACATCGGCGCCCGCGACGGGCCGGTCCGGCGTGTCGCCCGCAGTTCCGCCCGCGGTTCCGCCCGCAGCTCCGCCCGCACGCCGCAGGAACTCAGCCGGTGCGGGTGAGCAGCTCGACCAGCGTCTGCGCCGGTACGCCGCGGGCGCCGGCGCGCACGACGTCCTCGACGACCGCCCGGTCGCTGGTGACCACCACGGTGGCCCGCCCCGGCGGCTCGGCGGCCACCAGGTCGCGGATCACGTCGTCGGCGATCACGCCCGGCGGGCTGAAGAGCACCTTGACCCCGCGCGGCGCGGCCACCACGGGCCGGACGCTGGCGGCGGCGGCGTCGAAGACGACGGTGGTCTCGGCACCGCTGCGCGCCACCACGGGCGCCAGCGAGTTGAGCAGCCGGATCCGCTGGGCCTCGAGGGAGGACTCGGGCCACGCGGTCTTGCTCACGTTGTAGCCGTCGACCACCAGCCGGGCCCGCGGCATCGAGAGCAGCTGCTCCAGCATCGCCGGGCTCAGCCGGCCCGCGACGCCGGCGGCCGCCGGGCCGCACGTCGCGGCGACCGCGGCCTCGACCCGGTCCCCCGGCGCGCCGGTGAGCGGCGGCAGCCCGAGCTCGCGCTGCAGGCCGGCCGCCGCCTCCAGGACCGTGTCGAGCAGCACCCGGGCACGCAGGCCGGCCTCCTCCCGCTCCACGCGCCGCCCGGCGCGGTCCGCGCTGCGGGCAGCCGCCAGCTCGCCCTCCAGCTGCGCGACCTGGCCGCGCAGCCGGCGCAGCTCCTTGTCCTGGGTCGCCGCGAGCGCCTCGGCGGCGGCCCGGGCGCCCTGCGCCTCGCGCAGCGCGTCCTCGTCACCGGCGCGGGCGGTGCGCGACTCCCCCAGCTTGCGCCGCAGCGTCGCGACCTCCGCCTTGTACTCCTCGACCGCGGCCCGGTGCGCGGCCCGCTGCTCCCGGGTGGCCTGCTCGACCTGCTCGAGCCGGTGGCGCAGCCGCTCCACCTCGTCCCCGGCGCGCAGGTCCTCGGGGACGGGGAGCTCCTCGACCACCTCGGCGAGCCGGTCCTCCCAGCCGGCCGGCCGGAGCAGCCAGAGGCGGACCGCCTCGTCGACCGGGTCCGGGTCGGGCTCCGCGGCGGCCGCGGTCCCCAGCTGCACCGACGCCCGGTCCCGGAAGTCGTCGTCGGCCAGGGCCGCGAGGATCGCCCCGGCCCCGAGCCGGGCCCGCCGGGCCGGCGCGAACGACGCCACCCGGCGCAGGGCGGGCGGCAGCCGCGGGACGTCGGGCAGCGCTGCGGCCACCCGCGCGACCAGGCGGGACCGGACGGGCGCGGGCAGCGCCTCGACGCGCTCGAGGCGCGTGCGGGCGGGGTCTCCGGCACTCGTGGTCACGCCTCCACCCTAGGCCGCGCCCGCGGTGGGCCCGGGTCACGTTCCGCGCGTGCCTGCCGGGAGATGTCGGTGCGCCGCTCTACCTTCGCCCCATGAGCAGTGCCGCCAGTGCCCTCGGGGGGCGCCGCACCCAGTGGGAGTCCCAGCGCAGCTTCGACGAGCTCGGCCGGCCGCTGCGCGACGTCACGTTCTGCGTGGTCGACCTGGAGACGACCGGCGGCTCGGCCGCGGGCGGCTCGATGATCACCGAGATCGGCGCGGTCAAGGTGCGCGGCGGCGAGGTCCTCGGCGAGTTCCAGACCCTGGTCAATCCGCACACCGCCATCCCACCGTTCATCGCGGTGCTCACCGGCATCAGCAACACGATGGTCGCCGACGCCCCGAGCATCGAGTCCGCGCTCCCCGCGTTCCTGGAGTTCGCCGCCGGCTGCGTGCTGGTCGCCCACAACGCGCCGTTCGACGTCGGGTTCCTCAAGCACTTCGCCGCTGCCCAGGAGCGGCCGTGGCCGGCCTTCGAGGTCGTCGACACCGCCCGGCTGGCCCGGCGGGTGCTGACCCGCGACGACACCCCCAACTGCAAGCTCGCCACGCTGGCCCGGGTCTTCGGGGCCGCCACGACGCCCAACCACCGCGCGCTCGCCGACGCCCGCGCGACCGTCGACGTGCTGCACGGCCTCACCGAGCGTTTGGGCGGGCTGGGCGTGCACACGCTGGAGGAGCTGCAGACCTTCTCCTCCCGGGTCAGCACCGCCCAGCGCCGCAAGCGGCACCTCGCCGAGGCGCTCCCCCACGCGCCGGGTGTCTACCTCTTCCGAGACGACGGCGACCGGGTGCTCTACGTCGGCACGTCCCGCGACCTGCGCACCCGCGTCCGGTCCTACTTCACCGCCTCGGAGACCCGGTCCCGGATGGGCGAGATGGTGGGGCTGGCGACGTCGGTGACCGGCATCGAGTGCGCGACCACCCTGGAGGCGCAGGTCCGCGAGCTCCGGCTGATCGCCGAGCACCAGCCGCGCTACAACCGGCGCTCGCGCAACCAGGCCAAGGTGACCTTCCTCAAGCTCACCCGCGAGACCTGGCCGCGCCTGTCCCTGGTCAAGCGGGTCCTCGACGACGAGGCCGACTACCTCGGCCCGTTCTCCTCGCGCCGGACCGCCGAGAAGTGCCTGGCCGCGCTGCACGAGACCTTCCCGATCCGCCAGTGCTCCGGCCGGCTGCCCCGGCTGCCCTCGCGGGCGCCGTGCGTCCTCGCCGAGCTGGACCGGTGCCTCTCACCGTGCGACGGCAGCGTCGACGAGACCGCCTACGGCTCGGTCGTGCGGCAGCTCCGCGACGCGCTCGTACGTCGCCCCGACGCGGTCGTCGAGGCGATCAACCAGCGGATGTCCACCCTCGCCGCCGACGAGCGCTTCGAGGAGGCCGGCGCCCACCGCGACCGGCTGGCGGCGTTCGTGCGCGCCGCGTCCCGGACCCAGCGGCTCTCCGCGCTCTCCCGCTGCCCGGAGGTGGTCGCGACCCGCCGCGAGGACGACGGCCGCTGGGCGGTGCACGTGGTCCGGCACGGCCGACTCGCCGCGGCCGGGGTGATCCCGCTCGGCGCCGACGCCCACCAGTACGTCGCCCAGCTCCGGGCCACCGCGGAGACCGTCGCCGACGCACCGGGCCCGGTCCCCGCCGCGAGCGCCGAGGAGACCGAGCAGGTGCTGCGCTGGCTGGAGGCGCCGGGCATCCGCCTGGTCGACATCGACGGCGAGTGGGTCTGCCCGGTGGCCGGGGCCACCCGCCACCTCGCCCTGCACGACGCGGTCGCGCAGTCCCGGCGCGACCTGGTGCCGTTCGACGAGCGCCGGGAGCTCACGCCGGTGCACCGTCCGGTGCGGTGACCGGCAGAGCGCGCCGACCGGTGCGCTGACCGGCAGAGCGCACCGTCCGGTGCGCTGAGCGGCCCGCGATACCGTCGCCCCATGATCACCGCCATCGTGTTCGTCAAGGCCGACGTCGCTCGGATCCCCCAGGTCGCCGAGGAGATCGCTGCGCTCGCGGGCGTCAGCGAGGTCTACTCCGTGACCGGCCAGATCGACCTGATCGCGATGGTCCGGGTGCGCGACCACGACGACGTCGCGTCGGTCGTGGCCGACCGGCTGAACAAGGTGCCCGGCGTCACCGCCACCGAGACCCACATCGCGTTCCGGGCCTACTCGCGCCACGACCTCGAGGCCGCGTTCTCGCTCGGGCTCGACTGACCCGCGTGCCCGGGCGGCCGGGCCCGGCTCAGGAGGCCTGCGAGGCCGCCACCCACCGGTCCAGGACCGCGCGGGCGGCGCCGGAGTCGATAGCGGTCCGGGCGCGCTCGATGCCGGCGGCCAGGGCGACCTCGGGCTCCTCGCCGGGCGCGTCGTAGACCGCGAGCGCCGCGCCGGCGTTGAGCAGCACGGCGTCGCGCACGGCGCCGTCCTCGCCGTCCAGCAGGCGCCGGACGACGCCGGCGTTGTGCCGGGCGTCGCCGCCGCGCAGCGCCTCCAGCGGGGCCCGGTCCAGGCCGAGGTCCCGAGGGTCGACCGAGAACGTCGTGACCGCGCCGTCCCGGACCCGCCACACCGAGGACGTGGTCGAGAGCGTGAGCTCGTCGAGCCCGTCGTCACCGCGGAACACCCAGGCGTCGGTGCCGCGGGAGGCGAGCACGCCCGCCATCTGCGGGGCCATCGCGGCGTCGGCACAGCCGACCGCCTGCACCTGGGGGCGGGCCGGGTTGGCCAGCGGGCCGAGCAGGTTGAACGTGGTCGCGATGCCGAGCTCCCGGCGCGGGGCCGCTGCGTGCCGCATCGCGGGATGGAAGGCCGCCGCGAAGCAGAACGTGATGCCGACCTCCTCGACGATCGCGGCGACCCGCGAGGCGGGTAGGTCCAGGCGGATGCCGAGCTCCTCCAGCACGTCGGCCGAGCCGGACTTCGAGGACGCCGAGCGCGAGCCCTGCTTGACCACGCGCGCCCCGGCCCCGGCCGCGACCACCGCCGACATCGAGGAGATGTTCACCGAGAACGAGCGGTCGCCCCCGGTGCCGACGATGTCGAGGAGCCGGCCCGGTACGTCGAACGGCGTCGCCGCGGCGTACATCGCGTCGACCAGCCCGGTGATCTCGGCGATCGTCTCGCCCTTCGCCCGCAGCGCGACCGCGAAGCCGGCCACCTGCGCGGGACTGGCGGCGCCGGCGAGGATCTCCCCCATCGCCCAGGCGGTCTGGTCGCCGTCCAGGTCAGCTCCGGCCACGAGCGCTCCGAGCACCTCCGGCCAGCTGGACCCGGGCGCGGACGTTCCGCTCACGCGCTCCTCGCTCAAGACACGGCCGGGACGCGCTCGCGCAGCAGCGCGACCACTGTCTCGGCGAGCTGGACGGGGTCGATCGGGTGCGGGACCGCGGCCTCCGCACGCGACCAGGTCGCCAGCCAGGCGTCCTGGGGCCGTCCGGTCAGCACCAGCACCGGCGGGCACTGGTAGATCTCGTCCTTGAGCTGCTTGGCGATGCCCATGCCGCCGGCCGGGACCGCCTCCCCGTCGAGGATGGCTAGGTCGATGACGCCGGCGTCCATGTTCGCGAGGACGACCGGCTCGGTCGCCACCTCGACGTACTCGACCTCGGGAAGGTCCGGGTGCGGACGCCGCCCCAGGGCGAGGATCACCTGCTGGCGGGTGTTCACGTCGTCGCTGTAGACGAGCACCTTCAACGGAGCGGTCTTCGAGTCGGTCACGGTCGCGATGCTAACGCCTCGACTCCTCGGGCGGAGCGGCCGTCGCCGCTCGGGCAGCCCGCGCCTCCAGGAGGTCCAGACGGCGGTCCTCCCGCTTGGCCTCCTTCATCGACGAACGCACCCACTGGACGAAGAGCACCCCGAAGAAGGCCAGCGCGATCAGGTCCCCGGAGCCCCACAGGATCCCGCCGGCCAGGTGCTGGTCGTCGATGGCGGGCGGCAGCCAGGACGCCATCGGGCCCTCGCGCAGCTCCTGGTAGTGCTCGGCGCCGATCAGCTCCTCTTGGCCCATGATCGTGACGCCGAGGAACGCGTGGAACGGCAGCGTCAGCGCGACCAGCAGCATCCGGGCCGGGTAGCCGACGCGGCCCGGGACCGGGTCCACGCCCATCAGCGGCCAGAAGAACAGCGCACCGACGAGCACGAGGTGCAGGTGCATCATCTCGTGGACGTACGTCGAGGCCAGGGAGGCGTCGTACCAGCCGGTGAAGTACAGCGCCCACGGCGAGATGACGTAGAGCACGAAGGCCAGCGGCGGGAACGACAGCACGCGGGCGAACCGCGAGTGCACGACGGCGAGCAGCCAGCGCCGCGGCGTACCGGGCAGCGTGCGCAGCGCGAGGGTCACCGGCGCGCCCAGCGCGAGCGCCAGCGGGACCAGCATCGAGAGCACCATGTGCTGGACCATGTGCACGCTGAGCAGCGTCGTGTCGTAGGCGCCGAGGCCCGAGGCCGTCGCGACGTAGAACGAGCCCATGCCGACGACCACGAACGCGATCGTGCGACCGATCGGCCAGTGGTCCCCGCGCCGGCGCATCTGGGCCACGCCGAGCAGGTAGAGACCCGCCACCCAGACCGTCACCACGAACGAGAACGGGGCCAGGGACCACTCGCTGAAGAACGACTCCAGCGTGAACCGGGGCAGTACCTCCGCATCGCCGGCAGCGCCGGCGGAGATGGTGGTCAGGAGGGAGAACGTGGGGCTGGAGGACACCCGATGAAGTCTAGAACTCGCCTGGGAGGGGACCCGGGGTGGCCATGACAACCAGCCGCGACATAATGCTCTGGTGGCCACAGCAGCTTCCATCCCGGCATCCCGACTTCACGGGCACCACGACCGTCCGAGCATGGTCAGCGTGGGGACGATCATCTGGCTCTCGAGCGAGTTGATGTTCTTCGCGGCACTGTTCGCGTCGTACTTCACGATCCGATCGGTCGGTCCCGACCTGTGGGACCAGAACACGGTGCTGCTGAACGTGCCGTTCGCCTCGATCAACACCACGATCCTGGTGCTCTCCTCGGTGGCCTGCCAGCTCGGCGTCTTCGCCGCCGAGCGCGGCCAGGTCGGACGCACCGGCTCGATCTTCAAGGTCAAGGGCTGGGGTCTGCGGGAGTGGTTCATCCTGACCTACCTCATGGGTGCGGTCTTCGTGGCCGGCCAGGCGGTCGAGTACGCCGTTCTCGTCCAGGAGAACGTCACGATCCAGGCCTCCGGCTACGGCACGATGTTCTACCTCACCACCGGCTTCCACGGGATCCACGTGATCGGCGGTCTGATCGCGTTCCTCTTCGTCCTCGGGCGCACCTACATGGCCCGCCGCTTCACCCACGAGCAGGCCGTCAGCGCCATCGTCGTCTCCTACTACTGGCACTTCGTCGACGTCGTCTGGATCGGCCTGTTCGCGACGATCTACCTCATCAAGTAGCCAGCCCGCCCCCCGCAGACTCGATTAGGACTTCCACCGTGCGTCTTCTCAACCGCTCCGCCGGTCGACTCTCCCGCCACCGTCGCGGGCCGGTCGCCGGGCTGGTGCTGCTGCTGCTCGGCCTGGTGCTCTCCGGAGGCCTCTACGCCGCACTGTCCCCGGCTCAGGCCGAGAACACCGAACCCACCGCCGCCCAGGTCGAGAAGGGCCGCGAGCTCTTCCTGGTGGGCTGCGCCTTCTGCCACGGGCAGAACGGCCAGGGCATCTCCACCAAGGACGGCGACAACCAGCTCGGCCCCTCGCTGGTCGGCGTGGGCGCGGCGGCCGTCGACTTCCAGGTCAGCACCGGCCGGATGCCGATGACCCAGCCGGGCGCCCAGGCCCCGCGCAAGCCGGAGGTCTACACCGACGAGGAGGTCGACGCCCTCGCCGCGTTCGTCGCCTCGCTCGGCCCCGGCCCGGCGATCCCCGACGAGCAGGACTACAGCACCGCTGACCTCAGCGACGAGGAGCGTCAGGAGGCCATCGTCCGCGGCGGCCAGATCTTCCTGACCAACTGCACCGCCTGCCACAACTTCGACGGCTCCGGTGGCGCCATGCCGCGCGGCGGCTACGCGCCGACCATCCGGGGCGTCGACCCCAAGCACATCTACGAGGCCATGCTGACCGGCCCGCAGAACATGCCGACGTTCTCCAACGGCAACCTGACCCCGGACGAGAAGCGCGACGTGATCGCCTACCTCGAGTCCACCGACGAGGAGCCCAGCTACGGCGGGTTCGGCCTCGGCGGGCTGGGCCCGGTCTCCGAGGGCATGTTCGCCTGGCTGCTCGGCCTCGGATCCCTCGTGGCCTTCGCCATCTGGATCGCCGCCCACACCACCCGTACGACGAAGAAGAAGGTGGAAGCGTGAGCGACCACGACAAGCTCCCGGCGACCCCGGTCGCCCAGGAGCCCATCGCGGACCCGGGACTCCCGGAGCACACCTGGCGGCCGACTGACGTCGACCCGAAGGCGGAGCGGCGCGCCGAGCGACAGGTCGCCACCTTCTTCGGCCTCTCGGCCGTGTGCGCGGTCCTGTTCGTCGTCGCCTACTTCGTCCTCGACGTCGGCGCCAACCACGACACGATCGGCTACATGGGCGCCTCCACCGTCGCCCTCGGTGTGCTGCTCGGCCTGGCCACGCTGCTCATCGGCATCGGCATCATCCAGTGGGCCCGCAAGCTCATGTCCGACCACGAGCTGGTCGAGATGCGGCACCCGATCCGCTCCTCCGACGAGGACCGGGCCGCCACCCTGGCGGCCCTCGACGAGGGCCTGGCCGACTCCGGCATCGCCCGTCGCCCGCTGGTGCGCAACTCGCTCCTCGGTGCGGTCGGCATGCTCGGGCTGCCCGCGATCGTGCTGATGCGCGACCTCGGCGACCCCGACATCAAGGCGCTCTCCCGCACCATCTGGGCGCCCGGCATGCGGCTGGTCCGCGACGTCGTCGGCACCCCGATCCGGATCAGCGACTTGGAGATCGGCGACCTGGTCAACGGCCTGCCCGAGGCGCTGTTCCCCACCGAGGAGAACGGCTACCCCGAGGACGAGGCCCACGGCGTCAAGCTCCAGATCAACAAGTCGAAGACGGCCATCGTCATCGTCCGCATGGAGCCCGACGAGATCATCCCCGCCAAGGGCCGGGAGAACTGGACCGTCGAGGGCATCACCTGCTACTCCAAGATCTGCACGCACGTCGGTTGCCCGATCTCGCTGTACGAGCGGACCACCCACCACCTGCTCTGCCCCTGCCACCAGTCGACCTTCGACCTCGCGGACTCGGCGCGGGTCGTCTTCGGGCCGGCTGCTCGTGCCCTCCCCCAGCTCCCGCTGGCGGTGGACGAGGACGGCTACCTGATCGCACAGAGCGACTTCACCGAGCCGGTCGGACCTAGCTACTGGGAGCGTGGCTGATGAGCATCGACACCAGCAAGGTGGCGTCGAGCAACGGCAAGGACGCCGCCGTCGCCAAGAAGCCGGGCAAGGCGGGAGTCGTGGCCAACTGGGCCGACGAGCGCACCGGCCTCGCCTCGATGATGAAGAAGAACCTGCGCAAGGTCTTCCCCGACCACTGGTCCTTCATGCTCGGCGAGATCGCGCTGTGGAGCTTCGTGGTCCTGCTGCTCTCGGGCGTGTTCCTGACCCTGTGGTTCAAGCCCAGCATGGCCGAGATCGAGTACATGGGCTCCTACGACCAGTTCCGTGGGCTGCACATGTCGGAGGCGTTCGCCTCCACCCTGGACATCTCCTTCGACGTCCGCGGCGGCCTGCTCATGCGGCAGATGCACCACTGGGCGGCGATGCTGTTCATCGCCTCGATGATGGTCCACCTGCTGCGCGTGTTCTTCACGGGCGCGTTCCGCAAGCCGCGTGAGATCAACTGGGTCATCGGCGCGCTGCTGCTGCTCCTGGGCACGCTGGAGGGCTTCACCGGCTACTCCCTGCCCGACGACCTGCTCTCCGGCACCGGCGTCCGCGCCGCTGACGGGTTCATCAAGTCGATCCCGGTCGTGGGCAGCTACCTGTCGTTCTTCGTCTTCGGTGGCGAGTTCCCCGGCGACGACATCATCTCCCGCTTCTACATCGTGCACGTGCTGCTGCTCCCGGGCCTGCTGCTGGCCCTGATCGCCGCGCACATGCTGCTGCTCGTCTACCACAAGCACACGCAGTGGCCTGGCCCCGGCCGGACCGAGCAGAACGTGGTCGGCTTCCCGATGCTCCCGGTGTACGCCGCCAAGGCGGGTGGCTACTTCTTCATCGTGTTCGGTGTCAGCGCGCTCATGGGTGGTCTGATGACCATCAACCCGGTGTGGAAGATGGGTCCCTACGACCCGACCAAGGTCACCGCCGGCTCGCAGCCCGACTGGTACATGGGCTGGCCCGACGGCGCGCTGCGGATCATGCCCGGCTGGGAGACCACGCTCTGGGGCTACACGATCCCCTGGAACGTGTTCCTGCCGATCATCGTCCTGCCCGGGCTGATGTTCACGATCCTGCTGCTGCTGCCGTTCCTGGAGGCCTGGATCACCGGCGACAAGCGCGAGCACCACCTGCTGGAGCGCCCGCGCAACGCGCCGACCCGGACCGCCGTGATGGTCTCGCTGATGACGTTCTACGGGCTCATGTGGGCCGCAGGCGGCAACGACATCATCGCGATCGCGCTGGATCTGAGCATCAACCAGATCACCTACTTCCTCCGGGTAGCGGTGTTCGTGGGTCCGGCCATCGCCTTCTTCATCACCCGACGCTGGTGCATCTCGCTGCAGCGTCAGGACGAGGAGCGGCTGCTCCACGGCTACGAGACCGGCATCATCATGCGGTCGCCGGAGGGTGGCTACAGCGAGCGGCACCTGCCGATCTCGGAGGCCGAGGCGTACACGCTCACGGCCCGGGACCGCGACGAGATCCACGCGATCGAGGCGCCGGCCGACGCCAACGGCGTACCGGCTCCGCAGAGCCGCAAGGAGCAGCTGCGCGCGAAGCTGTCCACGCTGTGGTTCGCCGACAACGTGCAGAAGCCGACGGCCGAGGAGCTCGAGGCGGCCCACCACCACGCCGAGGAGGAGCACGAGCTCGAGGCGGCGCTGGACGGGCACGCGGCGGACGGCCACCAGTTCGACGGCGTGCACGCGGTCGAGGGCGAGCCGCTGCGCGAGCACTGAGTCACCGCACCACACAAGCCCGTGGGCCCCGGACATCGTCCGGGGCCCACGGGCTTTTCCGTCCTCTCCCCCGCCCACCCCTCATGACGCCGACCCGGCACTTCTGGTCGCCAGGAACACGCCGACCCGGCACTTCGGGTCGCGAGAAAGACCTCGACCCGGCACTTCTGGTCGCGCGAGCGCGACCATTCCTGCCGGGTCGGCGGCGTGGGCGCGACCATTCCTGCCGGGTCGGCGGTGCGGGCGCGACCATTCCTGCCGGGTCAGCGCAGGGCGGATCCCCGGCGGTACTGGGCGAAGTCGACGTTCCAGTCGCCGTAGCCGTTGTCGAGGGTCATCTGACGGTCGGTGCCGGTGTACTCGACCACGTCGCCGCGGCGGCTCAGCTCGTAGAGCCAGCCGGCGTCCTCGGTGCTCAGGCCGGTGCAGCCGTGGCTGACGTTGTCGCGCCCCTGGGAGCCCACCGACCAGGGGGCGGCGTGGATGAACTCCCCCGACGTGGTCAGGCGCATGGCCCAGCGGACGTCGTCGATGTCGTAGGCGTCCGCGCTGCCGGCGGCGATGCCGACGGTCTCCGAGCTCATCCGGCGGGTCTCGTCCTTGCCCATGATCACCTTGGTCCCGGACCGGGTGGTGAACCCCTCCTTGCCGAGGGTGACCGGGATGGTGCGGAGGAGCTCGCCGTTGGCGAAGACCTTCATCTGGTGGCTGCGGCCGTCGACGCGGTAGATGTGGGCGTCGCCGACACGGAAGGACAGGCTCCGGCTCTCCTGACCGTAGATCCCGTTGCCGGCGGCGACGCCGTTGATGCCCAGGTCGACCTGCACGCGGGTCCCCGGCTGCCAGTACGCCTTGGGCCGCCAGTGCACCTCGCTGTCGGAGAGCCAGTGCCAGCTGCCGCGCTGTGCCGGGGTCGAGGTGACCTCGAGGTGCTGCTCGAACGCGGCCCGGTCCGTGACCGGCCGGTCGAACGTGACCGCGACCGGCATGCCCACGCCCACGGTCTCGCCGTCCAGCGGCGCCACCGAGGCGTAGGTCTGCTGGTCCAGCGTCAGGTCGGCGGTGCTGAACCGGGACCTGAGCACGGTGCGCTCCCCCTCGGCGCCGAGCGCCACCGCGCGCACGCGGTACGTCGTACCCGGCTCGAGCAGGTCCGCGGCGGTGAAGCGGGTCCCCTCCAGCGCACCGGCGAGGTCGCCGGCGGGCGAGGTGATCTCGACGGCCTTCAGCTCGCCGTTCCTGGCCGATGCCGTGACCCGGGTGTCGACCGGGACTCCGCTGGCACCGCGGCGCACGTTGAGGTCGATCGTGGGCGCCGGGCCGGCGCTCTCCGGGGCGCCGGAAGCCTCCCCTGGTCCGTCGCCCGGACCGTCGCCGGAGCCGGCGCCGGTGCTCCCGCTGCAGCCGAGCAGCGTGAGGGCCAGGACGGCGGTCGAGCCCGCCGCGAGCAGGGGGCGGGTGGCGGTCTTTCCGGCGCGGGAGGTGCGGACGCGGCGTGCGGACATGCTTCAGCTCCAGGTGGGACGACGGCGCCCGGACCTGTCCGGGCGCCGAATCAGAGTAACGGCGCGCCGGCGGAGACGACGAACCCCCGCGGGCAGTGCCCGCGGGGGTTCGGATGTCGAGCTCGTGCGTGCCGACTCGCGTCGGCCGCCCGGTGGGTCAGTGGGCGTACTCGCCCCGGTAGTACTCGAAGACCAGGCCGCACACGGCGACGAAGCCGAGCGCCGCACCGATGATGGCGAGCCACCACGCGCCGAGCGCGATGCCGGTGACGACCACCGACGCGGTGGCGGCGCACCACAGCGGCCACCAGGAGTACGGCGGGAAGAAGCCGAGCTCCCCGGCGCCCTCCACGATCTCCGCCTCCTTGCGGTCCTCCGGCCGCGGGTCCATGCGCTTGGCGTGGAACCCGAGGTAGAGGGTGACCATGAACGCCAGCAGCGAGGTCATGGCGAGCGCGGACGTGCCCGTCCAGTCCGCGCCGGTGCTCCCGGCGTCGGTGATCAGCCAGTACGCCGGCGTCACCAGCACGAAGAAGATCGTGCACGCCGCGAAGATCCAGGCTTCGGCCTTCATCAGGACCTACCCTCCGGGTTGTCGGTGCTGGTGCCGGCCGCCGGGTCGTCGGTGCGCTCGGCGAGGAGCTCACGACGCCCCTCCATGTCGGGCGCGTCCGCGCCGTCACCGTCGCGGGCGGCCTGGTTCTGCTCGAGCTCCATCGCCGCGATCTCCGGGTGGTGGAGGTCGAAGGCGGGCGACTCCGAGCGGATCCGCGGCAGGCTGTGGAAGTTGTGCCGCGGCGGCGGGCTGCTGGTGGCCCACTCCAGGGAGCGGCCCCAGCCCCACGGGTCGTCGGTGCCGACCATCGGGCTGCGCAGGGTGATGTAGATGTTGTAGAAGAACGGCAGCATCGAGAGGCTGAGCAGGAACGCGCCCACCGTCGAGACCTGGTTGAGGAAGGTGAAGCCGTCCTCGGGCAGGTAGTCGGCGTAGCGACGCGGCATGCCCTCGACCCCGAGCCAGTGCTGGACCAGGAAGGTCATGTGGAAGCCGACGAACAGCAGCCAGAACTGGATCTTGCCGAGCCGCTCGTCGAGCATCCGACCGGTGAACTTCGGCCACCAGAAGAAGAACCCGGCGAACATCGCGAACACCACGGTGCCGAAGACGACGTAGTGGAAGTGCGCGACCACGAAGTAGGAGTCGGTGACGTGGAAGTCCAGCGGCGGGCTGGCCAGGATGATGCCGGTCAGGCCACCGAACAGGAAGGTCGTGAGGAAGCCGATCGTCCACAGCATGGGAGTGTCGAACGATAGGGACCCTCCCCACATTGTTCCGATCCAGTTGAAGAACTTCACTCCTGTTGGCACCGCGATCAGGAACGTCATGCCGGAGAAGAACGGCAGGTCGACCGCGCCGGTGACGAACATGTGGTGGGCCCACACGGCGACCGAGAGGATCGCGATGCCGAGCGTCGCGCCGACCAGGCCGACGTAGCCGAAGATCGGCTTGCGGCTGAAGACCGGCAGGATCTCGGTCGCGATGCCGAAGAACGGCAGCGCGATGATGTAGACCTCCGGGTGGCCGAAGAACCAGAACAGGTGCTGCCAGAGGATCGGGCCGCCCGTGGCGGTGTCGAAGACGTGCGCCCCGAGCTGCCGGTCGGCCTCCAGGGAGAGCAGCGCGCCACCGAGGATCGGGAACGCGATCAGCACCAGCAGGCTGGTGATCAGCGCGTTCCAGGTGAACAGCGGCATCCGGAACATGGTCATGCCCGGCGCCCGCATGCAGATGATCGTGGTGATGAAGTTGACGGCACCGAGGATCGTGCCGATACCGGCGAGGTAGAGGCCCATGATCCACAGGTCGCCACCCACGCCCGGGGAGCGCACGGCGTCGGAGAGCGGCGTGTAGGCGAACCAGCCGAAGTCGGCAGCACCCTGCGGGGTGAGGAAGCCGGAGGCCGCGATCAGCCCGCCGAACAGGTACAGCCAGTAGCTGAGCATGTTCATCCGCGGGAACGCCACGTCGGGCGCGCCGATCTGCAGCGGCATGATCACGTTGGCGAAGCCGAAGAACAGCGGCGTTGCGAACAGCAGCAGCATGATCGTGCCGTGCATGGTGAACAGCTGGTTGTACAGCTCGTCGTTGACGACCTGACTGCCCGGGAACGCGAGCTCGGTGCGGATGACCAGCGCCATGACGCCGCCGATCAGGAACCAGATGAACGCAGTGCCGAGGTAGAGCTTGCCGATCAGCTTGTGATCGGTCGTCGTCATGATCTTGACGAGCTCTCGGCCCAGCGGCTTACGCGCCGGGACGGAGACGACTCGTGCTGCCGTCGTGGTCAATTACCTTCTCCCTCAGGGTCTTCCTCGGTGACGAGACCCGTCTGCGTGTCGGAGTTCTCTCCTCCGAGCAGCGGGCCGTCGCTCACTCGCTGCGCGGCGAGGCTCTCGACGTACGCGTCGTACTCCTCGGGGCTCACGATCTCGACGTTGAACAACATGCGCGAGTGGTAGACACCGCACAGCTCGTAGCACTTGCCGGCGTAGGTCCCCTCGCTCTTCGGGGTGATCTCGAAGTGGTTCACCCGGCCGGGGATGACGTCCATCTTCATCAGGAACCCGGGCACGCCGAAGTCGTGGATGACGTCGGGCGAGTGCAGGTTGAACCGGATGGTCTCACCGACGGGCAGGTAGAGCGTCGGGATGGTCGAGGCGTCCCCGACCACGCTGGCGTACTCGGCGTAGGGGAACTTGTCGTCCGCCGGGTCGTCGACGTTGGCGTAGTCGATCTTGCCGACGCCGTAGTTGAACGTCCACGACCACTGCTGGGCGGTGACCTCGATGACGTTGTCCGGCTCCGCGGACTCGTGGAGCACCTCGTTCTGGGTCTTGATGGTGTGGGAGAAGAACACCACGACCATCAGGATCGGGGCGATCGTGTAGAAGATCTCCAGCGGCAGGTTGTAGCGCGTCTGGACCGGGATCTCGTCGGCGCGGCGGCGCCGGTAGCGCCAGACCACGAAGAAGATCAGGCCCCAGACCAGCAGGCCGACGAGGAGCGCGGCGGTCCAGGCTCCCTGCCACAGGCTGAGGGTGTGCTCGCCCTGCTCGGTGGCAGGCTCGGGCATCGCCAGCCGCTCCCACTCGCCTCGGGACTGCGATGAACAGCCGGCGAGCGCGAGGGCGCCGGCGCCGAGCGCAATGGGCAGGAGGACCCGGCGTACGGCACCGGTGGTTCCGCGCCTGGGGGATTGCAGACTCACCGTCTGAGCCTTCCTCTTGGACGAACTCGAATAGGCCCAAACACTATCGCGCGCTGGCGTCGCGATCGGGGGCGGGTCGCCCGGGAGGTTCCCGGTGTGACAAATGCCGCGGGCCCCGACCAGGTACCCCGCGCACCGGCCCGGGAGACCTGTCTCGACGCCGCCTCGGCGGAGCCGCTGCACCCGGCCGCGCGCGAGGTGCTCCTTGCTGCGCTCGGCCGGGTCCGGGTGCCGGAGCCGGTGACTACCTGGTGTGGCGGCTCAGCTGAGCGCGTTCAGGTGCGGCGCGACGTCCTGGGCCGCCTCGGCGCCGTAGGAGTCCTCGAGCCGGGCCAGGAACTGCTCGGCGGTGAAGACGTACTCCTGGGTGCCGACGGTCTCCACGACGTACGCCGCGAGCACGCAGCCGACCTGGGCCGCCCGCTCCAGGCTGACGCCCCAGGTGGCGGCCGCCAGGTAGCCGGCCCGGAACGCGTCGCCGACGCCGGTGGGCTCCACGGCCGTCACGTTGCGGGCGGCGGACAGCACGATGTCCGGCTCGCCGGCGCGGCGCACGCGGACTCCGTCGGCTCCCAGCGTGGTGACCTGGACGCCGACCCGGGCCAGCACCTCGTCGGCGGACCAGCCGGTCTTCTGCTCGATCAGGTGCGACTCGTACTCGTTGGAGAACAGGATCGCGGCCCCGTCGACGAGCTGGCGGATCAGCTCGCCCTCCCCGAACGCCAGCTGCTGGCTGGGGTCGGCGATGAAGGGGTAGCCGCGCTGACGGCACTCCTCGGTGTGGCGCAGCATCCCGTCGGGGTCGTCCGCGCCGATCAGGACGTAGGTGGGCTCGCCCGCCTCGGCGACGATCGGGCCGAGCTCGATCAGCCGGGCCTCGCTCATGGCACCGGGGTAGAACGAGGCGAACTGCGCCATCGTCGCGTCGGTCGTGCACACGAAGCGCGCGGTGTGCTTGCTCTCGGAGATCCGCACGTGCGCGCAGTCGACCCCGTGACGCTCCAGCCAGGAGCGGTAGTCCGCGAAGTCCTCACCGGCCGCACCGACCAGCACCGGGCGCAGCCCGAGCCGGGCCAGACCGAAGCACATGTTGGGGGCGACGCCGCCGCGGCGGATCTCCAGGTCGTCGACCAGGAAGGACACCGAGAGCTTGTGCAGCTGCTCGACGACGAGGGAGTCCTCGAACTTGCCCGCGAAGGTCATCAGGTGGTCGGTCGCGATCGATCCTGCGATCAGGAGTGACATGGTCGCGAAGACTACCGGTCGGTACCGCTGGGGCTACCTCTCGGTAGCCCTTAGCGTCGTCCCCATGACCGATCGAGCACCCGTGTCGGCCCCCTCCGGGCGCCTCGCGTACGACGACCTGAGCAGCCCGCGCGACCTGCACGCCGACTGCGAGGCCGTGGGCCGCGAGCTCCGGCTCGAGCGGGTTCGGCGGGCCGTGCGCCGGCCCGCTCCGAGCATCCGGTTCGAGGACTACCCCCGAGATGTCCCCAAGCGCGAGATCCGGGTCTCGGCCGCCGCCCAGCGGCTGGCCAACGCCCTGCACCTGCACCTGGACTGACCGTCCGGCTGCACCGAGTTCGGCGGCCCATCCCTCCCAGTTCGGGCCGTTCGACGACAACAGCCCCCGCCTCTCGGCGGGGGCTGTTGCGTTGTTCGCGAGGTTGCCAGGCTGCCAGGTTGCTACGGCTGCCGGACCCGGATCGGGTCCTCAGGGCTCGGTCCTAGTGGAAGGAGTCCCCGCAGGCGCAGGAGCCGGTGGCGTTGGGGTTGTCGATCGTGAAGCCCTGCTTCTCGATGGTGTCGACGAAGTCGATCATCGCGCCGTTGAGGTACGGGACGCTCATCCGGTCGACGACGACGCTGACGCCGTCGAAGTCGGTGACGACGTCACCGTCGAGCGTGCGCTCGTCGAAGAAGAGCTGGTAGCGCAGGCCGGAGCAGCCGCCGGGCTGCACCGAGATGCGCAGCTGCAGGTCGTCCCGCCCCTCCTGCTCGAGCAGGGTCCTGACCTTGGTCGCGGCCACCGTGCTCAGGTTGATCTGGTCGGAGCGACGCTCCGTGGTCGTGTCCACCTGCTCGGTCATGTGCGTGCTCCCCAGGAAGAATTGGTTGGTCCGGGGTCAATCGTCGCACACCCGCGGTTATTCCGGACCGCGGTCCGGCGTGGGCCGCGGAGGCTCAGCGCGACCAGGTGCGCGCCACCCGGGCGGCCAGATCGGCCAGGGCACCGGACGGGTCGGCCAGCGCCCGCTCCTCCCCCACCAGGTCCACCAGCGAGTACGCCGACTCCACGCCCAGGACCCGCATCTCCCGGGCTCCGACCAGGACCTGGCCGGCCAGGGCGAGGCAGGGCCGCATGGCCTCGGCCGCGACCGACGCCACCCCGTAGGGGACCTTGCCCGCGCCGCTGGAGAAGTCGAAGGCACCCTCGCCGGTGACCACGAGGTCCGCGCCCCGGGCCCGGTCCGCGAGCCCGACCACGCCCGCGACCAGCTCGAAGCCGGAGCGCCGCTGCGCGCCGAGGCACAGCAGCGCGTGGCCGAGACCGCCTGCGGCGCCGGCGCCCTTCGCGAGCGCTGTGCGTCGGTCCGTGGCGACGGCGAGGTCCTCCAGGGCCGCGTCCAGGGCCACCAGGCGGTCCTCGGCGATCCCCTTCCGGGCGCCAGCGGTCTTGGTGGCCCCGAACAGCCCGGTCAGCGGGCCGACCACGTCGCTCGCGGCGACCAGGCTAACCCCGGCGACCCGGTCCGCGGCCGCGGTGAGCTCGACCCGGCGCACCCCGGCCAGGGCGGCCCCGCCCCGGTCCAGCGGCACGTCGGCGCGGGCGCCCAGCGCCGCGAGGAGGCCGGCTCCGCCGTCGTTGGTGCCGCTGCCGCCCAGGCCGAGCACGACAGTGGTCGCGCCGGTCTCGAGAGCGGCGAGCAGCAGGTCGCCGACCCCGGCTGTGGAGGCCTCCTCGGCCCGCTGGGCGCCGGTCAGGTGCAGGCCGCACGCCTGGGCCGTCTCGACGTACGCGACGTCGCCGACGCGCAGCACCGCGCCGGGCACCGGGTCGCCGAACGGGCCGCGCACCGTCACCGCGCCGAGCTCGCCGCCGAGGGTCGCGTGCAGGACGTCGACGAAGCCCGGGCCGCCGTCCGACATCGGCGCGAGGTCCAGCTCGTCGTCGGGGGCCTGCCGGCGCCAGCCCGCGGCCATCGCCGCGGCCGCCTCCACCGCGGTGAGCGTCCCCGCGAACTTGTCGGGGGCGAGCAGGATGCGCATGGGCCACACCTTAGGGTCGGCGGTGTGGTGAACAGGCAGGCCGTTGTGGACATGGCGAATCCGATCGACCTGGCGGACCCGATAGGCACGGCGTACCCGGTAGCCACGGCGAACCCGGTAGGCACCGATGGCGTGGCGATCCGGCCGATGCGGGCCGAGGACGTGGCGGTGGCGGAGCAGATCAGCGACCAGGCGTTCCACGTCCTGGACCTGCGCCAGCACCGGCCCGACCGGCCCGAGCCGCAGTCCCGGTCGGCGGAGCAGTCCGCGCGGTGGATCGCCCGCACGGCACGGTTCCTCGACACCGACCCCGGCGGGTGCTGGGTCGCCGAGGACGAGACCGGCGTGCTCGGGTTCGCCACCTCGGTGGTGCGCGAGCAGGTGTGGGTGCTGGTGACGTTCGCGGTACGCCCGGGTCTCCAGGGCCGGGGCCTCGGCGCCCGGCTGCTCGCCGCCGCCACGGCGTACGGCGCCGGCTGCCCGCGAGCGATGCTCTCCGCCTCCGACGACCCCGCGGCGCTGCGCCGCTACTGGAGCGCCGGCTTCGCGCTGCACCCCCAGCTTCTGCTGCACGGCCCGCTGGACCGCTCGCTCCTGCCGGCGGTGCCCGGGCTCCGCGACGGGACCTCGGAGGACCTGGCGTGGATCGACGACCTGGACCGGCTGCACCGCGGCGGCCCGCACGGCCCCGACCACGAGTCGCTGCTGGGGATGGGCCGCCTGGTCGTCGCGGCCGACCGCACCGGCTACGCCTACGCCGGCCCGACCGGACCCGCCCTGCTCGCGGCCCGCTCGGAGGAGACCGCCTGCTCGCTGTTGTGGGAGTGCCTGGCCTCGGTCAGCGGAGAGGTGGAGCTGGGCCACGTCACGGCGGCCAACCGGTGGGCCGTGGACCTCGGGATGCGGGCCCGGCTGTCGCTGGCCACGGCCGGCTTCCTCGGGGTCCGCGGCCTGGAGCCGCCCACGCCGTACCTCCACAACGGCGCGCTGCTCTGAGGTGAGGACGGGGCCGGCGCCCTCCGACCCGGTCCTGGTGGCGCGCGCCGGCGCCGCGACGGACGCGCTCGGTCACCCGGACTTCGCTGAGCGCCGAGTAGTGCTGGTCGCCCTGCAGCGGATGCTGGCGGCTCAGAGGCCGGGGGCGCCCCAGACGGCCAGCCAGCGGGAGAGGTCCTGCTCGATCGGCAGCTCCGCCGCGAGCAGGTCGCGCAGCTGGAGCTCGAGCAGGTTGTCGCGCTGCTGCCGCCCGCCCGGCGCCGGCGCGAACGGGTAGAACGTGCCCTGCTTGTAGAGGTAGACCAGGCCCACGCGGCGCCCGGTGGGGTCCTCGAAGCCGACCAGCGTGCACAGCAGCGCGGGGCCGAAGCCCTGCGCCTCCAGGCCGGTGTTGACCGCGTGCAGGCCGGTGCACAGTCCGTCGACCGAGGAGCCGGGCTCCCGGTCGACCTCGATCCAGGTGAAGCCGTAGTCGTCCTGGGTGACCCGCACCTGCGGGCTGTCCCCGGTCGAGCGGAGCAGGTCGAGGACCTCCTGCTGGGTGTTCGCGAACGCCGGTCCGGCGGCGGCCCGGTAGCAGACCGAGCCGTCCCCGGTCGGCCGCAGCCCGAGGGAGGCCTCGAGCGTGACGGCGGCGCTGGGCACGGAGAACAGCGCGTCGAGGTTGGCCTGCTTGGGCTTGGTGCGCCCCAGGACCGAGTCCCAGAATCCCATCGTCGCCCCGCTCAGACCGACGGCCGGCCGAGCTCGGCCTGGATCCGGGCGAGCTGCTCGAGACGCTGCTCCAGCGACGGGTGGGTGGAGGTGAGGGTCTTCAGCGAGACACCCTTGACCGCCGGCGCGATGAAGAACGCGTTCATCGACTTCGAGGCGCGCAGGTCGTTGGTCGGGATCGTGTTCATCTCGCCGGTGATCTTCTGCAGCGCGGAGGCCAGGGCCTGCGGCTTCATGGTCAGGTAGGCGCCGGCCCGGTCGGCCGAGAGCTCCCGGTAGCGGGAGAGCACCTTGATCAGCAGGAAGCTGATCACGTAGGTGACCACGCTGACCAGCAGGATCAGCAGCCAGACCGGCAGCGCGCTGTTGTTGTTGTCGCGCCGGCCGCCGCCGAACATCGCGCCGTACTGCGCGCCCTGGGTGAGCATGCCGGCGACGATGCCGGCCGAGGAGGCCGCGGTCATCACCAGGACGTCGCGGTGGGCGACGTGGGAGAGCTCGTGGGCGAGCACGCCCTCGAGCTCCTCGGCGGTCAGGGTGTTCAGGATCCCCGTGGTCACGCAGACCACCGAGCGCTCGGGCGAGCGGCCGGTGGCGAACGCGTTGGGGATCGGCATGTCGGCGATGCCGACCCGCGGCTTGGGCATGTCGGCGAGGGCGCAGAGCCGGTCGATCATGCCGTGCAGCTCGGGGGCCTGGGCCGGGGTGACCTCCCGGGCCCGCATCGCCTTCATGGCGACGGTGTCCGAGGAGTACCACTGGTACCAGACGATGCCGAGGCCGACCAGCCCGATGACGATGCCGAGACCGGGGCTGCCGGACTGGGCGAAGATGCCCATCACCGCCGCGATGAAGACGACGAAGAGGAGCCCCAGCAGGAACATCACCAGGGTCATCCGGGCGGTCAGCCCGCGGTCGGGCAGGAAACGGCTACGGCTCATGGCCTCATTGTCCCGTGCGCTGCCAAGAGGAACCTGAGCACGCTCAACCGGGGATCAGACCCTCGTCGCCGAGAATCGCCCGCACCTCGTCGATGGTCGCGTCGGCCGGCGGCAGGATCAGGTCCGAGGGATCCAGCGCGTCGAGCTCGTGGAGGGCGCCGTGGGAGCGGACCGCGTCCAGGAGCGCGGCGAGCGCGGTCTCGAAGGCTGCCTGGTCGCCGTTCTCGACGGCGGTCTCCACTGCCGTGTCGAGCTCGTTGAGCCAGTCGAGGTCGGCGTCGGTGAGGTCGAACTGTCCCTCACCCAGAATCCTGACGATCACGCCTGGCCCTCCCGGTTCTCGGTCGCCTTCTGGGCCTCCGGGGAGAGGATGTCGCCGCCCTCGATGGCCTGGGGCTGGCTCGGCTGGGAGAGACCCTTGAGGGCGGCCAGCTCGGCCTCGACGTCGGCCTGGGAGCTCATCGACTCCAGCTCGCGGCTGATGTCGTCGCCGCGGTTGAGCGAGCTCGCGTCGTCGAGGGCACCGGAGGCGATCAGCTCGTCGATGGCGCCGGCGCGGGCCTGCATGTTCGCGGTCTTGTCCTCGGCGCGCTGGATCGCCATCCCGACGTCGCCCATCTCCTCGCCGATGCCGGACATGGCCTCGCCGATCTTGGTCTGCGCCTCGGCCGCGGTGTAGTTCGCCTTGATCGTCTCCTTGCGGGTGCGGAAGGCCTCGACCTTCGCCTGCAGCCGCTGCTGGGCGAGGGTGAGCTTCTCCTCCTCGCCCTGGAGCTGGGCGTGCTGCGCCTTGAGGTCGGTGATCTGGCCGGTGAGGCCGGACTTGCGAGTCAGGGCCTCGCGGGCGAGGTCCTCGCGATTCATCGAGATCGCCTTCTGAGCCTGGTCGCTCAGCTTCTGGGACTGCTGCTCGAGCTGGTTGACCTGCAGCTCGATGCGCTTGCGGCTGGTCGCGACGTCGGCGACGCCGCGGCGGACCTTGGACAGCAGGTCCAGCTGGCGCTGGTAGCTGTAGTCGAGGGTCTCGCGGGGGTCCTCGGCCCGGTCGAGTGCCTTGTTGGCCTTCGACTGGAAGATCAGGCTGATGCGCTTCATCATGCTCATGCGGTGCGGTCCCTCTCGGACTTCGGTGTTCCTGCGGCGACGTCTCTCACTCTAGGCCACGGCGGGCAACCACGGTCTGGACCGACACCGCCGGTAGACTCGGGCCGTCCCGAGTTCCGCACGTCAGCAGCAAGAAGGCCGCCTTGTTCCGTCGCACGAAGACCGAGACCGCCCCGCCTCAGCCCGTCGAGGTCAAGCCGGGCGGGAAGGGGCGACCCACCCCCTCGCGCAAGGAGGCGGAGGCAGCAGCGCGGGCCCGCGCCAAGGGCGCACCGCGCAACCGCAAGGAGCAGGCCCGCGCCGATCGCCTGGCCCGCGCGGAGTCCAGCCACAAGGTCCGCCAGGCGATGAAGACCGGCGACGAGCGCTACTACATGCCCCGCGACAAGGGCCCGGTGCGCCGGTTCGTCCGCGACTTCGTCGACTGCCGGTTCTCGTTCATCGAGCTGCTCATCCCGCTGCTGCTGTTCTCGATGATCCTCGGCTACTCCGGCAACCCGACCCTCGCCAACCTCAGCAGCCTGGTGCTGCTGGCCTCGATCGTCGTGATCGTCCTGGACATGGTGTTCCTGCGGATCCGGCTGCGCCGCGAGCTCGCGCGCCGGTTCCCCGGCGAGAGCACCAAGGGCACCACCTACTACGCGATCACCCGGGCCCTGCAGATGAAGTTCATGCGGCTGCCGAAGGCCCAGGTCAAGATCGGGCAGCGCCTCCCCGACACCTACCGCTGAGCGCCTGGTGACCTCCGACCAGGTCTGGGGCCTGGCGGCCGCGCTCGGGAGCGCGCTCGTCTTCGGGCTGGCCGCGGTCGCGCAGGCCCACGGCGTACGCCGGGGGCAGGTGCCGGTGCACAGCCTGGTGCGGTTCGTGGCCACCTCGGTGCGCGACCCGTGGACCTGGGCGGTGCTGGTCGCCTACCTGGTGGGGTTCGTCCTGCACGCGGTGGCGATCTGGTGGCTGCCGCTCTACCTGGCCCAGGCGACGATCGCGATGTCGCTGCCGGTGACGGCGCTGGCCTCACGGCGGATCGCCGAGCGCCTGGACCGGCGCGCCTGGGGCTCGGTCGGCCTGGTCAGCGTCGGCCTGGTGCTGCTCGCGGCCGGCTCGGGCAGCGCCGGCGCCGTGGTCACCGACCGCGCCTTCGTGCTGAGCCTGTGGGCCGGGGTCGTGCTGCTCGGACTGGCCTCGCTGGCCGGCGGACGCCTCGGCGGCGGCGGCCTGGGCGCGCTGGCCGGCCTCGGGTACGCGGGCTCGGCCATCGCGGTCCGCGGCGTCGGGACGCCGGTCGACGGCGACGTCGTCCTGGCCGCCCTGGCCGTCCCCTCCTTCAGCCTGGTGGCGTTCTGGATGTACTCCCGCGGCATGCAGAGCAGCGCCGTGTCGGCCGCGACCGCCCCGATGATCGTGGGCCAGACGTTCATCCCGGCCGTCGTCGGCGTGGTCCTGCTCGGCGACGGGGTGCGTACCGGCTGGGAGTGGTCGATCGTCCTGGGGCTGCTCGTCTCCACGCTGGGCGCGGTCCGGCTGGCCCGCACCCAGGCCATCGAGCCCGCTCCCCCGGTCCCCACGGCGGGGTGAGCGGGCCCGCCCCGCTCAGGTGGCGGGGCGCGGCGGGGACTTGGTGAGCGCCGGGTCGCGGGTGACGACCGGGCCGACGGCCTCGTCGATCGCCGCCAGCACGTCGGCCTCGAGCCGGACCCCCGCCGCCTTGACGTTGTCGCTGACCTGGTCGGGGCGGCTCGCGCCGATGATCGCCGAGGACACGTTCGGGTTCTGCAGCACCCAGGCCACCGCGAGCTGCGCCATGGACAGCCCCAGGTCCGCGGCGATCGGCGCCAGCAGCTGGACCCGCTCGAGCACGTCGTCGCGCATCCAGCGGCCGATCATGTCGGCGCCGCCCTTGTCGTCGGTCGCACGCGAGCCCGCGGGCGGCGCCTGGCCGGGCCGGTACTTGCCGGTCAGCACGCCCTGCGCGATCGGGGACCAGACGATCTGGCCGAGGCCGAGCTCCTCGCAGGTCGGGACCACCTCGTCCTCGATGACCCGCCACAGCATGCTGTACTGCGGCTGGTTCGAGACCAGCGGCACGTGCAGCTCGCGGGCGAGCTCGGCGGCGGCCCGGATCTCCTCGGCCCGCCATTCCGAGACGCCGATGTAGAGCGCCTTGCCGGCCCGGACGACGTCGGCGAACGCGAGCATCGTCTCCTCCAGCGGCGTCTCGTGGTCGAAGCGGTGCGCCTGGTAGAGGTCGACGTGGTCGGTGCCCAGCCGGGTCAGCGAGCCGTCGATGGCCTCCAGGATGTGCTTGCGCGAGAGCCCGTGGTCGTTGTGCCCGCCCGGCCCGGTCGGCCAGAACACCTTGGTGAAGATCTCCAGGCCCTCCCGGCGCTCGCCGGCCAGCGCCCGGCCGAGCACGCTCTCCGCCGCGGTGTTGGCGTAGACGTCGGCGGTGTCGAAGGTCGTGATGCCCTCCTCGAGGGCGCGGTGCACGCAGGCGGTCGCCGCGTCCTCCTCGACCTGGGAGCCGTGGGTGAGCCAGTTGCCGTACGAGATGGCCGAGATCTTCAGGCCGCTCGCACCGAGGTTGCGGATCTCCATGGGGGTGAGGCTAACGACCGCCTGGGCGGCGCCTGCGAGGATGCCGCCCATGACCTCTCCGAGCGCCGACGTCTCCGTGCGCATCGCCTGGGCCGACGACGCCCCGGCGGTCGCCGCGGTCCAGCTCCGCGCCTGGCCCCAGATGTACGGCGACCTCGTCCCCGCCGACGCGTTCCCGTCCGGGCCGGAGGCCGAGGCGGCGGTGGCCGAGGCCTGGCGGGCGACGCTGGGCCGACCGGGGGACGCACGCCAGCGCGTCCTGGTCGCCCTCGAGCGCAACCTGGTGGTGGGCTACGCCCTCACCGCGCCCGCGGCCGACCCCGACACCGACCCGGTCGCCGACGCGGAGCTGAGCGACCTCACCGTCGACCCGGGCGCCCGCGGGCGCGGCCACGGCTCGCGGCTGCTCCAGGCCGCCGTCGACACCGTGCGCGCGGACCGCTTCACCCGGGCGGTGCTGTGGGCGGTCAGCACCGACGACGTGCTGCGCTCGTTCCTGGTCGCGGCCGGCTGGGCGCCCGACGGCGCGCACCGCGAGCTGGACCTCACCGGGGACGCCACCACCGTGGTCCGCCAGGTGCGGCTGCACACAGCGCTGGGCTGACCGGAACTGGGCGACCGGAACTGGGGAGCGGACCGCCGCGGCGGCGACGTAAGGTCCCAGCGTGCCGAGCGACTCCGACACCCTGCCCGCGGCGGAGCGGGCCGCGATCGTCCGCGACAGCCTCGGCGTCGGGGTCGCCACCGGCGTGTACGGCGTGTCGTTCGGCGCGGTCTCGGTCGCCGCGGGCCTTGACGTCTGGCAGACCTGCGCGCTCTCGCTGCTGGCCTTCACCGGGGCCTCCCAGTTCGCCCTGGTCGGCGTGCTGGCCTCGGGCGGGGCGCCGCTGTCCGGGGCGGCCGCCGCACTGCTCCTCGGCACCCGCAACACCCTCTACGGGCTCCGGGTGGCGGGCCTGCTGCGCTGGACCGGGTGGCGCCGGGCTGCCGCCGCCCACCTGCTGATCGACGAGTCCACCGCGATGAGCGTGACCCGCGGCACGACGCCCGCGGCCCGGCTGGGCTTCCTCACCACCGGCGTCACGATCTTCGTGCTGTGGAACGTGTTCACGCTGCTGGGCGCGATGGCGGGCACTGCCATCGGCGACCCGCGCAGCTACGGCCTCGACGCCGCCGTCGGCGCGGCGTTCCTGGCACTGCTCTGGCCCCGGCTGCGCGACCGGCGCGCGCTCGTGGTCGCGCTCGCCGCGGCCGCCGTCGCCGTCGTCGCCGTGCCGCTGAGCCCGGCCGGCGTACCCGTGCTCGTCGCGGCCGCCGTGGCCCTGCTGGCCGGCCTGCTCGGGGAGCGCCGATGACCTGGGTCGCGGTGCTCGTGGCCGCCGGCGGCTGCTACCTGCTGAAGCTCGGCGGGCTCTCGGTGCCGCCGCGGGTGCTGGAGCGGCCGCTGGTGAGCCGGGTGGCCGACCTGATCCCGGTGGCGCTGCTGGCGGCGCTGGTGGCCGTCCAGGTCTTCGCGGACGGCCGGCACCTGGTGCTCGACGCGCGGGTCGCCGGGCTCGCCACGGCAGTGGTCCTGCTCCTGCTGCGCGCGCCGTTCCTCGTGGTGGTCTTCGGCGCGGCCGCCGTCGCCGCCGGGCTGCGGCTGCTCTGAGGCCGGCCGGGGAGCCGGGCCAGCCCGACCCGGGCCCGGGCCGGCGGCGGCCTCAGGCGATCTTGCCCCGGCCGCTGCCGTCGACCCGCTTGGCCTCCAGCGGCTGACCCGCGGCGTCGACCGGGACGATCTCCGCCTCGAAGCCGATCGGGGAGCCCGGCTGGTACCGGAAGTTGTGCGCGATGGAGTAGGTCTCGCCGGTCCCGAACGTGAACACCGGCGGCTCGCTGAACTTGGTGTAGTCGATCGCCTCGACCGTCAGCCCGTGCTCCTCGTACAGCGCGGTGTCGAAGCTGCCCTCCATGCCGATCAGCTGCTCCCAGTCGTCGTAGCGCTCGGTGATCTTCACCAGGTTCGGCCCGAGGTCGACCGGGGCGCCGTTGTTGGTGACGACGTAGTTCACGAACACGAGCTCGTCGCCCTTGGCCAGCAGCGGCTCCTTGGTCTCGGAGTCCACGAAGGTGCCGTCGTCGGTCGCGATGCTGGTGCCGACCTGGTAGGCCTCGATGGTCACGTCGCCGACCGTGAAGGTCGAGATCAGGTCGCCGTCGGTCTTCGCCGGGAGCGCCCACTCGGGCTGCCCCTCGACCGGCGCGGACTCCGACTCCTCCTCGGACGGCTCCGCGGCCGGGACCTCGGACTCGGTCTCGCTGGTCGTGGCCGACTTCGGCTCCTCGTCCTCGGAGCAGGCGGTGAGCGAGAGCAGGCCGGCGCAGGCGAGCGCAGCGACGGACAGCCGGACGGAACGTGCGAGGCTCATGGAGATCTCCCGAGAAGTGGGAAGGTCGCGACCCGACGGCGCCGGGAGCTCACCGACCTTCGCCGAACTGTCTGCCTCGCCCCGGGCCGCGACAAACGCCTCCGGACCCGAGTGTGACGCGCCCAACACGCCGGTCGCCGCCGGTCGCCGCCGGTCGACGCTGGCAGCCGCTGGCAGCCGCCGGTCGAGGGAGGTCCGGCTCAGGGCAGGTCGAGGACGTGCTCGAGCCCGACCGTCAGGCCGGGGCGGTCGACGACCGCGCGCAGGCCGGCGAGCACGCCGGGCGTGAACGAGACCCGGTCCAGGGAGTCGTGCCGGACGGTCAGGGTCTCCCCCACCCCACCGAGCACCACCTCCTGGTGCGCCACGGCCCCGCGGATCCGCAGGCCGTGCACCCGGATCCCGTCGACCTCGGCCCCGCGGGCCCCCTCGAGCCCCGTGGACGTCGCGTCCGGGACCGGCCCCGCGCCGGCCGCGCGGCGCGCCTCGGCGACCAGCTCGGCGGTACGCCGGGCCGTGCCGCTCGGCGCGTCGACCTTGTCGGGGTGGTGCATCTCGACGATCTCGACCGACTCGTAGAACGGGGCCGCGGCGGCGGCGAAGCGCATCATCAGGATCGCGCCGATCGAGAAGTTCGGGGCGATCAGCACCCCCGTCCCCGGCGCCTGCTCGAGCCAGCCGCGCAGCGTGGCGAGCCGCTCCTCGTCGAAGCCGGTGGTGCCGACGACCGCGTGGATGCCGTGGCGCAGGCAGAACTCCAGGTTCCCCATCACCGCCTCCGGGCGGGTGACGTCGACCACGGCCTGGGCGCCGGCCTCGACCAGCTCCTCGATCCGGTCACCGGAGCCGATCCGGGCGACCAGGTCGGTGTCCGGCGCCGTCTCGACCGCCTCGCAGATCACCGAGCCCAGCCGTCCACGGGCGCCGAGGACTCCGACCTTGATCACGTCTGCCACGGGTTCACCCTAGGAGGTAGCCCCTTGGAGCGATCCGGTCGCCCCACCGGGTGCGGGCGTCTGGCAGGCTGACCCCATGGTGGTGCAGACAATTCCTGCGCGGATCCGCTGGGCGGTGGAGTTCATGGACATCCAGCCGTCGGACCATGTCCTGGAGATCGGGTGCGGGCCGGGGGCCGGCGCCGAGGCGATCTGCTCCCGGCTGACGAGCGGCAAGCTCTTCGCGATCGACCGCTCGGAGTCGGGGGTCGACCGGACCAAGCGCCGCAACGCCCGCTTCATCCAGGCCGGTCGGCTGACCGTGCGGCAGATCGACCTCGCGACGCTGCGGGTCCCGGTGAAGCGGCTGAACAAGGTCTACGCGTTCAACGTGAACCTGTTCTGGGTCCGCGACTGCGCGGACGAGGTCGCGCTCCTGCACGAGCGGGTGGTGCCCGGAGGAGCTGTCTACCTGTTCTTCGAGGCGAAGTTCCCCGAGCAGATGCCCACCGTGATCGAGAAGGCGTCGGCGGCCCTGGCCGACGGCGGGTTCCGGGTCTCGGTGGTGGAGCAGAAGAATCCGGCCGTCGTGGGGATCATCGGCCGACGGTAAGGCCAGGACCTAATACTGGTCTCCTATAAGGTGATTTCCTGATGTAGCCTGAGCATCAGGAAATAGCCGAGAGGAGAGCACATGGCCGTCCTGGTGCTCACCGTCGACCAGCGCGACAGCCGCCGCAGCCCGGACCGGGTGCCGGCCGCGCTGGAGCTGCTCGACGACGTCCCGGCCCTGCGCGGCTTCCAGCGCACCGCCGGCGACGAGTTCCAGGGGGTGCTGGACGACCCGGCGTCCCTGCCGCGGGCGGTCGAGCCGCTGCTGCGCGCGCAGGCCTGGAGCATCGGGATCGGCATCGGGCAGGTCGACCTGCCGCTGCCCGAGCACGCCCGGGCCGGTGGCGGGCCGGCGTACCTGCACGCCCGCAGCGCGGTCACCGCCGCGAAGACCGGCCCCTGGCACCTCCGCGTCGTGGGCGACTCCCCCGACGCCCGCCAGCTGGAGTCCGCGCTCTGGCTGTGGGCGGCCGTCCTCGGACGCCGCACCCTGCGCGGGTGGGAGGTCGCCGACCTCGTGGACGCGGGCCTCTCCTACGAGCAGGCCGGCGCCCGACTCGGGATCAGCCAGTCCGCGGTCAGCCAGCGGGCCCAGGCCGCGGGCATCGTCGAGGGACGGCGCGCCCGGGAGCTCGTCACCCACCTGGCCGTCGGCGCCCTGCGGCAGGATGAGGCGCCGTGAGCACCGACACCGCGGGTCTCGTCGTCCTGGTCCTGCTGGGCGCCACCCTCGTCGCCGCCGCCCTCGGCTGGACCCCCGCCGGGCGCCGGGTCTGGGTGCCGTTCTCGGCCGGCCTGCTCGCCGTCACCGCCGTCACCGCCGCCGCCGTGCCGGAGGTGCTGGTCGACGGCCGTGGCGGGACCACCCTGCTGATCCTGCTCGCCGGGCTGGTCGCGGTGATCGGCGGCGGCCCCGCGACCACGCTGGTCTTCGCCTGGGTGGACCGGGAGGACCACCCGGCCACCGGCGACCAGCAGCCGCTGCGGTCGGCGGCCGAGGTGCTGCGCGGCGGCGCCTGGATCGGGGCCCTGGAGCGCACCGCCGTCTTCGTCAGCCTCCTCGCCGGATCGGTCGAGGGGCTCGCCGTCGCGCTGGCTCTCAAGGCCCTGGGCCGCTATCCCGAGCTGCGCAGCGGCCAGTCCGCGGGCGCCGCCGAGCGGTTCATCATCGGCACCTTCACCAGCGTGCTGTGGGCCTGCGCCTGCGCCGGCATCGTCCGGCTGGTCCATCCGGGCTGAGCACGGGCCGGCGTGCCGGTGGCTCAGGCCGGGCCGACCACCGCGAGGATCTCGCGGCGCCCGAACACCTCGGCCGCCACCTGCGCGACCTCGTCCAGGGTCACGGCCTCGATGCGTCCCAGCACGTCGTCGATGCTGAGCAGCTCGTCGTGCACCAGCTCGGCCTTGCCGAGCCGCGACATCCGGGACCCGGAGTCCTCCAGGCCCAGCACCAGCCCGCCGCGCAGCTGTCCCTTGCCGCGGGACAGCTCGTCCTCGGTGATGCCGCCGGAGGCGACCCGGGCCAGCTCGGCGCGGACGACCTCGAGCACCTCGTCGACCTTGGCCGGCAGGCAGCCGACCGAGACCCCGACCAGGCCGGAGTCCGCGTGGTGGCTGGCGAAGGAGTAGACCGAGTAGGCCAGTCCGCGCCGCTCCCGGACCTCCTGGAAGAGCCGGCTGGAGGTGCCGCCACCCAGGGCGGTGTTGAGCACGCCGAGGGCGAAGCGACGCTCGTCGTTGCGGGCCTGGCCCTCCATGCCCAGCACCAGGTTGACCTGCTCGAACGGGCGGGTCGCGCGGACCACGCCGGGATGGACCCGCCGACGGGTGCCGCCGGCGCGCGGGGGCGCCGGAGCCTCGTCGCCGTCCAGGAAGCCGTTGCGCCCGAAGGACTCCTCGACCTGGCGCACCAGGCTGGCGTGGTCGACGTTGCCGGCGACCGCGACGACAGTGGTGGCCGGGCGGTAGTGGCGCCGGTAGAAGCGCCGGATCTGCTCGCGGCTCAGCGCCGAGATGGACTCGACGGTGCCGGCGATCCCGCGGCCCAGCGGCGAGGTCGGGCCCCAGGCCTGCTCGGCGAAGAGGTTGTGCACGACGTCGTCGGGATCGTCGTCGTGCATGGCGATCTCGTCGAGGATCACGTCGCGCTCGGCCTCGACGTCCTCGGCGCTGAGGACCGAGTCGGTGATCATGTCGCCGAGCACGTCGACCGCCAGCGCCAGGTCCTCGTCGAGGACCCGGGCGTGGAAGCAGGTGTACTCCTTCGCGGTGAACGCGTTGACCTCCCCGCCGACGGCGTCGAGCTCGATGGAGAGGTCGAAGGCCGATCGGCCGCGGGTGCCCTTGAAGAGCAGGTGCTCGAGGAAGTGCGAGCAGCCGTGCAGCTGCGCGGACTCATCGCGCGAGCCCACCCCGACCCAGACCCCGATGCTGGCCGAGCGCACCCCCGCGAGGTGCTCGCTGACCACGCGCAGCCCGCCGGGCAGCACGGTACGGCGCACCTGCGAGGTGATCTGACCGTCGGCCCCGCGCACGGTCTGCAGGGTGCGGGTGGTCCCGACCTCCTGCTGGGACGCGGAGTGCTGGGCGGGAGCCGGGGTGTGGGAACGGGACGACCGGCCAGCAGCGAGCTGCTGGCCGGTCGTCTCGATGGCTGGAGCCACGTTGGAGGTCAGTCCTCCTCGGTGGTGGCCTCGGCCGACTCGGCCTCCGCGGAGCCCTCGGACTCCTCGACCACCGGAACCAGCGACAGCTTGCCGCGGTCGTCGATCTCGGCGATCTGGACCTGGATCTTCTGGCCCACCGAGACGATGTCCTCGACCGCGTCGACCCGCTTGCCGCCGGCGAGCGGACGCAGCTTGCTGATGTGCAGCAGGCCGTCCTTGCCGGGCATCAGCGAGACGAACGCACCGAAGTTCGTCGTCTTCACGACCGTGCCGAGGTAGCGCTCGCCGATCTCGGGCATCGTCGGGTTGGCGATGGCGTTGACAGCGGCGCGGGCGGCCTCGGCGGCCTCCCCGTTGGACGCACCGATGTAGACGGTGCCGTCGTCCTCGATGGACAGGCTGGCGCCGGTGTCGTCCTGGATCTGGTTGATCACCTTCCCCTTCGGGCCGATGACCTCGCCGATCTTGTCCACGGGCACCTTGACCGAGATGATGCGCGGCGCGAACTGCGACATCTCCTCGGGCGCGTCGATGGCCTCGGCCATCACGTCGAGGATCGCGTGGCGGGCGTCGCGGGCCTGCTGGAGCGCGGCGGCCAGGATCTCGGCGGGGATGCCGTCGAGCTTGGTGTCGAGCTGGAGCGCGGTCACGAACTCGCGGGTGCCGGCGACCTTGAAGTCCATGTCGCCGAACGCGTCCTCGGCGCCGAGGATGTCGGTCAGCGCGACGTACTTCGTCTGGCCGTCGACCTCGCCGGAGATGAGGCCCATCGCGATGCCGGCCACCGAGGCCCGCAGCGGGACACCGGCCTGCAGCAGCGAGAGGGTCGAGGCGCAGACCGAGCCCATCGACGTCGAGCCGTTGGAGCCCATCGCCTCGGAGAGCTGACGGATCGCGTAGGGGAACTCCTCGCGGGTGGGCAGCACCGGCAGCAGCGCGCGGCGGGCCAGCGCACCGTGGCCGACCTCGCGGCGCTTGGGCGAGCCCACGCGGCCGGTCTCGCCGGTGGAGAACGGCGGGAAGACGTACTTGTGCATGTAGCGGCGCGACTTCTCCGGAGAGAGCGTGTCGAGCTGCTGCTCCATCTTGAGCATGTCGAGGGTGGTGACGCCCAGGATCTGGGTCTCGCCGCGCTCGAACAGCGCCGAGCCGTGCACCCGCGGGATCACGTCGACCTCGGCGTGCAGCGGCCGGATGTCGGCCAGGCCGCGCCCGTCGATGCGGACCTTGTCGCGCAGCACCCGCTCGCGCACGAGCTGCTTGTTCACGGCGCGGAACGCGGCGCCGAGCTCCTTCTCGCGGCCCTCGAACTGGGCGCCGAGCTTCTCCAGCACGGCGGCCTTCAGCTCGTCGGTGCGGGCCTCGCGCTCCTGCTTGTCGCCGATCGTCATCGCGGCGGCCAGGTCGGCCTTGACGGCCGACTCGACGGCGGCGTACGCGTCGTCCTCGTAGTCGAGGAAGATCGGGAACTCCTGGACGGGCTTGGCCGCGACGTTGGCCAGCTCGACCTGCGCCTCGACCAGCTGCTTGATGAAGGGCTTCGCGGCGTCCAGGCCGCTGGCCACGATCTCCTCGTTCGGCGCCGCGGCGCCGTTCTGGACGAGGTTCCAGGCCTGCTCGGGCGCCTCGGCCTCGACCATCATGATCGCGACGTCGCCGGAGTCGGTGACCCGACCGGCCACGACCATGTCGAAGACGGCGTTCTCGAGCTGGCTGTGGCTCGGGAACGCGACCCACTGGCCCTCGATGAGCGCCACCCGGACGCCGCCGACCGGGCCGGAGAACGGCAGGCCGGAGAGCTGGGTGGACAGCGACGCCGCGTTGATCGCGAGCACGTCGTAGGGCGCGTCGGGGTTGAGCGCCATGACCGTGATGACGACCTGGACCTCGTTGCGCAGGCCCTTCTTGAAGGTCGGGCGCAGCGGGCGGTCGATGAGGCGGCAGGTGAGGATCGCGTCCTCGCCCGGGCGACCCTCGCTGCGGAAGAACGAGCCGGGGATCTGGCCCGCGGCGTACATCCGCTCCTCGACGTCGATCGTCAAGGGGAAGAAGTCGAAGTGGTCCTTGGGGTGCTTGCCGGCCGTGGTGGCCGAGAGCAGCATCGTGTCGTCGTCGAGGTAGGCGGTCACCGAGCCGGCGGCCTGCCGGGCCAGCAGCCCGGTCTCGAACTTGACGGTGCGGGTGCCGAACTTGCCGTTGTCGAGAACGGTCTCGACGGCGCTGATGATCGGATCAGTCAAGGGGTGTCCTTGTTCTGTCACGGAGCGACCTGCTGCGTCCCGCTGCGGTGGCGGGCCTCAGGTCCGAGTGCCCGCCGGTGACCTCCGCCATGGGTGCGGAGGGGCCGGTCTTCGATCGAGGCCCGCAGATCCGTAAGGATCCTGAGAGCCACTACCGAGGACCGGGCCGGAACGCGCGGTCGCTCCTGGAGTGGACTTGCTTCGGTGGTGCGATTCAGTTGTGCCGGCCGGTCGCCCGGCCGTTGGTGCCGAGCCTAGCGAAGAGACCGGGAAATACGACGAACGGCCGCCCCGTGGGGCGGCCGTTCGCCCGTGTCACGGGGACGTCAGCGACGCAGGCCGAGGCGCTCGACGATCGAGCGGTAGCGCGCGATCTCGGTCTTCTGCAGGTAGTTCAGCAGACGACGGCGCTGGCCGACGAGCAGCAGCAGACCACGACGGCTGTGGTGGTCGTGCTTGTGCTGCTTGAGGTGCTCGGTGAGGTGCGCGATGCGGTGGCTCAGCAGCGCGATCTGCACCTCGGGCGAACCGGTGTCGCCCTCGGTCGTGGCGTACTCGGCGATGATCTTCTTCTTGGTCTCCGCGTCGGTACCGATCGACATGCGGGCTCCTTCCGGCCCTCGCGGGCACTCTCGCTGCGCGGCGCGCCGGGGCCTGTTCTCCCGGGCACTCTGGATCCGCGGCCGTTGTACGGCAGATGACTCAGCTGGGTGCTGCCCGTCGGTGAGCACGAGATGTGCTCCGGGCAACCGGCAGAGCGTATCGCGAGCCGGGTCCGCCCCCCAAATGCGGCGGGGCGGACCCGGGAGCACCTCAGGTCAGGGCGTACGCCGGATCGTGCTCCTCGACCTGCTCCCCCGCCGGCCGGTCGGGACGGCCCGGCCACCAGGCATGCTCCCCCAGCAGGATCAGCGCGGCCGGCAGCAGGACCAGGCGGACCAGCGTGGCGTCGAGCAGGATCGCGGCCGCGAGGCCGACGCCCATCATCTTCATCTCCAGCATGCTCAAGGTGGCGAAGATCGAGAAGACCGACACCATGACGGCCGCGGCGCTGGTGACGACGCCAGCGGTCTCGGCGATGCCGCGCTCGACAGCCACCCGCGTCGGCAGGCCCCGCGCGACGTGCTCGCGGATCCGGCTCACCACGAAGACGTGGTAGTCCATCGAGAGACCGACCAGCACCACCAGCACGAACAGCGGGATCCACTGGATCACGAACCCCGGCGAGGTGAAGTCCAGCGCACCGCTCCCCCAGCCGTGCTGGAAGACCAGCGCGAGCATGCCGAACGCGACGCCGACGGAGGCCAGGTTCAGTGCCGTCGAGACCAGCGCGAGCGGGACGCTCCGGAACGCCGAGAGCATCATCAGCATGGTCAGCAGCAGCACCGTGCCGATCACCAGCGGGAGTGCGAACCTCTGGTCCTCGTCGTAGTCCAGCCCCTCGGCCACGCCCCCGCCCACGACGTACTCGCCCTCGAGGCCGGCGAGGGCGGCCGGGGCCAGCGACTCGCGCAGCTCGGTGACCGCGGCACCCGCGCGCGCGTCGGTCTCGGCCCAGGGCATGCCCAGCTCCAGGACGGCGGTGCTCCCGTCCTCGGAGAGGCGGGTCTCGCCGGCCCCGGTGAACGCCCCGGCCTCGAGCGCGTCGGCCTCGAGGCGCTCCAGGGCACCCGTCAGCGCCGTCTCGCCGTCCGGGGAGGCGACGACGACGCGCGCCGAGGCCCCCTCGGTCGGGAACTCCGCGCCGATCGCCTTCATCGTCGCGACCTCGGGGATGTCGGCCGGCAGGGTCTCGAGGTCGGCCCAGCCGGTCTTCATGCCGAGCGCCGGCACGGCCAGCGCGGCGACGACCAGGCCCGAGGCGACCAGGGCGACGAGCGGGTGCCGGACCACCGGCGCGAGGACCCGGCTGCTGATACCGCCGCGGCCGATCCGCGCGTTGAGCCGCCACAGCAGCGGCAGGCGGGGCCGGTCCACGAAGCGCCCCAGCTTGGCGAGCAGCGCCGGCAGCACCGTGATCGAGCCGAGCACCGCGACGGCCACGACGACGATCGAGCCGGCCGCCAGGGAGTTGAAGGTCGCGTCGCCCATCACGAACAGGGCGGCCACGGAGGCGATGACCGCGCCCCCGGAGACGAGGATCGAGTGCCCGGAGGTCTGGGCGGCGATCTCGATCGCGTCGAGCGTGGTCCGTCCGGCCGCCCGCTCCTCGCGCTCCCGCTTGAGGTAGAACAGCGAGTAGTCGACCCCGACGGCCATCCCGATCAGCACGATCATGCTGCCGACGGTCGCCTCGGTCGGGACCAGGTACGACAGCGGCGCCATCAGCCCCATCGTCGCCGCGACGCTGGTGCCGGCCAGCAGGACCGGCAGTCCGGCGGCGATCAGCGCCCCGAACGCGAGGAGCATCAGCAGCAGCGTCACCGGCACGCTGATCAGCTCCGCGGAGCCGAGGTCGTCGGCGACCCGCTCGTTGATGGCCTCGTCCAGGGTGTGGTCACCCGCCTGGCGGACCTCGAGGCCGGCGTGGTCGGCCCGCACCGAGGCGGTGGCGTCCGCGAGCCCCTCCGCGAGCCCGGCGGAGACGCCCTCGGCGTCGTCCTCGAGCTCGATCGAGACGAGGGCCGCCGTGCCCGCCTCGCTCCACTGCACCGGCGAGACCGCCGTGACGCCGCTGAGGGCGTCGGCGCGCCGGGACAGCTCGGCGGCCGCGGCGTCGACCTCGGACCGGTCGAGCGGGCCCCCGCCCCGGGCGGTGAGCAGGACGTGCTCGGTGTCCGGGGCGCCGAGGTCGGCGGCCTCGACGAGCTCGTCGGCGCGCCCGGACTCGCCGACGCGGTAGTCGGCGTCCGAGGTCTCCTGGGCGGGGATCAGAACGGCGAGCCCGACGGCGACGACCACCAGGGCGAGCCACCCGAGGATCGCCCGCCACGGGTGGGCGGCGCTCCAGCGGGCCGCCCGCATCGGCACGGCGGTGAGGGGGTTGGACATGGCTGGCTCCTGGCTCCTGGGACTGACGGGATCGGCGACCTCCAGCCTCGCGAGCGCCTCCCCGCCGGTCAGGGGCGCGCGCACCCGTCTGCGGGTGGTGCCAGCACCACTGCCGCAACGGCGCGGATCGGCGAGGATGGGGCGGTGAGCATGCTGACCGCCTCCGGTGCGACGCCGGCCGAGCCACCCGGCCGCCTGCGGCTCACGGCGTACCCGGCCGCACAGGTGCTGCTCGCGCTCCCGGCACTGCTGGTCCTCGTGCTGCTGGTCCTCGGCAGCGCCCTCACCGTCGTGTGGATCGGGCTCCCGGTGCTGCTGGTAGCGGTCCCCGCCTGTCGATTGCTCGCCAACCGGCACCGCCGGATGGCCGGCGAGGTCCTGGGCACGCCGATCCCCGACCAGTACCGGCCCACCGACGCACGCGGCCCCGTGCGCCGGGTGCTGGGCTGGGCGGCCGACCCGATGACCTGGCGGGACCTGGTCTGGCTGCTGTGGACGACCACCTTCGGGCTCGTGCTGTCGCTGGTCGTGGTGCTGCTGCTGGTGCTGGTGGTGACCGGTGGGCTGTGGTACTTCGGCACCGAGCCGCTGATGCGGGCCCGCAGCATCGTCGACCGGTGGCTGCTCAGTACCGGTCACACCGAGCTTCTCGAGCAGCGGGTGCAGGTCCTCACCGAGACCCGGGCCGAGCTGGTCGACCACTCCGCGGCGGAGCTGCGCCGGGTCGAGCGGGACCTCCACGACGGCGCCCAGGCCCGTCTGGTCGCGGTCTCGATGAACCTCGGCCTGGCCGAGTCCGCGCTGGCCACGGACCCGGAGGCCGCGCGCCGACTGGTGGCCCAGGCGCGGACCTCGGCGTCGACCGCGCTCGGCGAGCTGCGCTCGGTGGTGCGCGGCATCCACCCGCCGGTGCTCGCCGACCGCGGCGTGGCCGGTGCCGTCGCCGCGCTGGCGCTGGACATGGCGGTGCCCGTACGGGTGGACGCCCACCTGCCCGGGCGGCCGCCGGCCCCGGTGGAGTCCGCTGTCTACTTCGCCGTCGCCGAGTGCCTGGCGAACATCGGCAAGCACGCGGCCGCCCGGCACGCCTGGGTGGAGCTGCGGCACGTCGACGGCGCGCTGCGGGTGCTGGTCGGCGACGACGGGCGCGGAGGCGCCGACCCGTCCGCCGGGAGCGGGATGCGGGGGGTAATGCGTCGTCTTGCCGCCCTCGACGGCACCATGATGGTCTCGAGCCCGGTCGGCGGGCCGACCCTCGTGACCCTGGAGGTGCCGTGCGTCTTGTCCTCGCCGAGGACCATGCACTCCTCCGGGCCGGCCTGACCCAGGTCCTGGAGGCGCACGGCTTCACCGTCCTGACGGCCGTCCAGGACGAGGGGTCACTGACCGCGGCGCTGCGCGACCCGCGCGCCGAGGGGGCCGTGCTCGACGTACGCATGCCGCCCACGCACACCGACGAGGGCCTGCGCGCGGCGGTCGCGGTCCGCGCGACGCGGCCGGGCTTCCCCGTGATGGTCCTCTCCCAGTACGTCGAGCAGCTCTACGCCCGCGAGCTGCTGGCCAGCGGCGAGGGGGCGGTCGGCTACCTGCTCAAGGACCGGGTCGCCGACGTGGCGGACTTCGTCGAGGGGGTGCGCCGGGTGCTCGCCGGCGGCACGGTCCTCGACCCCGAGGTGGTCGCGAGCGTGATGGCCCGGCACCGCGACGAGCCGCTGGACCGGCTCAGCCCGCGGGAGCGGGACGTGCTCGCCCTGATGGCCGAGGGCCGGTCCAATGCCGCGATCGCCACCGCGCTGGTCGTCACCGAGAAGGCGGTGGCCAAGCACATCAACAGCATCTTCACCAAGCTCGACCTGCCGCAGGACACCGACGCCCACCGGCGGGTCCGCGCCGTGCTGACCTGGCTGCGGGTCTGAGCACGACTCCCGTCCGGGCGCCTACGCCTACGCGTACGCATCACACCTGGGCCACCGTCACCGGGTGCCGGACGACGGCGTCGAAGAGGTAGCCGGCGTCGTTGAACGGCGTGGTGTCGGGCTGGGTGCGGCCGGCGGCGTCGGTGGCGCGGGCCAGCAGCTCGTGCGGCCCGGCGGCCGGCCGGCGCCACTGGTAGGACCACCGGGTCCAGGACCGGTCGCGATGGCCGCGGCGTCCGAGTCCGCCGTGGCGCTGCGCTCCCCGAGCCGAATGCCGGTCCTGGAGGTCCGCGGCCCGCCAGGTCGCGCCCCCGTCCACGCTGACGTCGACGCGCACGATCGGCGCCGCCCCGCTCCAGGACCGTCCGGTCAGGGTCACCGAGCGGGCGGCCGGGAGCACGGCGTCCCAGTCCAGCTCGAACGCGGAGCGCACCGGGTTCAGCGTCAGCGGCGGGGCGTCGGCCGGGTGCTCGCCCCCGGTCATCCGGTACCACTTGGTGCTCCACGGGGAGCTCAGCTCGGTGGTCGAGATCTCCAGCGAGCCGAGCCACTTGATGCTGGCGATGCCCACCCAGCCCGGGAGCACCAGCCGCAGGGGGAAGCCGTGGTCGGGCAGCAGCGGCTCGCCGTTGGCCGCCCAGGCCAGCAGCGCGTCGTCGAGTGCCTTGCGGACCGGGAACGGCCGCCGGACCCGGCCGTAGTCGACGCCGCCGGTCACGTAGGGGTCGTCGAGGCCGGTGGCCAGCACCGAGACGGCGTCGCGCCGGATCCCGACCCGGGCGAGCAGGTCGCGCAGCAGCACGCCCTCCCAGCGGACCGCCCCGACCGCGCCCAGCGCCCACGGCGTCCCCGCGGCCGGCGTGCCCTGCTGGTCGGCGAAGAACCGCCGCCCGTTCCCGGTGCACTCGTGGGTGGCGGTGATCGTCGTGCGCGGCAGCCGCCTCAGGTCGGCCAGGCGGAGCGTCAGGGCCTCCTGCTCACCACGAGGCCGGGCCAGCCCGTCCCCGTGGACCCGCAGCGTGTACGTCGCGGCGTCGAGGACCGGCGTGCGGGTGTGGTTGCGCACGAATAGGTCGGCCTGTGGGGTCAGTGCGGCCCGGGCGCGGACCGAGCCCCACCGCATCTCCGCGTTCGTGCCGTGCACCACGAACCGGTCCAGCGGGAGCGGCTTGAGGATCGGTCCGGCCGGGACGGCGGCCGGGACCGGCGCCCGGCCCGGGGCGGACGGGGCCCGGGTGCCGCCGGCGGCCGGGGCGGCGCTGAGCACCGGCGCCACGGCGGCGGTGGCGAGGGACAGCTTCAGGACGGCGCGGCGGCTCGTGGGCCGCTCCGGGATCGGAGTCATGGCCCCTTAATATCAGTAATTCGCTGGACTTAGGAAGACCCGGCTGCCGTGTCGAGCGCCCGCGCCGCCGCGGCCCGGGCGGCGGCAGGATCGGCGGCGGTGAGCGCGACGGCGGCCGCGGACGCGCAGGCGTCCAGGTCCACCGCGGCCAGCCGGGCGCCGACGGACCGGGCGGCGGGGGCGGCGAGCGACAGCGACGTCGCACCCAGACCCACCAGCACGCAGGCGAGGAGCGGGTCGGCGGCCGCCTCGCCGCAGACCCCGACGGGCTTGCCCGCCCGGCGGCCGGCCGCTGTCGCCATCGCAACCAGCCGGAGCACCGCCGGCTGCCAGGGGTCACACAGGTGCGCGAGGTCCGGCGCGTTGCGGTCGGCCGCCATCGCGTACTGGGCCAGGTCGTTGGTGCCGATCGAGAGGAAGTCGACGACCTCGAGCATCCGGTCGGCCAGGAGGGCAGCCGCCGGCACCTCGACCATCACCCCGGGGCTCAGGCCGCGACGGCGGACGGCCGTCGCGAACCAGGCCGCCTCCGCGACCGTCGCCACCATCGGGGCCAGCACCCACGCCTCGGTCCCGGTCCTGGCCGCCGCGGCGGCCACCGCGTCGAGCTGCCGCTCCAGCGGCCCCGGGTCCACCAGGGACCGGCGCAGCCCGCGCACCCCGAGGGCCGGGTCGACGTGCTCGGCGCCCGGCGGGTACGCGACCGGCTTGTCCGGCGCCGCGTCGAGGGTGCGGACGACCACCCGCCGGCCGCGGAACGGTCCGAGCACCTCGGCGTACATCACGGCCTGCTCGGCGACTGTCGGCTCGACCCGGTGCCCGGCCAGGCACAGCTCGGTGCGGAACAGCCCGACGCCCTCGACCGGCTCCCGCGCCGCCCGGGCCGCGGACGCGGCGTCGGAGACGCTCGCCAGGAGCGGCACCGGCGTCCCGTCCGCGGTCCGGCCGGGACCGGTCCACGCCGCCGCGGCCGGCCGGCCGGAGTCCGCCCGCCGCTGCTCGTCCTCGCCGGGGGCGACCAGGACGACGCCCGCCGTCGCGTCGAGGAGGACCGGGGTGCCCGCTGGGATGCGGGTGGCCCCGGCGACGCCGACCAGGCACGCGATGCCGAGCTGCCGGGCCACGATCGCGGTGTGCCCGGTCGGGCCGCCGCGCTCCAGGACCAGCCCCACCACCAGGTCCGGGTCGAGCCCGGTGGTGTCCGAGGGCGCGAGGTCGTCGGCGACCAGGACCACCGGCCCGGACGGACGCGGCGCCGCCGGCTCGGGGGCGCCGACGAGCCGGGCCACCACCCGCCGCTCGATGTCGCGCAGGTCCGCGACCCGCTCCGCCGTCGGTCCCCCGCGTGCGGTGAGCGCCTCGGCGAGCTCGCCGACCGCGCCCGAGACCGAGGGCAGCACCGGGGCGCCGGCGCGCAGCCGGGCCCGGACCGCCTCCCGCAGGGCCGGGTCCGTGGCGAGGACCGCCCCCGCCCGCAGCACCTCGGCGGCCGCCCCGGTGGCACGCTCCGCCCGGCCGGACAGGTCGGCGGCCACGCCGGCCGCCGCCGCGTCGTACGCCGCGAGGGCCGCGGGGACGTCCCGGTGGCCGCCGTCGCCGTACGCCGCCAGCGCCTCGGCCGACACCTCGGCCCGGCCCGAGGAGCCGGCGAGCAGCACGGGGCCGCGCGCGACGCCTGGCACGACCGGGATGCCGGTGAGGACCGACGGTGACGCGGTGGTGTCGGTCATGACCGCAGTAGACGCTGCGGTGCCTTGACGGTCAACCGGCCCGGGCATAGAACTGCACCACCGCCGATCGCGACCAGGAGGCCCGATGGACGCCCACGAGCCTCGTCCGACCGGGCCGCCCGGACCCGGGCCCGGCTGAGCCCGTGCCCACCCGGTCCGCACTGGTCGGCTCGGCAGTCGGCCTGCACGCCCGGCCCGCGGCGATCATCTCCGAGGCCGTCCGCGAGCTCGGGGCCGAGGTGCGCATCGGACTGCCGGGCGCCCCGCCGGTGGACGCGGCCTCGGCGCTGCTGATCCTGACCCTGGGCGCCGGCCCGGGCAGCACCGTGGAGATCTCGGGGGCCGACCAGGGGGCCGTGGACCGGATCGCCACGCTGGTCGAGCGGGATCTCGACGGCTAGCTACCCGCCGAGCGCGGCGTCCCTCTCGCGCAGCGCGCGGTAGACCGCCCGCACCCCGACGGCCCGCTCCATCTCCCGCATCACGCTGCCGAAGAACTGCTCGCGGTAGGTCTCGTCGGTCACCGTGGAGACGGTGAGATAGAGCGCGGAGAACGCGGCGAGGAACGTGGAGACCTGCAGCAGCGGGACCGAGACCCGGTCCAGCAGCGGGGCGGCGTCGACCTCCCCCGGCTCCAGGCCGATCCAGGAGGCTTGCACCTCGATCCCCATCACGAGGCCGCCGAAGACGAGGAAGAACGCGAAGACGCCCGCGGCCATCAGCGCCACCTGGACGCCCTGGATCACCACCAGGACCAGGATCAGGTTCCAGCGCTCGAAACCGCGCACCTCGGCGTACGCCGCCGGGTCGGCGTCCGGGTCCGCGACCAGGTCGCGCGCGGCGTCCGCCAACGGCGTGCCGGTGCTGGCCCGGAGCAGGAAGTCGTCGTCGACGGCGTCGTCGACCCTGTCCACCTCCTCCGGGAGCCGGACCAGCAGGAAGCCGGTCGCGAGGAGCGCGAAGAGGAGCACGGTGAGCCACAGGGTCCCGGTGGACAGACCGGCCGCGACCTGCCAGACCTCGGCGTTGATGAACAGGAAGGTCACGAACAGCAGCAGCAGCGGCAGCGCGCGGCTCATCATCGGCAGCAGCGTGCGCAGGCTGCCGAAGGTCCGGGCCAGCGCCCAGCGCAGGATCGGCCGGGCGCGCAGCGCGGTGAGCGCGTAGCCGAGCACCGCGACCATGCCGGCCGAGATCATCAGGGCCGGCGCGACGCTGGGCTGGCCGGTGAGCCACGCCAGCGCTGCTCCGAGACCGGCGGCCACGGCCCCGAGCAGCAGCGCGAGCGGCACCGTGCGGCGCCCGCGCAGCGCCTCGCGCGCTCCCCGGCGCTGCTCGGGCACGAAGTAGGAGAGGCCGTGGGTGAGGAACCAGGCATCGGTGGCCGCCAGCGGGTCGCCGGCGACCGCAGGTGCGCCCACCGGTCAGCCGCCGAGGATCTCGCGGGCGCGGCGCACGTCGTCGGCCATCTGCTCGACCAGCGCGTCGGCGGAGTCGAACGCCACCTGGCCACGCTGCCTGTGCACGAACGAGACCTCCACCTCGACGCCGTACAGCTCCAGGTCGGTGCGGTCCAAGACGTGGCTCTCCACCCGCCGGGCGCGGACGCCGTCGAAGGTGGGGTTGGTGCCGACGCTGATCGCGGCCGGGTACCGCTCCCCGGTGTCCAGCCGACGCAGCCAGCCCGCGTAGACACCGTCCGGCGGGACGGCTGTCATGCCGTCGGTGGGCACGTTGGCAGTCGGGTAGCCGAGCCCGCGGCCGCGCTGGTCACCGCGGACCACGACGCCGCGCACGGCGTACGGGCGCCCGAGGGCCTGGGCGGCGCCCGCGACGTCGCCCGCGGCCAGGCAGGTGCGCACGTAGGTGGAGGACCAGACCATCGGCCCGCCGTCCAGCGGGATGCCCTCGGCGGTGAAGCCGTGCCGCTCCCCCGCCTCCCGCAGGGTCGCCACGTCGCCGGCGGCGCGACTGCCGAACCGGAAGTTGGCGCCGACCACGACGACAGCCGCACCGAGGGCGTCGACGAGGATCCGCTGCACGAACTCCTCCGGCGACCAGCCCGCGACCCCGCGGTCGAACGGCACGGCGAGCACGGCGTCCGCGCCGGCCTCCCCGAGCAGCTCCGCGCGGGCCTCCACGGTGGTCAGCGTCGTGGGCGCGTGCTCGGGCCGCAGCACCGCCATCGGGTGCGGGTCGAAGGTGATCGCGACCAGGGTCAGGCCCTGCTCGTCCGCGAGCGCCCGGGCCCGGCTCAGGACCCGCCGGTGCCCGAGGTGGACGCCGTCGAAGTTGCCGATGACCACGGCAGTGCGGCCGAGGTCGGACGGCACCTCGTCGAGCGTTCGCCAGATCTGCACGCGAGCACCCTACTCAGGGCGGCCTCAGACGAAGACGGCGACCGGACGGGAGCGGCCCTCCCGGGTCTCGTAGAGGGCCAGGAAGGCGCCGTCGGGATCGAAGACCGCTGTCAGCCCGGGGAGCGCGACGTCGAGCGGACGACCGACGCGGACGTCGGCCGCCGCCTGCTCGTCGAGGTCGACGGCCGGGAACGCCGCCCGCGCCGCGTCGGCGATCGGCAGCATCGCGAACTCCTCGCCGAGCTGGTCCAGGGTGCGCGCCACGGAGAGGTCGTAGGGCCCGACGGCGGTGCGCCGCAGCGCGGTCAGATGACCCCCGACGCCGAGCCGGGCACCGGCGTCGCGGGCGATCGCCCGGACGTAGGTGCCGCTGGAGCAGCGCAGCGAGATGTCGACGTCCAGCGAGTCGCCCGCGGGCCGGACGTCGTGGACGACGAGCTCGTGGACGGTCACCGGCCGCGCCTGGAGCTCGACCTGCTCGCCGTCGCGCACCCGCTGGTAGGCGCGCTTGCCGTCGACCTTGATCGCCGAGACGGCGGTCGGGACCTGCTCGATGTCCCCGACGAACTCGCCCAGGACCTGGCGCACGGTGGCCTCGTCGATGCCGGCGGCCGGCGTGGTCGCGAGCACCTCGCCCTCGGCGTCGTCGGTGCTGGTCGCCACCCCGAGCCGCACCGTCGCGTCGTACGCCTTCTGGGTCAGCATCAGGTGCCCCAGCAGGCGGGTGGCCCGGTCCACGCCGAGCACCAGGACCCCGGTCGCCATCGGGTCCAGGGTGCCGGCGTGGCCGACCTTGCGGGTGCCGGCGAGCCGCCGGACCCGGGCCACCACGTCGTGGGAGGTGATCCCGGCCGGCTTGTCGACGACGACCAGGCCCGGTGCGGGACTCACGCCCCGGTGCGACCGGTGTCGTCGGCCTCGCCGCTGATGTCGGCCGCTGTGTCAGTGTCGGTGTCAGTCTCGGTGTCGGACTCGATGTCGGTGCCGGACTCGAGGTCCGGCTCGTCGTCGGGGATCTCGCGGGGCTTCTTGTACGGGTCCTCCTCGGAGGCGTACGACGCGCCCTCGCGGGCCGCGGCCACCTGCTCGTCGGAGAGCCGTGCCTTGGCCAGCACCTCGTCGAGGTGGCGGGCGGTCTCGGGCAGCGCGTCGTGGACGAACGCCAGCGTCGGCGCGGTGCGCATCTGCAGCTGCTTGGCGACCTCCGAGCGGATCAGCCCGCGGGCCGACTCCAGCGCGGCGGCGGTGCCGGCCATCTCCTCCTCGCCGCCGAGCACCGTGTAGAAGACAGTGGCCTGCTGGCTGTCCCCGGTGACCCTGACGTCGGTGACCGTGACGAAGCCGAGCCGCGGGTCCTTGATCCGGCGCTCGAGCATCTCCGCGACGATCACCTGGATCCGGTCCGCGATCTTGCGCACCCGTGGGTTGGTCATGGCTTCCTTCCTACCGTTTCTGTGGTGACCCGTCACAACTGGTCCCCCAGAGACGGGCGACCCGTCACTCCTGGTCGCTCAGGGCGACCAGGAGTGACGGGTCAGCGTGCTTGTCCCGACCATTCCTGCCGGGTCGGCGAATCAGCTGCGCGGGATCTCGCGCATCTCGAAGGCCTCCACGACATCGCCTTCCTTGATGTCCTGGAAGTTCTTCAGCACGAGGCCGCACTCGAAGCCCTCGCGGACCTCCGACGCGTCGTCCCGCTCCCGCTTCAGCGAGGCCAGGTCGAGGTTGTCGGCGATCATCTTGCTGTCGCGGATGATCCGCACCTTGGCGTTGCGGCGGAGCAGGCCCGAGGTGACCATGCAGCCGGCGATGTTGCCGATCTTCGAGGAGCGGAAGATCGCCCGGATCTCGGCCTGGCCGAGAACGGCCTCCTCGTACTCCGGCTTGAGCAGACCCTTGAGGGCCGCCTCGATCTCCTCGATGGCCTGGTAGATGACCGAGTAGTACCGGATCTCCACGCCCTCCTTCTCCGCCATCTGGCCCGCCTTGCCCTGGGGCCGGACGTTGAAGCCGATGATGATGGCGTCGGAGGCGGCGGCCAGGTCGACGTTGGTCTCGGTGATCGCACCGACACCGCGGTCGATGACCCGCAGGCTGACCTCGTCGCCGACGTCGATCTGCGCGAGGGCGTCCTCGAGAGCCTCGACCGAGCCGGACACGTCGCCCTTGAGGATGAGGTTGAGCTCCTGGCTCTCGCCCTTCTCCATGGAGGCCATGAAGTCCTCGAGGGTACGGCGCACGCGACGCTTGGCCTGCATGGCCGCACGCTCGCGGGCCTCGCGCTTCTCGGCGATCTGGCGGGCCATCCGGTCGTCGTCGACGACCAGGAAGTTCTGACCCGCACCGGGCACCGCGCTGAGGCCGAGCACCATCGCCGGACGCGCCGGGGTGGCCTCGGTGAGCTCGGTGCCGAACTCGTCGAGCATCGCCCGGACCCGGCCGTGGGCCGGACCGGCGACGATCGAGTCGCCGACGCGCAGCGTGCCGCGCTGGACCAGCACCGTGGCGACCGGACCGCGACCGCGGTCCAGGTGCGCCTCGACGACCAGACCCTGGGCGTCCTGCGTGGGGTTGGCCCGCAGGTCCAGCGACGCGTCGGCGGTCAGGACGACCGCCTCCAGCAGCTTGTCGAGGTTGAGCTCGGACTTCGCGGAGACGTCGACGAACATCGTGTCGCCGCCGTACTCCTCGGGGACCAGGCCGTACTCGGTCAGCTGGCCGCGCACCTTGGTCGGGTCCGCGTCCGGCTTGTCGATCTTGTTGACCGCGACCACGATCGGCACGCCGGCGGCCTTGGCGTGGTTGAGCGCCTCGACCGTCTGCGGCATGACGCCGTCGTCGGCCGCGACCACGAGGATCGCGATGTCGGTCGCCTGGGCACCACGGGCACGCATGGCGGTGAACGCCTCGTGACCCGGGGTGTCGATGAAGGTGATCCGGCGCTCCTGGCCGTCGACCTCGGCACCCACCTGGTAGGCGCCGATGTGCTGCGTGATGCCACCGGCCTCCTTGGCGACCACGTTGGAGCTGCGCAGCGCGTCGAGGAGCCGGGTCTTGCCGTGGTCGACGTGACCCATGACGGTCACGACCGGCGGCCGGACCACGAGGTCGCTCTCGTCGCCCTCGTCCTCACCGAACTCGATGTCGAAGGACTCCAGCAGCTCGCGGTCCTCGTCCTCGGGCGAGACGATCTGAACGTCGTAGTTCAGCTCCTCGCCGATCAGCTCGAGGGTCTCGTCGTTGACCGACTCGGTCGCGGTGACCATCTCGCCCAGGCTGAACAGCATCTGCACGAGCTGGGCGGCGTCGACGCCGATCCGCTCGGCGAAGTCGGTCAGCGAGGCACCCCGCGGCAGGCGGACGGTCTCGCCGTCACCCTTGCGGACCCGCACGCCACCGATCGTCGGGGCCTGCATGGCCTCGAACTCCTGGCGACGGGCGCGCTTGGACTTGCGACCGCGACGCGACGGTCCACCGGGGCGACCGAAGGCGCCCTGGGTCTGACCGCGCTGGCCGGGACGACCGCCACCGGGGCGACCGCCGCCGGACGGGCCGAACCCACCGCCGGGACGACCCGGGGCACCGCCACCGGGACCACCGCGACCGGGGGCACCGGGGCGACCCGGGGCTCCGCCGCGAGCGGGGGCACCCGGACGACCGGGACCGCCACCGGGGCGGGCACCGAACGCGGCTGGGCTCTTCGGCATCATCGCCGGGTTCGGACGCGGCGGCATGCCGGGGCGCCCGGGGGCACCGCCGTCACGCGCGGCCGGGGGCCGCGGCGGACGGTTGTCACCGGCGCCGGCACCAGCACCGGCGGCCGGGCTACCGGTCTCGCGCGGCGGGGACGGACGCCGGCCCATGCCCTGGCTGGGTGCGAACGGGTTGTTGCCCGGACGCGGCGAGCCGCCACCGGGGCGACCCACGGGTCGCGGAGCCGGGGTCGGGGCCTTCGGCGCCGGAGCCTTGGGGGCAGCGGCGGCGGGTGCCTCGGGAGCCGGCGGCTCCTCGGCAGCGGGCTTCGGGGCGGACGGACCGGGCCGGGGGCCGGGTCGCGGGGACGCCTTGGCGGGGGCGGCAGCCTCCGCGGGAGCGACAGCCTCCGCGGGAGCGGGCTCGGCGGGCGCCGGTGCCTGCGCAGCGGGCTCGGGGGTCGTCTCCGGCGCCGCAGCGGCCGGAGCCTCGGCAGCGGGAGCCGACGGGGCCGGGGCCGACCTCGGGCCGGGCCTGGGGGCCGGCTTCGCAGCCGGCTTCGCGGACGCCTCGGCCGGGGCGGAGCCCTCGGCGGTCTTCAGCTTCTCGCCGTACTCCTTGCGGAAACGCATCTCCGCAGGCAGCTCTACGGTGGAGCTCGCCGACTTGACGAACTCCCCCATCTCCTTGAACTTCTCGAGAACAAACTTGCTCTCGACGCCGAACTCCTTGGCGAGTTCGTGAACTCGGGTCTTGGCCACGCTTCTCCTTCTGGCCTCGAGACCCGGTTCTGGGTGTCTCTCGAGACCGTTAGTGGTTGTGCAAACTCATCGGGAAGTACTCATCGAGTGCTCATGAGCTGCTGCTCCAGTTTCTGTCGGTCGAGTACGTCTGGTCGGTGCTCGGGTTGGTGCTGTTCTGCAGCAGGTACGCCCCCACCGGCTCGGTGGAGAGCCCCGGCGCTCCCCCGGTGGTCCGGAGGGCACGGGCGAAGGCTCTTCGCCGCACCGCGAGGTCGTAGCACTCGGTCGTGGGATGCAGGTGCGCCCCGCGACCGGGAGCGGTGGCCACCGGATCGGGCACGACGGCCGGTCGGCCGTGCGGGTCCGAGCCTGCGGTCACCCGCAACAACTCGCTCTTCGTGGCCCGCCGCCGACATCCCACGCAGGTCCGGACCGGTCCTGGGACGGAGTCGGTGCCGGGGTGTGCGGAGGAGATGCGTTCGCGAGCCACTGGTGGTCAACCTTACCCGCTACGGGCCCCGGTTATCGAACCGGGGCGCGTGCGCGGCCGCCGTTGCGGCCGGCCGGAGCGGGCTCAGGCCTCCGCGGCCGGCTCCTCGTCGGAGCGGATGTCGATGCGCCAGCCGGTCAGCCGGGCGGCGAGCCGGGCGTTCTGGCCCTCCTTGCCGATGGCCAGGGAGAGCTGGAAATCCGGCACGACGACGCGGGCCGAGCGGGCCGCCTCGTCGAGCACCTCCACCGAGGTCACCCGGGCCGGGGAGAGCGCGTTCGCCACCATCCGCGCGGAGTTCTCCGACCAGTCGACGATGTCGATCTTCTCGCCGGACAGCTCGGCCATCACGTTGCGCACCCGCTGGCCCATCGGGCCGATGCAGGCGCCCTTGGCGTTGACGCCGGGAACGGCCGAGCGGACCGCGATCTTGGTGCGGTGACCGGCCTCGCGGGCTATCGCGGCGATCTCGACGGTGCCGTCGGCGATCTCGGGCACCTCGAGCGCGAAGAGCTTCTTGACCAGGTTCGGGTGCGAGCGCGACAGCGAGATCTGGGGGCCGCGCATGCCCTTGCGCACCGAGACGACCAGGCACTTGATCCGGGTGCCGTGGGAGTAGTCCTCGCCCGGGACCCGCTCGCCGACCGGGAGCAGCGCCTCGATCTTGCCGAGGTCGACCAGCACGTCGTCGGGGTTGCGGCCCTGCTGGATGACACCGGAGACGATGTCGCCCTCCTTGCCGGAGAACTCCCCGAACCGGATGTCGTCCTCGGCGTCGCGCAGCCGCTGGAGCATGATCTGCTTGGCGGTCGTCGCGGCGATCCGGCCGAAGCCCTGGGGGGTGTCGTCGTACTCCTCGCCCTCCGGCTTGCCGTCCGCGTCGGCCTCGCGGGCCAGCACGCTGACGTGGCCGCTCTTGCGGTCCAGCACGACGCGCGCGTGGTCCTGGGCACCGGGGGACTTGCGGTACGCCGTGAGCAGCGCCTGCTCGATCGCCTCGACGAGGACGTCGAAGGAGATCTCCTTCTCGCGCTCCAGCATCCGCAGGATGCTCAGGTCGATGTCCATCAGGACTCCTCGTTCTTCCGGTTGAACTCGATCTGCACGAGCGCCTTGACGACCTCGGGGTAGGGGATCTCGCGACGGGAACCGGCCTCGTCGAGAACGGCGCCGTCCTCGTCGGACTCCAGGATCCGTCCGGTGACGACCGTGTCGTCGCTCAGCGTCACCTTGACCAGCCGGTCCTGGTTGCGCCGCCAGTGCCGCGGCAGCGTCAGCGGCCGGTCCACGCCCCGGGAGGTGACCTCCAGGGTGTAGGGGTGCTCGCCCATGACGTCCGAGTCGTCGAGGACCCGGTTGATCTCGCGGGTCGCCTCGGCCACGTCGTCGAGGGTGACCCCGCCGTCGGTGTCGACGGCGATCCGCAGCACTCGGCGCTTGCCGGCAGGAGTGATCTCGATGGCCTCGATGTCGAGTCCCAGCACGCCCAGGGGATCGACGAGCACAGCCTCGATCTGCTCCCGGACGGCGTCCTGGCTGGATCCGGTCACAGCTGGTCGACCTCCCTGTTCTGTTGTCTCTGTTGTCCGATACGACGGTGCATCCCAACGTCTCGGCACACGATAGCCGCTGTCGCGGGTGTCCTCATCCGCCGCGGGCGGGCCCGGTAAGGTCACGCCGTGCCTGCCCGCCTCCCCACCACCCGCCGCGCCGCGCTGGGCGGCACGCTGGCGGGCGTCACGGCGCTCGCGCTAGGCACCGCGGGGTGTGACGTCGACGACCTCGACCCGCGCTCGCAGCCATCCACCGAGTCCCCCGCGGCCCCCGATCCGCCCGACGCCGCGCTGGTGCGCGAGGTCGCCGGCTCGGTCCGGGAGACCGCGACCCTGGTGCACGCGGCCGGGCCCGAGCGGTCCGCGGCGCTCGCCGGCCTGCTCGCGCTCCACGAGGCGCACCTGCTGCTGCTCGAGACCGAGGGCGGCGACCAGGATGCCGGGGAGACCGGCGCCCCCTCCCCCTCTGATCCGTCGGACCCGTCGGGCCGGCCCGCTCCCGCGCAGCGGCAGGTGGTGGCCGCCGAACAGGCGCTGCAGGGACAGCTCGCCGACGCCGCCCTGCGCGCATCCAGCGGCGAGCTCGCCCGGGTGCTCGCCGCGATGTCCGCAGCTGTCGCCCAGCAGCTCGCGACCCTGTCCGGATTGCGGCCCGCCCCGGCCGGTGAGCCCGGATGAGGGCCGCGACCGAGCTCGAGGCGCTCCAGCAGACCCTCGCCGCCGAGCACGCCGCCGTGCACGTCCTCGGCGTGCTGGGCGCCCAGACGTCCCGCTCGGCCACGCCCGCGCTGGCGAGCGCGGTCGGGGCGGCGTACGCCGCGCACCGCGGCCGGCGCGACCAGCTCGTTTCGGTGGTCCGGGCCGCGGGGGGCACCCCGGTCGGGGCCGAGCCCGCCTACCGGCTGCCCGAGGACCTCGGCACGACCGGCGACCCCGCGGCCGCGGTGACCCGGGAGGCCCGCCGGGTCGAGGCGGACTGCGCTGCGACGTACGCCTGGCTGGTCGGCACCACCACCGAGCACCGGGCCTGGGCGGTGACCGCCCTGACCGACGCCGCGGTCCGCGGTCTCGGCTTCGGCGCGACCGCCGAGACCCTGCCCGGGGTCACCTCGGGCAGCCCCACCACCTGAGCCGGGCCGGCCCGGGACCGGACATGCGGCGGCCCGTGCACACGACGGGCGCGGGGAGCTCCGAGGTGCTTCCCGCACCGACGTGCGCACGGGCCGCCGGTGGCCTGGACACGAGGCCGGAGGACCGTCAACTGAGGGTGGGGGACCGACGGAACCTCGTTCCTCAGGATGCCGCACCGCACCGGCGCGCCGGCCCCTCACGTTCGTGCACTGCACGAACCTGCAGCCCAAGCGCGTGACCCGACGGCGGGACGGCTCAGGCCCAGGCGTCGAGCACGTCGAGGAGCTCGGAGAGCGAGCCCACGACCGCGTCCGGCTCGCCCTCGGTGTGGCCGACCTGGTCGGCCGGGATCGTGCTGTGCGGGACGTGGACCGCGCGCAGCCCGGCGTTCCGGGCACCCCACACGTCGTCGTAGAGCCGGTCCCCCACGTAGACGCAGCGGGCCGGGTCCGTGGCGCCGACGGCGTCCATCGCCGCGCGGAACGCCAGCGGGGACGGCTTGGTCCACGGGATCTCGCTGGTGTAGACGTCGCCGTCGATGAGGTCCGCGACGCCGTCGCGCTCGAAGAAGCCGACGTGCCAGGCCCGCGGCCAGATCGTGTTCGACAGCACGCCGACCTTGACCCCCGCCGCCCGCAGCGCCTCCCACAGCGGACGCACCTCGGGGTCGGTGGCGGTGTGCGGCTCCCAGAACTCGTAGTACGCCGCGAGCAGGTCCGGGTCGTGGTCCAGGCCGGCCTCGGTGAACAGGTCGGCGATCGTCGCGCTGCGCTGGTGGTCGCGGCTGCGTCCCCAGATCACGCTCCCGGCCCGGTGCAGGCGGGCGGCGTGGGCGTGGTGGTCGTCCTCCCGGGTGGGCGTGGCCAGCACCGCCTGGGCCAGCGCCACCGACTCGGCGTGGAAGTCCACGTCGTGCCAGCGGGTCAGCGTGCCGCCCCAGTCGAAGATCACCGCCTCGACCGGCCCGGCCCCGCTCACATGTGTCCCGTCTCGAGGTAGCGGGCGTGCCACGACAGCGCCTCGGTGAGCAGGTGCGGGGTGTGCCGGGCCGTCGGGCGGGCGACCTTGGCGCGCTCGACGTAGTCGGTGAGCGCGTCGCGGTAGTCCGGGTGGGCGCAGTTGGCGATCACCCGCTCCGCACGGTCGGTCGGCGAGAGCCCGCGGAGGTCGGCGAGTCCCTGCTCGGTGACCAGCACGTGCACGTCGTGCTCGGTGTGGTCGACGTGGCTGGCCATCGGCACGATCGCGGAGATCGCACCGTCCTTCGCGGTCGACGGGGAGACGAAGAAGTTCAGGAACGCGTTGCGGGCGAAGTCGCCGCTGCCGCCGATGCCGTTCATGATCGCCGAGCCCATGACGTGGGTGGAGTTCACGTTGCCGTAGATGTCGGCCTCGATCATCCCGTTGATCGCGATCACCCCGAGCCGGCGCACCAGCTCGGGATGGTTGGAGATCTCCTCGCTGCGCAGCAGGATCTTGCCCTTGTAGGCGCCCACGTTGTCCAGGAATCGCTGGACGCCGGTGGGCGAGAGCCCGAACGAGGTCGCCGAGACCGAGCGCAGCGTGCCGCTGTCGATCAGGTCGAGCATCCCGTCCTGGATCACCTCGGTGAACGCCGTGAGGTTCTCGAACTCGCTCACGCGCAGGCCGGCCATCACCGCGTTGGCGACGTTCCCGACGCCGCTCTGCAGCGGCAGCAGGTCGGCCGGCATCCGGCCGCGCTTGACCTCGTGGCGCAGGAAGTCGACCAGCAGGTCTGCCATCGCACGCGAGGCCTCGTCGGGCTCCTTGAACGCGGAGTTGCGGTCCGGGGCGTTGGTCTCGACGACCGCCAGCACCTTCGCCGGGTCTACGCGCAGGTACGGGTCGCCGATGCGCTGGAAGGAGTGGGTCAGCTGGAGCGGGAACCGGTGCGGCGGGAGCGCCGTGCCGTAGTAGATGTCGTGGAAGCCCTCGAAGTCGCGGGGCTGCCAGCTGTTGACCTCGAGGATGACCCGGTCGGCCTGGTCCAGCCAGGTCTTGTTGTTGCCCACCGAGCTGCCGGGGACCAGCAGCCCGTTCGGCAGGATCGCGGCCACCTCGACCACCGCGACGTCGAGGTTGCCGTAGAAGCCGAACCACATGTGCTGCGCGGAGTGGCTCAGGTGGGAGTCGACGTAGTCGACCTCGCCGGAGTTGATCAGCGCGCGCAGCGTCGGGTCGGAGTTGTAGGGCAGCCGCTTGTCGATGCCGTGGACCTCGGCCAGCGCCCCGTCGACCTCGGGCGCGGTGGAGGCGCCCGACCACAGGCCGACCGTGAACTCCTCGCCCCGCGCGTGGGCGGCCTCAATGCGCCGCGCCAGGGCAGCCGGGACTGCCTTGGGGTAGCCGGCGCCGGTGAAGCCGCTGATGCCGACCGAGTCTCCGGGCCGGATCAGCTCGGCCGCCGCCTCGGCGGTGGTGACCCGGTCCGCGAGCACCGGGCAGGTGATCCGGGGCATCTGCCCGTGCTCAGCCACGGACCCGACCCACCAGGTGAGCGACCACGTGGTCGGCGGGCACCTCGGTGCGCTCGCCGCTGCTGCGCTCGCGTACCTCGACGGTGCCGGTCTCGGCCAGCGCCTTGCCCACCACCACGATCGTGGGCACGCCGATCAGCTCGGCGTCCTTGAACTTCACGCCGGGGCTGATCCGGCCGGCCCGGTCGTCGAAGAGGACCTCCACCCCGGCCGCGGCCAGCTCGTGGGCGATCCGCTCCGCGGCGGCCACGACCGCCTCGTCCTTGCCGGCGGCGACGAGGTGCACGTCGGCGGGGGCGACGTTGCGCGGCCAGGACAGGCCCATCTCGTCGAGGGTGCCCTCGGCGATCGCGGCCACGGCCCGGGTGCAGCCGATGCCGTAGGAGCCCATCGTGACCGTGACCAGCTTGCCGTTCTCGTCGAGCACCCGCAGGTCCAGCGCCTCGGCGTACTTGCGGCCGAGCTGGAAGATGTGCCCCATCTCGATGCCGCGGGCCGTTCCGAGCACGCCCTGCGCGCAGACGGGGCACGGGTCGCCGTCGCGGACCTCCGCGGCCTCGATGGTGCCGTCGGGTGTGAAGTCACGCCCGGCGACCAGGTCGAGGACGTGGCTGCCCTCGGCGTCGGCGCCGGTCACCCAGCGGCTGCCGGTGACGACCCGGGGGTCGACGACGTAGCGGATCCCCGAGGCGTTCTCCTCCCCCAGCACGCCGGGGCCGATGTAGCCCTTCACCAGGCTCGGGTGGTTCTTGAACTCCTCGTCGCCGAACGGCTCGACCTCGATCGGCTCGAGCTGGCCCTCGAGCCGCTTCGCGTCGACCTCCCGGTCGCCGGGCAGGCCGATCGCCAGCGGCTCCCGGGTGCCGTCGGGGTGCTTGAGCACCACCAGGACGTTCTTGAGGGTGTCGCCGGCCGTCCAGGGCCGGTCCGCCCGCGGGAGCTCCCGGTTGAGGTGGTCGACCAGGGACTCGATCGTCGGGGTCTCGGGGGTCGCCTCGGCGTGCGCCGCGGGCGCGTCGTCGTACGGCACGGCCTCGGGCGGGCGGACCTGGACGGCCTCGACGTTCGCGGCGTAGTCGCACGAGCTGCAGCTGACGTAGGTGTCCTCGCCGACGGCGGCCTTGGCGAGGAACTCCTCGGAGCGCGATCCGCCCATGGCGCCGGAGGTGGCCCGGACGATGACGTACTCGAACCCGAGCCGGTCGAAGATCCGCACGTAGGCGTCGCGGTGGGCCTGGTAGCTCTCGTCCAGGCCGGCGTCGTCGACATCGAAGGAGTAGGAGTCCTTCATCGTGAACTCGCGCCCGCGCAGCAGCCCCGCACGGGGGCGCGCCTCGTCGCGGTACTTGGTCTGGATCTGGTAGATCGAGAGCGGCAGGTCCTTGTAGGAGGAGTACAGGTCCTTGACCAGGAGCGTGAACATCTCCTCGTGGGTGGGGCCGAGCAGGTAGTCGGCACCCTTGCGGTCCTGGAGCCGGAAGATGTTGTCGCCGTACTCGGTCCAGCGGTTGGTCGCCTCGTAGGGCTCGCGGGGCAGCAGGGCAGGGAAGCTCACCTCCTGCGCGCCGATCGCGTCCATCTCGTCGCGGACGATGCCCTCGACCTTGCGCAGCACCTTCAGGCCCAGCGGCAGCCAGGTGTAGATGCCCGGCGCCGCGCGGCGGATGTAGCCCGCGCGCACCAGCAGCCGGTGGCTGGGCACCTCGGCGTCCGACGGGTCGTCGCGCAGGGTGCGGAGGAACAGCCGCGACATCCGCAGGATCCGCGGACTGCCGGCACTCCCGGTGACCGAGTGGCTGGAGCGTGCGGTCCCGTGCGTTGAGCTCATGCGGGCCAGCCTAGGGCGGGCCGGCCGCGGGCTCGCAACCGACTAGGACCGAGAGCCCCGGCCGCGGGCCGAGCTCAGAACATCACCGTCGAGAACCGGGCGGTCTCCCGGAACCCGACCGCCTCGTAGGCCCGACGCGCGGGGGTGTTCCACTCGTTGACGTAGAGCGAGACCACCGGCGCGATCTCGCGGCGCACCAGCTCGGCCACCGCTGCCATCCCGCGCACGGCCAGACCCTCGCCCCGGCGGTCCGGCGGCACCCAGACCCCCTGGACCTGGGCGGCGTACGGCGACGCGCAGGCGACCTCGGCCTTGAAGACGAGCCGGCCCCGGTCGAACCGGGCGAAGGACCAGCCCCGCGAGACCAGCTGCGCGACCCGGGCCCGGTAGAGCTCTCCCCCGCCGCCCTCCTCGGGCGAGACCCCGACCTCCTCGGTGTACATCGCCACGCACGCCGGGAAGAGCAGGTCCAGGTCGGACCGCTCGGTGACCCGCACCTCGGGGTCGGGCTCGACGAGCGACGGGCCGTCCAGCTCCAGGTGCGGCTGCTCCCACCGGGCCTCCCGCGGCGGGCCCCAGGTCGGGCCGACGCCCTCCCAGAAGGCGCGCACGGCCTCCTGTGGCCCCACGATCGTGGAGATGCTGCGGGTGCGGGAGACGGCACGCTCGGCGAAGAGCCGGGCGTCGTCGTACGTCGTGCCGACCGGCACCAGGTTGGCCCCGACGTGGCAGGCCGAGACGAGCTGGCCGTCGGCGAAGCGGCCCCACATCTCACCGCCGAGCCAGCGCGGCTCGAGGTTGGTGGTGCGGGCGCGGTACTCGGCGAAGACGTTGACGACCGGGTCGCGGGCGGTCAGCTCCAGGAACGCGCCGAGATCCGGGGCCCCCAGGGGCCGCACTCCGTGGCGCGTCGTCAGCACGGTCGCAGCCTACGTCGGTCCGGAGCGGGACGCGTCGCGCTCAGGAGACCGTGACCTGGGCGGCGGCGCCGTCGACGGCCTCCATGCCCTCGGCGATGCGCATGGCCTCCTCGATCAGCGTCTCGACGATCTGCGACTCGGGCACGGTCTTGATGACCTCGCCCTTGACGAAGATCTGGCCCTTGCCGTTGCCCGAGGCGACGCCCAGGTCGGCCTCGCGCGCCTCGCCGGGACCGTTCACGACGCAGCCCATGACCGCGACCCGCAGCGGCACCTCCATGCCCTCGAGTCCGGCGGTCACCTGCTCGGCCAGCGTGTAGACGTCGACCTGGGCGCGCCCGCAGGACGGGCACGAGACGATCTCGAGCTTGCGCGGGCGCAGGTTGAGCGACTGCAGGATCTGGATGCCGACCTTGATCTCCTCGACCGGAGGTGCGGAGAGCGAGACCCGGATGGTGTCGCCGATGCCCTTGCTGAGCAGGGCGCCGAACGCGGTAGCGGACTTGATGGTGCCCTGGAAGGCGGGGCCCGCCTCGGTGACGCCGAGGTGCAGCGGCCAGTCGCCGCGCTCGGCGAGCATCTCGTAGGCGCGCACCATGACCACCGGGTCGTTGTGCTTGACCGAGATCTTGAAGTCGTGGAAGTCGTGCTCCTCGAAGAGGCTGGCCTCCCAGACCGCGGACTCGACCAGCGCCTCCGGCGTGGCCTTGCCGTACTTGTCCATGATCCGCTTGTCGAGGGAGCCGGCGTTGACGCCGATCCGGATGCTGGTCCCGTGGTCGCGAGCGGTCCGCGCGATCTCCTTGACCTGGTCGTCGAACTTCTTGATGTTGCCGGGGTTGACCCGCACGGCCGCGCAGCCCGCCTCGATCGCGGCGTAGACGTACTTGGGCTGGAAGTGGATGTCGGCGATGACCGGGATCTGCGACTTGGTGGCGATCGCCCGCAGCGCCTCGGCGTCGTCCGCGGACGGGCAGGCGACCCGCACGATGTCGCAGCCCGACGCGGTGAGCTCGGCGATCTGCTGAAGGGTGCTGTTGATGTCGGCGGTGAGCGTGGTCGTCATCGACTGCACCGAGATCGGGTGGTTGCTGCCGACGCCGACCGATCCGACCTGGATCTGGCGGGTGGGGCGGCGGGGGGCGAGCACCGGCGGCGGGGCCTCGGGCATGCCCAGGTTGATCTCGGTCATGGGTGAAAGGCTACTTCCCGGCCCCGGCGGCCGGTCACAGCACCTGGATGGGGACCACCAGGTCGCCGACGATGAGGACCAGCCCCATCACCAGCATCGCGGAGGCCACCACGTAGGCCACCGGCAGCAGCTTCGCCGCGTCGACGTAGCCCGGGTCCGGGCGCCGGCGCACGCGCGCGGCGCCGCGGCGCACCGCCTCCCACAGGGCGCTGGCGATGTGGCCGCCGTCCAGCGGCAGCAGCGGCACGAAGTTGAACATGCCGATGAAGAAGTTGAAGCCCGCGATCAGCCCGACCAGGAACACTGTCTTCTCGACGACCGGGATCTCCTCGTGGGAGGTGGTCTCACCGGCCAGCCGGCCGCCGCCGACGATGCTCATCGGCCCCTCCGGGTCGCGCTCCTCCACGCCGACGACGGCCTGCGCGACGTCCCAGACCTTGACCGGCAGCGTGGCCAGCGCCTCGACCGTGTCGGCGGCCATGTGCCCCATCTGCCCCAGGGTGTAGAGCGGTCCGCCGGTCGTCACCTCCACATGGGTGGCCGGCACCACGCCGAGGAACCCGACCTCGCGGACGGCCTCGCCCTCGGAGTCGGCCGGGCGCGCCTCGACGGTGGTGCTGGTGGTGCCGCTCAGCTCGCGGCCGTCGCGCAGGTAGCCGATCACCGCCTCGCCGTCGGAGTTCTCCCGGATCAGCGAGCGCAGCTGGTCCCAGCCGGTGATCTCGACGCCGTTGAACGACGTGATCGTGTCGCCGGGTCGCAGGCCGGCCTCGGCGGCGGGGCTGGGCGGGTCGTCGGCCGTGCAGGCGCGGCCCTCCTCGGCGTACGGGATCACGCACTCGGAGACCGAGTCGATGACCGGGCGTCCCTCGTCGGCGACCGCCTCGCGGGTGCCGTAGGTGCCGAAGATCACCCAGAACAGGAAGAACGCGATGAGGATGTTGACAGTGGGGCCGCCGGCCATCACGACGACCTTCTTCCACCAGGTCATCTTGTAGAACAGCCGGTCGGAGTCCTCCGGCCCGACCAGCTCCCACTCGGCGGCGCGGGCGTCGGAGATCAGCTGGGTGAACATCCCGGTGTTGGACTTGCGCACCCGGGTGACCTGGGTGCCGTCCTCGTCGTAGGTCACCTCGTCGGCGACCGCCGTCGCCCCGGGGGGCAGCATCCCGACGATCTTGACGTAGCCGCCCAGCGGGATCGCCTTGACGCCGTACTCGGTCTCGCCGACCCGCTTGCTCCAGACCGTGGGACCGAACCCGATGAAGTACTGGGTGACCTTGCCCCCGAACCGCTTGGCGGGGATCAGGTGGCCGAGCTCGTGCAGGCCGATCGAGACCAGGATCGCGACGACGAAGACGACGACACCGAGGAGGTAGAGCAGGGCGGTCATGCGGTTCCTTCGACGATCGTGCGGGTGGCCTCGGCGCGCGCCCAGGTGTCGGCGGCGAGCACGTCGTCGACCGTGAGCGACACCATCGAGGGTACGTCGTGCCTGCGAAGCACGGCCTCGATCGTGGGCACGATGTCGACGAAGCGCATCCGGCCGTCGTGGAACGCCGCGACGCAGACCTCGTTCGCGGCGTTGTAGACAGCGGGCGCCGTCCCGCCGCGCTCGCCGGCCTCCCGGGCGAGCCGGACGGCGGGGAACGCGTCGTCGTCGAGCGGCTCGAAGCGCCAGTCGGAGGCCCGGGTCCAGTCGACCGGGGTCTCCGCGTCGGGTACGCGGTCGGGCCAGGCCAGGCCCATCGCGATCGGCACCATCATCGTCGGGAGGCCGATCTGCGCGACGACGGCGCCGTCGACGAACTCCACCATCGAGTGGATGAACTGCTGGGGGTGGACGACCACGTCGATCCGGTCGAACGGCACGTCGAAGAGCAGATGCGCCTCGATCACCTCCAGCCCCTTGTTCACCAGGGTCGCGGAGTTGGTCGTGATGACCGTGCCCATCGCGAAGTTGGGGTGCGCCAGCGCCTGCTCGGGGGTGACCTCGCGCAGCTGGTCGGGGGTCCGGCCCCGGAACGGCCCGCCGCTGGCGGTCAGCACCAGGCGACGCACCTCCGCTGTCCGGCCGGCGCGCAGGCTCTGCGCGATCGCGCTGTGCTCGCTGTCGACCGGGACGATCTGCCCGGGCCGGGCGCGCTCGCGCACCAGGGGCCCGCCGATGATCAGTGACTCCTTGTTGGCCAGCGCGAGCACGTTGCCGGCGTCCAGCGCGCTCAGCGTGGGCCGCAGCCCGACCGCGCCGCTGACTCCGTTCAGCACCACGTCGCAGGGCCGTGCGGCCGCCTCGACCGAGGCCTCCTCCCCCAGCCCGGACCAGGCGGGGGCGAACTCGGCGACCTGCTGCTCGAACAGGTCCGGGTTGGACCCGCCGGCGGTCAGCGCGACGACGCGGAACCGGTCGGGGTTGCGCCGGACCAGCTCCAGGGCCTGGGTGCCGATCGAGCCGGTGGAGCCGAGGATGACGACGTCGCGGATGCTCACCGGGGCATTCTCCCCCGGCAGCGGCCCGGGCCGGGGATCGGGCCGGGCCGTGGTCCGGAGCCGGCCTAGAGACCGTTCGCCGCGGTGCGGGCCGGGCGGGCGGGGGTGCGCAGCCAGGCGTCGAAGAACCCGTCGAGGTCCTCGCCGGAGACCTGCTCGGCGAGCGCGGTGAACTGCGCGGTCGAGCCGGTGCCGCCGGCACCCCGGGCCACCCAGGTCCGCAGCAGCGTCGCGAAGTCGGCGGCGCCGATACGGGTGCGCAGCGCCTGGAAGGTCATCGCCCCGCGCAGGTAGACGGCCTCGTCGAAGATCCGGGCCGCTCCGGGGTCGTCGATGCGCAGCCTCCAGAACGTCGACTCCGCGGGCTCGACGTCGTAGGCCGAGGACAGCCACTGCGCCGCGCTCGGACCGCCGTGGGTCTCCGCCCAGAGCAGCTCGAAGAAGGTCGCCGCGCCCTCGTTGAGCCAGATGTCGCGCCAGGCGTCGACCGCCACCGAGTTGCCGAACCACTGGTGGGCGATCTCGTGCACGACCGTGGGCACCGCATCGGCGCCGAGGACGGGGTAGGTCGGCCGGGTCTGGTTCTCCAGGGCGAACCCGGGCTGGAGCGCGGTGGTCAGCCCGCCGGTGCTGGAGAACGGGTACTCCCCGAGGATCGAGGCCGCCCAGGCCGTGATCGGCGCCGAGCGCCGCATCAGCCGCATCGACCGGGTGCGCTGCCTGGCCGGCAGCTGCCGCGACACCGCGGCGTACCAGGACACGCCGGCGGTGCGCCCGCTGTCGACCTGGAAGGGGCCGGCGGCGAAGAACGCGAGGTAGGGCGCCATCGGCTCCCGCGAGCGCCAGCGGGTGGTGGCCAGCGCGCCGTGGACCCGGCGACCGACGAGCTCGCCGTTGGCGACCACCCGCCGCGCCCGGGGCACCGTCACCGAGACGTCGACCTGCGCCTTGTCGCTGGGGTGGTCGTTGGCCGGGAACCACCAGGGCGCCATGTGCGGCTGGTTCATCGTCACGACCTCGCGCTCGTCGGCGAGCCAGTTGCGCTCCCCCGCGTAGGCGATGCCGGCCGGTCGGCCGGCGTACCGGACGGTGACCGTGAACCTGCTGCCGGCCGCGATCGGGCGCGCCGGCGAGACCTGGAGCTCGTGGCGGCGGGGCTTGCGGAACGACGCCGGGCGGCCGTCGACCCGGACCTCCTCGACCGGCAGCAGCAGGTCGAGGTTGAACCGGGCGAGCGCCCGGGTGGCCCGCACCGTGAGCACGGCGCGGCCGGTCAGCCGGCCGGTGTCGAAGTCGTACCCGACGTGGATGCGGTAGCGCCGCACGTCGATGCCGCCGTTGCCGTCGAGCGGGAAGTACGGGTCGCCGATGCCGGAGGAGCCCGCGACCGGGCCGGCCCGGTCGGCGCTCAGGTCGGCGCTCGGGGCGGCGCTCGGGGCGGCCGGCGCCGGGCCCGCCAGGAGCGCGAGGGGCAGGGCGGCGAGGAGCCCCGCGAGGAGCATGGCGCGGAGCATGGCGAGGACCGGCGCGCGGCGCGCGGACCGAGGCAGGCGGAGCATCGGGCGACCGTAGCCCACCGGACGGGGGTCCGGAGGCGGTCCGCCGATCCCGGCCGCGCAGATGGCCGACGCCGTCCGGGCGGCCACCACGCCGCCGGAGGCCGGCCGTGGCGGCGCCGTGGTAGGAACGCCGGATGATCGAGACCCCATCTCCCGCCGGCATCGAGCAGGCGCGCGCGCTGGCCGAGCGCTGGCTCCCGGCCTTCCTCCAGGGGCGCCGCGCCGAGGAGGACGTGTACGCCGACGGCGTCAGCACCTGGCACAACATCGGTGAGCGGGAGACCGAGATCCAGCGCACCCCCTCCCGGACCCGCCAGGTCCAGGGCGGCGCCGACCTCCGGGTCGAGGACGTCCGGCTGCGGGTCTTCGACGGCGGCTGGGTCGTCCAGGCCACGACCACCGGCACCGGCCCGGCCGGCGGTCCCGTGCGGGTCCCGTCCTGCGTGGTGGTCACCCTGCGCGAGGGCCGGATCGCCCGGTTCGAGGAGTACGCCGACTCCCGCGCGGCCGAGGCGCTCTTCCCCCCGGAGGCCTAGCCCCTCGGGCCATCCGCCCCAAACCGGTTGCCCCCGGGCGAGCGCGTCCCCGATCGTGGGACGAGATCGCGTCGGCAGCGTCGCCGGTGCCCGTCGAGAGGAGCGTGACATGTCCAGGACTGTCGTCGGCCTGTCCGCAGACCGCGCCCCCCTCTTCCGATGGAGCACCGACCGCGATGACGCACGACCGCACCGCACCGCCCGCCGAGGAGCACTCCTCCCCTGAGCACCCGGCCCCCGACCCGGGCCCCAGCACCGACCCCGGCACCGACCCCCTGGACGGGATCGACGACGCCTTCGTCATCGACTTCCGGGCCTACGACGATCTGGCCGAGGGCCAGCGCTGGAGCACCTGGCCCGACGTGGAGCCGCTCTCCCGAGGACCCGAGCCGCGGCCCGACTGGGTGGTCACCTCCCGCGGCGCGGTCGACACCGAGCTCGGCATCCTGGAGACCGGCAAGGAGGCCGAGGTCTTCCTGCTCGAGCGCGGCGACCCGCACCAGCCGGAGGCGGCGGTCGTGATGGCCGCGAAGCGCTACCGGAGCCCGGAGCACCAGGCGTTCCGCCGCGCCGCGACGTACGCCGAGGGGCGCAGCACCCGGCGCTCGCGGGACCGGCGCGCGGTCCAGCGCCGCTCCACCTTCGGCCGCGAGCTCGCCGCGACCCAGTGGGCGCTGGCGGAGTGGGAGGCGCTCACCCGCTGCTGGTCCGCCGGGCTCCCGGTCCCCTACCCGGTGCAGATCGACGGGACCGAGCTCCTGATGGAGTGGATCACGGTCGAGGACGACGAGGGCGTGCGGACCGCACCCCGGCTGGCCCAGACCCGGCCCGCGCCCGACCTGCTGGCGGCGTGGTTCGAGCAGCTCCGCGAGGCGCTGGCCACGCTCGTCGGGCTGGGCCTCGTCCACGGCGACCTGTCGGCGTACAACATCCTGGCCGCGGGCGAGCGGCTGGTGATCATCGACCTGCCCCAGGTCGTCGACCTGGTGGGCAATCCCCGCGGGACCGAGTTCCTGATGCGCGACTGTGCCAACGTCTGCGCGTGGTTCCGGGCCCGGGGGCTGCCGGCCGACGAGCAGGAGCTGATCGGCGACCTGCTGGCCCACGCGTTCTGAGCCGGTGCGGCTACTCGCTGGCGGCGAGCTGCCCGCAGGCGGCGTCGATCTCGTTGCCGCGGGTGTCGCGGATGGTGGTGCTGATGCCCTTGGCCTCCAGCCGCCTGACGAACTCGTCCATGTCCTCGTCGCGGGACCTCGTGAACCGGGACCCCCGCACCTCGTTCAGCGGGATCAGGTTCACGTGCACCCACCCCCAGTCGCCGCGCATCAGTACGTCGCCGAGCAGGTCGGCCCGCCAGGCCTGGTCGTTGATGTCGCGCATCATCGCGTACTCGATCGAGACCCGCCGCTTGGTCCGCTGGGCGTACTCGAAGGCAGCGTCGACGGTCTCGGCCACCGAGAAGCGGGTGTTGATCGGGACCAGCTCGTTGCGCAGCTCGTCGTCGGGGGCGTGCAGGCTCAGCGCGAGCGTGACCGGGATGCCCTCCTCGGTCAGCTGCCGGATCCGCGGGACCAGGCCGACGGTGGAGACCGTGATGCCGCGCGCGGACATGCCGAGGCCGTCGGGCGTCGGGTCGGTCATCCGGCGTACGGCGCCGATCACTGCCTTGTAGTTGGCCAGCGGCTCGCCCATGCCCATGAACACGACGTTGGAGACCCGGCCGGGACCGCCGGCCACCTCGCCGCGGGTCATGGACCGCTGCGCGGCGACGACCTGCTCGACGATCTCGGCGGTCGACATGTTGCGCTGCAGGCCGCCCTGGCCGGTGGCGCAGAACGGGCAGGCCATCCCGCAGCCGGCCTGGCTGGACACGCACACGGTGGCGCGGTCGGGGTAGCGCATCAGCACCGACTCCACCAGCGCGCCGTCGAACAGCTTCCACAGCGTCTTGCGGGTGGTGCCCTTGTCCGCCTCGAGCGTGCGCAGCGGCGTCATCAGGTCCGGCAGCAGCGCGGCGACCAGGTCGGCGCGCTGACCGGCCGGGAGGTCGGTCATCTGCTCCGGGTCGTCGACCAGCCGGCCGAAGTAGTGGGTCGAGAGCTGCTTGGCCCGGAAGCCGGGCAGCCCGTGGCTCTCCAGCAGCTCCTTGCGGCCCGCGGGGTCGAGGTCGGCGAGGTGCCGCGGCGGCTTCTTGCGCCCCCGGGGCTCGTCGAAGACCAGGGGCAGGGTCGCGGCGCCGGCGGGGGCGGTGGGCGTGGGGGGCGTCTCGGACATCAGGAGGCCCATTCTCCCACCCGCCGCCAGGCGGGGCGAAAACGACGAGCGGCCGGGGCTCAGGACTCGGTGGCGTAGAGGTACCAGAGGACCAGCGCGGCCGAGCCGACCACCACGACCGCTGTCGTGAGGATGCCGATCAGCATGTAGCGGCCGAACCGGCGGGTGCTCGGGGCCGCGGTGAGGCCCAGCGGAACGGCCAGCGAGACCAGTACCAGGGGGAAGAGCTGCTCGGCGGTGTCGTTGTCGACGAAGACCCGCAGCAGCGCGGCGTACGTGCCCGGCACCAGGATCACGAAGGCCAGGCCGGTGAAGAACCCGGTGAGGGCGGTGAACGTCGTGTGCTCGCCGCCCGGGGACCGCTCGGCCCCCGGCCCGGTCGCTGCTGACGCGTCGACGGCGCCGCCGACCTGCTCCTCCGCGCTCACCGTTCCGAGGCTAGCGGCTCCGGGAGCGTCAGGACGTCTGGCGTGCCGAGGACGGGCACCGGATCCAGCCCCGGCGCCAGGTCCCGCAGGACCGCCTGCCAGGTGCCGGGCTCACCGACCAGCACCACGTCCTCCCCCGGATGGCTGTCGAGGACGCCGCGCACGCCCCGCAGCACCCGCTGCCGGGCCGTCTCGGCGTCCTCGCGGGCCGGGCCGTGCCCGTGCAGGTGGGCGGCGATGCCGACCTCGCCCTCGGTGAGGAGCTGGCAGGTGGCGACGGCCGCCGGGTGCGGCGTGCAGAACCAGGCAGCCCCCTGGGGAAGCCGGTCGCGCAGGGCCCACACCTCGTCGAAGCCGGCGGGGTCGAGCTCGGCGCCCGCCGCGGAGCCGACGAGCCGGCCGTGGGTGACCAGGAAGAGGGCCACCGGGTCAGAAGACCGCGTAGTGCAGCAGCAGCCAGACCGGCGCGATCGTCGCGAGCAGCGAGTCCAGACGGTCCATCAGCCCGCCGTGGCCCGGGATCACCTGGCTCATGTCCTTGATCCCGAGGTCGCGCTTGATCACCGACTCGCACAGGTCGCCGAGCGTCGCCATGACCACCGCGATCAGGCCCAGCGCCACCCCGACCCACCAGTCGCCCTCGAGGAGGTGGACCACCAGCAGGACGCCCGCGACGATCGTGAACACCAGCGAGCCGGCGAACCCCTCCCAGGACTTCTTGGGCGAGATGACCGGCGCCATCGGGTGCTTGCCGAACAGGACGCCGGCGGCGTACCCCCCGGTGTCGGAGGCGACCGTGACCAGGATGAAGGTGAGGATGCCCTTGACGCCGGCGTCGTCGAGCCCGCCGCCGGTGGTGCCGCCCTCGGCGAGCATCAGCGCCACGAACGAGCCCAGGAACGGCACGTAGATGACGCTGAACACCGCCGCGGTGGCGTTCATGACGTAGCCGTCGATGCCGCGGCGCAGCAGCCACAGCATGATCGCCAGACAGGTGACGGCGGTGGCCGTGACCAGCGCCGGGGCGCCCCAGAAGTAGGCGACCAGCACCATCACGGCGCCGCCGAGCATCATCGGCTGCTCGGGCAGGTCGATGCCGCGGGTGGCGAAGGCGCGCTGCAGCTCCCACACCGCCACCAGCACCGCGGCGACGACGACCAGCATGAACGCGGTCTTCTCGAAGGCGAGGCCGAGCGCGACGGCGGCGAGCAGCACGAACGCGGACGCGAAGGCCGCCGGCAGGTCGCGGCCGGCGCGACCGTGGTTGCGGGGCGGCGCCGATTGGGTGGACGACATCGACGATAGGAGCGAAGGAGGCCTCAGACCTCGATCAGCTCGGCCTCCTTGTTCTTCAGCATCTCGTCGATGGCGTCGGTGTGCTTCTTGGTGATGCCGTCCAGACGCTTCTCCGCGCCGGTGACGTCGTCCTTGCCGACCTCGCCGTCCTTCTCGAGCTTCTCGAGGTTCTGCTTCGCGGTGCGCCGCAGGTTGCGGACCGCCACCCGACCGTCCTCGGCCTTGCTGCGCGCGACCTTGATGTACTCCTTGCGGCGCTCCTCGGTGAGCTCGGGGAACACGCACCGCACGACCTTGCCGTCGTCGGCGGGGTTCACCCCGAGGTCGGAGTCGCGGATCGCCTGGACGATGTTCTTCATCGCGCCCTGGTCGTAGGGCGCGACCAGGATGACCCGGGCCTCGGCGGCCGTGAACGAGGCGAGCTGCTGGATCGGCGTCGGCGTACCGTAGTAGTCGACCATGATCTTGGCGAACATGCTGGGGTGGGCGCGCCCGGCCCGGATCGCCGCGAAGTCCTCGCGCGTCGCCTCGACCGACTTGGCCATCTTCGCGTCGGCCCCGTTGAGGATGTCGTTGATCACGGCTGCTCCTGGTCTCGTTGCTGGGTGGTGCGGTGGGTGCTGTGCCGGCCCGGTGGGGCCGGCGGGGTGCGTACGTCGCGCCGGTGCGCGGCGGGCCTCAGCCCGCGCTCACCAGCGTCCCGATCCTCTCACCCTCGACCACGCGCAGGATGTTGCCCTCCGGCTCCATCCCGAACACGACCATCGGCAGCTTGTTCTCCCCGCACAGGGCGAACGCCGTCTGGTCCATGATCTTCAGCCCGCGGGAGATCGCCTCGTCGTAGGTGAGGTCGTCGAACTTGGTGGCGCTCGGGTCGACGTTGGGGTCGGCGGTGTAGACGCCGTCGACGCCGTTCTTGGCGACCAGGACGACGTCGCACCGGCTCTCCAGCGCGCGCTGGACCGCGACGGTGTCGGTGGAGAAGAACGGCATGCCCATCCCGGCGCCGAAGATCACGACACGGCCCTTCTCCATGTGCCGGATCGCGCGCCGGGGGATGTAGGGCTCGGCCACCTGGCCCATGGTGATGGCGGTCTGGACCCGGGTCTCGATGCCGAGCTTCTCCAGGAAGTCCTGCAGCGCCAGGCAGTTCATCACGATGCCGAGCATGCCCATGTAGTCGGCGCGCACGCGGTCCATGCCGCGCTGCTGCAGCTCGGCGCCGCGGAAGAAGTTGCCGCCACCGGTGACGACCGCGACCTGGACGCCGGCGCGGGCGACCGCCGCGATCTCGCGGGCCACCTTCTGCACGACGTCGGGGTCGACCCCGACCTGCCCGCCGCCGAAGACCTCGCCCGAGAGCTTGAGGAGCACACGCTTGTAGCCCGTCATGCCGGGTCCTTCCGTGGGTGGGTGTTCGTGACGAAGGCCGGTCCGATGGTCATCGTCTGATCCATCGAACCGGCCTCCTTCGAAGTGCTTGCCAGCAACCTAGCGGCTCAGGCGCCGACCTCGAAGCGGGCGAAGCGACGCACGGTGGTGCCGGCCGCGTCCAGGACCGCCTTGACGTTCTTCTTGCTCTCGGTCACCGACGGCTGCTCCAGCAGGACGACGTCCTTGAAGAAGCCGTTGAGGCGCCCCTCGGTGATCTTGGCGATCGCCTGCTCGGGCTTGCCCTCCTCGCGGGAGGTGGCCTCGGCGATCTCGCGCTCCTTGGCGACCACGTCGGCGGGCACCTCGTCGCGGGTGAGGTACTTCGGGCGCATCGCGGCGACCTGCATGGCGGCGGCCCGGGCGGCGTTCTCGTCGCCCTCGTAGGCCACCAGCACGCCGACGGCCGGCGGCAGGTCGGCGGCACGGCGGTGCAGGTAGACGACGACGGGACCGTCGAAGTAGGCAACCCGGCCCAGCTCGATCTTCTCGCCGATGGACACGGCGAGCGCCTCGACGATCTCGCCGACGGTCTTGCCGTCGAGCTCGACCGCCTTGAGCGCCTCGGTGTCGGCCGCCTGGGCGGCGTTCGCGGCGTCGGCGATCTTCTGGGCCGTGGTGACGAACTGCTCGCCCTTGGCCACGAAGTCGGTCTCGCAGTTCAGCTCGACCAGCGCGCCACCGGAGGTGGCGACCAGGCCGGCGGAGGCCTCGCGCTCGGCGGCGCGCTCCGCCATCTTCTTGCCGCCCTTGATCCGCAGCAGCTCGGCGGCCTTCTCGAAGTCGCCATCGGCCTCGGTCAGGGCCTTCTTGCAGTCCATCATGCCGGCGCCGGTGAGCTCGCGGAGCTTCTTGACGTCGGCGGCAGAGATGTTAGCCATGGTCCTACTTCCCTGTATCCGGTCGGGGGGAGTCAGTGGTGCGTGGGACGGGCCGGGGCCCGGCGCGCAGCGGACCGCGGGCCGAGGCCCGCGGTCGCTGCGGCGTGGTGCTGGCTCAGGCCTTGGCCTGGTCCGCGGCGGGCTCAGCGGCCTCGGGAGCAGCCTCGGCCTCGGGAGCAGCCTCGGCCTCGGGAGCAGCCTGGGCCTCGGGAGCCGGCTCGGCGGCCTCGGCGACCTGGGCCGCCTCCGCACCCTCGGTGGAGGCGCCGGTGGCCTCGGAGGCCGCGGCGCCGTCCTCGGTCGAGGCTCCGGTCGCGGTCTCGGCAGCCTTCTCCGCGTCGCCGGTCAGGAGCTCGCGCTCCCACTCGGCGAGGGGCTCGGCCGGAGCGGCGGTCTCGCCCTCACCGGTCTTCGCCCCGGAGCGGGAGATCAGGCCCTCGGCGACCGCGTCGGCGATCACGCGGGTGAGCAGGCCGACGGCGCGGATCGCGTCGTCGTTGCCCGGGATCGGGAAGTCGACCTCGTCGGGGTCGCAGTTGGTGTCCAGGATGCCGATGATCGGGATCCGGAGCTTGCGCGCCTCCTCGACGGCGAGGTGCTCCTTCTTGGTGTCGACGATCCACACCGCCGACGGGGTGCGGCCCATCTCGCGGATGCCGCCCAGGGTCTTCTCCAGCTTGTCGCGCTCGCGACGCATCTGGAGGAGCTCCTTCTTGGTGCGGCCCGAGGCGGCGACGTTGTCGAAGTCCAGCTCGTCGAGCTCCTTGAGCCGGTTGATCCGCTGGTGCACCGTCTGGAAGTTGGTGAGCATTCCACCGAGCCAGCGCTGGTTGACGTACGGCATGCCGACGCGGGTCGCCTGCTCGGCGATCGCCTCCTGCGCCTGCTTCTTGGTGCCGACGAACATGATCGTCCCGCCCTTGGCGACCGTCTCCTTGATGAAGGCGTAGGAGCGGTCGATGTAGGCCAGCGACTGCTGCAGGTCGATGATGTAGATGCCGTTGCGCTCGGTCATGATGAAGCGCTTCATCTTCGGGTTCCAGCGACGGGTCTGGTGTCCGAAGTGGACGCCGCTCTCGAGGAGCTGGCGCATGGTCACGACTGCCATGAGGTTCTCTTCTCCTGTGTGGAGGCACCCACCGTGCCGTGGCCCTTGACCTGCTCGCGCAGGAGGACGCACCGGGGGTGTCTCCGGCTGTTTTCAGTTCCGTGCGAGCCGACGGGTGCCGGTCGCCCTGACGCCTGCGCGCGACCCCACCCGAGGTTCCGGGACCGAGGGTCGTCGCCCGCGAGGAGCCGGGGCCCGGAGGAGGGCCCCGTCGCGGAGAGCCGACGTGCGATGTCAGCCGGGGTGCGGACACACCGACTGCATCGGTCAGCCTACGCGACCGGCGGCCCGGTGGGCCAATTGCGCTCCCGGTCCCGGCTCGCGGACCGGCTCCTCGTGCGGTGGGCGGCGGGCCGGTCGCCGTCCACAACCGCGTCTCGCGCAGGCCCCGTCCCCAGCCGGGCGACCGACGGCCGCCCGGGCGGGCGCGCCGGGCCAGGCTCTCTGCCATGCCCCGATCCCCACGCATCCGGTCCCGCAGACGGTCCGGCCGCCCCGCGGGTCGCCTCCGAGCCGGCCTCGCGGGCCTGGTGCTCGGCCTCGCCCTGACCGCAGCGGTGCCGGTCGCGGCGAGCGCGGACGAGACCGACCCCGTGGGCGTGTGGCCGCTGGTCCCCGAGCCCCCGGTGGTCGCCGGCTTCGACCCGCCGAGCGACCCCTGGGGTGCGGGCCACCGCGGCGTGGACCTCCGTGGCCGACCGGGGCAGCCGGTCCGCGCCGCCCTGCCCGGGACCGTCACGTTCGCAGCCAGGCTGGCCGGGCGAGGCGTGGTCGTCGTCGACCACGGCTCCACGCGCACGACGTACGAGCCGGTGGCGGCGTCGGTGGCCGTCGGCGACGCCGTCGGCGCCGGCGCCCGGCTGGGGTCCCTGGAGTACGCCGGGTCCCACTGCCCGCCCGCCGCCTGCCTGCACTGGGGCTGGATCGAGGGCGAGCGCACCTACCTGGACCCGCTGCGGCTGGTCGGCGGCGGGCCGGTGCGGCTCCTCCCGCTCTGGCGCGCCGAGCCGGTCGGCGGGCGTGGTGCCGAGTCGACGCGGCCCGGCGCACCGCTGCCCTGGCCGGAGCCCTTCCTGCTCGCGCGGGCCGCCGCCCTCGCCGGGCCGCCGACGTGTGCCCTCCCGGGCCCTCAGGCGCGGGGGTGGGCCTGCCGATAGGCCCGCCGCAGCCGGTCGGTGGTCACGTGGGTGTAGCGCTGGGTGGTGGCCAGGGAGGCGTGGCCGAGGAGCTCCTGGACCGAGCGGAGGTCCGCGCCACCCTCGAGCAGGTGGGTGGCGGCGCTGTGCCGCAGCCCGTGCGGTCCGATGTCGGGGGCTCCGGGCACCTCGGCGATCCGGCGATGCACCAGGGTGCGCACCGCCCGCTGGTCGATGCGACCGCCGCGGGCCCCGAGGAACAGCGCCGGACCGGAGCCGGCCCGGAGCAGCTGCGGCCGCCCCTGGCGCAGCCAGAACTGCAGCGCCCGGGCAGCGGGCCGGCCGAACGGCACGGTCCGCTCCTTGCGTCCCTTGCCCAGCACCCGGAGCACCGACCGGTCGTGGTCCAGGTCGTCGACGTCGAGTCCGACCAGCTCTCCCACCCGGATCCCGGTGGCGTAGAGGAGCTCGAGCATCGCGACGTCGCGCAGCCCGGTGGCGCTGCCGTCGTCGGCCAGCTCCGTCGCCCGGGTGATCAGGTCGCGCGCCTCGTCGGCCCGCAGCACCGCGGGCAGCTGGCTGTGCGCCTTGGGCGAGCCGAGGCTGGCACCGACGTCGGCCGGCAGCCGGCCGGTGCGGGTCAGCCAGGCCGTGAAGACCCGGGCCGCGGTGGCCCGGCGGGCCAGCGTCGTCCGGGAGCGGCCCAGGGTCTGCTGCTTGGCCAGCCAGCTGCGCAGCGTGCGGAGTTCGAGCTGGCCCGCGTCGGTGCCGCCGAGCCGGGCGGCGTGCTCGAGCAGGCCGGCGATGTCGGCCACGTAGGCCCGCACGGTGTGGGGAGTCAGGTCGCGCTCGGAGACCAGGTGCCGCTCGTACTCCCCCAGCAGCCGCGCCATCGGCTCGGGGAGCTCGGGCTGCTCGGGGGCGTCCGGCGGGTCGGCAGGCACTGGGGACTCGGACACATGCGGAGTCTAGGAAGCCCGGGTCGCCTCAGTCGTGAGCGAGGGCGGCGAGCCGCCACCCGTCCTCGTCCTGGTCGACGTACCCGCTGCGCTGCAGGGCCGCCAGGGCGGAGCTGACCTCCAGCAGACTCAGCCCGGCGGTGCGGGCCACGGAGTCCGCGCCCGCGCCGCGGGCGAGCGGCACCGCCTCGAGGACCCGCTGGTGGCGGCGGCTGAGCCGGTCGCGGGAGCGCTCCCGGCCGCGGGGCTCGTCCAGGAGGTGCTCCCCCGCGGTGCCGAGCACCTCGAGCACCTCCTGCCCACTGGTCACCAGCGTCGCCGCACCGGTGCGGATCAGCTGGTGGACACCCGCCGAGGGGGCGCTGGTGACCGGGCCCGGCACGCCCATCAGGTGCCGGTGCAGGCGAGCGGCCCAGTTGGCGGTGTTGAGGGCTCCGCTGCGCACGGCCGCCTCGACCACCACCGTGCCCTGGGTGAGGGCGGCGATCAGGCGGTTGCGGCTGAGGAACCGGACCCGGGTGGGCGCGCCGCCCAGCGCCGCCTCGGAGACCACCGCACCCTCGCGCGCCAGGAAGTCCAGCAGCTGGCGGTGCGCGGCGGGATAGATCCGGTCCGCCCCGCAGGCCAGCACCGCGACGCTGGCACCTCCGGCCGCCACCGCGCCGCGGTGCGCTGCCTGGTCGATGCCGAACGCGGCCCCGGACACCACGCACAGGCCCTCCCGGGCGGCGGTCGCGGCGAGGTCGGAGGCGACCGCGCCGCCGTAGGTCGTGGCCGACCGGGAGCCGACCACGGCGACGGAGCGGCCCAGCTGGTCCAACCGCAGCGGCCCGCGGACCCAGAGCCCGAGAGGCGCGCCGCCGAGGGCCTGGAGCGGCTCGATCGCCGCCAGGTCCGCGAGCGAGGCGGGCCACTCGGAGTCCCCGGGGACCACGAACCGGATGCCGAGCTCGTGGGCCCGCGCCAGCTCGCGGTCCGGGCCGCACCCGGGCAGCCGCACCGCGAGCTCGGGCAGCAGGCCGTGCAGGTCCCGTCCGGCCCGGGCATGGGCGTAGACCTCCTCGGCCCCGAGCTCCGCGACCAGGGCCGCGACCCGGGGGTCCCCGGGCTCGGTGAGCCGCGAGAGCGCCGCGCGCGCCACCCGGTCGGCACCGTCCGCGGTCCCGCTCATCCGGCCCGCTCCCGCAGCGTCGCCAGCGCCAGCGGCTCACCGGTCCGCAGCTGGAGCGCGACCACGGCCTGTGCCGCTCCGGGCCGGACCTCGTCGCTGCCGGGAGCGGCGAGGTCGAGCAGCGTCATCGCGAGCCGGTGCACCCGCACCGCGCCACGGGAGGTCAGCCGGCCGTCGTAGACCTGCCGGTCCACGACCTCCCGGCCCTCGTCGGTCCACGGCCACCGCTCCCGCAGGACGGCGCTCGGCACCTGGGCGTTGAGGCGCCACGGGCAGCCGGCGTACCGGGCGGCCTGACGGGCCCGCGCCGCCGCCACGCGCTCGCGCACCGCCGCCGAGGACTCCCGGCACGCGAACGGGTCGCGCCCCTCGTGCGGCCGATGTGCCTCGACGTGGCGCACCACGTCGACCCGGTCGCCGACCGGGCCGGTGATCTTGCGGCGGTAGTCACGGCGCTTCACCTCCAGGCACTGGCAGCGGTTGCTGCGGGCGTCCGCCGTGAACTCGCCGCAGGGGCAGGGGTTGCAGGCCAGGACGACCATTCCCCGCGCCGGCAGCCGGACCTGCTCGTCGGTGCGCGCGATCACCACCTCGCCGTTCTCCAGCGGCTGGCGCAGCGCCTCGATCACGTCGTGGCGGAACAACGGGAACTCGTCGAGGAACAGGACGCCGGCGTGGGCCAGGCTCACCGCTCCCGGACGCACCTGGCCGGACCCGCCGCCGATCAGGCTGGCCTTGCTGGCGTCGTGGTGCGGCGCGACGAACGGGGGCCGCACCAGCATTCCCTCGGCCGGGTCCAGCACCCCGGCCAGCGAGTGCAGGGCGGTGAGCTCGAGGGCCTCCTCGGCGTCGAGATCGGGCAGGATCGTCGGGATCCGCTCGGCGATGCTGGTCTTGCCGGACCCTTTCGGGCCCGAGAGCAGCAGGTGGTGGCCGCCGGCGGCCGCGACCTCCACGGCGAAGCGGGCGTCGTCCAGGCCGATCAGGTCGGCGAGGTCCACCTCCTCCAGGCGGTCCTCGCCGCGCCAGGAGAGCAGCCGGCTGCTCGAGGACGCGGCCACCGGCGCCGCCTCCGGCACCTCGTCGCCGCGCAGCAGGGCGACCACCTGCCCCAGCGACCGGACGCCGAGCACCGCCATGCCGGGCACCATCGCGGCCTCCCGCGCCTGGGGCTCGGGCACGAAGACCTGGCGGATCCCGCGGTCGGCGGCGGCGAGGACCATCGGCAGGACGCCGGTCGCGGGGCGCAGTCCCCCGTCGAGGCTGAGCTCGCCGAGAAACGCGACGCCGTCGAGCGCGGCGCCCGGGATCCGCCCGTCGGCCGCCAGGACCGACACAGCGATCGCCAGGTCGAAGTGGGTGCCGCTCTTGAGCAGGTGGGCCGGTGAGAGCAGTACCGTGATCCGCTTGGTCGCGGGCCAGGTCAGCCCCGAGTTGATGATCGCCATCCGGCAGCGGTCCCGGGACTCGTTGAGCGAGACGTCGGGGCGCCCCACCAGGGTGGTGCCGACCATCCCCGGCGAGACGTCGCTCTGCACGTCGATCAGGTGGCCCAGGGCGCCCCGCAGCGAGACCGTGCGGGCGGTGGCGAACGGCATCAGCCGACCCCCACCACGTGGTCGAGCACCGAGGGCCCGCGCGGCGGGCGCAGCACCGCGACCAGGTCGACGCGGACCTCGACCGGACCCAGCCCGTGGGCCTCGCGCCAGCGCTCCGCGAGCCGGCGCAGGCGGTCGAGGCGGGTGGCGTCCACGGCCTCGTGCGGGACGCCGCACCCGGTGCTGGACCGGGTCTTGACCTCGCAGGCCACGAGCACGTGGCCGTCGCGCAGTACCAGGTCGAGCTCACCGACCTCGCAGCGCCAGTTGCGGTCGAGCAGGATCATCCCGCCCGCGGTGAGGTGGCGGGCCGCGAGGGACTCCCCGTAGCGGCCGAGGGCCTGGCGGTGTGCTGCAGTCGTCGTCATCGGCTGACCTCCTGGAGGCCAGCGTCGGGGACGGTGCCGACGCCCGGGGCGGCCGCGACGCCACCTGTGGACAAGCAGTCAGCGGGCCCCGCCTGTGGACGGCAGGTGGCCCGAGCCGCGTCAGGAGGGCTTGGGCGGGTCGATCTCGGAGGGCTGGAGCTCCTCGACGTTGACGTCCTTGAACGTGAGCACCTTGACGTTCTTCGCGAACCGGGCCGGGCGGTACATGTCCCAGACCCAGGCGTCGCTCATCGAGACCTCGAAGAAGACCTCGCCCGCCTCGGTGCGGGCCTTCACGTCGACCTGGTTGCACAGGTAGAAGCGCCGGTCGGTCTCCACGACGTACTTGAAGATGCCGACGACGTCGCGGTACTCGCGATAGAGCGTCAGCTCCATCTCGGTCTCGTACTTCTCGAGGTCCTCGGCGCTCACGCGCTCGACTCTAGCGGCGTCTCCAGCCCGGCGGCGCGGCGCACGTTGACGAACCGCATCCGGTGCACCGGCGAGGGTCCGTGCTCGAGCAGCGCCGCCGTGTGCACGTCGGTGATGTAGCCCTTGTGGGTCTTGAAGTCGTACGCCGGCCACGCGGTGTCGAGCTCGGCCATGATCCGGTCCCGGGTCACCTTCGCGAGCACCGAGGCCGCCGCGATGCAGGCGGCCACCCGGTCGCCCTTCCAGACGGCCAGGCCGGGCACGCCGAGGCCGTCGACGGGGAACCCGTCGGTGAGCACGTACGCCGGGGGCACGTCGAGCAGCGCGACCGCGCGGCGCAGCGCCTCCACGTTGGCCACGTGCATCCCCAGCCGGTCGCACTCCTCGTGGGAGACCACCACCACCGACCAGGCCACGGCGCGGCGCACGACCTCGTCGTAGCACCGCTCGCGGGCCTTCGCGGTGAGCAGCTTGGAGTCGGCCAGCCCCGGCACGATGCCGGCCTTGCCGGCGGGCAGGATCGCGGCCCCGGCCACCAGCGGGCCCGCACAGGCGCCGCGGCCGGCCTCGTCCACCCCGGCGACGGGCTCGATGCCGTGGCGGCGCAGCGCGCGCTCGTAGCCGTAGAGCCCGGCGTCGCGCCGGACCGCGGCGCCGCGGGGCAGCTCACTCACGGGGTGCCTCCGGGGCGTCGGGGACGGCGTCGAAGGTCCCCGGTCGGTGCAGGAGCCGCGCGTGCCCGGCCGGCCAGGCCAGCGCGACCACCCGGCCGACCACCAGGTCGGCGGGAACGAACTCCTCACCCGGCGCGCACCCGGCGCCGGTCCCGGTTCCGGTCTCGGCTCCGGTCTCGGGGCACAAGTGCATGGTCGAGTCGTCGGAGTTGCTGCGGTGGTCGCCCATGACGAAAAGATGGCCCGCAGGCACCGGTCCGGCCGACCAGGAGCAGGTGCGGGTCATCGGGCCCGCGCATGGGGCGCCGTCGAGGCGGGTGTAGCCGGACTCGTCGAGCGGCTCGCCGTTGACCGAGATCCGGCCGCGGTCGTCGCAGCAGACGACGACGTCGCCGGCGACGCCGACCACCCGCTTCACCAGGTGCCCGCCGCCGGGACGCAGGCCGACCTTCTCCAGGGCCCGGCCGAGCGCACCGGGCGCGGGCTCGGGGAGCAGCCAGTCGCCGGGGTCCTGGAAGACCACGACGTCGCCGCGCCGCGGGCCCCGGTCGCCCCACGAGCTGACCTTCTCGACCACGATCCGGTCGTCCTTGACCAGGCCGGGCTCCATCGACGCCGACGGGATGTAGAACGCCTGCAGGAACAGCGACTTCACGACGACGGCGAGGGCCACGGCGGCGCCGAGCAGCAGCACGCGTGCGCGCCATCGCCGCGTGCCCGGAACGTGCAAGGACCGCGACCCCGGCTGCTCGTCGACGGGGTCGACGGTGCTGGGGTCGCGGTCCTCGGTGCTCACGCGAGTGAGTCTAGGAAACGCCGGGGCGTCTCAGCTCTCGCGGCGCTCCTTGATCTTGGCGGCCTTGCCGCGCAGGTTGCGCAGGTAGTACAGCTTCGCGCGGCGCACGTCACCGCGGGAGACGATCTCGATCTGCTCGAAGATCGGGGAGTTCAGCGGGAAGGTGCGCTCGACGCCGACGCCGAAGGAGACCTTGCGGACCGTGAAGGTGCGGCCGACGCCGGAGCCCTGCACGCGGATCACGACGCCCTGGAAGATCTGCACGCGGGAGCGGGTGCCCTCGATGACCTTCACGTGGACCTTGACGGTGTCGCCGGCGCGGAAGGCCGGGACGTCGTCGCGCTTGATCGCATTGCCGAGCTCGGTGATGACGTTGTTGGTCATGTCTCTCCTCACGGGTGCCACAGGTCAGCCGTGGTACTGGATGGGTGTTCCGGTGTGGCCAGTGCTCCGCGCGGAGGCGAAGATGGTCGGCGGCGCAGGACTCCCCCTGTGGCAGGGGCCCGACGCGGGTCCTCCGTGCGATCCTCGGAGCGACCCTTCGACCGACTGGCCGGTGGCCAAGTCTGCCACAGCCGGCTCAGCGCCCAGAAATCCGCTTGCCGAGCACGACGGCGCCCGGCGGCGCCTCCCGGTCCGGGCGCGGCCGGAACCCGGCCTTGCGGTACATCCGGATGTTGTCGGCACTGCCGGCCCCGGTGAACAGCACGCAGCTGCGGGCGTCGGGGTGCGCGAGGGCCTCGGCGTGCTCGAGCAGCACCCGGCCCAGGCCGCGGCCCTGGAGGTCGGGGACGACCATCAGCCGGCCGATGTCCCACTCCCCGTCCTGCAGCCGGCACCGCACGCCCGCGACGAGCCGGCCCGCCACCCGGACGACGTACCAGTCCCAGGTCTCGAGGTCGCGCAGCACGTCGTCGAGGGACTCGTGCAGCGCGGGGATCGCCAGCGACTCGTTGGCGATCGCCTCCTGCACCCAGCAGGCGCGCTGGAGGACCAGGATCTCGGGGGCGTCGGCGCGGGTGGCCGGGACGACCGACCACTCCCCCGCGACCGCACTGGCGTGCAGCAGGTCCGGGCGGCGCTCCGCGGTGCGGCGTACCGCCTGGTCCCGGCGCCACCGCGCGATGGCGCCGTGGTTGCCGCCGAGCAGCACCTCGGGGACCGACAGCCCGCGCCAGCTGGCCGGCTTGGTGTAGACGGGGTACTCCAGCAGCCCGTCCTCGTGGGACTCCTCCACGAGCGAGTCGGCGTTGCCCATGAACCCGGGCAGCAGCCGTACGACGGCCTCGGTGACCGCCAGTGCGGCGACCTCGCCGCCGTTGAGCACGTAGTCGCCGATCGAGACCTCGCGGACCTCGGTGCGGGAGCCGGCGTGGTCGAGCACCCGCTGGTCGATGCCCTCGTAGCGCCCGCACGCGAAGACCAGCCGGGAGCGCGTCGACAGCTCCCGGGCCAGCGCCTGGGTCAGCGGCTCCCCCGAGGGGGTCGGCACGACCACTGTCGCGTCCTCGATCCCGAGGGCGTCGAACGCCTCGCCCCAGGGCTCGGGCCGCATCACCATCCCGGCGCCGCCGCCGTACGGCGTGTCGTCGACCGTGCGGTGCCGGTCGTGAGTGAAGTCCCGCAGGTCGTGGACCCGCACCTCGATCAGGCCCGAGGCGGCGGCCCGGCCGGGCAGCGAGAGCTGCAGCGGCGCGAGGTACTCGGGGAAGATCGTCAGGTAGTCCAGGCGCACGTCAGTCGGCGTCCTCGGGCAGCGGAGCCACCAGCCCGGGCCGGTCGGCGACGACGACCCGGCCGGCGGCCAGGTCCACCTCCGGCACCAGTGCCTTGACGAACGGCACCAGCGTGTCCCGGCCGTCCACGGCCCGGACGGCGAGCAGGTCCTGGGCGCCGCCGTGCACGAGGCCGGTGACAGTCCCCAGCGCGGTCCCGTCGACGTCGTGGACCGCGAGCCCGACCAGCTGGTGGTCGTAGAACTCCTCGGGGTCCTCGGGCGTGGCGTCCGCCGGGATCGTCGCGTGCAGCACGATGCCGCGGGCGGCCTCGGCGGCGCTGCGGTCGCCGAGCTCCTCGAACGTCACCAGCAGCACCGACTGGTGCCAGCGGGCGCGGGCGACCGTGAGGCTGCGCAGGGTCGAGGCCGACCCCTGGGGCGGCTGGGCGCGCAGCACCGCGCCGGCGGCGTACCGACGCTCGGGCTCGTCGGTCCGGACGTCGACGGTGACCTCGCCCCGGATGCCGTGCGGCTTGCCGATGCGCCCGACCACGAGCTCGATCGTCTCCACCTAGTTCTCCTCCACCAGAGCCGAAACGGGTGCCGCCCCGAGGGGCGACACCCGTGTCAAGCGGTTGACGCGTTGGCTGGGCTCAGCGACGCCGGTCGACGTCGACGAAGTCGACCCGGGCGCCGTCCTTGCCCGCGAGGGCCGAGACGACGGTCCGGAACGCCGAGGCGGTCCGGCCACCGCGGCCGATCACCTTGCCGAGGTCGTCGGGGTGCACGCGCACCTCGAGGACCGAGCCCCGGCGCAGCTCCTTGTCGCGCACCCGCACGTCGTCGGGGTTGTCGACGACACCCCGCACGAGGTGCTCCAACGCGTCCGCGAGCATGGTGCTCAGGCCTCGGTCTCGTCGGCCGGCTTCTCGGCGTCGGCAGCGGGCTCGCTGGTCGCCTTCGGGTTGCCGGTCTCGGCGGCCTCGGCCTCCACGACGGCGGCCTCGGGGCTTTTACCAGCGGTCACCTCGGCCTCGCCGGACTTGTCAGCCTGCTCCGACTTCTCGGCCTTGTCAGCCTTGTCGGACTTCTTGGCGGCGGCCTTCTTCGTGACGGCCGCGCCCTTCAGCTCGCTGTGCGCGTCCTTGAGGGCCTCGTTGAAGGCCTCCAGCTTGTCGCGCTTGGCCTCGGCGTGCCGCAGGGTGCCCTCGGCACCCGGGAGGCCCTTGAACTTCTGCCAGTCGCCGGTCACCTTGAGGATGGCCTCGACGGCCTCGGTCGGCTGCGCGCCGACGCCCAGCCAGTACTGCGCCCGCTCGGAGGTGACGTCGATGTACGACGGGTCCTCCTTCGGGTGGTACTTGCCGATCTCCTCGAGGACCTTGCCGTCGCGCTTCTTGCGCGAGTCGACGACGACGATGCGGTACTGCGGCACCCGGATCTTGCCCAGGCGCTTCAGACGGATCTTGACGGCCACGTTTGTGGTGTCTCCTTGGATTCGTGGTGGGTGAGGTCCGCGCCGACCAGGTGGGGAACACCGGGAGACGGGCCTCGATGGGCTCTGCGACGCCCGGCTGAGAGGGTCCGGGCGCACAGGACTCAGCCGCCCATGATGCCAGACGTCCGCGCGCCGGTCGAAATCGGGCGTGCGAGGCGGCGGCCGGGGTCCGACCAGACTAGGCCCGGCCGGTTCCGCGGCTGCCCGGCGGGCGCCCAGACTGGCACCCCGACTGGCACCGAGTGGCGGGCGACACGGTCCGCACGACGACCCGTATCCGCATTTCCACGCCGCCCCGTCCCGGGATTTGTGAAGATTCTCCGGTGCCCACCGACCAGGACCTCCCCGTGCGGGCCGCCGCCCCCAGCGGGCTGCCGCTCGCGCTCGTGGTGGAGGACGACGAGGATGTCGCCTACCTCCTCAGCGTGGTGCTGACCCAGGCCGGTTTCGACGTCGTCACCGCCCGCGACGGCCTGGAGGGCACCCGGATGGCGCGCGAGCACGACCCGGTGCTCACCACCATCGACATCGCGATGCCGAACCTGGACGGGCTCGAGACCACCCGGCGGATCCGCGAGTTCAGCGACAGCTACATCGTCATCGTCAGCACCCGCTCCGACGAGCTGGACATCCTGGCCGGCTTCGACGCCGGGGCGGACGACTACGTGCCCAAGCCGATCCGGCCGCGCGAGCTGCGAGCCCGGCTGACAGCTGTCACCCGCAGGCCGTCCCTGCGGCTGCCGTCCACGCCCGTGCCGCCCGAGCAGGAGGGCGCCGCCGATCCGGGGCCGCCCGAGCAGCCGGTGCAGCCGGTGCAGCCGGTGCAGCCAACGCAGGCAGGCCAGCCCGGGGAGGAGGCCGCCGCCTCCGAGCCGGCGCAGGGCCAGGAGCCCGGCACCGAACCCGGCACCGAGTCAGGCACCGAGCCCGGCACCGAGTCGGAGGAGCAGGCAGCCGATGAGGGCGAGGACGGCAAGGCCGGCATGCTCCGCGTCGGCATGCAGTTCGTCGGCAGCTGGATCGAGTTCCGCGGCCTGCGGATGAACCCCGCCCGCGGCCTCGTGGTCGTCGACGACCGGCTGATCGACCTGCACCCGCAGCACCTGCAGCTGCTCGAGCTGATGCTCTACTCCGGCACCCGCACCCGCACCTCGCGGGAGCTGGCCCTGGGGCTGCGCGCCGAGACCGAGGAGGGCGCGACCTCCAGCGCGTCGCAGGACGCGGCGTGGGTGGAGTCGCTGATGCTCAGCATGCTCGGTCGCCTCGACGAGCTCGCGCGGCCGGTGCCGCGGTGGATCGACGCGATGCCCAACGGCCGGTTCCGGCTGGTCCGGCCCGAGTAGCGGGCGACCCGCTCAGGCCACCACGCGACCGCGCAGCACCACGCGGCGCGGCTCGTAGAGCACCCCGAGGTCCGCGCGCGGGTCGCGGTCGTAGACCACGAAGTCGGCGGGCGCGCCCTCGTCGAGCCCGGCGTTCCAGCCCAGCCACGCCCGGCCCCGCCAGGACGCGGCGGCCAGGACGTCGGCCGACGGGAGCCCGATCTCGGCCATCGCCAGCGCCTCCCCCGCCAGGTGCCCGTGCCGCTGTGGGCCGCCGCCGTCGCTGCCGACGTACATCGCCACCCCCGCCTCGTGGGCGCTCATCACGACCTCGCGGCGCCGGGCGTAGAGCTCCTCCATGGTTCCCGAGTACGCCGGGAACCGCGCCCGCCCGTCGGCGGCGAAGCCCGGGAACTTCGCGGTCTGCATCACGGTCGGCACCAGCGCCACACCCGCCGCGGCCATCTGCTCGACCTGGTCGGTGCCGAGGCCGGTGCCGTGCTCGATGCAGTCGATGCCGGCGTCGAGCAGGGGCTGCAGAACCTCGCGGCCGAAGCAGTGCGCGGTCACCTTCGCCCCGTGCTCGTGCGCCACCCGGATCGCCTCGGCGAACACCTCGGGCGGGAACGACGGGGCGAGGTCGCCCTTCTGCCGCGAGATCCAGTCGCCGACCAGCTTGACCCAGCCGTCCCCGGCCCGGGCCTCCTGCGCGACGTACGCCGGCAGCTCCTCGGGCTCGATCTCGTGACCGAAGTTGCGGATGTAGCGACGGGTCCGGGCCAGGTGCCGGCCCGCCCGGATCAGGCGCGGGAGGTCCTCGCGCTCCTGGACCCAGCGGGTGTCGGCCGGGGAGCCGCAGTCGCGCAGCAGCAGCGCTCCGGCGTCGCGGTCCGCGACCGCCTGGCGCTCGACCTCGTCGTCGTCGACGGCTCCCCCGTCGTCGAGCCCGAGGTGGTTGTGGGCGTCGACCAGGCCCGGGACGATCCAGCCGGTCGCTGCCGTCTCGGCGCCCGCGGGCCGCTCGTAGGTGATCCGGCCGTCGACCACGAACACGTCACGGTGCTCGCCCTCGGGCAGCACGACTCCGGGAAACCTGAGCGCCGTCATGGCCCGGACGTTATCGCGCCCGGGCCACGACGGCGTTCCTCAGCGGTGCTGGCGCCGGGTGGTCAGCCCGAAGCCGTAGCGGTACAGCGGGTCGTAGTCCTCGTCGCCGATGTTGACCGGCTCCTGGTCGACCGTCCGCGGCCAGCTGACCGGCAGCCGGCCGGTGAACGGGCGGCGCCCGAAGAGCACGTCCGCGACGCCCCTGCCCTCGCTGCCCGGCAGCCAGGACGCGACCAGCGCGTCCACCCGGCGCAGCAGGTCGGGCGCCAGGGCCATCGGCCGGCCGGACACGACCACGACCGTGCAGCTGCGGGCCTGGGCGCACACCGTGCGCACCGCCGCCTCGTCGGCGTCGGTGAGCTCCATCGTCTGCGGCGGCCGCAGCACCCCGTTGTCCCCGGGGTCATAGCCCCAGCGCGGTCCGCCGACGTCGCCGAAGCCCTCGGCGTACGGCGTCTCCCCGACGACCACGACCCCGTCGGCGCCACGCGGGACCCGCGCGGTCGCGGTCTCGCTGAAGGTCACCCGCGCGCGGGAGGCCCCCCGGATCCCGTCCAGGATCGTGTCCCCGGGGATCACGTTGGTCGAGCCGCCCTGCCAGGTGAGCGTCCAGCCGCCGGCCTGGTTGCCGATGTTGTCGGCGTTGCTGCCCGCGACGTACACCGGCCGCGCGCCGTGGCGGTGACCGCGACGCCCGTGCTTGACGTGCTTGCCGTGCTTGCCGGGCTTGAAGTGCTTGCCGGGCCTGCCGTGGTGGCGGCCGCCCAGCGGCAGGGTCCGCTCCCGGTTGCGCAGCAGCACCTGGGACTCGGCGACGGCCTGGCGGGCCACCGCCCGGTGCCCACGGCTGCCGATCTCGTCGAGGTTGCGCCGGTCGGTGAACGGCCGCTCGAACAGCCCGAGCTCGAACTTGGCGGTGAGGATCCGGGAGACCGCCTCGTCGATGCGGCCCTGGCTGACGGTGCCGGCCTCGACCAGCCCGATCAGCGTCGGGACGAACTCGCGCCAGGCGGGGTCGGTGCCGGAGGCGGGCTCCATGAACATGTCCACGCCGGCGTTGACCGAGGTCGCGACCTGGGTCGCGAGGTCACCGGGGATCTGGTGGATCGCGCGCCAGTCGGAGATCACGAACCCCTCGAAGCCGAGGTCACCGCGCAGCACGTCGGTGAGCAGCTCCTCGTGGGCGTGCATCTTGACCGGGTTGCCGAGCCCGTCCTCGGTCCAGTCGACGCTGGAGAAGGACGGCATCACCGACCCGGCCGCGTCCCGGCCGCGGACCACGGCGCGGTACGGCGCGAGGGCGAGCTCGTCGAACTCCTCGCGGCTGGTCTGGGTGATGCCCTGGTCGATGGTGTAGTCGCCCTCGCCGGTGCCGAACGTCGTCAGCCCGTCCCCGGCGTAGTGCTTGGCCGTCGCCAGCACCCGGTCGGGGCGGTCCAGCTGGCCGCGCGGGCCCTGGAGCCCGCGGACCGCGGCGGCGCCGAGCACGGTGGCCAGGCGCGGGTGCTCGCCGAAGGACTCATAGGTCCGGCCCCACCGGTCGTCGCGGGCCACGCAGACGCAGGGCGCGAAGTTCCACTGCGGGCCGCTGGCCCGGGTCTCGGCGGCGGTGATGTGGGCGATCCGCTCCACCAGCCGGGCGTTCCGGGTGGCACCGAGACCGATGTTGTGCGGGAAGACGGTGGCCCCCTGCAGGTTGGCGTGCCCGTGCACGGCGTCCACGCCGTAGAGCAGCGGGATCCCCAGGCGGGTGTCGAGGGCGGCCCGCTGGAAGGTGTCGACCATGTCGGCCCAGCCCTCCGCGGTGTTGTTCGCGGGCACCGAGCCGCCGCCGGACAGCACGCTGCCCAGGCCGTACTCGGTGATCAGCGACGGGTCGGCCGTCACGTCGGCGCGCTCGGCCTGGGTCATCTGGCCGACCTTCTCGGCGAGGGTCATCCGGCCGAGCAGGTCGGCGACGCGGGCGGCGGTCGGAAGGGAGGCGTCGCGGTAGCGCGGGCCGGTCTGGGCGGCGGCGTCCGCGCCGCGCTCGAGCGCGGTCGCGCCCGGTGGCGCGGCGGCGGGGGCCGCGACCAGCGCGGCGGTGAGCGCGACGCCGGCGAGCCGCCGGCCGCGCGAGCTGGGAAGCAGGATCATCTGGACCTCCTTGGCCAGGATCAGGCTGCGCGGGCCGGGTGGCCGGCGCGGAACGGCCAGCCGTCCCGCTGTCACCCTCGGCCGGGGTTCTGCCGGGGTCAATGCGCAACCGGCGCGCCCCGGCGGCCTATTTACTCCGCAGCCCGCACATAACTACGGTCCGACCATGGCACCCGGCACGCCTCCCGGGCCGCTCTCGGGGATGCCCCGGGTCGCGGCCCCGCGGCCCGCCCGAGCGGGCCCGCTGGACCGGGTCCGCGCGGCGAACCGGCGCGCGGTGCTGGCCCTGCTCGTCGGCGGTCCCCAGAGCCGGGCCGACATCTGCCGCGGAACCGGGCTGTCGCGCTCCACGGTCTCCGGGCTGGTCGCCGAGCTGCTCGCGTCCGGACACCTCGCCGAGAGTGCCGCCCGCGGGACCCCGCACAAGGGCGGCAGCGGCCGGCCGCCGGTCCTGGTCGCCCTGGCCACCCCGCCCGGGCTGGTCGCCGGGGTCGACGTCGGCCACCACCACGTCCGCGCCGTGCTGGCCGACCGCTCCGGGCGGGTCCTCGCCCAGCAGCACGCCGAGGTCGACGTCGACGCCAGCGGCCGCGGCTCGCTCGACGTCGCCGCCGACCTGGTACGCCGCACGCTGGCCGGGTCCGACCGCACCGCCGGTCCGGAGCACCGGCTGCTGGTGGCGGGGATGTGCGTGCCGGCCCCGGTCGACCGGCGGTCCGGGACCGTGCGGGGCGGGATCCTGCCGGGCTGGCGCGGGCTGGCCCCGGCCCAGGAGCTGACCCGGCGGCTCGGGGTGCCGACGGTGGCCGACAACGACGCCAACCTCGGGGCGCTCGCGGAGCTGCACCGCGGCGCCGCCCGCGGCCTCACCGACGTCGTCTACATCAAGCTGGCCGGCGGGCTCGGCTCCGGGATCGTGCTCGGCGGCCGGCTGCACCGCGGGGCGACCGGGAGCGCCGGGGAGATCGGCCACGTCCAGGTCGCCGAGGACGGCGAGGTGTGCCGGTGCGGCAACCGGGGCTGCCTGGAGACCCGGGTGGCCGCGCCGCGGCTGCTGCGGCTGCTGCGGCCGGCGTACGACGAGGAGCTCGACGTGGCGGGGGTGCTGCGCCTGGACCGCGAGGGCGACTCGGGGGTGCGCCGGGTGCTCGGCGACGCGGGCCGCACCATCGGGCGGGCGCTCGCGGACCTGTGCAACAGCCTCAACCCGCAGGCCGTCGTGGTCGGTGGCTCGCTCGGGTCCTCCCCCGCCCTGGTGGCCGGCGTGCGCGAGGCCGTCACCCGCTACGCCCAGCCCGACACCGCCACCGCGGTGCAGGTGCTGCCCGGGCAGCTCGGCGACCAGGCCGAGGCGCTGGGTGCCGTCGCGCTCGGCACGGCCCGGCTCGCCGCCACCTGAGCCGACCCCGGGCCGCTCAGAGCTGGTCGAGCAGCCAGGACGGCCCGAGCGCCACCGCGCCGGCCCCCTGGACCCGGGCCTGGAGCATCCGGTCGGCGGTCACCACGGCCACCCGCTCGCCGCGCGCGATCGCGGCCCGGGTCTCGGCCACGATCGTCGCGTCGCCGTCGGCCTTGGCGTGCACGGTCACCACGTGGGCGTCCCGGCCCGGCCGGGCGCCGCCCTTGGCCGCACCCTCCAGCACCAGCACCACGACGTCGTACGGGACGTCGGCGACCAGCAGCTGCTCGTGCAGGCGCCGGGCCGCGCCGGCCCGGTCCTTCCACCAGCCGTCGGGGCGGCTGCCGACGACGTTGGCCCCGTCGACGACCAGCGTCGTGCTCACGCCCGCCGCCCCGAGGCAGGGACGAGCGGGCTCACTTGAGGAACTTGGAGAAGTCCTTGGGCAGGTTCAGCGCCGCGGCGGCCTGCTCGTAGTCGAGGTCCGCGCCCGGCGTGGCGAAGGGGTTGGCGGGCTCCGCCTTCGACCCAGCCTGGGCCGACTTCGCCTGGGCGGCCTTCGCGGGGTTGCCCGAGACCCGCTTCTTGCCCTTCTTGGCCTGCTGCTTGGCCTTGCCCTTCTTGCCGGGCCCGCCGCCCAGCCCCGGCATCCCGGGCATCCCCGGCATGCCGGGCATTCCGCCGCCGCGGGCCATCTGCATCATCATCTTGCGGGCCTCGAAGAACCGGTCCACGAGCTGGTTGACGTCGGAGACCTGGCGGCCGGATCCCCGGGCGATGCGGGCGCGGCGGGACCCGTCGATCAGCTTGGGGTTGTCGCGCTCGGCCGGCGTCATCGAGCGGATGATCGCCTCGATGCGATCGATCTCGCGCTCGTCGAACTGGTCGAGCTGCTCGCGGAACTGGCCCATCCCGGGCAGCATCCCCATGACCTTCTTCATCGACCCGAGCTTGCGGATCTGCTGCATCTGCTGCAGGAAGTCGTCGAGGGTGAACTCGCCGCCCTGGCCGCTGAGCTTCTGGGCGGCCTTGAGGGCCTCCTCCTGGTCGAAGGCCTTCTCGGCCTGCTCGATCAGGCTGAGCATGTCGCCCATGTCCAGGATCCGCGAGGCCATCCGGTCGGGGTGGAACAGGTCGAAGTCGGTCATCTTCTCGCCGTTGGAGGCGAACATGACCGGACGGCCGGTGAGCGAGGCGATCGACAGGGCGGCGCCACCGCGGGCGTCACCGTCGAGCTTGGTCAGGACGACGCCGTCGTACCCGACCCCGTCGAGGAACGCCTGCGCGGTCGAGACCGCGTCCTGGCCGATCATCGCGTCCACGACGAAGAGGACCTCGTCGGGCTGGACGGCGTCGCGGATGTCCGAGGCCTGCTTCATCAGCTCGGCGTCGACGCCGAGCCGGCCGGCGGTGTCGACGATGACCACGTCGTACAGCTTGCGCTTGGCCTCCTCGATCGACTCCCGTGCGACCCCGACCGGGTCGCCGACGCCGTTGCCGGGCTGCGGCGCGAAGACCGGGACGCCGACCCGCTCGCCGTTGACCTGGAGCTGGTTGACAGCGTTGGGGCGCTGGAGGTCCGCGGCCACCAGCATCGGGCTCTTGCCCTGGTCCTTGAGCCACAGCGCGAGCTTGGCCGCCAGCGTGGTCTTGCCGGCGCCCTGGAGGCCCGCGAGCATGATGACGGTCGGCCCGGACTTGGCGTAGCGCAGCCGCCGGGTCTCGCCGCCGAGGATCCCGACGAGCTCCTCGTTGACGATCTTGACGACCTGCTGGGCCGGGTTGAGGGCCCCGCTGACCTCCTCGCCGCGGGCGCGGTCCTTGACCGCGGCCACGAACTCCTTGACCACCGGCAGCGCGACGTCGGCCTCGAGCAGCGCGATGCGGATCTCGCGCGCCGTGGCGTCGATGTCGGCCTCGGAGAGCCGGCCCTTGCCCCGGAGGTTCTTGAAGGTGTCGGCGAGCCGGTCGGAGAGTGTGGCGAACACAGGTGGCGTCCGTTCGTGGAGTCGTGCGTGCGTGGACCAGCAAATCCTAACCGGCCGCCGCGCCGCATCCCTCGCCCCCGCGTCGTGAGCACCCTGGCGCGCCGGGCGCTCTCGGCCGATGCTGTGACGTACGCCGCACGCCCGGTGCGACGCTCGGCCCAGGAGGACCTCGATGGCGACCACCACCCGTACTCCCGGAAGTCCCGGACCAGCGCCCTCGCGCGGGCGGCCGCGCGCGGTCTCGATCGCCGTCTGGTCGGTCGTGGCCCTGGTCGGCGCCGTCTGCTGGGCGGTGCTCGCGCTCTCCCGCGGCGAGGAGGTCTCCGCGCTGTGGATCCTGTTCGCCGCCCTGTGCTCCTACGCGATCGCCTACCGGTTCTACTCGCGGTTCATCGCCCGGCGGGTGCTCGGCGTCGACGACACCCGGGCCACCCCCGCGGAGCGGCTCGGCGACGGCGTCGACTTCGAGGTCACCGACCGGCGGGTGCTCTTCGGCCACCACTTCGCGGCGATCGCGGGCGCCGGCCCGCTCGTGGGCCCGGTGCTCGCCGCCCAGATGGGCTACCTGCCCGGCACGATCTGGATCATCGTCGGCGTCATCCTGGCCGGCGCGGTCCAGGACATGATGGTGCTGTTCTTCTCGATGCGCCGCGACGGCAAGAGCCTGGGCCAGATGGTGCGCGAGGAGATCGGCGTGGTCGGCGGCACCGCCGCGCTGATCGCGGTCTTCGCGATCATGATCATCATCCTCGCGGTCCTCGCCCTGGTCGTGGTCAACGCGCTCGCCGAATCGCCGTGGGGCGTGTTCTCGATCGGCCTGACCATCCCGATCGCGCTGTTCATGGGCGTCTACCTGCGCTTCCTGCGGCCCGGCCGGGTGCTCGAGGTGACCGCGATCGGGGTCGTGCTGCTGCTGCTGGCGATCATCGGCGGCGGATACGTCGACGGCACCGCGCTGGGCGACTCGCTGACGCTCTCCCCCGAGACCCTGACCCTCTGCCTGGTCATCTACGGGTTCATCGCCTCGGTGCTGCCGGTGTGGACGCTGCTGACCCCGCGCGACTACCTCTCGACGTTCATGAAGGTCGGCGTGATCGTGCTGCTGGCCGTCGGGGTGCTCATCGCCCAGCCGACGCTCTCCGCGGAGGCGGTGACGAGCTTCGCCACCGACGGCGACGGCCCGGTCTTCGCCGGCAAGCTGTTCCCGTTCGTGTTCATCACGATCGCCTGCGGCGCGCTCTCCGGCTTCCACGCGCTGATCTCCTCGGGCACCACCCCGAAGATGCTCGCCAAGGAGAGCCAGGTCCGGATGATCGGCTACGGCGGCATGCTGATGGAGTCCTTCGTCGCGATCAGCGCGCTGATCGCCGCCTGCGTCATCGACCAGGGCATGTACTTCGCGATGAACAGCCCCGCGGGCGCCACCGGCGGGACCTTCGCCTCCGCGGCGGAGTACGTCAACGGACTGGGCTTCTCGGTCACCGCCGACGAGCTCGCGAGCGCGGCGGCGGCGGTCGAGGAGCAGACGCTGGTCTCGCGCACCGGCGGGGCCCCGACGTTGGCGTTCGGGATCTCCCAGATCTTCGAGTCCGCCTTCGGCGGCGGGCTCGCGGCGTTCTGGTACCACTTCGCGATCATGTTCGAGGCGCTGTTCATCCTCACCGCCGTCGACGCCGGCACCCGGGTGGGCCGCTTCATGCTCCAGGACACGATCGGCAACCTGTGGCCGCGCTTCGGCGACACCTCGTGGCGCCCGGCCGCCTGGGGCGCCAGTGCCGTCGTGGTCGCGGCCTGGGGCTACATGCTCTACGTCGGGGTCACCGATCCGCTGGGCGGGATCAACCAGCTCTTCCCGCTCTTCGGCATCGCCAACCAGCTGCTCGCCGCGATCGCCCTGTGCCTGTGCGTCACGCTGCTGCTCAAGCACGGCAAGCTGCGCTGGGTGTGGGTGCCCGGGGTGCCACTGGTCTGGGACCTCATCGTCACGATGACCGCGAGCTGGCAGAAGGTCTTCTCCGACAACCCCGCCATCGGGTACTTCGCGCAGGCCGACCGCTACCGCGACGCCCGGGACGCCGACGAGCTGCTCCCGCCCGCCGCGGACGCCGGTCAGATGGACCAGGTGGTCAGCAACTCCACCCTCAACGGCGTCCTCCAGCTGGTCTTCGCCCTGCTGGTGATCGTGGTCGTCGCGAACGCCGCCGTGGTGTGGGTGCGCGCGATCCGGGCGGGCGGCCTGCCGACCACCGAGGTGCCGCCCACACCGTCCCGGATCGTGGCACCCGCCGACTTCTTCGCCACCGCCGAGGAGAAGGCGGCGGTCCGCGAGTGGGAGGAGTCCCAGCGGCTCACGACCGGAGGCCGCCGATGAGCGCGACGAGCGTGCCGGGACCCGTGGCCCGGGCCGTCGCCGGCGTGCGGTGGTACCTGCACCAGATCAGCGGCGAGGCCCGCTGGGAGGAGTACGTCGACCGGTGCCGGGAGGACGGGCGGGAGCCGATGAGCCGCCGGGCCTACGAGCGACACCGGGCCGACGTACGCGAGCACCACGCGTCCTCAAGGTGCTGCTGAGGTGCTGCTGAGGGCCGCTCAGCCGTCCGCGCCGGAGAGCGCGGCGCGGACGGCGTGGGCGGCGTCGGCGGCCCGGTGGTCGGAGAGGGCGCCCGCGCCCGACTCCTGGAGGTAGAACACGTCCACGGCCTGCGGCCCGAGGGTGTCGACGTGCGCGGAGCGCACCGCGACGTCGAGGCGGGCCAGCGCGGCGCAGACCAGGTAGACCACCCCGGGCCGGTCGGCGGTGCGGACCTCGAGGACCGTCGCCTGGGTCGAGGCCCCCGGCCGGACCGCCACGCTGGGGGCGAGGGTGCGGGCGTCGGCCGGGGCCAGCCGGGCCGCGGGATCCAGCCGGCCGGCCAGGATCGCGTCGTAGCGCTGCCGCACCACGGCCGGGTCCACGGCGGCGCCGAGCTCCCACACCGAGACGCCGTACTGGTCCTGGGACCAGGCCCGGGCCGCCCGGACCGGGAGCCGCATCAGCGCGTAGGTCGCGGCGAGGTCGGCCAGCAGGCCGACCCGGTCCGGGGCGAGCGCCGTCACCCGGGCCCCGTCCGCGACCGGCTCGACGTCCAGGGCGAGCCCGCCACGGCGGGCCTGGGTCGGCACGGGCAGCTCCTCGGCGACGACCGGTGGCGCCGGCTCGCCGCTGTCCAGGGCGGCCCGGACCCGGCGGACCAGGTCGCCGACCAGGCCGGCCCGCCACGACGACCAGGCCTGCGGCGAGGTCGCCCGCGCGTCGGCCTGGGTCAGCGCCGCGAGCAGTGCCAGCGCCTCGGGGCTGCCGACCCGCGAGGCGACCAGGTCCACGGTGGCGGGGTCGTCGGGGTCCCGCGTGGTCGCGGTCTCCGAGAGCAGCAGGTGCCAGCGGACCAGCCGGGCCACCAGGTCGACCGCCTCGGCGTCGAAGCCCATCCGGGCGGCGACCCGCCGCGCGATCGGCTCGCCGGCCACGCTGTGCTCGGTGAGGCTGCCCTTGCCGATGTCGTGGAGCAGAGCGGCGACCATCAGCACGTCGGGACGGGCCACGTCGCGGATCAGCGAGCCGGCCTCGATGCAGGTCTCGACGACGTGCCGGTCGACGGTGAACCGGTGGATCACCGACGCGTGCGGCAGCAGCCGGATCCGCTCCCACTCGGGCAGCAGCAGCCGGGTGGCGCCGGTCTCCTCGAGGGTCTCCCAGACCGGCAGCAGCCCCGGCCCCGAGGCCAGCAGCCGGACCAGCAGGTGCCGTGCCTCGTCGGGCCACGGGTCCGGCAGCGGCGCGCTCTCGCGGGCCAGCCGGGCAGCGGTCGGCGGGGCCAGGACGGCGTCCCGCTCCGCGGCGACGGTCGCGGCCCGCAGCAGCAGCACCGGGTCGTCGGCGGGCCGCGCCCGGCCGTCCAGCACGACCTCCGCCCCCGAGAGCGCGACGCCGGGCGCCAGCGGCGTCAGGGCCGGGCGCCGGGCGCCGACGCTGCGCGGACGGGCCAGGCGGTCCTCGACCCGGCGCCAGGTGAGCCGGGACAGGTGCGTGATCCGGCGGCCCAGCTCGCGGACGTGCACCTGGGCGCTGCGCGCGTCGGGCAGCTCCAGGCCGGTGGCGAGGTCGCTCCACAGCTCCGGTGCGATCCGGTCGGTGCCCCGGCCCGCGGCCTCGTGCAGCAGGTCGCGCACGTCCAGCAGCGCCAGGCGGCTCTTCTCCAGCTCGACGTGCGGCACGTCGACCAGCCAGGTGGCGACCAGCGCCTTGAGGGTGGTCGCGTCCCGCAGGCCGCCGCCCGCCTCCTTGAGGTCGGGCACCGAGAGGTGGGCCAGCTCGCCCACGCGGCGGTGCCGCGCGCGCACCATCTCGTGCAGGTCGGGCAGCCGCTCCAGTGCGGTGCGGCGCCAGTGGGCGAGGACCGTGGCGCGCAGCCGCAGGGTCAGCCCGGGGTCGCCGGCGAGGTGCCGGACGTCGAGCAGGCCGAGCGCGACCCGGAGGTCCTGCTCCGCGGCGGCGAGCACCTGCGGCAGGGACCGGACGGCGTGGTCGACCTGGGCGCCGGAGTCCCACAGCGGGTACCACAGCCGCTCGGCCACCTGCCCCAGCTCGACGCCCTCGTCGCCCACGAGGAGCACGTCGAGGTCGGAGCGGGGCGCGAGCTCCCCGCGGCCGTAGCCCCCGACGGCGACCAGCGCGGCTCCGCTCTCCGGCCCCGCGCACCCGTCGTACGCCGCCGCGCAGAGCCGGTCCGCCTCCGCCGTGCGGTGCTGCCGCTCCTCGGCGCTCACGCCGCGCTGCCTCCCGTGGCCGGGCTCCCCGCGTCTGGCTCGATCCCGTTCCCCCGAGGTGTCCGCATGGGTCCGCATCCTGCCCGACGTACGGCGACGGCCCGGCCCCCCACCCCGGGGAGCCGGGCCGTCGCCGGCCTCACAGCGCTGCTTCGTCGCGGTCGCCGGTGCGGACCCGCACGACCGTCTCCACGGGACTCACCCAGACCTTGCCGTCACCGATCCGGCCGGTCTGTGCGGTCTTGACGACGATCCCGACCACGTCGGTGACGTCGCCGTCGTCCACGACGATCTCGATGCGGATCTTCGGCACCAGCGCGATGTCGTACTCCGCGCCCCGGTAGACCTCGGTGTGGCCCTTCTGTCGGCCGTAGCCGCTGACCTCGCTCACGGTCATGCCGGTGACGCCGAACGTCTCGAGGGCCTCCCGGACGTCCTCCCACTTGTGCGGCTTGATCACCGCGGTGACGAGCTTCATGCGTTCGCTCCTTCCGTGCTCTTGGTCGCCGTCGCCAGGACCCCGGTGCTGCCGCTCGGCGAGAGGCTGGTGTGCAGGTCGTACGCGGACTCGCCGTGCTGGTCGAAGTCGATGCCCTCGACCTCGGCCTCCTCGGTGACGCGCCAGCCCAGGGTGAACTTGATCGCCAGTGCGATGACGGCGGTCAGGATGCCCGAGTAGGCGATCGCCACCAGGACGCCGAGGGTCTGGTCGACCAGCGAGTCGACGCCACCGCCGTAGAAGAGCCCGTCGATGCCGCCGGCGCCCGCGGAGGTGGAGAACAACCCGATGAGGACGGTGCCGATGATGCCACCGACCAGGTGGACGCCGACGACGTCGAGCGAGTCGTCGTACCCGAGGCGGAACTTCCAGCTGACCGCCCAGGCGCACACGGCGCCGGCGACGACGCCGATGGCCAGGGCGCCGCTGATGTTGACAGCGCCGGCCGCCGGGGTGATGGCGACCAGGCCCGCGACGATGCCGGAGGCCGCTCCGAGCGAGGTGGCCTTGCCGTGCAGGAGCCGCTCGATGATCAGCCAGCCGAGGATGGCGGCCATCGTGGCCATGGTGGTGTTCGCGAAGGTGCGCCCGGTCTCGGAGAAGAACTGCGCCATGTTCTCCTCGTCGTTGGAGCCGGTGAACACGATCGAGCCGACGTTGAAGCCGTACCAGCCCATCCACAGCATCCCGGCGCCCAGCATGGTGAGGGTCAGGTTGTGCGGACGCATCGGCTCGCGGCGGAAGCCCAGGCGCTTGCCCACGACCAGCACCAGCACCAGCGCCGCGACACCGGCGTTGATGTGGACAGCGGTGCCACCGGCGTAGTCCTGCGCGCCGATCTTGGTGCAGATGAGCGCCTCGTCGGTGCAGCTGAAGACCATGTGGGCCATCGGGAAGTAGACCAGGAACGCCCAGATGGGCAGGAAGAGCAGCCAGGCCGAGAACTTGACCCGGTCGGCGATCGCGCCGCTGATGAGAGCGGCCGTGATGACCGCGAAGGTCATCTGGAACATCACGAAGATGTAGTCCGACGTCGCGACGCCGTCGAGGGCGAAGAGCTCGAACGGGTTGGCGAAGAACACGCCGTCGCCGCCGAAGCCCATCGACCAGCCGACCAGCACGTAGAGGATGCCGACGATGGCCGCCGAGACGAACGACATCATCATCATGTTCAGCACCGACTTCGAGCGGGACATGCCGCCGTAGAAGAGTGCCAGCGCAGGAACGGTCATCATCAAGACCAACAACGTGGCCACCAGCATGAAGGCGTAATAGCCGTCCACGAAACCTCCAGGGTTTGCTCTCGGAAGGCCGTCCGCACGTGGTTGACGTCGCTGTCAGGTACGGGGCGGCCGTTGTCGAGAACCCTCGGCGGCCGAGGTTTCGCCGTCCGCCATGGTGTGTTGCCGTCAGGAAACGAGTCCTGGAGTTTTGTTGCGTCCGGGTTACGCGGGTCGGGTGTCCGGCGCCGGCCCTAGCCCGGTCCTAACCCGGCCCGGTCCTAGCCCAGCAGCGCGTCGACGAACGCCTCGGCGTCGAACGGCGCCAGGTCGTCGGCACCCTCGCCGAGGCCCACGAGCTTCACCGGGACGCCGAGCTCGCGCTGGACGGCGACCACGATCCCGCCCTTGGCGGACCCGTCGAGCTTGGTCAGCACGATGCCGGTGACGTCCACGACCTCGCTGAAGACGCGGGCCTGGATCATCCCGTTCTGGCCGGTGGTGGCGTCGAGCACCAGCAGGACCTCGGTGACCGGGGCCTGCTTCTCGATGACCCGCTTGACCTTGCCGAGCTCGTCCATCAGCCCCGCCTTGTTCTGCAGCCGGCCGGCGGTGTCGACGATGACCGTGTCGACCTCGCGCTCGGTCCCGTCCTTGACGGCCTCGAAGGCGACACTGGCCGGGTCGGTGCCCTCCGGACCGCGCACGACCTCGACGCCGACCCGCTCGCCCCAGGTGGCCAGCTGCTCCACGGCGGCGGCGCGGAAGGTGTCGGCCGCGCCCAGGACCACGCTGCGGTCCTCGGCGACCAGGATCCGGGCGATCTTGCCGACAGTGGTGGTCTTGCCGGCGCCGTTCACGCCGACGACCAGGACCACGCCCGGCTTCCCGTCGGCGCCGCTCACCTGGAGCCGGCGATCCATGGTCGGGTCGACCAGCGCGAGCAGCTCCTCGCGGAGCACGGCGCGGGCCTCGCTGCCGCTGCCCTCGACCCGCAGCCGGTCCCGGAGCCGGCCGACCAGCTCCTGGGTCGGGGCGACGCCGATGTCGGCGGTCAGCAGCGTGTCCTCGATCGACTCCCAGGTGTCCTCGTCGAGCCGGTCCCGGCTCAGCAGGGCCAGCAGCCCGCGGCCGAGCGTGCCCTGCGAGCCGGCGAGGCGCTGACGCAGCCGCACCAGCCGCGACGCCGTACCCTCCGGCCGCTCCAGGACCGGGACGGCCTCCGCGTCGGGCTCGATCGTCGCCGGCGGCGAGCTGAGCTCGACCGGCGGGGCGTCGGGGTCGGCCGGCGGGGTGCCGAGGACGTCGGTGTGGGTGTTCGGCAGCGGCTTGGGCTTGCGCCGGCCGGTGGCCACCAGGCCCGCGACCACCGCGACCAGGGCGATGCCGACGGCGGCGATGATCAGGATCAGCAGGGCCACGGTCTCCATGGGAACCATCCAACCAGAGCCCTCCGGCGCGCGGTCCCCGGCCACCCGGGAGCCCCGGCCCAGCTCGCGACGGGCGGCACTCCTCGGCCACCTCCCGCGCTTCTAGGGCCGTGCAAGGGCCGAGAAGCGCGGGGATCCCCGGTGCGCCGGGGATCCCCCGGCGGCGGGGTCAGCTACCGGCGATCCCGGCGGCCGGGGTCAGCGGTTGGTGTCGCGGCGCAGCGACTCGGAGAGCAGCGGGCCGTGCCCGTGGTCGCGGTGCTCCTCCTCGGGCAGCACCGGCGCGGCGTCCGCGGCCCGGCCCATCGCCTCGCCCAGCCACGGCACCGCCGGGACCTTGCGGCCCCGGTGCGGGTAGGCGGCGTAGACCACGACGGCTCCGGCGACCAGCAGGATCACCACCATCGAGATGACGATGTAGACCACGTTCCAACTCACTTCCCGAGACTGACGACACAACAGCGTTCCGAGCGTGGCAGATCAGGCACCGGAACCGCCGCACCGTACCCGCGCGGCGGGTCGCCGACCCAGCCGGCGGCGCGCCGGGCACGCCCGACACGACCGCGCCCGGTCAGGGACGCGCGGGGCGCAGCAGCGGCTCGACGGCGGCCCGGATGACGTCGGGCATCGGGGTGACCGGGCGGGCCGGGTCCTCGTCGTCGACGTAGACGTGGACGAAGCGGCCCTCGGCGGCCGCCTCCTCCCCCGGCCCCTGGAAGAGCCCGATCCGGTAGACCACCGAGGAGGTGCCGACCCGGTCGACGACCAGGCCGGTCTCGACGGGGTCGGGGAAGCCGATCTCGCGGAAGTAGCGGCACGAGGTCTCCGCGACCACCCCGATCTGGCGCAGCCGGCGCACGTTGGTGCCGGTGGCCTCGAACAGGTGGGCGTTCACAGCGGTGTCGAACATCTCGTAGTAGGTCGCGTTGTTGAGGTGCCCGTACGCGTCGTCGTCGCGCCAGCGGGTGGTCACGGTGCGCCAGGCCACGTAGTCGGCCCGGGTCGGGCGCTGACGATCGGTGCTCACGCCGGCGCCTCCCGCAGCCGCTGGCTGATGACGGCCGAGACGCCGTCGCCGCGCATGGTCACGCCGTAGAGCGCGTCGCCGACCTCCATCGTCCGCTTCTGGTGGGTGATCACGAGCAGCTGGGAGTTCTCGCGCAGCTCCTCGTAGATCTCCAGCAGCCGGCCCAGGTTGGTGTCGTCCAGCGCGGCCTCGACCTCGTCGAGGATGTAGAACGGCGAGGGTCGGGCCTTGAACAGCGCCACCAGGAAGCAGACCGCGACCAGGGAGCGCTCGCCGCCGGAGAGCAGCGAGAGCCGCTTGACCTTCTTGCCGGCGGGCCGGGCCTCGACCTCGATGCCGGTGGTGAGCATGTTGCCGGGATCGGTGAGCACCAGCCGGCCCTCGCCGCCCGGGAACAGCCGGGTGAACGTCGCGTCGAAGGCCCGCTCCACGTCGGCGTACGCCTCGGTGAACACCTGCTCCACCCGGGTGTCGACCTCGCGGACGATGTCGAGCAGGTCCTTGCGGGTCTTGCGCAGGTCCTCGAGCTGCTCGGTGAGGAACTTGTGCCGCTCCTCCATCGCCGAGAACTCCTCGAGCGCGAGCGGGTTGACCTTGCCGAGCTGGCTCAGCGCGCGCTCCGCGCTGCGCAGCCGCTTCTGCTGCTCCTCGCGCACGAACGGGACCGGGGCCGGCTCGGGGTCCTCCTCGGTGGGCGCCATCGGCACCGGCTGGTCCGGCCCGTACTCGGCGACCAGGGCCTCGGCGGCCAGCCCGAGCTCGTCGAGGGCGCGCTCCTCGAGCTGCTCGACTCGCATCCGCTGCTGGGCCCGGGCCAGCTCGTCGCGGTGGACGGTGCTGACCAGCTCGTCGTGCTCGCGGCCGAGCTCGCGCAGCTGGGTGCGGACCGCGAGCAGCTCCTGCTCCCGCGCGGCCCGGGACCGCTCGACCTCGCTGCGGGCCTCGGCCGCTCGCTGGACCGAGACCTCCAGGCGGGTGAGGACGTGGGCGACGGCGATCCCGACCGCCCGCGCTGCCCGCCCCTCGCGCAGCAGCCGCTCCCGGCGCGCGGCGGCCTTCGCGCGGGCCTCCCGCTCGGCCCGGGCGGTGCGCATCAGCGCGTCGGCGCGGCCGTGCATCGCCCGGGCCCGCTCCTCGGAGGTGCGCAGCGCCAGCCGGGCGTCGGTCTCGGCCTGGCGTGCCGTCCTGGCCACCTCGACCAGCCGCTCCCGCTCGCCGGTGTCGGGCTCCTCCTCGGGGGCCTCCTCGGCCCCGGCGAGCCGGGCCTCGAGGTCCGCGAGCCCGGCCACCGCCTGCTCCCGGGCCGCCTCGGCCTTCTCGATCGCCTGGGCCAGCCGGTCGGCCTCGCCACGCGCGGCCCGCGCCTGCGAGCCGTGCTGACCGAGCTCCTCGGCGACGGCCGCGAGGGTGGCGTCGGACTCGTGCAGGCGGGCCAGCGCGACGTCGGCCTCCTTCTGCGCCTCCAGCCGCTCGGCCTCCAGGCGACTGGTCTCGAAGGCCAGCCGCTCCCCCGCCGCGGTCGCCTCCGCCAGCTGGGCGGCGGCCTCGTCGACGGCGGCCTGCACCTCGATCAGGCTGGGCTGGCTCCCGGAGCCGCCCGCGGCGAAGTGGGTGCCGAGCAGGTCGCCGTCGCGGGTGACTGCGGTGACGTCGGGGACGCGGTCGAGCAGGTCCCGGGCGGCGTCGAGGTCCGGCACGACGGCGACCTTGAACAGCAGCCGGGCCAGCGCCGGGCGGAGCTCGGCGGGGCAATCGACCGCGTCCACGGCGTACGCCGGGTCGCCGGGGACCGCGCCGAGGGACGGCCAGTCGGCGCTGCCGGTGCCCGACCCGGGCCCGGCGGCGTCCCCGAGCAGCATCCCGGCGCGGCCCAGGTCCTCGTCCTTGAGGTGCCCGATCGCCGCGACGGCGGCGTCGGCGCCGGTCACCGCGACCGCGTCGGCGGCCGACCCGAGCGCGCTGGCGACCGCCGTCTCGTAGCCGGCGCGGACCGAGACCAGCGCGGCGACCGAGCCGAGCAGGCCGGAGAGCTCGTCGCTGGCCGCCAGCAGCGCGCCGGTGCCGTCCTTGCGGCTCAGGCCCATCTCCAGCGCGTCCTTGCGGGCGGCCAGCGCCGAGCGGTCGCGGTCGGCCTGCCGGGCCGCGTCGCGGACCTTGGCGAGCCGCTCCTCGATGTCGTCGAGGGCCTGAACGGCGGCCTCGTGCGCCGCGTCGAGCCCCTCCTCGCCGGCGTCCAGGCCGGCGACCTTCGTCTCCAGGGCGGTGAAGTCCCGCAGCGCCCGCTCGGCGCGCGCCTGCGCGTCCTCGCGGGCGAGCCGGAGCCGGCCGACCTCGTCGTCGGCCGCCGCGGCGCGCGAGCGCAGCGCGTTCACCTGGCCGTGCAGCCGGGCCAGCCCCTCGCGCCGGTCGGCGGCCGCCCGCTGCAGGCCGGCCACCCGGCGCTCCTCCTCCGCGGCGGCGTCCTCGGCGGCCTTGCGCGCGGTCACCGCGTCCTCCAGCGCCCGCCGGTGGGCGTCGACCTCGGCGCCGATCTGCTGCTCGCGCTCCCGGGCCTGGGCGGCCTGGGCCTCGAGCTCGTCGGGGTCCCGGCCGGAGCGGGCCTCGGCCTCGCTCGTCCCGGCCGCGTTGCGGACCCGCTCCGCGGCCAGCGACTCGGTGCCGCGCAGCCGTTCGCGGAGCCCGGACAGCGCGAACCAGGTGTCCTGAGCCTGCGACAGCGCCGGGAGGTCCTCGCGCAGCGCCGCCTCCAGGGCGGACTCCCGCTCCCGGGTGAGCCGGACCTGCTCCTCGACCTGCTCGCGGCGCTGCACCAGCAGCGTCTCGTCGGCCAGCTCCTGCTCGAGGGTGGTCCGGACCGTGACGAGCTCGTCGGCCAGCAGCCGCGCGCGGGCGTCGCGGACGTCGGCCTGGACCGTCGCGGCCCGCCGGGCCACCTCCGCCTGCCGGCCCAGCGGCTTGAGCTGGCGGCGGATCTCGCCGAGCAGGTCGTGGAGGCGGTTGAGGTTGCCCTCGGTGGAGTCCAGCTTCCGCAGCGCCTTCTCCTTGCGCTTGCGGTGCTTCAGGACGCCGGCGGCCTCCTCGATGAAGCCGCGCCGGTCCTCGGGGGTGGCGTGCAGGATCGCGTCGAGCTGGCCCTGGCCGACGATGACGTGCATCTCCCGGCCGATGCCGGAGTCGGAGAGCAGCTCCTGGACGTCGAGGAGCCGGCAGCCCTGGCCGTTGATGGCGTACTCCGAGCCGCCGCTGCGGAACATCGTCCGGCTGATCGTGACCTCGGCGTACTCGATCGGCAGCGCGCCGTCGGAGTTGTCGATGGTGAGGACCACCTCGGCCCGGCCCAGCGGGGGTCGCCCGGAGGTGCCGGCGAAGATGACGTCCTCCATCTTGCCGCCGCGCAGCGACTTCGCGCCCTGCTCGCCCATCACCCAGGCGAGCGCGTCGACGACATTGGACTTGCCGGAGCCGTTGGGCCCGACGATGCAGGTGATGCCGGGCTCGAGCTGGAGGGTCGTCGAGGAGGCGAAGGACTTGAAGCCCCTCAGGGTCAGGCTCTTGAGGTACACCGTGGGCCTCCCGGACCGTCGGACACCGGTGCTGGGCACCGGGCTGGCTCCTCGCAGGGCGCGCGCGGGGAGGCCAGCGCGTGCAGCGTACCGGCCGGGGCGCGCCGAGACCGGGAACCGCGGCGGCGGGGGCAGTCCGTCAGGCGGGCTGCATGTCCTCGGACTGCATCGTCACGTCGAGGTCGAGGAGGGCGGCCGCGCGGGAGGCGAGCTCGTCGTTCTCCTGGGAGAGCCTGAGGACGAGGGCCTCGAGCTCGCCCACCCGGGTCCGGAGCCGCCGGTTCTCGGCCGCCAGGTCGGCGGTCGCTCGCAGGTCGCTGTTCAGGTAGCCGATCAGCGCCTTAGCCATGAGGTGCCTTCCGATGCGTGGAGTGAGCTGGACAGAGTCGGTGCGACGGGTGGTGCATGGAGCCGAGTCCCGCAGCGGGACCATCTACCAGAGTCCCACCGGCGGCGAACAGGGTCAATCTGGGAGCGGCATCCCGCCGACGGGCGCGTCGGCGACCGGGGTCGGACGGGCGCGACGCCGCCGCGGGGCGGGCTGGCAGACCGGGCAGAAGTACGACGAGCGGTTCATGAACGCCACCCGTCGCATCGGGGTCCCGCACCGCTCGCAGGGCTCCCCCTCGCGGCCGTAGGCGTGCAGCGAGCGGTCGAAGTACCCGGACTCCCCGTTGACGTTGACGTAGAGGGCGTCGAAGGAGGTCCCGCCCTGGCCGAGAGCCTCGGTCATCACGTCCCGGGCGTGGCCGAGCAGGTCCCGGACCTGCGCCGCGCCGAGCCGGTCCCCCGGACGCTCGCCGTGGATGCGGGCGCGCCACAGGGCCTCGTCGGCGTAGATGTTGCCGACACCCGAGACGAGGTTCTGGTCGAGCAGCTGGCGCTTGATGCCCGAGCTGCGACGGCGCACCCGGCGGACGAACTCGTCGTCGTCGAACTCCTCGTCCAGCGGGTCGCGGGCGATGTGCGCGATCTCCGGCGGCAGCTCCGCGCCACCGGTGGAGACCGACAGGCCGCCGAACATCCGCTGGTCCACGAAGCGCAGCTCCCGGTCCTCGGCCGCGCCGTCGAGCGCGATCCGGACGCGCAGGTGCCGTTCCGCGGGGGCGCCGGGCGGCTGCACCAGGAGCTGGCCGCTCATCCCGAGGTGGGCCAGCAGCGCGTCACCGTCGTCCAGCGGGAGCCAGAGGTACTTGCCGCGGCGCCGGGCGCCCACGAACCGGCGGCCCACCAGCGCCTCCGCGAAGCCGGCGGGGCCCCGCAGGTCACGCCGGACCGGCCGCTCGTGGAGCACGTCGACCCGGGTGATCCGGGCGCCGAGGACATGACGCTCGAGTCCGGCGCGGACCACCTCGACCTCGGGGAGCTCGGGCATGAACGCTCAGCCGGTGGGGTCGGTGCCCGCGCCCACGTGCGCGAGGATCTCGCCGTACGCCGTCTCCGCGGCGGCCTGCTCGGCCTCCTTCTTGGAGCGGCCCACGCCGTTGCCGTAGAGGCGCTCGCCGACCCGGACCTGGGCCCGGAAGGTCTTCAGGTGGTCGGGACCCTCGTCCTCGATGACGTACTCGGGGACGCCGAGGGAGTGCTCGGCGGCGATCTCCTGCAGCGAGGTCTTCCAGTCCAGCCCGGCGCCGAGGCCGGAGGCGGCCTCGATCATCGGGTCGAAGAGCAGATGGACGACGGCGGCGGCCGCCTCGAGCCCGCCGCTGAGGTGGACCGCCCCGATGACCGCCTCGACAGTGTCGGAGATGATCGAGGCCTTCTCGCGCCCGCCGGTGGACTCCTCGCCACGGCCCAGCTTGACGTGCTCGCCCAGCCCGATCGCGCGCCCGACCTCCGCCAGCGCACGGGCGTTCACCACGGCGGCGCGCAGCTTCGCCAGCCGGCCCTCGGAGAGGTCCGGGTGGCGCAGGTAGAGCGTCTCGGTGACGACCACGCCGAGCACGGAGTCCCCGAGGAACTCCAGGCGCTCGTTGGTCGGCAGCCCGCCGTTCTCGTAGGCGAAGGAGCGGTGGGTCAGGGCGCGCTCGAGGAGCTCGGCATCCAGCTGGGGATCACCGAGCGCCTCGCGCAGCCCCGGGTAGTCGGTCCGTGGACCGCTGCCCGTCGACCTGAGCGTGCTCAGAGGACCTGGCGGCGCTCTGCGCGGGCGCCGTACTGGCCGCACGAGCCGCACGCACGGTGCGGGAGGTGCTTGGCGCCGCAGGCGGGGTTCGCGCACGTCACCAGGGTCGGCGCCACGGCCTTCCAGGCCGAGCGACGGTGACGCGTGTTGCTGCGCGACATCTTCCGCTTCGGGACAGCCACAGTTCTCTCCTCATGCCGTGACCGGATCTGATCCGGCCATCGTGGTGGTCGGCGCCGGGTGGATCACCCGGCGTCGGGGTCTTCGTCCTGCTTCAGCTCAGCCAGCTCTGCCCAGCGCGGGTCGATCGCAGCCTCGTGCTGGTGGTCCGGGTCGTCCTTGAGCCGGGCCCCGCAGTCGGGGCACAGTCCGGGACAGTCGTCCTCACACAAAGGCTGGAACGGCAGTGCAAGCACCACCGCGTCCCGCAGCACAGGCTCAAGGTCGAGCAGGTCGTCCTTAAGCATGCTGACCTCGTCGTCCTCCGCGGCGATGTCGCTGTCGCGGGAGTCGTCGTAGACGTACAGCTCCTGGAGTCGAACCTCGATCTCGTCGCGGATCGGCTCCAGGCACCGTGCGCACTCGCCCTCCAGCACGGCTCGCGCCGTACCTGTGACCAGGACACCCTCCATGACCGCCTCGAGGCGCAGGTCCAACTCGACCGGCGCACCCTCGGGGACACCAAGGACTTCGATGCCAAGCTCTGCGGGCGCCGGAACCGTCAGCGACCCCTGTCGTTGGGACCCCGCGCGTCGGCCGAGCTCGCGGGTGTCGAGCACGAGCGGCGCTCTCGGGTCCAGGCTGAACAGGTCAATCACTCCCAGCTCCGGGCACAAACAGAACGTCGGAATCGTAACGGTCGCGGGACCTGACGGCCAAACCAGGGCGTCCGCGCGCGGGCTCAGCCTTCGGCGCGGGCGGCAGCCCGCTCCGCGAGCCGGGCCAGCAGCCGGTCGTGCACCGCGGGCGGCACCAGCCCGGTGACGTCGCCGCCGAAGGCCGCGACCTCCTTGATCAGGCTCGAGGAGACGAACGCGTTGCGGGTCGCCCCGGGGACGAACACGGTCTCGACGTCGGTGAGGTGGGAGTTCATCTGCGCCATCGGAAGCTCGTACTCGTAGTCGGTGGCGCCGCGCAGGCCCTTGACGATCGCCACCGCGCCGATGTCGCGGCAGAACTCCACGATCAGGCCCTGGAACCCGGCGATCCGCACGTTCGGCAGGTCCGCCATCGCCTCGGTGAGCATCTCCAGGCGCTCCTCGGGGGCGAAGAGCCGGCTCTTGGAGACGTTGGTCCCGACGGCGACCACCACCTCGTCGAAGAGGCGGGCCGCGCGCCGCACGATGTCGACGTGCCCGTTGGTGACCGGGTCGAAGGACCCCGGACAGACCGCTGTGCGCACGTCACTCCCCCTCTGGTGGTCCGGCGGCGGAACCGTACCAAAGCACCGTCTCGCCGTAGCTCTTGCGCCGGACCCCGGTGATCTCGTCCGGCCAGGACGGCTCGGGGCTGCGCGCGGAGCGCTCGACCACGACCAGGGCCCCCGGCACCAGCCAGTCGTGGTCCACCAGGGCCCGCAGGTCGGCGCCGAGCGCCTCCTCGGTGAGCGGGTACGGCGGGTCGGCGACGACCACGTCGTACGGCGCGGCCGGCCGGCGGGCCAGCGTGGTCGCCACGCTGGCCGCCACGACGTCGGCACGGGCGAAGCCGATGGTCCGGGCGTTGGTGGCGATCAGCGCGGCGGTGCGCCGGTCGGACTCCACGAGCGTGACGACGCCGGCCCCGCGCGACCACGCCTCGAGGCCGATCGCCCCGGACCCGGCGTACAGGTCCAGGAACCGCAGGCCGCGCAGGGACCCGCACCACGACTCGATGGCGGAGAACAGCGCCTCGCGCACCCGGTCGCTGGTGGGGCGGGTGGTGGTGCCACGGGGCGTCGCCAGCCGCCGGCCGCCGGCGGCCCCGGCGATGATGCGCGTCATCGGACCCTCACGACTTCTCCAGGTAGTCCGACTGCGCGGACTCTTCCATCTCGGCCACCGCCGCCGCCAGCGCGGGCGCCGTGGCCAGCTCGGGGTCGGCGTCGAGCAGGTCGGTGGCGGCCTGGCGAGCGGCCAGGATGGTCTCCTCGTCGCGCAGCACGCGGAGGTTCTGGAGGCTGGAGCGATAGCCGGACTGCGACTTCCCGAGCACGTCGCCCTCGCGCCGCTGCTCCAGGTCGACCCGGCTCAGCTCGAACCCGTCGGTCGTGGCGGCGACCGCGTCGAGCCGCTCCCGGGCCGCACTGCCGGGCTCGGCCTGCGAGACGAGCAGGCACAGCCCGGGGTGACCGCCCCGTCCGACCCGTCCGCGCAGCTGGTGGAGCTGGGAGACGCCGAACCGCTCGGCGTCGAGGAGCACCATCGCCGTGGCGTTGGCGACGTCGACGCCGACCTCGATGACGGTGGTGGCCACGAGGACGTCGACCTCACCGGCAGCGAAGGAGCGCATCACCCGGTCCTTCTCGTCCGGGGGCAGCTTCCCGTGCAGCGCCGCCACCCGCAGTCCGGCCAGCGGCCCGGCGCTCAGCTCCGCCACGACGTCCTCGACGGCGCTCAGCGCCCCCGGCGGCCGGAGCGGGTGGCCGGCGCCGTCGAGGTCGAGCTGGTCGCTCTCCCCCTGCTCGAGGACGTCGCCGCTGATCCGCGGGCACACGACGTAGGCCTGATGGCCCTTGCCGACCTCCTCGCGCACCCGCTCCCAGACCCGCTGCACCCAGCCGGGGTGCTCGGCGAGCGGGACGACGTTGGTCTGGATCGGCGCCCGCCCGGCGGGCAGCTCGCTGAGCGTGGAGGTCTCCAGGTCGCCGAAGACCGTCATCGCGACCGTGCGCGGGATCGGCGTGGCCGTCATCACCAGCACGTGCGGAGGGCTGCCGGCCTTGTCGGTGAGCGCGGCGCGCTGCTCGACGCCGAAGCGGTGCTGCTCGTCGACGACCACCAGACCGAGGTCGGCGAACTGGACCTTCTCCTCCAGCAGCGCGTGGGTGCCGACCACGATGCCGGCCTCGCCGCTGGCCAGCCGGCTCATCGGCGCGGTGCGCTGGGCCTTGGTCATCGAGCCGGTGAGCAGCTCCACGGCGGTCGCCTCCGGAGCCCCGCCGAGCATCCCGCCGGACGCCAGGTCGCCGAGCATCGCGGTGATCGAGCGGTGGTGCTGCTGGGCGAGCACCTCGGTGGGCGCGAGCAGGGCCGCCTGGCCACCGGAGTCCACCACCCGCAGCATCGCGCGCAGCGCGACCAGTGTCTTGCCGGACCCGACCTCGCCCTGCAGCAGCCGGTTCATCGGGTGGTCCTGGGCCAGGTCCTGCTCGATCTGGGCACCGATCTCGACCTGGCCGGCGGTGAGCGTGAACGGCAGCCGGGCGTCGAACGCGGCCAGCAGCGAGCCGTCGGCGCCGGCGCGCGGACGCGCCCCGAGGGCCCGGACGGCGCGGCGCCGGCGACCGAGGACCAGCTGGGTGACCAGCGCCTCCTCGAACCGGTAGCGCTGCTGTGCGCGGGTCACCTGTCCGTAGTCGGCCGGGGCGTGGATCCAGTCCAGGGCGGTGCGGGCGTCGACCAGCCCGTGCGCGCGGCGTACGTCCTCGGGCAGCAGCTCGGGGATCTCCTCGACGATCGTGCGGGCGAAGGTGATCGCGCGCTGGAGGTCCCAGGACTCGACGCCGGCGGTGAGGGGATAGATCGGGTAGAGCTCCCCGATGGCGTCCACGCTCAGCTGCGCGGTGTCGGCGTCGCTGTCGCCGAAGAGCACCATGTCGGGGTTGGTCAGCTGCCACTGGCCCCGGAAGGTGCCGGCCTTGCCGACGAAGATCCCGCGGCGCCCGACCGCGAGCCGGCGCTCCTGCCAGTCCACGACGTGCTTCTGCTTGGCGAAGAACGACATGGTCAGCGACGGCCCGTCGGTGCGCAGCACCACCTCGAGGCGGTAGGACAGCCCGCCCCGGCGCTTGTCCCCGAAGGTCGCGACCCGGCTCTTGACGATCTCGCCGACCAGGACCAGCTGCTCGCCCTCGCGGAGCTGGCCGAGCTCGGTCAGCTCCCCGGTCTTGACGTAGCGCCGGGGGTGGTGGTGCAGCAGGTCGCCGACCGTCACGATGCCGAGCCCCTGGCCGATCTTGTCGACCTTGTTCTTCTTGGCGTCGCCGAGCACCGTCGCGACCGGCGAGTCGAGGTCGATCACCACCGCTGTGCCTCTCCTGTCCAGCGCCCCGTCCGGCGCCCTCCCCAGCCCCCGGCCCGGCCGCGGGTCCTGCGCGCGCTCACTCCACCGAGACCAGCAGCGGGTAGCGCTCCTGGCCACCGTCGTACACCACGACGTCGACAGCGGGGTGCCGCCGCTCGACGTACCCGGCGCATCGGGTCGCGAGCGCCCCGTCGGCGTCGTCGGTGCCCGCGACGATCGTGACCAGCTCACCGCCGCCGCCGAGCAGTCGCTCGAGGACCTCGGTCGCGACGGCGTACAGGTCCTCCCCGACCACCGCGAAGTCGCCCGCGATCACGCCGAGGGCGTCGCCGGGCTCGCATGGCCCCGCCATCGTCATCGCCCGGCGAGCGGCCACCGTGACGGCACCGTGGCGCGCGTGCCGGGCGGTGGCGGTCATCTCCAGCACGTCCAGCTCGAAGGCGCGGCCCGGCTCGTGGACGGCGACCGCTGCCAGACCCTGGACCTGGGCCTGGGTGGGGATCACCGCCACCCGGATCCCGGACAGGTCGGGGTCGCTCTCGGCCGTCGAGGCCGCGACCTGCGCGACCCGCACGGACTCCGCGTCGTTGGGCAGCAGCACCACCTCGCAGGCGCCGCAGCCCGTGATCGCGTCCAGGACCTGACCGGCCGAGGGGCTCCGGCCGGGGCCGCCCGGCACCACCACTGCGCCGGCCTCCTCGAACAGGCGCCGGAGCCCGGGCCCGGCCGCGACCGCGACGATTCGGCGACCGCTGCGGCCCGCCTGCCGCTGCTGGGCCTCCCCCACCTGCTCGGCGAAGTGCGTCACCCGGATCCGGCTGGGCCGCCCGGCCTCGATGCCGGCCTCCACGGCCGCGCCGACGTCGTCGACGTGCACGTGCACGTTCCAGAGGCCGTCGCCACCGACCACCACGAGGGAGTCCCCCAGCTCACCGAGCCGCTCGCGCAGGGCGGGCACCCGGTCGTCCGCCGCGTCCAGCAGGTACATCACCTCGTAGGCGGGCCCATCGGCCGTGAGGTCCTGCCCGTCCGCGGCGGCCGACGGCACGTGCGGGACCGGGATGGTCCGGGTGCCGATCCGCGTGGTCACCGGCACCGGCCGCCGTCCGGTGAGCACGTGCTCGGCAGCGTCCAGGATCACGCTCAGGCCGCGGCCGCCGGCGTCGACCACCCCGGCGTCGCGCAGCACCGCGAGCTGGTCGGGGGTCCGGGCCAGGGCGGTGCGGGCCGCCGCGGCGGCGACCGCGAAGACGTCGCGGGCCCGACTGCCCGGTCGTGCGGCGCGCTCCATGGCGGCGTCCGCGGCGTCGCGCAGCACCGAGAGCATGGTGCCCTCGACCGGCACGCCGACCGCGGCGTACGCCGCATCGCTCGCCTGGCGCAGCGCCTCGGCCATCACCACGGCGTTCGACTCCTGCTCATCCGCCTGCGCGATCCGCCGGGCGATCGCCCCGAGCATCTCGCTGAGGATCACCCCGGAGTTCCCGCGCGCGCCCAGCAGCGCTCCGCGCGCGAACGCCGCGAGCGCCGCGGGCAGCTCGGCCGCGCCGTCGCGGGCCGCCTCGCGGATGGCCTCCCGCGCCGCCGACACGGTGAGGTACATGTTCGTCCCGGTGTCGCCGTCGGGCACCGGGTAGACGTTGAGCGCGTCGATCTCCTCGCGCGCGCCCGCCAGCGCGTCGGAGGCGATGTCGACGAACCGCAGCACGACGTCCAGTGAGATGCTGGCGCTGCGCGGTACCTCCATCGCTGTCCTCTCGCGGGTCCGGCCGGTCAGGCGAACAGGCTAGGGCATGGTGCCGAGCCGCCGGCGGGGTTCCCGATTGGCCCCGGAAGTACGGCGTCGGCTATTCTTCTTCGGTTGCCTGGCGCGTCCGGGCCCCACAGTTCCCAGTTGTTCAACAACCTCGATCCACAGGAGTTCACGGTGGCTGCCGTCTGCGACATCTGCGCCAAGAAGCCGGGCTTCGGCAACAACCGACCCTGGTCGCGCAAGATCACGAAGCGTCGCTTCGACCCCAACATCCAGCGCGTCCGTGCCAAGGTCAACGGCACCCCGAAGCGCATGAACGTGTGCACCGGCTGCCTGAAGGCCGGCAAGGTCACCCGCTGACCCGCTGAGATCCGTCCCGACGGCCGCCGTCCCCTCGTGGGGCGGCGGCCGTCGGCATTTCCGGGGACCGGAGACCGGCCGGGCCGGAGCACTGCCGCCGGCTCCGGCCGGTCCGCCTCAGAAGTGCGACCACCCGGTCGGGCCGTCGTACGGCGCCCCGTCCACCGTGACCGCCGGCTCCCCCGCAGCCACGGACCCGACCACCTGCCACCCCGCGGGCACCGAGGCGTCGTCGGGGAACGTCGCGAGCAGCGCGTGGTCGTCGCCGCCGCCGAGCACGAACTGCAGCGGGTCGACGTTGAGGGCCGCGGCGACCGCGTGCAGCGGCTCGGCCAGCTCGAAGGCCCCGGTCCGCACGTCGATCGCGACACCGGAGGCGCGCGCCAGGTGGCCGGCCTCCGAGAGGAGACCGTCGGAGATGTCGATCATCGAGGTCGCCCCGGCCTCGGCGGCGACCCGTCCCTCGGCGTACGGCGGCTCGGGGCGGCGGTAGGCCTCCACGAGCGCGCGCGGCGAGCGGAACCCCCGCCCCAGCACCGCGAGCCCGCCGGCGGCCCAGCCCTGCCGGCCGGCGAGCGCGAGCACGTCGCCCGGCCGCGCCCCCGAGCGGAGCACCGGCGCCTCGGTGCAGGCGCCGAGCACGGTGACGGCGACCACCACCTGGTCGGCGGTCGTGAGGTCGCCGCCGACCACGCTGGCACCGACCAGCGCGCACTCCTCGGCGAAGCCGCGCGCGAAGTCCAGCGCCCAGCGCACCGGCAGGTCGGGCGGCGCGGCCAGGCCGACGGTGAGCGAGGTGGCGGTGCCGCCCATCGCGTTGATGTCGGAGAGGTTCTGCGCGCCGGCGCGGTGGCCGACGTCGGCGGCCTGCACCCAGTCGCGGCGGAAGTGGCGTCCCTCGACCATCAGGTCGCTGGACACCACGACGTGACCGGTGCGGATCCGCAGCACTGCCGCGTCGTCCCCCGGGCCGACCAGCACGTGCTCGCCCTGGGGGAAGAGCGCGGTCAGCTCGGAGATCAGGCCGAACTCCCCGGCGTCGGCGAGGGTGGCGTCGGGTGCGAGGCTCATGCGACCAGTCCATCAGATGCGCGGCCCGGGGTCGCCGAGCGCCCGCCCTATCCGGCCTGCCGCGGGCCACGGTAGGTTGAGCGACGCACGCTGTGCGGCAACGCAACCTGACACGAGGGAGAGCCCGATGGTCGTCCAGGCCTACATCCTGATCCAGACCGACGTCGGCAAGGCCGCCGAGGTCGCTCGGGCCATCGGCCAGGTCAAGGGCGTCACGCTCGCCGAGGACGTCACCGGTCCCTACGACGTGATCGTCCGCGCCGAGGCCCGCAACGTCGACGAGCTGGGCAAGCTGGTAGTCGCCAAGGTGCAGACCCTGGAGGGGATCACCCGGACGCTGACCTGCCCGGTCGTCCACATCTGAGTGGCACCACCGCTGCTGCGTCGACGCCCCGGGTCCGGTCGGACCCGGGGCGTCGCGCCGTCCACCGCCCTACTCCCCGCGGTGCTGGCCGTGGTGCTGGCGACCGCCGGATGCGGCGGTTCGGTCGAGCTGGCCACTCCCGACCTGTCCCCCGGCGAGTCCCGCGCGTGCGCGGCGCTGGTGGCGGCACTGCCGGACACCCTGGCCGGGGAGTCGGCGACCGAGACCGAGCCCGAGGGCGCCCCGGGCGCCGCCTGGGGCGACCCGCCGCTGGTCCTGCAGTGCGGCGCGCCGATCCCCGAGGAGTTCGTGGAGACCTCCGAGTGCCTCGTCGTCGACGACGTCGGCTGGTTCGTGCCGCCCGAGCAGGAGGCCGACCCGGATGCGGACGTGGAGTTCACAGCCGTCGGCTACGAGCCCGCCGTACGCCTGAGCATCCCGGCCGAGCACCGCGGCGCGACCAGCGCCGCCGCGCTCGCGGAGCTCGCCGCGCCGGTGACCGAGCACCTCGAGCTGGTCCAGCCCTGCCTCTGAGGTCCGGGCGCCGGGGCGGGTGTGGGAATCTGGTGCCATGACGATCGAGGACTTCGCAGGACCCGTGGCGGTCATCGCCGGCGGCCTCAGCCATGAGCGGGACGTCTCCCTGGCCAGCGGCCGGAACCTGGTCCGCGAGCTGCGCGGGCTCGGGGTCGAGGCGCACGCCTACGACTTCGACCGCAACCTGCTGCACGCGCTGGAGCGCGACAAGGTCGTCGCGGCGCTCCCGGCCCTGCACGGCCAGTTCGGCGAGGACGGCGAGATCCAGACCCTGCTGGAGCTGATCTCGATGCCGTACGTCGGCACCCGCAGCCGCTCCTGCCGGCTGGCCTACGACAAGGGCACCTCCCGCGAGCTGCTGCGCCGCGCCGGCATCCCGGTCCCCGACAGCGTCGGCCTCTCCGCCCAGACCTTCCGCGACATCGGCGCGACCGCGCTCATGGAGCACGTCATGGAGCGCCTCGGCACCCGCGTCGTGGTCAAGCCGGCCCAGGGCGGCAGCGCGCTCGGCGTCACCGGCGTCGACGGGCTCGCCGCGCTCCCCTCGGCGCTGGTCGGCACCTACGCCTACCACGAGGACGCGCTCATCGAGCGCTTCTACGACGGCCTCGACGTGAGCGTGGTGTGCCTGGAGAATGACGAGGGCCTGGAGTCGCTGGCGCCGATCGCGATCGAGTACGAGAAGGGCCACGAGTTCGACTTCAGCGCGCGCTACACCGCCGAGTTCGTCTCGCTGCACCAGCCGGACCTGCCCGCCGAGCAGCTCGCCCGGCTCGGCGAGGTGGCGCGCGAGGCGCACCGGGTGCTCGGCCTGGACGACGTCTCCCGCTCGGACTTCATCGTCTCCACCGACGGCAGCTTCGTGCTGCTGGAGACCGCGATCACGCCGGGGACGACCGAGACCTCGGTCTTCCCCTACGCGTGCACCGCGAGCGGGACCTCGCTGGGCGAGGTGGCCCGCCGGCTGCTCGTCCGCGCGGTCGCCGCCGGCTGAGCCCAACCAGCGGGGCCCAACCAGCGGGGCCCAACCAGCGGGGCCCAACCGGCAGGGCTCGGCCGGCCGGGCTCAGCGCAGGCCGGTGGGTCGCTCGAGGGCGAGCTGGATCAGCTCGTCGATGAGCTCGGCGTAGGGCAGCCCGCTCGCCGCCCACAGCTTGGGGTACATCGAGATCGGCGTGAAGCCCGGCATCGTGTTGATCTCGTTGAGGACCACCTCGCCCTCGGGCGTCACGAAGACGTCGACGCGCGAGAGACCCTCGGCGCCGACCGCCTCGAAGGCCCGGATCGCCAGCTCCCGGACCCGCTCACCGACCTCGTCGGGCAGGTCGGCCGGAGCCTCGGTGCGGCTGTGCGAGCCGCTGAGGTACTTCTCCTCGAAGTCGTAGAACGCCGCGGCCTCGTGGTCGACCACGACCTCGCCGGCGACCGAGGCGCGCGGCGGCCCGCCGGCGCGCCCGCCGAGCACCGCGCACTCGATCTCCCGCCCCTCGATGCCCTGCTCCACGAGCACCTTCGGGTCGTGGAAGCGAGCCTCCTCGATGGCGTCGGCCAGCGCGCCCACGTCGTCGACCCGGGTCACACCGAGGGAGGAGCCGGCACGCGCCGGCTTCACGAACACCGGGAACTTCAGCTCCAGCACCCGGTCGACCACCTCGGCCCGGTGCTGCTCCCACTCCCGCGGCTGCACCACGACGTACGGCCCGACGGGCAGGCCGTGGCCGGCGAAGACCAGCTTCATGTACTGCTTGTCCATTCCGACCGCGGAGGCCAGCACACCGGCGCCGACGTAGCGCATGCCGGCGACCTCGAGCATGCCCTGGACCGTGCCGTCCTCGCCGAAGGGGCCGTGCAGCAGCGGGAAGACGACGTCGACCTCGCCCAGGTCCGGGAGACCGACGAGCTCCTTGCCGGACTCGGGGGTCACCTCGGCCAGGCCCCCCGCGGTGAGCTCCCACCGGCTCGCGTCGCCCGAGGTCAGCACCCACTGCCCCTCGCGGGTGATGCCGACCGGGACGACGTCGTACTTGTCCTGGTCGATGGCCTTCATCACGCCGGCCGCGGTGGCGGCGGAGACGCCGTGCTCGCCGGAGCGGCCGCCGAACAGCAGGGCGACCCGCACCTTCCGGGAGTGCTGGACGGGGGGCTCGGGGGAAGCGTCAGACACGGTGGACCACCCTACTGAAGGGCTGCGGCGACCTCGTCGAGGCGCGCCCCGCGGGACGCCTTGAGGAGTACTGCGTCACCCGGACCGACGTGCTCGCGGAGCCAGGCGACGGCCTCGGCGTTGTCGGCGACGAAGGTGGTCGCCGGGTGCCCCCGGCCGGCCAGGCCGCGCTGGATCCCGCGTGCGGGCTCGCCGACGACCAGCACCTGGGCGATGCCCCGGTCGGCGGCGTGCTCCCCCACGGCGACGTGCTCGTCGTCGCTGGTCGCGCCCAGCTCCCGCATCTCGCCGAGGACCGCGATCGTACGGCGCACCGCGGGGTCGGCGCCGATGGCGGCCAAGGCGTCCAGCGCCGCCCGCATCGAGTCCGGGTTGGCGTTGTAGGAGTCGTTGAGAACCGTCACGCCGCTCGCGAGCTCGCGCAACTCCATCCGCCACTGCGACAGCGTCGTGACGGCGTCGAGCGCCCTCCCGACCTGCGCGGGGAGGACGCCGAGGGCGAGCGCCGCGGCCGCGGCCGCGGCGGCGTTGAGCGCCTGGTGGGCGCCGACCAGCTGGAGCGTCACCGGCACCCGGTCCTCCGCGGTCGCCAGGACGAACGACGGCCGGCCGAGCCGGTCCAGCCGCAGCTCCTCGACGCGCACGTCGGCCGGCTGCTCCCGCCCGAAGGTGACGACGCGCTCCCGGGTGCGCGGGGCCATGGCGACGACCCGCACGTCGTCGGCGTTGAGCACCGCGGAGCCGCCCTCGACGACCGCCTCGACGAGCTCGCCCTTGGCGAGCGCGATCGCCTCCTGGGACCCGAACTCGCCCAGGTGCGCCTGCCCCACGTTGAGGACGACCCCGACGTCGGGCGGCGCCAGCCGCGTCAGCTCGGCGATGTGACCGGCGCCGCGGGCGCCGAGCTCGAGCACCAGGAACCGGGTGTGGGCCTCGATGCCCAGGGCCGTCAGCGGCATGCCCAGTTCGTTGTTGAACGATCCGCGGGTCACCACGGTGGGACCCACCTGACCGAGCACCGCGCCGAGCAGGTCCTTGGTCGAGGTCTTGCCCTGGGAGCCGGTGATCCCGACGACGCGCAGCGCCCCGGCTCGCCGCACCTGGGCGACGACGTGCGCCGCGAGCCGCTGGAGCGCACCGCGGACGTCGTCCACCACCACCGTCGGGAGCGAGGTCGGCCGGCTGCCGAGCACCGCGACGGCGCCGAGCCCCGCCGCCTGCTCGGCGTGCTCGTGGCCGTCGCTGTGCTCGCCGACGAACGCGGCGAAGAGGCTGCCGGGCCGCGCCTCGCGGCTGTCGATGACGACCGGGCCGGTGACCCGGACGGCACCGTCGCCGACCACCTCGCCGGAGACCACGTCGGCGATCTCCGCCAGCGTCAGGGCGATCACAGCGACACGCGACGGGGCAGACTGGGCAGGCAGGGGAAGGGCACCACGACCTCGCTCATGGGCGCCCACCTTAGTCTGTGGTCCATGGCAGACCACCGCTCGCCCGCCACCGTCGCCGTCCACGCCGGCCGCCCGCCGCACGAGGCCGACGAGCCTCTCAACACCCCGATCACGATGGCCTCCACGTTCGTCGCCGGCGGCGACCGGGAGTACGGCCGCTACGGCAACCCCACCTGGCAGGCCTTCGAGGAGGCGCTCGGCGCGCTCGAGGGCGGGTCGGCGCTGGCGTTCTCCTCCGGCCTGGCCGCGGTCTCGACGGTCCTGGACCTGGTCGGGCAGGGCATGAAGGTCGTCGCGCCGCGACACGCCTACAACGGCACGGTGCTCCAGCTGGCCGACCTGGAGGCGCGCGGGCGGATCACCACCGAGCTCGTCGACGTCGCGGACACCGACGCCGTCGTCGCGGCCTGCCAGGACGCGGCACTGGTCTGGCTGGAGTCCCCCACCAACCCGGCCCTCGAGATCGCCGACATCGAGACCATCGCCACCGCCGCCCGGGACGCCGGCGCCCACGTCGTGGTCGACAACACCTTCGCCACCCCGCTGCTGCAGAAGCCGCTGGAGCTGGGCGCCGACATCGTCGTGCACTCCGCGACCAAGTACCTCGCCGGCCACAGCGACGTGCTGCTCGGCGCGATCGTCGTGGCGGACCCCGAGCTGCTCGGTGTGCTCAAGGGACGCCGGGACCTGATCGGGGCGGTGCCGGGCACCTTCGAGGCGTGGCTCGCCCTGCGCGGGATGCGCACCCTGCACCTGCGCGTGGAGCGGGCCCAGGCGAACGCCGCCGAGCTCGCCCGCAGGCTCGCCGAGCACCCGGCGATCGGGGAGGTCCGCTACCCCGGCTTCGGCGCGATCGTGTCGGTGGTCGTCGCCCAGGGCGCGCTGGCCGCGGACCTGTTCACCCACGGCACGGCCCTGTGGGTCCACGCCACCAGCCTCGGCGGGGTGGAGTCCACCCTGGAGCGGCGCCGCCGCTGGAAGGGCGAGCCCACGACCATCCCCGAGGGCCTGGTCCGTCTCTCGGTGGGCATCGAGGACGTCGAGGACCTCTGGGCCGACCTCGCCCAGGCGCTCGACACCATCCCCTGACCCAGGGCCGACCCGGCAGTTCTGGTCGGCGAGACGGGCGCGACCCGGCGGTTCTGGTCGGCCAGGAGCGGGCGAGCCGTCACGTCTGGTCGGTCAGTCGGTCTCGGCCTTGGTCTCGCGGGCGATGAAGGAGTCCATCATCTCGTTCGCGGTCATCCGGCCGGCGACCACGTCGTCGACGTGCTGGGCGATCGGGGCGTCCACGCCGTGCCGCTCGGCGAGCTGCATCAGCGAGACGCAGGACTTCGCCCCCTCGGCGACCTGCCGGGTCGAGGCGTAGATCTCCTCGGTGGTCATGCCGCGGCCGAGCTTCTCGCCGAAGGACCGGTTGCGGGAGAGCGGCGAGGAGCAGGTGGCCACCAGGTCGCCGAGCCCGGCGAGCCCCATCAGCGTCATCGGGTTCGCACCCAGGTGCATGCCGAGGCGGGCGGTCTCGGCCAGCCCGCGGGTGATCACCGATGCCGTGGTGTTGTCCCCGAAGCCCAGCCCGACCGCCATCCCGACGGCGAGGCCGACCACGTTCTTGTAGGCGCCGCCCAGCTCGCAGCCGAGCACGTCGACAGAGGTGTAGGGGCGGAACGCCGGGGCGTGGCAGCGGGCCTGGAGCATCCGCGCGACGTCCTCGTCGGCGCACGCCACCACGGAGGCGGCCGGCTCGCGCCGGGCGATCTCGCGGGCGAGGTTCGGGCCGCTGATCACCGCGATCCGCTCCGGTCCCGCGCCGGTGACCTCGCCGATGACCTCGCTCATCCGGCTCAGCGTGCCGAGCTCGACGCCCTTCATCAGCGAGACCATCACCGCACGGTCGGGCAGGTACGGCGCCCACTCGGTGAGGTTCTCGCGCAGCGACTGGGACGGGACCGCCAGCACGACCACGTCGGCGTCGGCCATCGCCTTCTCGGGGTCGTGGGTCGCGGTCACCGTGCGCGGCAGCTCGACGCCGGGCAGGTAGTCGGCGTTCTCGTGCTGCTCGTTGATCGCGGCGCACACCTCCTCGCGGCGGCCCCAGATCGTCACGTCGTTGCCGGCGTCGGCCAGCACGATCGAGAACGCCGTCCCCCACGAACCCGCTCCCAGGATCGCGACCCTCTGCTCGCTCACGACGGGTCCTCCCCCGGTTGGTGACGTTGCGGGTTGCCGATCTGTCGGACCCCCGCCTTCCTCGGGTCGAACCGCTCCGCCGGAGCCGGCTCGTCCCTGATCTGTGCCACGAGGGCGGTGATCGCCGCCATGATCCGGTCGGTCCCCTCCTTGACCCGCATCGGGTCCTGCTGCTGGCCGACGAGGTCGGAGAGGTCGACCGGGTCGCCGACCACCATCCGGATCTCCTTGCGCGGGAACGGGTGCAGCCTGGTGGTGTACGGCGCGAGCAGCGCCTGCGCGCCCCACTGGCCGATCGGGATCACCGGGCAGCCGGTCGCGAGCGCGATCCGGGCCGCCCCGGACTTGCCGACCATCGGCCAGCCGGCCGGGTCGCGGGTGATGGTGCCCTCGGGATAGACCACGACGCACTCGCCGTTGCGCACTGCGGCCACCGCCGCGTCGTACGCCCCGGCGGCGTTGGCGGAGAGGCGCTCCACCGGGATCTGGCCGGCGGCGGTCAGGAAGAACCGCAGCGCCCGGTTGCGGAACAGACCGGACTTCGCGAGGTACCGCGGGATCCGGCCGTGGTCCCACACGATGTGGGCGGCCGTGAACGGGTCCACGTGGGAGACGTGGTTGAGCACGATGATGCAGCCACCGGAGGCCGGGATCTTCTCGCCGCCCACCCACCTGCGCTTGGTGGTGGCGAGCAGCACCGGCTTCACCAGGAGAACGGCGACGTGCCAGGCCCAACCCCGCTTCTGCTGCAGCTTGCGAACCTTCACGTTCCTCCTCCCCTCCCGGTACCCGTGCGCCGCGACGGCTCCAGTGATCGATCGACATGATCCGATCGACACAGATCGATCGACCGCAGGCTACTCGTTCCCGCCGCGACCACGGACCCGACGGCGCGCCGGACAGGCCCGCGTCCCGGCCGGGGACGGACCTGAGAGAATCACCGCGATGTCCACCCCCGACGCCTCCAGCCCCCGCGGGTACGCCGTGGTGGTGCCGGTCAAGCCCCCCGCGCGCGGCAAGTCACGGCTGCTCGGGCTGACCGACGACCAGCGCCGTGCCCTGGCGGAGGCGTTCGCGCTGGACACCCTGGCCGCGTGCCGGGCGGCGAGCCGCGTGGCAGCCGTGCTGGTGGCGACCGACGACGCCGGGCTCGCCGCCGCCCTGGCGGCCCTCGACGTCCCGGCGGTGCCGGACGGCGCCTCCGGCGACCTCAACGCGAGCCTGCAGCAGGCCGCGGCCGAGGCCGGACGCCGGTGGCCCGACCTGCAGCCGGTGGCGCTGTGCGCCGACCTGCCGGCGCTGCGCCCCGCGGACCTGGACGCGGCGCTGGCCACGGTCAGCGCGCGTGGCGACCAGCCGGCGTACGTCGCGGACGCTGCCGGCAGCGGCACCACGCTCTACACCGCTCCGCTCGCGCAGTTCGCCCCGCGCTTCGGTCCCGAGTCCGCCGCCCTCCACGACGAGGTCGCGCTGGCCGTCCGCGGGGAGCTCGCGTCGCTGCGCCACGACGTGGACGACCTGGCGGACCTGCGGACGGCGCTGACCCTCGGCGTCGGCCCCCGGACCGCCGCGCTCGCCGCCCGGCACGGCCTCCCCGCCGGGGCCTGAGCAGCGCTGCTCCCCGAACCAGGGGCTAGCCCGACTTCTTCGCGGACTTCTTGGCCGCCGCCTTCTTGGCGGTCTCGGCCGCCCGGGTGACGGTCTCGGCGGTGCGCTCGGGCAGCTTCCTGGCCCCGGACACGACGTTCTTCAGGTCCGCCCCGGGTGTGAACTTCGGGACCGCCTTCTCCTTGGCCTCCATCTGGTCGCCGGTCTGCGGGTTGCGGACCATGCGCGCGCCGCGCACCCGCTTCTCGAAGGAGCCGAAGCCGGTGATCGCGACCTTCTCCCCGCGCGCGACCTCGCGGGTGATGGTGTCGAGGACGGACTCCAGCGCGTGGGCGGCAGCCTTGCGGTTGCCCTCGTAGCGCGTCGCCAGGGCGTCGATGAGCTCAGACTTGTTCACGTGCTTACCTTTCCGACGGACCGAGACACCCGGGAACCCCCGGGCCCCTGCGAGGCACGCTAGGCACTTGTGGCGCGCGCCACAACGGCGCGACGGCCCGATCCCACGGATTTGTCGTCCGCGGGACCGGGCAGTCGGCTCAGGCAGTCGGGCTCGAGCAGTCGGCTCAGGCAGGTTGGGTCGTGGCCTTCCAGCTCGGCCGGCCGGCCTCGTACGCCGTGATGTCGGCCTCGTGGCTCAGGGTGATCCCGATGTCGTCGAGCCCCTCCATCAGCCGCCAGCGGGTGTAGTCGTCGATGTCGAAGGAGTCCTCGATGCGGTCCTCCCCTACCCCGGCGCTGACCGTGCGCGCCTCGAGGTCGACCGTGACGCTCGCCCCCGGGTTCGCGTCGAGGTAGTCCCACAGGCGCTGCACGACCTTCTCGTCCACGCGGGCCGTGAGCAGGCCGGCCTTGCCGGAGTTGCCGCGGAAGATGTCACCGAACCGCGGGGAGATCACCGCCTTGAAGCCGTAGTTCTGCAGCGCCCAGACGGCGTGCTCGCGCGAGGAGCCGGTGCCGAAGTTGGGGCCGGCGACCAGGACGGTGCCCGCGGCGTACGGCGGCTGGTTGAGCACGAACGTCGGGTCGTTGCGCCAGCTCGAGAACAGCCCGTCCTCGAAGCCGGTGCGGCTGACCCGCTTGAGGTACTCGGCGGGGATGATCTGGTCGGTGTCGACGTCGCTGCGCCGCAGCGGGACGCCGACGCCGGTGTGGGTGGTGAACTTCTCCATCAGGTGCTCCGATCAGACCGTGGCCGGCGCGAGGTCGGCCGGGGACGAGAGGGTGCCGCGCACGGCGGTGGCCGCGGCGACGGGGACCGAGACCAGGTGGGTGCGGCCGCCCTTGCCCTGGCGTCCCTCGAAGTTGCGGTTGGACGTCGACGCGCTCCGCTCGCCGGCCGCGATGGTGTCGGGGTTCATGCCCAGGCACATCGAGCAGCCCGCGCCGCGCCACTCGGCGCCGGCGTCCTTGAAGATCACGTCGAGGCCCTCCTGCTCGGCCTCGAGCCGGACCCGGGCCGAGCCCGGGACGACGAGCATCCGGGTCCCGTCGGCGACCTTGCGTCCCTTGATGACCTCGGCGGCCGCGCGCAGGTCCTCGAGGCGGCCGTTGGTGCACGAGCCGACGAAGACGGTGTCGATCGCGACCTCGCGCAGCGGGGTGCCGGGCTCGAGACCCATGTAGCGCAGCGCGTTCTCGGCCGCGGTCCGCTCGGTGGCGTCCTCGAAGTCGGCCGGCGACGGGACGGCCGCCCCCAGCGGGGCGCCCTGGCCGGGGTTGGTGCCCCAGGTGACGAACGGGGTGACGTCGGCGGCGTCGACGACGATCTCGGCGTCGAAGACCGCGTCGTCGTCGGTGACCAGCGTGCGCCAGTGCGCGACGGCGGCGTCCCACTCGGCGCCCTTCGGCGACTCCGGGCGGTCCTTGAGGTAGGCGAAGGTCGTCTCGTCCGGCGCGATCATGCCGGCCTTGGCGCCCCACTCGATGCTCATGTTGCACACGGTCATCCGGGCCTCCATGGAGAGCTCGCGGATCGCCTGGCCGCGGTACTCCACGATGTAGCCCATGCCCGCCCCGGTGCCGGTGCGGGTGATCAGGTGCAGGATCAGGTCCTTGGCGGTGACGCCCTCGGACAGGGTCCCGTTGACCGTGACCGCCATCGTCTTCGGCTTGGCCTGCGGCAGGGTCTGGGTCGCCAGGACGTGCTCGACCTCCGAGGTGCCGATGCCGTGGGCGATCGCGCCGAAGGCACCGTGGGTGCTGGTGTGGCTGTCGCCGCAGACGATCGTCATGCCGGGCTGGGTCAGACCCAGCTGCGGGCCGACGACGTGCACGATGCCCTGCTCGATGTCGCCGAGCGAGTGCAGCCGGACCCCGAACTCCTCGCAGTTGCGCCGCAGGGTCTCCACCTGGGTGCGCGAGATCGGATCGACGATCGGCTTGTCCCAGTCCAGGGTCGGGACGTTGTGGTCCTCGGTGGCCAGAGTGAGGTCGGGACGGCGGACTCCCCGGCCGGCGAGGCGCAGGCCGTCGAAGGCCTGCGGCGAGGTCACCTCGTGGATGAGGTGGAGGTCGATGAAGAGCAGGTCCGGCTCCCCCGGGGTCGACCGGACGACGTGCTCGTCCCACACCTTCTCCGACAGTGTCCTGCCCATGATCACTCCCTTGTGACGTGTCGCGCTCGTGCGCGAGGCCCCACACTAACCGGACAATCCCATCATCTGAGACTCGCGTCCTGCATCGCGAGACAAACGTCGGCCCGATGTCAGATGCGCCACACGGCTAGGGACTTGCATCCCATGATCTGAGACGCAAGTATTGCCATATGGACAACTCCAGCGGCGTGGGCGTTCTCGACAAGGCCGCCCTCGTGCTCACCGCCCTCGAGTCCGGACCCGCGACGCTGGCCGGCCTGGTCGCCGCCACCGGACTGGCCCGACCCACCGCGCACCGCCTCGCGGTCGCCCTGGAGCACCACCGGCTGGTCGCCCGCGACATGCAGGGCAGGTTCGTCCTCGGGCCCCGGCTCGCCGAGCTCTCCGCCGCCGCGGGCGAGGACCGACTGCTCGCCACGGCCGGTCCGGTCCTCGCCCGGCTGCGCGACATCACCGGCGAGTCCGCGCAGCTGTGGCGTCGCCAGGGCGAGCACCGCGTCTGCGTCGCCGCCGCGGAGCGCCCCAGCGGGCTGCGCGACACCATCCCCGTCGGCTCGCAGCTGACGATGCGCGCCGGCTCCGCCGCCCAGGTGCTGCTCGCCTGGGAGGACCCGGAGCGGATGCACCGCGGGCTGCAGAACGCCGCCTTCTCCGCCGCCGCACTCTCCGGCATCCGCCGCCGCGGCTGGGCCCAGTCCGTGGGCGAGCGCGAGCAGGGCGTCGCCTCGGTCTCCGCGCCGGTGCGCTCCCCCAGCGGCAAGATCATCGCCGCGGTCTCGGTCTCCGGCCCGCTCGAGCGGCTCTCGCGCCAGCCCGGCCGGATGCACGCGCCCGCCGTGCTCGCCGCCGCCGAGCGGCTCTCGGAGTCGCTGCGGCGGGCGGCCGCCGACTCGGCCTGAGTCCCGGCCTCAGAACAGCGCCGGCTGCTCCAGGGACAGCAGGGTCTGCTTGCGCTCCAGGCCTCCGGCGTACCCGGTGAGGGTGCCGTTGGCGCCGATCACCCGGTGGCACGGGATCACGATCGGGATCGGGTTGCGGCCGTTGGCGAGGCCGACGGCGCGGGAGGCCGCGTTGGTCATGCCCAGCCGCCGCGCGATCTCGCCGTACGACGCGGTGCGCCCGAACCCGATGCCGGTCAGCTCGGCCCACACCCGCCGCTGGAAGTCGCTGCCGACCGGGGCCAGCGGCAGGTCGAAGTCGGTGAGCTCCCGGGCGAAGTAGGCGCGCAGCTGACGCACCGCCTCCACGAGCACCGGGTCCGCGTCGTCGCGGTCGCCGACGACCCGGCCGTCGCGGAAGGGGGCGAACTCGATGACGGTGATCGCGTCGTGCTGGGCGACGAGCCGCAGCTCGCCGACGGGACTGTCGATGACTGTCCACATGTCAGGTCTCCTTCTCGGGTCCCGCTGAGGGTCCACGCGGGGCCGGGTGGGGCATCAGGGTGTTCCACAGGTGCATCAGGGCGTAGGAGCGCCACGGGCGCCAGTCCTCGGCCCGAGGGATGGTCGTCGCCGGGTCGTGGCCGAGCCGGGTGAGCGCGTTGCGCACCCCCACGTCGGTCGGCAGGAAGACGTCGGGGTCGGCGAGCGCGCGCATCGCGACGTAGTCGGCCGTCCACGGGCCGATCCCGGGCAGCGCCAGCAGCGCACGGCGTACGCCGTCCCGCTCGGGCCCCCGGTCCAGGGCCAGGTCCCCCGCGGCGAGCGCCACGGCCAGGCCGACCAGGGCCCGCCCCCGGCTGCGCGGCATCGGCAGCGCGGCCGGGTCGAGGGCCGCGAGCGTGACGGCGTCGGGGAAGAGATGGGTCAGGCCGGGGATGTCGGTCGGGACCCGCCGGCCGTGCGCGGCGACCAGCCGTCCGGTCACGGTGCAGGCGCCGGCCACGCTGACCTGCTGCCCCACCACGGTCCGGACCGCGACCTCCGCGCCGTCGACCTGCCCCGGCACCCGCAGGCCGGGGGCGCTCCGGGCGAGGGGTCCGATCACCGCGTCCCCGGCGAAGTGCTCCCCGACCGCGAGCGGGTCGCAGTCGGCGTCGAGGAGGCGCCGGGTGCGCTCGACGGCCGCGCCGACGTCGCGCAGGTCGTGCAGCACGAAGCGCGCCTCCACGCGTGCGGTCTGGCCCGCGCGCAGGTCGTCGGCGAGGTCCATGCGCACGGTCCCGGGGCCGTGCGGCAGGTCGAGCGTGCGGGCGTACCAGCCCGCCCCGGTCGCGTCGACGCCGGCCACCTCGACCCCGGGGATCAGGTGGTGGGCGAGGAACGCCAGCAGCGCCCGGCCGGCGAACGGCGTGCGCACCGCCAGGCGCATGGTCACCGACCCGGCGGCGGACCGAGCCGCCCGGGTCCCCCGCAGCTGGGTCGGGCTCGCGGCGTACACCTCGCGGACCGTGTCGTTGAACTGCCGGACGCTGGCGAACCCGGCGGCGAACGCGAGGTCGGCGAAGCCGAGGTCGGTGGTCTCGATGAGCACCCGGGCGGTCTGCGCCCGGCGGGCCCGGGCGAGGGCGAGCGGACCGGCGCCGAGCTCGGCGGTGAGGATCCGGCCGAGGTGGCGGGGGGTGTAGCCGACCCGCCGGGCCAGCCCGTCGACGCCCTCGCGGTCCACGACGCCGTCGGCGATCAGCCGCATCGCCCGGCCCGCCGCGGTCGCGGCGACGTCCCAGTCGGGGCTGCCGGGCGTCGCGTCGGGCAGGCAGCGCTTGCAGGCGCGGTACCCGGCGGCCTGGGCGGCGGCCGCGGTCGGGTGGAAGGACACATTCGCGTACGCCGGGGTGCGCGCCGGGCAGCTCGGCCGGCAGTAGATCCCGGTGGTGCGCACCGCCGTGTAGAAGACACCGTCGAAGCGGCGATCGCGCGACTTCACCGCGCGGTAGCACGCCTCGGGATCGAGCAGCGGCGTCGTCATGCGTCCATCCTGACCCATCCGCGGGCGCCCGGCTCGCGGGTATCGGACACGGCGGAGGACGGCGCCGGCGGAACGCCCGAGCACCGGTGACGCAACCTCCCGAAATCGCGCCGAGGCCCTGCGACGATGAGGCGTGCCCGCAGAGCAGCCGCCGGGGACCCGCCCCCGCCGTACCGTGCTGAAGGTCGTGATCGCGACCCAGCTGGTCCTCGCGCTGCTCACCGGCACCCTGGTCGCGGTGGCCTACCACCGGCTGAACGGCAAGATCGGTCCGGGCGCGCAGATCGAGCACGAGGTGCACAAGAGCGCCGGCGCCGAGGGGAAGCGGGAGCCGCTGAACATCCTGCTCCTGGGCTCCGACACCCGCGAGAACGGCAACGCCATCGACGACGAGGGCGGCGGCGGCTCGGACCTCACGATCCTGCTGCACGTCTCGGCGGACCGCTCCTCGGCGTACGGCGTGAGCCTGCCGCGGGACGCGATGGTGGCCCGGCCCGACTGCGAGGTCGACGGCCGGACCGTCCCGGGCGAGGACCCGGTCATGTTCAACACGGCGTACGCCGTCGGCGGCCCGCTGTGCAGCGTGCGGACCGTGGAGAGCCTGACCGGGATCTACATCGATCACTTCCTCGCCCTGGAGTTCGGCGGCTTCGTGGACATGGTGGACGCGGTCAAGGGGGTCACCGTGTGCCTGCCCCAGGAGGTCGACGACCCCGAGCACGGCATCTTCCTCGACGCCGGCACCCAGGAGCTGGACGGGCAGGACTCGCTGAGCTACGTGCGCGAGCGCACAGTGCTCTCGGCGACCGGCGACATCGGCCGGATGAAGCGGCAGCAGGCGTTCCTCGCCTCGCTGGTCAACAAGGTGATGTCGGCCGGCACGCTGACCCGGCCGACCCGGGTCTACGACTTCCTCGCCGCGGTCACCGAGTCGATCACCGTCGACGAGGACCTCGACTCGGTCAAGGCGCTGGCCGACCTCGCGATGCAGTTCCGCGACACCGGGATGTCGCGGATCCGGTTCGTCACGGTGCCGTTCGAGGAGTACCCGTCCGACCCGAACCGGCTGCAGTGGAGCCCGGCCGCCGACGCCCTGTGGCGGCGGATCATCGCGGACCGGCCCCTGGGCCGGGAGCTCGGCGAGGACAGCATCAACGCCGGCCAGCCGCCCAACACGGGGCCTCCCACCGGGCGGGGTGCCGGATCTGCGACATCTGGGTCTCCCAGGTCTCCCAGGTCTCCCGGGTCTCCCGGGCCGACCGAGGACGAGCGCGCCGAGGCCCTGGCCAACGGGCTGTGCGCCTGAGCGGCGCGCCCCGGCGGTGAGCCTGCCGCCGTTTTCGACGTCAGTTCGGTGGCCAGCTCACCGCTGACCCCGGGGCTGCTGACCCCGGGGCGAACCGGCGCCGGCGGGCTTGCCGTGCCGGTGCCGGGGTAGCGCCAGCGCGGGCAGGATGATGAGTGCGGTGAGACCGAACGCGAACCAGAACGCGTACCCGTAGGAGTCGGCCAGGAGCGGCCCGACGACCGGCATCTCGCTGGCGGGGATCGAGTGCAGCTCGGTGGCACCACCGCCACCTCCCCCGGTGTCCAGGCCGCGCGAGAGGAGCTTGGCGGTGAGCTGGTGGGTCAGCACGGTGACCAGGACGGCGCTGCCGAGGGAGGCACCGACCTGCTGGATGGCCGACAGGGTGGGGGCGGCCCGGGACGCCTGGTCCTTGCTGAGCGTGGTGTACGCCGCCGAGATGGTCGGCATCATCACCGACCCGATCCCGATGCCGCGCACGAACAGCGCCAGGCAGAGCCACACGTAGGACGTGTCGACGCCGACCTGGGTGAACGGGAACGTGCCGGCGAGCGCGAGCACGACGCCGACCGGTACGACGTACCCGGCGCCGATGCGGTCGGTGAGCCGGCCGGTGAGGAGCACGGCCACGATCGCGCCGAGGCCCTGGGGCGCGAGCAGCAGGCCGGCGTCCAGGGCGCCCTGACCGCGGACGGTCTGGTAGTACAGCGGCAGCAGCAGCATCCCGCCGAACATGCCGATCGCGACGAGGAACACCGCCACCGTGCTGCTGGCGAAGACCCGGTTGGCGAGCAGCCGGACGTCGATGATCGACGCCGGCCCGCGGGCCAGGCTGTACCCGGCGTACAGCGCCAGCCCGACGCCGCCGCCGATCAGCCAGCCCAGCACGCCCCGCTCGTCGAACCCGCCCCGGGAGCTCGCCTCGGAGAGGCCGTAGAGGAGGCTCGCGAGGCTGCCCGAGAGCAGGACGAGCCCGACGACGTCGAGCCGCCCGGGGTCGTCGGCAGGCGCGCCGGCCGGCAGCTTCCAGACCGCCAGCGCGATCGCGACGATGCCGACAGGGACGTTGACCACGAAGATCCAGTGCCAGCTGGCGTACTCCACGAGCAGGCCGCCGAGCACGGGGCCGAAGACCGGGCCGAGCAGCATCGGCACGCCGAGGATGGACATGGCGCTGCCCATCCGGTCCGACCCCGCTGCGCGGGCGATCATGGTCTGCCCCGCGGGCAGCAGCATGCCGCCGCCGAGGCCCTGGACGATGCGGAACCCGATCAGGCTCTCCATGTTCCAAGCGGTCGCGCACAGGGCGGAGCCGAGCATGAACAGGGCCACCGCCAGGATCCAGATCCGCTTAGACCCGAAGCGGTCCATGGCCCACCCCGTGATCGGGATGACCATGGCGACCGAGAGCAGGTAGCCCGTGACGACCCACTGCGTCTTGTTCAGCGACGAGTCGAGGTCCGAGCTCAACGTGTCGAGCGCGACGTTCACGATCGTGGTGTCCAGGACCGACATGAGCATGCCGGACACGATCACCAGGCCGGTCACGATCACCGTGCGGTCGAGCTTGCCGGAGCCCTGCGGGTCGACGTCCGGGTCGACGTCCGGATCGGCGCCGGCGACGGGATCCGGCTTCGCGTTCGGGGTGGTTGCCACGGCTGGCTCCAGTCACTGGAGGTTCCGAAGGGGGGACACCGGACCGAGCTCGGCCATGGTCACGCACGAAGGACCCCGTCCACGGTAACGGCCGGGGGCGCGGTGGCGAGAAATGCAGCAGGGCCCGGATCCGTGCGGATCCGGGCCCTGCCGAGACGTACCCCCGACCGGATTCGAACCGGCGCTACCGCCTTGAGAGGGCGGCGTGCTAGGCCGCTACACAACGGGGGCGTGCTCATGACCGTTCGTCCCAGACCCTCGCGGATCCGCTCCGAACGACCTGCGAAACCATATCTTTTGCCTGGCTTCGCACAAAATCGGGGCCTGCCGGCCTCGATCTCGCTGGGATACTAGGACTCGAACCTAGACTAACTGGACCAGAACCAGTCGTGCTGCCAATTACACCATATCCCAATTAATCCCACTGACTTAACAGTGTTCGAGCCCACCGCCGTGCTGGCCGGGGGCACGATCGAGAACCTTACACGCGCACTTTGCGGGCCGCCAAAACGGCCCCGTTCGTCGTGGTCCGCAGCCCCAGCAGCCGGGCCGCGCCGAGGACCAGGAGCAGGAACGAGAGCGACTGGGTGAGCGTGGTCGGCAGGCTCCACCAGCTGCCGCCGACCGGGTTCAGGACCGAGGACATGTCCCCGAAGGCCAGGGCGATGCCGAAGGCCAGCCAGTTGTTGAGCACGTGCATCGCGATGCCGGCCTCCAGGCCGCCGGTGAGCACCACCAGCAGCCCCGAGACGACGCCGAACGCGAACCGGTCGACGAAGACCGGCGGGTCCTGCGCGCCGTGCGCGAGCGCGAAGAGCAGCGCCGGGCCGAGCACGGCCAGCCAGGGCGAGGAGACCAGGCCGCCGAAGGCCTGGGTCAGGTAGCCGCGGAAGACGTACTCCTCCCCCGCCGCCTGGAGCGGGGTGAGTAGCACGACGATCAGCACGAAGTCGCGCACGGTGGTCGTCCACGGGTTGAGCCCGGCGTCCATGTCGGTCGACTCCCCCTGCTGGGGCAGGAAGACGGCCACCACCAGGGTCAGGACCAGCGCCAGGAAGGCGATCCCGAAGCAGACCAGCAGCCACCGCCACCGGATCCGGGGGCGCACCGAGGCGAGCCAGCCGGGGCGCAGCCCGTGCAGGACCCGCGCCAGCAGCCAGGTGACCGGGATCAGCGCCGCGATCGAGACGTTGAGGTACGCCAGCGCCAGCGGGGTCACCTCGTCGGTGTCGACCATCCGCTCCATGGCGCTCGGCACGTCGGCGCCGCTGACGGCGAGGCCGACCGTGAAGAGGACCAGCACCCCCAGCGGCACCACGAGCAGGAACGCGACGAACAGCACCAGCACGCCCACGACCGGACGCCACCAGGACCAGTCGCCCCCGCGCTGGATCCGGTGGTACGGCAGCCCTGGGCCGGGCCCGCTCACCGAGCGCCCGTCAGCCGACCGCGCCGAGCAGGCGCGCCAGGCTGCGCTCCCGACCGAGGAGCTCGAGGGACTCGAAGAGCGGCGGCGAGACCCGCCGCCCGGTCACGGCCACCCGCACCGGGCCGAACGCGACCCGCGGCTTGAGGCCCATCCCGTCGACGAGCGTCGCCTGGAGGGCCTCCTGGATCGACGCCGTCGACCAGTCCGGCAGGGCGGCCAGCGCGTCGTGCGAGGCCTGCACGACCGCGCGGCCCTGCTCGTCGAGGAGCTTGGCCGCGTCGGCCTCGTCGCGGGTGAAGTCGGCCTCGTCGACGAAGAGGAAGCCGAGCATGTCGACGGCCTCGGTGAGCTTGTTGATCCGCTCGCCGACCAGGGGCATCGCCAGCTCGAGCAGCTGGGCGTCGGCGTCGCTGACCGGGTCGGAGACGACGCCGGCGGCCTTGAGGAACGGCAGCACCCGGTGGGTGATCTCGTCGACCGGCAGCATCCGCATGTGCGCGCCGTTGATCGCGTCGGCCTTCTTCAGGTCGAAGCGGGCCGGGTTCGGGTTCACGTCCTTGATGTCGAAGGCCTCGACCATCTCCTCGAGCGTGAAGACGTCGCGGTCGGCGGCGATCGCCCAGCCCAGCAGGGCCAGGTAGTTCAGCAGGCCCTCGGGCAGGAAGCCCTGGTCGCGGTACATGAACAGGTGGGCCTGGGGGTCGCGCTTGGAGAGCTTCTTGTTGCCCTCGCCCATGATCAGCGGCAGGTGCCCGAACTGCGGCACCCCCTCGGAGATGCCGAGCTCGACCAGCGCCTGGTGCAGCGGGATCTGGCGGGGCGTGCTGGAGAGCAGGTCCTCGCCGCGGAGCACGTGGGTGATCCGCATCAGCGCGTCGTCGACCGGGTTGACCAGCGTGTAGAGCGGGTCGCCGTTGGCGCGACAGAGGGCGAAGTCCGGGACGAACTCGGTCTCGAAGGTCACCTCGCCGCGGACCAGGTCGGTCCAGGTGATCGAGCCGTCGGGCATCCGGAACCGGACGACCGGCTTGCGGCCGTCGGCCTCGAAGGCGGCCCGCTGCTCGGCGGAGAGGTCGCGGCAGAATCCGTCGTACCCCTGCACCTTGGAGCCGCTCGCCTTGCGCCGGGCGTCGACCTCCTCGGTGGTGCAGAAGCAGTCGTAGGTGAACTTGGAGTCGCGCAGCTTGGCCAGCACGTCGACGTAGATCTCGGTGCGCTCGGACTGCAGGTAGGGGCCGTAGGGCCCGCCCTTGCCCGGGCCCTCGTCCCAGTCGAGGCCGAGCCACCGCATCGACTCGACCATGGCGTCGTAGGACTCCTGGGTGCTGCGCTCCTTGTCGGTGTCCTCGATGCGGAACACCAGGGTGCCCTGGCCGCCGTTGAGCCTGGCGTGGCGGGCGAAGACCCAGTTGTAGAGCGCCGCACGGGCGAAGCCGACGTGCGGGGAGCCCGTGGGCGAGGGACAGAAGCGGACGCGTACGTCGGTCAACGGGTTGCCACCTTGTTCGTCAGAGTGCCGAGGCCGGCGATCGAGATCTCGACCTCGTCACCGTCCTTCATGGGACCGACCCCTGCAGGGGTGCCGGTGAGGATCACGTCGCCGGGCAGCAGCGTCATGCTGCTGGACACGTGCGCGATCAGGCTGGGGATGTCGAAGACCAGGTCGGCGGTCGTGCCGTCCTGGACCACATCGCCGTTGAGGAAGGTCTGCAGCTGCCGACCGTCGGCGAAGTCCTGCGGGTCCAGATCGGTCTCGATCCAGGGACCCAGTGGGCAGAAGGAGTCGAACCCCTTCGCGCGGGTGAAGTGCCCGTCGCGGCGCTGGAGGTCGCGGGCCGTGACGTCGTTGGCGATCGTGTAGCCGTGGATCACGTCGGTGGCTTTCTCGGCCGGGACGTCGCGGCAGATCCGGCCGATGACCAGCGCAAGCTCGCCCTCGTAGTGCACCTCCGCGCTCTGCGGGGGCAGGAAGATCGAGTCGTTCGGACCGATCACGCTGGTGTTGGGCTTGAGGAACATCAGCGGCTCGGTCGGCAGCTCGTTGCCGAGCTCCGCGGCGTGCGCCGCGTAGTTGCGCCCGATGCCGACGACCTTGCTGCGGGGCAGGACCGGCGCGAGCAGCCGGACGTCGGCGAGCCGGTACTCCTGCTCCAGCGGCTTGACGCCGACGTAGAGGGGGTCGCCCGCGAGGGCGACCACCACACTGTCCTCGTCGGGCTGGCCGAACTCGTCGAGCTCGCCCGTCACGACGCCATAGAGGGGGTCCTCGCCTGTGGTGAACCTTGCGATGCGCACCTCACGAGCCTATCGGCCCGTTCGGCGCCGCCCGACCGGGAGACCTACGATCTCCGGTGTGGAGGTGCTGGCGGCGGCGGACTGGCAGGCGCGCGCGGCGGCGCACGCCGAGCGCGTGGACGCGTTCGTGGCCCCGCACCTCGCCCGCCGGGAGGCGCGGGTCAAGCACCCGGTCCACGACTTCCTGTTCACCTACTACTCCCAGCGCCCGGCCCAGCTGCGCCGCTGGCACCCCGGGTACGGCGTGGGGCTGGCCGGGGCGGAGGCGCAGGCGGCCTACGCCGGCCTCAAGGGCTACGCAGGCGACGGCGACACCGTCGCCGTCACCCGGGACTTCGTGGACGCCCAGCGACCGCTGCTCGAGGCGACCCGGCGGCTGCTCGCGGCGACCGCCGGCCGGGCGCCCAACTTCGGCTGCTTCGGCCTGCACGAGTGGGCGATGGTCTACCGGCTCGACGAGGACGAGACCCGGCACGCGGACTGGCCGCTGCGCCTGGGCCCCGAGGGCACCGACGCGGTCGTGGAGTCGCACCGGGTGGCCTGCTCCCACTTCGACGCCTACCGGTTCTTCACCGGCCCGGCGCGCCCGCTCAACCAGCTCTCCCCCACGGCGTCCGACCGGCCGGCCTTCGAGCAGCCGGCCTGCCTGCACGCGGGCATGGACCTCTACAAGCACGCCTTCCGGCTCACCCCGATGATCGACTCCGACCTGGTCGCCGACTGCTTCGAGCTGGCCCGCGACATCCGGGTGCTCGACATGCGCGCCGCGCCGTATGACCTCACCGGCCTCACCGACCACGACGGCTCGCCGTTCACCCCGGTGCGGATCGAGACCGCCGCAGGCAAGGCGGAGTACGCCGCCGCGCAGCGCGGCTTCGCCGAGCGCGGCGCCCCGCTGCGGGCCCGGCTGGTCGGCGAGTGCGAGCGACTGCTGTCGCTCGCGCGCGACGAGCAGGTCACTCCTCTGCGGGCGCACGATCCCCATAGGTGCGCCTGACCTCACCCATCAGCAGACTTCCAAGACCGATGACACTCCAGGCGAGTCGCTCAGCGTCCGCCCGATCCTGCACTCCGTGGCGATGTCCGTTCCCAATCGCCTTGACGAGCCCCTGCCCGAGATCGTGCCAGCCCTCCTGCTCGCTCAGATCCGACCCAAGCGTCAACGCACCGCCGGGACGCAGGAGCTCGGAGAACAGGCCGCGGCCATACAACTTGCCGCCACTCTTGTTGGACGGGTTGCCTCCTCGACTCCGGAACCAGTGCTCGACGAAGGTGACGACGACGGCCGGAACCTTGTCCCACATCCGACCTTCAACCAGGCCCTCGATATGCGCCCAGAGTTCAGGGTCGCAAGGAGGCGACATACTCGCCTGGGCCTCCCCAGACCCGATTAGCGCCACTGCGGCATTCAGGTACCCGCAGAACTGATCGACTGGACTGCCTTGTCGATATCTCCCCGTGGCGGCGAACGGCGTCCATTCATCCAACTTGGCGACCAGGTAGTGCTCGCGCCCAAGACATGACGCGACCAAGGCCGCGGCCTCGACCCGGAGGCCCTCCGAGTGCGAGCCACTCATCAAGGAGATGCCACCGTCACTCCGGGCCATCCAGGCGATCTCACCCAGACGCTCAACAGCCGCATGTGAATCCATCACCCGATGCACCTTCATTCGTCCCGACCGATGTTCCTCGGCCTCGATGGCGCGAGTCTCCCGGCGAGGATCGGTCGCAGCGCAAGAACGGCCGACCAAGGGACGTGACACGCTCAGGAAACTGATCCGCCCGCGCCTATTCGGGCACGCTCGGCCACCGAATCCGAGCGACCACCCGGGATGCAAGGAGAGGCCGCGACGACGGCGCCGTGCAATTGAACGCTCCGACCTCGTGGCCCACCGTCTCGCACGCACGGAAACTAAACAGCCCCCGGGTCACCGCCGCCGCGCGAATCGAATATCGCCATTCGGCAGACGGTCGTGGAGATATCGGTCGTCGTGGATCAGATGATGGTGACGAGAGCAGAGCAGGACCGCGTTCGCCAGGTCGGTCCTGCCGCCACGGGACCAGGGCTCGAGGTGGTGCGCCTCGGTCCAGGTCGAGGGGATTGAACAGCCCTGGGCGCGGCACTCCCGATCCCGGAGGGCGAGGGCCTTGCGCTGCCCGGGACTGAACAGCCGGGCGGTGCGGCCCAGGTCGAGCGGCACCGACCGGGTGCCGAGCACGGCCGGGACGAGGTCCGCGGTGCAGGCCATCCTCCGGGCCTCTCTGGCGGTGATCCTCGACCCGTCGGCCAACGTCGCGGCCCCGAGCCCCTCGACCAGGGCCGCGAGATCCATGGTGATCACCAGCGTGGTCGCGTCACCCCCGTGCAGCGGCAACCGGGCCGGATCCAGGCACTCCAGCAGCGAGCAGAAGGCCTCACCCAGCCGCCGGTCGTAGGGCACCGTCTCCCCGTCGGAACCGCAGCGACCCTCCGCGCGGCGTGGATTCGTGAACGCCTCCAGCGAGGTCGTGAGCCGCAGCGCCACCGACTCCGGAACCCGGGCCCTGATCAGCGCGGTCCCGTCGCCGAGGTGCTGGATCCGCAGCGAGGTACGCCGCCGGGCGCGCCGCTCGGCGGCCTCCAGCTCCTTCTCCTCCAGCTGCTCGGCCAGCTCAGGGGCCACGACCGCGAGGATCCGCTCCCCCAGGCGCCGCAGCTCACGAGGCCCGAATTCCGCGGCCTGCTCCACCAGGTGCGCCTCGGCGAGCGCCAGGACCCGGCCCCACTCCTCGGCCCCGACGTCGACCAGAGTGGCGGCCGCCGCCAGGTCGTCCAAGGCGGCCACGATCACGTGCCCCTGGTCCACGTCCACACAACCGGTCACCAGGACGCGGCCCAGGTGCTGCCAACGCCGGTCACACGCATCACCGAGCCGCTGCGCCCGACGACCGGCCGCCAACGAGGCATGGGAGCGGTGCGCCAGCCACGCGGCCACGTCACGGTGCCCGTCCGCCTCCGCGACCCCACCCGCGGCCGCCATCAGCATCGCCTCCATCGCCAGCGCCCGCGACGCGACCGCCCGCATCACCTGCAGGGCGCGACGCTGGTCGGCCTCCGGCAGGAACGCCGGCTGCAGATCGACCATCGAGTCCAGGACCGCCACCAGCGACTCGGCGCCCGCCAGATAAGGGTGATGAGCCAGCTCCGTCACTGCGGCCCCCGAAGGTCACCAGGCGTGACAACCATTGCCGCGAAACCCTAATCGTACACCTGTTCGAATTGCACAAAAAGCAGTCAGAGCCTTTTTCTTGAATCTGTGGATAACGATCAGCAGGCAGGCGCGGGGCCCGACAGGCGCCCCTTGGTCGACATCACCGACCAGGCGTCCTCGCTGATGTACGCCGGGACCCTGGTCAACCCGGTGGCGGACGCCTGAGACCCTGGGCCCATGAGCTGGCCCGGACATCCCGTGCTCCAGGTGCCCGTGCCGCCGCTGGAGCCGTTCGTCCGGGCCCGCACCGCCCACTACGACGCGGCGTACCTGTCCGCGGCGCCCTGCCACGTGCACGCCCACGTCACCGCGCTCGGCCCGTTCCTCCCCGACCCCGACGAGGAGGACCTGGCGCTGGTCGCGAAGGTCGCGGCCTCGGTCGAGCCCTTCGACTTCGTGCTGGACCGGCTCGCGACCTTCCCCGACGGGATCATCCACCTGGCGCCGGAGCCGGACGCGTCGTTCCGGGAGCTGACCCGGCGCCTGGTCGAGGCCTTCCCGCAGTGCCCGCCGTACGGCGGGGCGTTCGGCCGGGTCGAGGACGTGGTGCCGCACCTGACAGTGGACGCAGCCTCGAACGCCCCGGGGGCGGCGGTCACCCAGGCCTCCACCCGGCGGCTGCTCGGCGACCTGGTGCCGGCCCGGTGCCGGGCCGAGCGGCTGGACCTCGCGTGGTACGAGCCGCACCGCTGCCGGGTGCTCGCCTCCTGGCCGCTGGGCGGCTGACTCCCCGCCGGCCCGCGGGCGGATCGGGCCCGCGCCGGACTAGCGCGCCGGGGCGCCGAGCAGGGCCCGGATGCCGTCGACGACGATCGCGAGCCCCAGCTCGAAGTCCGAGCCCTCCCGGGGCCCGTCGGCGATCGCGCCGGCGCTGCCGGCCTGGAGGTGGATCTGCTCGTCGGTCGCGTGCCCGAGCACGAAGTGCAGCAGCGTGCCCGCCGCGGTCGCCGCCCGGTCCGGGGGCAGGCCGGCGCCCGCCAGCTCCCGCACCAGCGCGTCGTACGGCGCGGTGGCGCCCAGGCCGAACGCGCGCACGGTGGCGACCAGCTCGGCGCCGTCGCGGTAGGCCAGCATCGACTCGCGAAGTCCGGTGCACACCGCACTCACCCGCTGGTCCCACGACCCGGCCGGGACCGGCCGGGCGCCCCGGGCCAGCAGCTCGTCGGCGACCGCGGCGAGCAGCGTCTGCTTGTTCGCGAAGTGGTGGTAGAGCGCGCTGGGCTGGACCCCGAGCTCGGTGCCGAGCCGGCGCATGGACAGGTCGGCCAGACCGTGCCGGTCCAAGACGTCGAGGGCCCGCTCGACGACGTCCTCGCGGCGGTTGCGCATCCGGTCCTCCTGGTCCACGGTCGGCCGGGGCGGCATTGACCTGCGGCGACGCCCACCCTAACCTGAACGCCGTTCAGCTGACCACCGTTCAGGTCCGACCCCGAGGACGCCCGATGACGACCACCGCCCGGCCCGTGACCGCCCCAGCGCGGCGCCGCCTCAGCACCACCGACCTGGCACTGGTGGCGGCCTTCGCCGCGCTGATCGCGGCCTGTGCGGTGGTCGGCGGCATCCCGGTCGGGGGCGCGGGCGTCGACATCACCTTGCAGGGCTTCGGGGTGCTGCTGGCCGGCTGCGTGCTGGGCCCGCTGCGCGGGTTCCTGGCCGTGGCCCTCTACCTCGGCCTCGGCGCGATCGGCCTGCCGGTCTTCTCCGACCACGCCTCCGGGCTGGGTCCGTTCACCGGCGTCAGCGCCGGCTACCTGTGGTCGTTCCCGCTGGCCGCGGCCCTGGCCGGCTTCCTGGTCACGCACGTCGCGGGGCCGGCCCGCAAGACCCGCGCCCTGTTCGTGTTCGCCTGCGCGATCGCCGCGAGCGTCCTGGTCGTCCACACCCTCGGCATCGCCGGCATGAAGCTCTACCTCGATGTCTCCTGGGGCGACGCGCTGCGCTTCGACATGCCGTTCTGGCTCGGCGACGTGGTGAAGATGGCGCTCGTGGCACTGGTCGCCGCCGAGGTGCACCGCGCGTTCCCGCAGCTGCTGCACGGCCGCTGAGCGTGCCCGTCATCGAGCTCCAGGACGCCGGCGTCGCCGTCGCCGCCCCGGACGGCGAGCGCACGATCCTCGCGCCGACCACCCTCACCCTCACCGAGCACCGGGTCGGCCTGATCGGCGGCAACGGTTCGGGCAAGTCCACCCTGGCCCGGCTGCTCAACGGCCTGGTGACCCCGTCCTGCGGCCGGGTGCTCGTCGACGGGCTGGACGTGGCCCGCGCCGGCGCCCGGGTCCGGCGCCGGGTGGCGTTCTCCTTCACCGACCCGGCTGCCCAGCTGGTGATGCCGACCTGCGTGGAGGACGTCGAGCTCTCGCTGCGCCGCCAGGTCCGCGATTCGCGCGAGCGTCGTCGGCGCGCACTGGAGCTCCTCGACCGGCACGGCCTCGGCGCCCACGCCGACGTCTCGGTGCACGCGCTCTCGGGCGGCCAGAAGCAGCTGCTCGCGCTGGCCGGCGTGCTGGCCACCGAGCCCGCGCTCCTGGTCGCCGACGAGCCGACGACGCTGCTCGACCTCGCCAACACCCGGCGGGTCGGCGACCTGCTCCTCGGGCTCCCCCAGCAGCTGGTGCTGGTCACCCACGACCTCGACCTGGCCCGCCGCTGCGACCGGGTGCTCGTGGTCGCCGACGGCGCGGTGACCTACGACGGCCCGGCCGCGGCGGCCGTGGACCACTACCTGGCGACGGCGGGCGCGTGAGCGGCCCCCTGCTGATCGGCGTCTACCAGCCGGGGGCCACCGTGCTGCACCGGCTGCCGGTCGGCCCCAAGGTCGCCGGGCTCGCGGCGTTCAGCCTGGCCGTGGTGCTGGTGCGCAGCATGCCGGCGTCGTTCTGCTGGCTCGCGCTGGCCGCGCTCGGCGCCGCGCTGGCCCGGGTGCCGCTGGCCGCGCTGGTCCGCTCGGCGCGCGCGATCCTGCTGGTCGCCGTCGTCCTCGCCGCCCTGCAGTGGTGGCTGGAGGGCCGGGGCAAGGCGGTCGAGACCCTGGTCGACCTGCTGGCGCTGGTGCTGGCCGCCCTGGTCGTCTCCGCCACCACCCCGGTGCACGCGATGCTGGACGCGATCGTGCGCTGGCTGGGGCCCGCGCGGCGGCTGGGAGTCGACCCCGACCGGGTGGCGCTCACGTTCTCCCTGGCCATCCAGGCCCTCCCCGGCACTGTCGCGCTGGCCGTGGAGACCCGGGACGCGGCCCGCGCCCGCGGCCTCGGCCGGCACCCGCGGGCCTACCTCACCCCGTTCGTGATCCGGGTGGTGGCCCGGGCCCACGAGACCGGCGACGCCCTGCACGCCCGCGGCCTCGGCGACGAGGACCCCGACGAGGGGCTCACCACGGATCGCCGTCGCGCCAGTCGCAGGTGAGCGGGGCGTCCAGGTCGAGCGGCACCGTCCCGGGCCGCACCAGGACCGCCCCGTCGTCGTCCGGGGTGGGGCGGATGCCGTCGGGGGTCAGCACCGAGGTCGGCCCGCGCCAGGGCAGCCAGCCGCGGGCGGCGTACAGCGGCAGGCCGGCGTCGGAGGACCCGAGCGCGAGCAGCTCGTAGGCCGAGGACAGGCCCTCGAGCGCGGTCAGCACCGTCGAGCCGTGGCCACGGCGCCGGTGCTCGGGGTGCACGGCGACCGCCTCGACGTACCCGCAGCGCAGGGCGCGGCCGCCGTGGAGTAGCCGGCGCAGCACCAGCGACCCGTGTGCCAGGACGTCGTCGCCGTCGACCACGAGCGCGTGCATCCCGCCGAGCGCGTGGTCCCAGTCGGTGTCGTCGAAGCCGCCCTCGGCGGCGGGGAAGGCGCGGCCGAGCAGGCCCCGGACCGCGGCGAGCTCGTCGCCCGCGAGCTCCCCGGAGTGGGCCATCACCAGCCGGCTCACCATCCCGGCGCCGTCCGTCCGGCCCACGGCGCCGCGGCCTCGATCTGCGCCGAGAGCGCGAGCAGCAGCTCCTCCTCGGCCGGCCGGGCGGCCAGCATCACCCCGACCGGCAGCCCGTCCGTGGTCCAGTGCAGCGGCAGCGAGATCGCCGGCATCCCGGTCACGTTCCATGCCGAGGTCCACGGCGTGAACGCCATCTGCGCCCGGAAGTCCGCGGCCGGGTCGGCGTCGTCGCGCAGCGCCCCCACCGGGACGGGCGGGGCCGCGAGCGTGGGCGTCAGCACCACGTCGTACGGCGCCAGCGCGGCCAGGGCGGTGGCGGCGAAGCGCCGCATCGCCCCGATGGCCAGCCCGAACTCGGGGCCGGTCGCGGCCCGGCCCCGCTCGGTCAGCCACCGGGTGAGCGGGCGCAGCTGGTGCTCGCGGCCCTCCGGCGCGGTGGACAGCGCCGTGAGCACCGCCCAGCAGGTCTCGAAGACCGGCACCGCCTCCGGCGGCAGCGGGACGGCGACGTCCTCCACGTCGTGGCCGAGCGACTCCAGCAGCTTGGAGGCGTCCTCCCAGGCCTCGACGCAGGCGGGGTCCACCGCCACGTCGGCGAGGATCGGGGTGACGAACCGGGCCACCCGCAGCCGCCCGGGCTCCCGGTCGCAGGCCTCCAGGAAGGTGCCCGGCGGCGCCGGCGCCCAGGAGGGGTCCTCCGCGCGGCGCCCGGCCAGGACGTCGAGCAGCGCGGCGGTGTCGCGGACGGTCCGGGCGATCGGCCCGGCGGTCGCCAGGCCGATCGGGTCGCCGTACAGCGGGAACCCGCTGACCCGGCCCCGGCTGGGCTTGAGCCCGACGAGCCCGCAGCACGACGCCGGGATCCGGATCGAGCCGCCGCCGTCGGAGCCCTGCGCGAGCGGGACCAGGCCGGCCGCCACCGCGGCCGCGGCGCCCCCCGACGAGCCGCCCGCGCCGCGACTGCGGTCCCACGGGGTCACCGCCGGTGGCGCGATGTCGGGCTCGGTGTAGCAGGGCGAGCCGAACTCGGGCGTGTTGGTCTTGCCGAGGCTGACCAGCCCGGCCGCCTCCATCGAGAGCACCACCCCGTCGGAGACCCGCGGCACGAAGTCGTCGTACGCCGCGGACCCCAGGGTGGTCCGCACCCCGGCGGTCAGGTTCAGGTCCTTGATCGCCGTGGGCACCCCGTGCAGCGCCCCCGCCCCCGGCGCGGGACCGAGGGCGGCGGCGCGCTCGCGGGCCAGCTCGGGGGTGAGCGTGACGAACGCGCCGACCGAGTCGAGTCGGTCGGCGCGTTCGAGGTAGTGCTCGGTGAGCTCCAGCGGCGAGACCTCGCGGCGCCGCACCAGCTCGCCCTGCTCGAGGGCCGTCAGGTCGTGCAGGTCGGTCATGGGACCGACGCTAGGGCATCAGGCCGCGGTGGAGGGCGTGGCGTCGTACTCGACCAGCGAGCGCAGCGCGCCGCGGAACTTCTCCTGGACCTCGGCGTCGGCGAGGACGTCGACCTCGACGCCCGGCTGGGAGACCGTGACGTCCTCGAGCACGACCGCGCCGGCGATGTTGGCCGAGCGGGCGGCGTCCGCGTGCGCCCAGCGGCCGCCGTACGGCGTGGGGGTGGTGCCGATGACCGCGACCGGCTTGGCGGTCAGGGCGCCGGCGCCGTACGGGCGGGAGAGCCAGTCGATGGCGTTGTTGAGCACGGCCGGCATCGTGCCGTTGTACTCGGGGGTGACGATCAGGACCCGGTCGGCGCCGGCGACCCGCGCGCGCAGCGACGCGGCGGCCGCGGGGACCTCGTCGGCGTCGAGCTCCTCGTTGTAGAACGGCAGCTGGTCGAGGCCGTCGAGAATCTCCACCGAGACTCCCTCGGGCGCCTCGGCTGCGAGCCGCTCGGCGATCCGGCGGTTGACGGAGTCGGCGCGGAGGCTGCCGAGCAGCACGGCGACGCTGGTCTGGGACATGGGTGCTCCTGGGGGTCGGGACGAAACAGGTTCGCGAGGTGAACCGGACCATAGTCCGCTTCTATTCCCGCGCCGCCCGCAGACGTTCCCCCTACGCTGGGCCCACGATGTCCGAGCCCCTCCTGCTGCCGCTCCTGGGCGACCAGCCGCCCGAGCGCAGCGATGCCGCGCGCAACCGGGAGCGGCTGCTGCGCGCGGCCCGCGACCTGATCGGCGTGCACGGCATCGACGCGGTCACGATGGAGGCCGTGGCCGCCCGGGCCGGCGTCGGCAAGGGCACTGTCTTCCGCCGCTTCGAGTCCCGCGAGGGCCTGATGGCCGCCGTCCTGGACCACTCCGAGACCGAGTGGCAGGCAGCGGTCCTCTCCGGCCCCCCGCCGCTGGGCCCCGGCGCCCCCGCCCTGGAGCGGCTGCTCGCCCTGGGTCGCACCCGGCTGGAGTCCACGCTGCTGCACGCCGACCTGATCCGGGCCGCCGGCCGGGCCGGCTCCCGCTCCTACGCGGCGTACTCCTTCACCGCCATGCACGTGCGCCTGCTGCTCTCCGAGCTCGGCGTCATCGGCGACCTGCCGCTGCTGAGCACCGCCCTGCTGGCCCCGCTCGAGCTCGCGATCGTCGAGCAGCAGGTGCGCATCGAGCACTTCCCCGTGGACCGGGTCTACGTCGGGTGGGTGGACCTCGTGCACCGCGTGATCGGGCCCGCCGCGCGCGGCGACTGAGCCCCCGATCCGGGTGCGCGGATCAGCGGACCGACTGGAAGGGCCGGGCGTCGTCGGGACGCCAGTCAGTGCCGTGCTGGTCGACCTGCCAGCCCAGGGCACCGACCAGCGCCACCAGGACCACCAGCGCGACCAGCCAGCGCCGCCCGTCCCGGGCCAGCGGGTTCACCACGCGGGACAGCGGGGACCGGACCCGGCTGCTGCCGGGGCCGCACCACAGCGCCACCGCGAGCACGACGCCGCAGCAGCCGAGCGCCACCGGCAGCGTGGTCGCCACGGCGTAGCAGACCAGGGCCCCGGCCGTGGCCAGGCCGGCGCTCCACAGCACCAGCAGCGCGGTGGTCGGCACCGAGCGGACCAGGTGCCAGGGCGCGCCGAGCAGGAACTGCGCGCCGTCGTACCAGCGCCGGCCGCGGCGCAGCCGGCGGTCGCCCGCGGCGCTGGCCGCCAGCGAGCCGCTGCGCAGCAGCCAGACCGCCAGCACCACCAGCACCGCCACGACCCAGGGGTACGCCGCGAGCCCGGCGCCGACCGCGAGGGCACCACCGGCCCAGAGCACCGCACGGGCGGCACGCTCGGCCATCCCCGGGGCGGCCGGCCCGGCCGGGAGCGGCTCGGGGGCGAGCTGCCACGGCAGCGCGCTGGTGGCGGGCTCGGGGTCGTACTGGGTCTCGTACTCGGGCTGGTAGCGGGTCGGTGTCTCGTCCGCCACCACGTCCCGGGCGTCGACGGGCGCGCCGGTCCAGTGGTCGGTCGGCTCCACGGCGGCGGCCAGCGCGGCCGCGGCGAACGGCTGGGTGTGCACGTCCTCGGCCTGCGGGGGCGGCGGGACCGGTCGGTCGACCCGGGTGGTCTGCGGGCGCAGCCAGCCCAGCAGCTCGGCGAGGGTGGGGCGCTCCGCCGGCTCCGGGTCGAGGGCGAGGTCGACGACCTCGCGCAGCCGGCCGGGCAGGCCCTCGAGGTCGTGCTCGCCGCGCCGGACCCGGTCCATGATCGCCATCGCCGGACCCCGACCGAAGGGCGGGCCGCCGGTGCCGGCATAGGCGACCGTGGCCGCCCAGGAGTGGATGTCGGAGGCGGCGGTGGCGTCCTCGCCGTACAGGATCTCCGGCGCGAGGTAGCCCGGCGTCCCGAGCAGCCAGCCGGTGTGGGTGAGCCGGGGGTCGTCGGCGACCCGGGCCAGCCCGAAGTCGATGAGGATCGGGGTCCGACCCTCCATCAGCACGTTGGAGGGCTTCACGTCACGGTGCAGGACGCCGACCTCGTGCACCGAGGCCAGCCCCTCCGCCAGGCAGGCGGCGAACCAGAGCAGGTCGCGGCCCGTGATCGGGCCCTCCTCCACGACGTGGTCGTGCAGGGAGAGGCCGGGGACGTACCGGGTGGCGACGTAGGGCACCTCGGCCCACGGGTCGGCGTCGATGATCTCGGCGACCCAGCGGCTGCGGATCCGCTCCAGGGACCCGACCTCGCGGGCCAGCCGGGCGCGGGCCTGGTCGTCGCCCACGATGTGGGGGCGCAGCACCTTCAGGGCGACCCGGGAGCCGTCCTCGTGGCGGGCGAGGTGGACCACGCCCATGCCGCCCTCGCCGACCTTGGTCAGCAGCGTGTAGGGCCCGACGGTCCGGCCGGCGCCGACAGGGCGCGAGGGACGGGAGACCGGAAGCTCGGACACGGGACGAATCTACCCGGGTCCGCCGGTTTCCCGCCCCTCGCGGCGCGGTACGGCGCGGCTCAGCGGGCGCCCTGGGTGGCCGTCGCGAGGGACTCGACGAACGTGTCGAGGCCCCAGGTCAGCGACAGCGCGGTCGGCGGGGAGACCGAGGAGACGATGTCCTCGCCCACGACGTTGGCCACGGTGCCGGCGCGGAACTGCTCCATGGCCGAGAAGGTCTTGTCGCCCTCGATCTCGGCGAGCCGCTCCTCGTTGGGCACGTAGGAGAGCAGCACGTCCGAGGTCAGCTTATCGACCTCCTCGGTGCTGATCGTGTAGAAGAACGTGTCCTCCTCGGTGTCCAGCTCGCCGACGCTCGGCGCCAGCGTGAAGCCGAGGTCCTCGAGGAACTGCACGCGCGGGTCCGCGGCGCGGTAGACGTAGAAGGCGCTGGGGTCGATCGCGACCGCGGCGATGGTCTTGCCCTCGAACTCGGGGTGGTCGGTGGCGGCCTGCGCGACCTCGCCGTCGATCTCCTCGAGCAGGGTGTCGGCCTCCTCGGACTTGCCGAGGGCGTCACCGACGGTGGTGATCACGTCGCGCCACGGGGTGGCCCACGGCTGGTCGGGGTAGGCGACGGTGTCGGCGATCTTCGAGAGCTTCTCGTAGTCGGCCTCGGTGATCCCGGAGTAGTTGGCCAGGATCAGGTCGGGGTTCGCGGCGGCGATCTCCTCGAACGGCGGCGCCTCGGCGTCGGTCAGCAGCGTCGGCTCCTCGTCGCCGGAGGCCTCGATGGCCTCCTTCTGCCAGGGCATGTAGCCCTCCTCGGTGGCGCCGTAGGAGTTCGTCGGCATCGCGACCGGGGTGACGCCGAGCGCGAGGGCGGCGTCGGCGCTGCCCCAACCCCAGGTCACGACCCGCTCGGGGCGCTCGTCGATCTCGGTCGTGCCGAAGACGTGGTCGATGCTGACCGTCTCGAACGACCCGGCGTCGCCGCTGCCGGCGTCGTCGTCGGAGTCGTCGGAGCCGCAGCCCGCCAGCGGAAGCGCGAGCAGCAGCGCGCCGAGCGGCAGCGCGAAGCGGCTCAGCCGACGGCGCCGGGCGGGGTGGGAGCGAAGGGGCGACACGGAGTCTCCTCGGGTGCGGGACCGGCGGGCCGGTCGGTGTTAGGCAAGCCTAACCTACACCTACCCTCAGGCTGGGTCCATGCCCCGGACCCCGGGGCCGGAATAGCGACCGACCGGCACGACGAGCGGGCGCCCGGTGACCGGGTCCGGGATCACCCGCGCCTCCAGCCCGAAGGCCGCCCGGATCTGCTCGGCGTCCAGCACCTCGGCGGGCGGCCCCTCGCAGAGCACCCGCCCCTGCGCCATCACCACGAGGTGATGGGCGTAGCGGGCGGCGAGGTTCAGGTCGTGCAGCACCATCACGACGGTGGTGCCGCGGGTCTCGTTGAGCTCGGCGAGCAGATCCAGGACGTCGACCTGGTGGGCGATGTCGAGGTAGGTCGTGGGCTCGTCGAGCAGCATGATCCGCGGGTCCTGGGCGAGCATCATCGCGACCCAGACCCGCTGCCGCTGGCCGCCGGAGAGCTCCTCGACCCGGCGGGTGGCGAGCTCGTGGGTGTCGGTCAGCGCGAGCGCCGCGGCGACCGCGTCGGAGTCGGTGCTGCTCCAGCGCCGGAACGCGCCCTGGTGGGGGTGCCGGCCGCGCCCGACCAGGTCGGCGACCGTGATCCCCTCGGGGGCCACCGGCTGCTGGGGCAGCAGGCCCAGCACCGCGGCCACGTCCCGCGGGCGCAGCCGCTGGAGGTCCTCGCCGTCGAGCTCGACGGTGCCGCCGACCGGCTTGAGGATCCGACCCAGACCGCGCAGCAGCGTGGACTTGCCGCAGCCGTTCGCCCCCACGATCACTGTCACCTCGCCGGCGCGGACGTCGAGGTCGACGCCGTGCACCACCGTGCGCTGGTCGTAGGCCAGCTGCACGCCGCAGGCGCGCAGCGAGACCGCACGGGGCTGCTCGCCCGCACCGGCTGTCCGGTCGGCCGTCAGGGTCATCCGCACGTTCCTTCTCACGTCCCTACCCACGTTCCTACTCACGTCCCTGGTCACGCGCTCGTCACGTCGGCTCACCTCGGCGCTGCCGGTCCGGTCAGCTCGCCCGGGGCCGGGCGCTGACCATCAGCCAGATCAGGTACGGGCCGCCGATCGCGCCGGTGACGACCCCGACCGGGACGGACAGGTCGGCCGGCAGCAGGTGCTGGGCCACCACGTCGGCGCCCACCACCAGCACCACGCCGACCAGCGCGGACTGCACCAGCGCCAGCGCGCCGTCGCCGAGCAGCCGCCGGGCGACCGGGGCGGCGATCAGCGCCACGAACGCGACCGGGCCCGCAGCCGCGGTCGCGACGGCGGCCAAGGCGACACCCAGGGCGACCACGACGCCGCGGGCCAGCTCCGGTCGTACGCCGAGGCTGCCGGCCTGCTCGTCGCCGAGCAGCAGCAGCCCCAGCGACCGGGCGACCAGCGCCACCATCGGCACCAGGACCACCACCGCGACCGCGAGCGTGCGCACCAGCTGCCAGTCGGCCTGCGCCAGGCTCCCGGTCATCCACCGCAGCGCGGTCTGGGCCTCCTTGACGTCACTGCGGGTCAGGAAGTAGCCGATCGCGCTGGTGCACACGTAGGCCACGCCAATGCCGGCGAGCACGAAGCGGTTGCCGGTCATGCCGCCGCGCCAGGCGACGGCGTACAGCAGGAGGCCGACGGCGGCGCCGCCGCCCAGCGCCGAGAGCGAGACCCAGGTGCCGCTGAGCCCCCCGGCGAGGATCGCGGCCACGGCCGCGGCGCTCGCACCCTGGGAGATGCCGATGATGTCGGGGCTGGCCAGCGGGTTGCGCAGCACTGACTGGAACAGGGCCCCGGCCAGGCCGAAGGCGGCGCCCACCAGGACGCCGAGCAGGAGGCGCGGCAGGCGCAGGTCCCGGACGATGAAGCCGGCGGCGCCCTCGTCGCTGCCGGCGAGCGCGCCGAGCACCTCGCCGGCCGAGAGCCGGTAGTCGCCGAGCATCAGCGCGGTCACGGCCAGCGCGCCCGCCACGGCGAGGAGCACGGCGGTGACCGTCGCCCGACGGCGGCGGCGCCGGCGACGCGAGTCGCGCAGCCCGGCCCCCGCGACCGCTGTCCGCTCGGCCGGCGAGAGGACGGTGGCGCTCACGCGGTCACGCTCCGGGAGCGGCGCACCAGCACGAGCAGGACCGGGGCGCCGACCACGGCGACCACGAGCCCCGCCTCGAGCTCGGCGGGGCGGACGACGAGCCGGCCGACGAGGTCGGCGGCGAGCAGCAGCACGGGCCCGGCCAGCGCCGAGAGCGGCACCAGCCATCGGTAGTCGGGTCCGACCACTGCCCGCGCGAGGTGGGGCACGACCAGGCCGACGAACGCGATCGGGCCGACGAGCGAGACCGCCGAGCCGCAGAGCAGCACGACCGCGGCCACCACGAGCAGCCGCCCGCGGGTCACGTCCTGACCCAGGCCGCGGGCCACGTCGTCACCGAGCGCGAGCGCGTTGAGGACCCGGCCGGCGGCCAGCGCCAGCACCAGCCCGACGCCGGCGAACGGCGCCACGGTCGCGAGCACGTCGAGGTCGCGGTTGGCCAGCGAGCCGACCTGCCAGAAGCGGTACTCCCCCAGGGTGTGCCGGTCGCTGAGCAGCACCACGGTGATCAGCGAGGTCGCGGTCGCGGTGAACGCCGCCCCGACCAGTGCCAGCTTCACCGGGGTGACGCCCTCCCAGCCCAGCGACGCGGCGCCGTACACGACCAGCGCGGCGACCGCCGCTCCGGCGAACGCGAACCACAGGTAGCCGCCGACCGAGCCGACCCCGAAGCCCGCGATCGCCACGACGACCGCCAGCGAGGCGCCGGAGTTGATGCCGAGGAGCCCGGGGTCCGCGATCGGGTTGCGGGTGACGCCCTGCATCAGCGCTCCCGCCGCGCCCAGAGCAAGACCGGCGACCAGGCCGATCAGCGTGCGCGGCACCCGTTGGTCGCGGACCACCAGGTGGTCGTTGTCGCCGCCGACCGGCGACCACAGCGCGTCCCACACCGTGCCGGCGGGGATGTCGCGGGCGCCCCACATCAGGCTGGCCAGCGCGCAGGCAGCGATCAGGAGCAGCAGTGCGGCCGCGGCCGTCGCACCCCGCAGGCCGACCCGGCTGCGGGCCGGTGCCCGCGGCGACCTGGCGGTCGGCCCCGCGGGGTGATCGAGCACCGAGCTCACCAGCCACCTCCCGGATCGGTCCGCCACGGCGCGACGAACAAGGGGCCGGCATGAGGGACGGCGCCGGCAACTTAGGTGAGCATAACCTCAGTCACGCACCGCGCGGTCAGACGATGCGGTGCATCCAGCCGAACGGGTCCTCGGCGCGGCCGTACTGGATGTCCACAAGGGCCTTGCGGATCGCCATCGTCACCTCGCCGCCCTCGTGGGCGCACGGCACCTCGCCGCCGTCCCACTTCAGGCTGCCGACCGGGGTGACCACCGCGGCGGTGCCGCAGGCGAAGATCTCGACGATCTCGCCGCTGGTGACGCCCTCGCGCCACTCCTCGATGCCGAACCGGCGCTCCTCGACCGGGTGTCCCATCTTCTGGGCCAGCTCGATGATGCTGGACCGGGTGATGCCCTCGAGGATCGTCCCGGTCGCCGGAGTGACGATCCGGCCGTCCGCGTAGACGAAGTACATGTTCATCCCGCCGAGCTCCTCGACGTACGTGCCCTCCTGGGCGTCGAGGAACACGACCTGGTCGCACCCGTGCGCCGCGGCCTCCTGCTGGGCGACCAGCGAGCTCGCGTAGTTGCCACCGGTCTTGGCCGCGCCCATGCCGCCGCGGCCGGCGCGGGTGTACTCCTCGGTCAGCCACAGCGAGACCGGCTTCAGGCCGCCCTTGAAGTAGGAGCCGGCCGGGCTGGCGATGACCATGAACGTGACGTGCTGGGAGGGCCGCACGCCGAGGAACTTCTCCGAGGCGAACATGAAGGGCCGCAGGTAGAGGCTCTTCTCCCCCGCGCCCGGCTCGGTGGTGTCGGGCACCCAGCGCTGGTCGATGCGGACCAGCTCCTGGACGGCCTGGAGGAAGTCGGGGACCTCGAGGACCGGCAGCGCGAGCCGGTGGCTGGAGGTGACCATCCGCTCGGCGTTGGCCTCGGGGCGGAAGGTCCAGATCGACCCGTCAGCGTGCCGGTAGGCCTTCATGCCCTCGAAGGTCTCCTGGGCGTAGTGCAGCACCGCTGTCGCGGGGTCCAGGGTGAGCGGGCCGTACGGCTCGATCCGGGCGTCGTGCCAGCCCGCGTCGGGGGTCCACTCGACAGTGAACATGTGGTCGGTGAAGTGGTTGCCGAAGCCCGGGTCGGCCAGGATCTCAGCGAGCCGCTCGTCGCTGACCGGGTGGGTGTTCACGGTGGCGCTGATCTGCATGGGATTCACGGTAGTCCTCTCGCTGGCGACCTCGCCAAAAGGGGCCAGGGGCCAACGGGGTCAAAAGGGACGGCGCCGGGCACCCGTGGGGTGCCCGGCGCCCGGGGAACGGGTGCGGGCCTCAGCCGGCTACTCGCGCGGCGATCGCGTCGCCGACCTCGCTGGTACGCCGGGGGGCGCCCGGCGTGCGGGCGGCGAGGTCCGCGACCACCGCGTCGTCGATGGCCCGCGCGGCCTCGGGGTGGCCGAGGTGGTCGAGCAGCAGCGCCGCGGAGAGGATGGCCGCGGTGGGGTCGGCCTTCTGCTGGCCGGCGATGTCGGGCGCGGAGCCGTGGACCGGCTCGAACATCGAGGGCGCGGTCCGGTCCGGGTTGACGTTGCCGGAGGCGGCCAGGCCGATGCCGCCGGTGATGGCGGCGGCGAGGTCGGTGATGATGTCGCCGAAGAGGTTGTCGGTGACGATCACGTCGAAGCGCGACGGGTCGGTGGCCAGGAAGATCATCACCGCGTCGATGTGCAGGTAGTCGGTGGTGACCTCGGGGTACTCCGCGGCCACCTCGTTGAAGATCCGCCACCACACCGAGCCGGCGTGGACGAGCACGTTGGTCTTGTGGACCAGTGTGAGCTTCTTGCGCGGCCGGCGCTGGGCGCGGGCGAACGCGTCGCGGACGACCCGCTCCACGCCGTACGCGGTGTTGACCGAGACCTCGGTGGCGACCTCGGCCGGGGTGCCGACCCGCAGCGCGCCGCCGTTGCCGGTGTAGGGGCCCTCGGTGCCCTCGCGGACCACCACGAAGTCCACCTCGCCCGGGTCGGCGAGCGGCGAGACCGCACCGGGATAGATCTTGGAGGGGCGCAGGTTCACGTAGTGGTCGAGGTCGAAGCGCAGTCGGAGCAGCAGGCCGCGCTCGAGCAGGCCCGGCGGCAGGTTCGGGTCGTTCGGCTTGCCGCCGACGGCGCCGAGCAGGATGGCGTCCTGCTGGCGGATCTCGGCCAGCACGGAGTCCGGGAGCACCTCGCCGGTCGCGAGGTAGCGCTCGGCGCCGAGCTCGTAGTGGGTCTGCTCGAACTTCACGCCGCTCGGGGCGGCCGCCTCGAGGACCTTGAGGGCCTCGGGGGTGACCTCCTGGCCGATGCCGTCGCCGGGGACGACCGCGAGCCGGACGCTGCCGGACGCGGGTGCTGGGGTGCTCGAGCTGCTCATGGGGTCAACGCTAGTTGTCGTCGGGACGCTGGCCGCCGTTGTCCCGCAGGTCGAGCGAGCGCTGCACAGCGACCCGGACGTTCTCGTGGCTGCGCGGGTTCTCGGGGTGGTGGCTGGCCGGTCCCCACTCGGGATACATGTCGTACATCGTCTTCTCCCCTGTCCTGTTCCGGCGTCCGGACCTGGTGTCGCGGACGGCTCGCGGGTCGTGCTCGGCGGGTCTGGACACCGCCGGCAGATGTCCCGCGGAGGGACGGACCGCCCGGGGATCGCCCGGGTCGGGGATGCGTCAGAGGCTGCGGATCGCGCGTGCTGCTGAGGGCGTACCGCCGCGGAGACATCTGCCGATGTGCCGAGAGGCCGCCCAACGCCGAACACCGCGGCGAGGTGGCCTCTCGATCAGCAGGTCTGCTGCTGGGCCTCGCCGCGGCACTCGATAAGTACGAGGACGCTCCGCATGATGGCCGCGACCCTACGCCGCTCCCCCGCCCCGTGGCGCGGGGTTTCACGGATCGTCCGCGATCCGAGACCGGTGGCCCGGGGTGGAACACTCGACCCATGAGTGCTCCGCCCGACCTTCCCGACGTGGTCGCCCGTGCGTTCGACGTCTCCCGCAAGGCCGGGTACGTCTCGTTCTGCCGCAACGAGACCGGTCGGCTGCTGGCCACCCTGGCCGCGACCCGCGGCGGCACGATGGCCGAGTTCGGGACCGGCTGCGGGGTCGGCACCGCCTGGCTGCGCTCCGGCGTACGCGGCACCGGCACCCGGATCCTGACCGCCGAGCTGAACCCGAAGCTGGCCCGGGCCGCCGCCGACATCTTCACCGACGACCCGCAGGTCGAGGTGCTCGCCGCCGACTGGTCGACGCTGCTCGACAAGGGCCCGTTCTCGCTGCTGTTCCTGGACTCCGGCGAGCCCACCGAGGTCGGGGTCGACGCGATCGCCGACCTCGTCGAGCCGGGCGGGATCGTCGTGCTCGACGACTTCACCCCCTGCGAGGTGTGGCCCCCGGTCGCCTACGGCCGGGTCGACACCCTGCGCGAGCAGTGGCTCACCGACGAGCGCTTCACCGCCGTCGAGGTGATGGTGGCCTCCGACGCGGCCACGGTCATCGCCACCAAGCACTGAGGCTCCCGGGGATACCCACGCCGCTGGCGGCCCCGCCCCACGTGGGGCCGCCAGCGGCGTACTCCTCGGGCAGCTCCCGCGCTTCTCGGCCCTGGCAAGGGCCGAGAACCCTGGATCCCCGGTGTACCGGGGATCCTCGGGGGGCGGGTCGGCCGCCCTCAGATGTCGGTGGGCATCAGGTTGGTGCCTGACTTCATCCGCTCCCGGAAGCTTCCCGTGGGGAACTCGCGGTCCTTGAGCTTCTCCATGAAGCCGCGCAGGGTCCGGGTGCCGTACGCCGGGGCGACGTGGTCGACGACCGACCAGTACTTGGCGGCCTCGAGGTAGTAGGCGACCGGCTTGAGCTGCTTGCTGATCCTGCCCATCCGGGTGAGGCGGGCGATCTTCTTGTCCCACGAGGCCATCGTGACGACGTTCCAGCTCTCCGGGCGGCCGGTGACGTCGAACATCATCTGCCCGGCGCCCTTGAGGGTCACCACGTTGTCGTCGGTCCACGGTCCACCGACCGGCAGCACCCGGCCGTAGGACTCCTCGCGCAGTACGTGGTTGACGATGAACTCCGCCAGGTCCTCGCGGGCGATCGGGTTCACGACGCTGTACTCGCCGTGGTCGAAGATCCGGTAGGGCTCGCCGTTCTTCACGTCGCCGAAGGTCATCGCCAGGTAGGGGAAGTACGACGTGGGACGGATGATCGTCCAGTCCAGGGCGCCGTGGTGCTGGCCCATCAGCTCGCCCTCGACCTGCAGCTTGTAGACCTGCGGGATCAGCTCGGGCCGGTAGGCGCCGAAGTCGCTGATGTGGACGAACTGCTGCACCTCGTGGGCGACCGCCGCCTGGATGCCGTGAACGATCGCGTCGTGGTCGACGAGCCGGCACTCCTCGGCGTCGTTGGGCCGGCGGCCGCTGAGCAGCGAGATGACCACGGCGGTCGGGGCGGCGGCGACAGCATCCAGAACATCCTGGGCGCGGGTCGGGTCGCCGACCACGATCTCGGCGTCGGCGAACTCGGCGTCGTTCTTGGCCTCGGCGTTGCGGGCCAGGACGGCGGGCCGGTAGCCGCGGCGGGCCAGCTCGGGCACCAGCGCCCGGCCGATGTAGCCGGTGCCGCCCAGGACCAGCACGCGCTCGCCGTTCCCGGTGCCGTCGGCCCCGGTCGTGTACGTCGTGGACGTCGAGGTGAGCAGCCGGGAGCGGAGCTCGGAGCTGTGCCGCTGGGCCGCCGCGACGTCGAGGTCGGTGATGGTGCTGAAGGCCATGGGGGCTCGTTCCTCCGTCCGGGCCGACCACACCGATCGACCTGGACTAGATCATATATCTTCTGCCCCGACTTGTCTCTCAGGCCCGGCCGCGACAGCGCGTCGACCCCCGCGGTGGCCGACAACTCGGATGCGGCGGTCGCCGCCGCGGCGTACCGTCGACGGCGTCCCAGCCCCGTCCGTAGGCAGGTCCCGTTGCTCCACTGAGGTCGCCGCCCCACCCGCACCTCACCTCGGAGCACAGCTATGCCCGCGACCCCTGCTGTCCTCAGCTTCTCCTCGGTCGGCTTCTCCTGGCCCGACGGGTCACCGGTCCTCGCCGACCTCGACCTGCTGCTCCCGCCCGGCCGGGCCGGCCTGGTCGGCGCCAACGGCGCCGGCAAGTCGACAGTGCTCCGGCTGGCAGCCGGTGTCCTCGCCCCCACCAGCGGCCACGTGCAGGTCGGCGGGGAGGTCGGCTACCTGCCCCAGGACCTGACCCTGGACGTGGCGCAGCCGGTCGAGGAGTTCCTCGGCATCGCACCGGTGCGCCGCGCCGTCCGAGCGATCGAGGCCGGATCGGTCGACCCGGCCGACTACGACACGGTCGGGGACGCCTGGGACGTCGAGGAGCGCGCCGTCTCCGAGCTGGAGCGCCTCGGCCTGCCCGGCGAGCTGCTCGACCGCCGGCTCGGCGAGGTCTCCGGCGGCGAGGCCGTCCGGCTCGGGCTCGCCCGGCTGCTGCTGGCCCGCCCCGACGTCCTGCTGCTCGACGAGCCGACCAACAACCTCGACGCCGCGGCCCGCGCCCGGCTGTACGACGTCGTGGCGAGCTGGCCGCGGACGCTGCTGGTCATCAGCCACGACCGGGAGCTGCTCGAGCGGGTGGACCGGATCGGCGAGCTGCGGGCGGGCGGGGTGCGCTGGTACGGCGGCGGCTACCGGGCGTACGCCGAGCAGGTCGCCGCAGAGCAGTCCGCCGCCGCCCAGGCCGTGACCGCGGCCCGGTCCGACCTGCGGCGCCAGCCCGCGGACCGGGTCGAGGCCGAGCGGGTGCTGGCCCAGCGGCGCCGGTACGGCGCGAAGATGAACGCCACCAAGCGCGAGCCCAAGATCGTCATGGGTGCCCGCAAGCGCTCCGCCCAGGAGTCCGCCGCGAAGTACCAGCGGGTCCACGAGGCGCGCCTGGTCGAGGCGCACGAGCGGCTGGAGTCCGCCGAGAGCCGGGTGCACGAGGACCGGACGATCCATGTCGACCTCCCGGCCACCGCGGTCCCGCGCGGCCGGGAGGTGCTGACGACGCGGTCCCTGGTCCTGCGCACCGGCGCCGCCGTCGACCTCGACCTGCACGGCCCGGACCGGGTGGCGGTGGTCGGACCCAACGGGTCCGGGAAGACGACGCTGCTGGAGACCGTCGTCGGCCATCTCCCGCCGGCGTCGGGCTCGGTCCGCGTCCACGTGCCCGTCGGGTACCTCGCCCAGCGCCTGGACCTGCTCGACGACGACCGCACGGTCTACGAGAACGTTGCGGCCCGCGCCCCGCAGGCGGACCCGACGGCGGTCCGGGCCCGGCTGGCCCGGTTCCTGTTCCGGGGCCGGGTCGCGGACCGTCCGGTCGGGGCGCTCTCCGGCGGCGAGCGGTTCCGCGCGACGCTGGCCGCGCTGCTGCTCGCGGAACCGGCCCCGCAGCTGCTGCTGCTCGACGAGCCGACCAACAACCTCGACTTCGCCTCCTACGACGCGCTGGTCGCCGCGCTCGCGGCGCACCGCGGCGCGCTGGTCGTCGTCAGCCACGACCCGGTGTTCCTGGCGGACGCCGGCGTGGACCGGGTCGTCGACCTGGGACCGGGTCAGGACACCGAGGGCCAGATGTAGGGCAGGTCGTCGGGGTCGTCGGGGAACCGGGGCCGGTAGAAGTCCGGGTCCTTGCGCAGCAGCGAGGAGCGGTGGCTGCGGTGGAAGTCCTCGTCGCCCAGCCAGGGCGGCAGCGCGGCGGCCCGCGCGAGCTCGGCCTGGGTGCGGATCCTGTCCACGCCCGCGGCGGCGAGATCGGCGGTGATGGTGGCGGCACACGTGTCCGCACGCCCCGCCTCGACCCAGACCTCGCAGCAGGTCAGCGCGTAGCGGCCCAGCGCCTCGACGTACCCCAGCCACATCTTCACCGCGGGGTGGTGGCGCCAGCCGTAGCCCGGCACGATCTGACCACGGATCACCTGGATCCCCTCGACCCGCTGCTTGCCGAGCCGGCGGGGGTCCAGGGCGCGGGCGGAGGCCTCGAAGTCGGGGAAGGGCAGGAAGGTCTGCACGGACATCCGGTGTCCCACCGGCGGCGTTCTCACCGGCGCTCCGGCGTCCATCCGGGTGCGTCGGGACGGCTTCGGTGGCAGGCTCGGGGGGTGGACATCCGCACCGAGCGCCTGCGCATCCGGCCCTGGCGCCACGACGAGGCACAGCGGCTGCTCGACATCCAGAGCCGCGTGGAGGTGATGCGCTGGCTCGGCGACGGGGAGCCGGTGCTGATGCGGGACCTCGATCAGGCGCACACCCGCATCGAGACCTACGCCGCGCGCAGCGTGGTGCCGCCGCTGGGGGCGTGGGCGGTCGAGGTCCTCGAGACCGGGCAGGTGGCCGGGACCGTGCTGCTGCTGACGGTGCCGAACGCCGAGGCCGGCGAGGTGGAGATCGGCTGGCACCTGCACCCCGACTCGTGGCGGCACGGCTACGCCACCGAGGCGGCCGGCGCCGTCCTCGGCCACGGCTTCGGGTACGGCCTGCCCGAGGTGCTCGCGCTCACCCACCTCGACAACGGGCCGTCCCAGGCCGTGGCGCGGCGCCTGGGCCTGCGCTCCCGGGGCGTGGTCGACAAGTGGTACGCCGGCCCCTCGGCGCTCTTCGCGATCACCGCCGAGGAGTGGCGGGCCGCCCGCTCGTGAGCACCCGGGCCGCCACCTGCACGGTCCTGCGGGCCGACGGGACCGCGCTGGTCGCGCGGGTGGAGGCGGTGCCGCTGGCCGACGGGCGGGTGGGCTTCCGGGTCGGGCCGGACGGCGACCTCGGTGAGCTGGCCGCGCTCGTCGGGGCCGGTCGCCCGGTCGCGCTCGGCCCGGGCAGCCCGCGCCCGGCCCGGGTGGTGCGCTCGGGCCGCTGGCACGCCGAGGTCCTGGACCGCAGCAGCCGCTCCCTCGGACCGCTGGGGCGCTGGCCCCGGCGCGACCAGGATCCGGTGGTGCTGGTCGACGCCGGCTGAGCCGCCCAGGGGCGGCCCCCGGTCGGGCGCCGGATCAGACCGCGCAGCCGTCCGGCCCGCAGGCCGCGGCGTCGTCGCCGCCGGCCATCTGCAGGACCGGGTGCGAGGCGGCCCAGGCCTGCTCGAGCGCCTGGGTGAACACCTCGACCGGCTGGGCGCCGGAGATGCCGAAGGCGCCGTCGAGGACGAAGAACGGGACGCCGGTCGCGCCGTAGGCGCGGGCCTGGGCGGCGTCGGCGGCTACCTCGTCGGCGTACTCCTGGCCGGCGAGGACCGCGTCGACCCGGTCCCCGTCGAGGCCGGCCTCGAGGGCGACGGACCGCAGCACGTCGGGGTCGCCGACGTTCTCGGCCCGGATGAAGTACGCCGCGAGCAGCGCCTCCTTCAGGTCGCGCTGGAGCGCCGGCCCGCCGGCGTCGAGGGCGAGGTGCAGGAGCCGGTGGGCGTCGACGGTGTTGGTGTGCACGTTCTCGAAGATCCGGAACGCCAGGTCCTCGCCGGCGGCGGCGTCCACGACGCCCTGCATCATCTGCCGCATCTCGTCCTCGCTGCGGCCGTACTTGCGGGCCAGCGAGACGACCGTCGGCTCGGTGCCGTGCCGCGGAGCGCTGGGGTCGAGCTCGAAGGAGCGGTAGACCACCTCGACCTGGTCGGCGTGCTCGAAGCCGTCCAGGGCCCGCTCCAGGCGGCGCTTGCCGATGTAGCACCACGGGCAGACGACGTCACTCCAGATCTCGATGCGCATGCTGGTCGAACCAGGCGCCGGGACCCGGCATTCCCCCGACCCGGGCCTCGGGGTCCCGGGGTCACCCGTCGGGGTCCCCTCAGGGGCGGGTTCAGCGGCTTCCCCGATGTGCCCGGGCCGGCTGCGACGGCACGCTCGTGGTCATGATCACAGTCGAGTCACTCACCAAGAGGTACGGCGCCTTCACCGCCGTCGATGACGTGTCCTTCACCGCCGAGCCCGGCCGGGTCACCGGCTTCCTGGGGCCGAACGGCGCGGGGAAGTCCACGTCGATGCGCGTCATGGTCGGCCTCACGCCGCCGACCTCCGGCCGGGCGACGATCGCCGGGCGCCCGTACGCCGCGCTGCCGAACCCCGGCCTGGAGGTCGGCGTCCTCCTCGACGCCTCCGCCCAGCACGCCGGCCGCACCGGACGGGAGATCCTGACCATCGCCCAGCAGACGATGGGGCTGCCCCGCAGCCGGGTCCAGGAGATGGTCGACCTGGTCAGCCTGACCGGCACCGAGGCCGACCGCCGGGTCCGCAACTACTCCCTCGGGATGCGCCAGCGGCTCGGCATCGCGACCGCCCTGATCGGCGACCCCGAGGTGCTCGTCCTCGACGAGCCGGCCAACGGGCTCGATCCCGCGGGCATCCGCTGGATGCGCGACCTGCTGCGCGACTACGCCAATCGCGGCGGCACCGTGCTGCTCTCCTCGCACCTGCTGCACGAGATCGAGGTCATCGCCGACGACCTCGTCGTGATCGGCAACGGCCGGATCGTCGCCCAGGGCACCAAGGCCGAGCTGCTCGAGGCGGCGGGGACCGTCGTCCGCGCCGCCGACCCGGCCCGGCTGGAGCGGGCCCTGCACGGCTCGGGGATCGCCGCGACCGCGTCCCCCGACGGCGCCTTCCGCACCGACGCCGACACCGACCTGGTCGGCCAGGTCGCCCTCGCCGCCGGCATCGCGCTGACCGAGCTGCGCAGCGCCGACGGCGCCGGCCTCGAGGAGATGTTCCTCGAGCTCACCGCAGAGACCCAACGAGAAGGAGCAGCGGCATGAGCGCCGTCACCGCCACCACCGCCACCGACCCGGCCGACCAGGCCGCCCCGGCCACCGCCGGCCGGGCCACCCCGAGCCCGATCCCGCTCTCCCGCGTCGTCGGGGTCGAGCTGCGCAAGATGTTCGACACCCGGGCCGGCTTCTGGCTGCTGGCCAGCATCGGCATCCTCTCGGTGCTGGCGACCGCGGCGACGATCCTGTTCGCTCCCGAGGAGGAGCTGACCTACGAGGCGTTCGCCTCCGCCATCGGGTTCCCGATGGCGGTGATCCTCCCGATGATCGCGATCCTCGCGGTCACCAGCGAGTGGAGCCAGCGCAGCGGCCTCACCTCGTTCACGCTGGTGCCGAACCGCAGCCGGGTGATCCTGGCCAAGGCGATCGGCGCGGTCGCGATCGGCGTCGTGTCGATGTTCGTGGCGCTGGTCATCGGCGCCCTCGGCAACGTGGTCGGCACCGCGATCACCGGCACCGACGTGGTCTGGGACGTCTCGGTCACCGAGTTCGCGTTCATCGTGCTCGCGAACGTCCTCGGCCTGATGGTCGGCTTCATGCTCGGGGTGCTGTTCCGCAGCTCGGCGGGGGCGATCGTGGCGTACTTCGTCTACTCGCTGCTGGTGCCCACGCTCGCCGAGCTGCTCTCCTCGATGCAGGACTGGTTCGCCGACCTGCGCCCGTGGGTGGACTTCAACTACGCCCAGGGCCCGCTCTTCGAGGGTGTCGTGTCCGGCGAGCAGTGGGCCAACCTCGCCGTCACCGGCGTGCTGTGGCTGGTCCTCCCCCTGGCCGCCGGGATCGCCCTGGTGATGCGCTCCGAGGTCAAGTGATCCCTCCCCCGGACCCCGGACGCAGCGAGCCGGCACGGACCACTGGTCCGTGCCGGCTCGTCGTACGTCGTGCGGCTGGGATCAGCGCGCGGCACTTATTTGCTCCGCACTTGCGGGGCTCGGCTCCGGCACACCTCGCTACGCTCGGCGTACCTCCGCCTCACTCCTCAGCGCGTCGCGGTGCCCTCGGTGTAGTCCGAGTCGTGGCTCTTCACCCAGGCCATCAGCTTGCGCAGCTCGCGCCCGGTCTTCTCGATCGGGTGCGCCTCGCCCTGCTCGCGGAACTTGGTGAACTCGGGGTTGCCGTTGTCCATGTCCGCGATGAAGCGGTCGGCGAAGGCGCCGGACTTGATGTCGGCGAGCACGGCCTTCATGTTCTCCTTCACCTCGGGGGTGATCACCCGGGGGCCGGAGACGTAGTCGCCGAACTCGGCGGTGTCGGAGACCGACCAGCGCTGCTTGGCGATGCCGCCCTCGTACATCAGGTCGACGATCAGCTTCAGCTCGTGCAGGCACTCGAAGTAGGCGACCTCGGGCTGGTAGCCGGCCTCGGTCAGGGTCTCGAAGCCGTACATGACCAGCTGCGAGGCGCCACCGCAGAGGACCGCCTGCTCACCGAACAGGTCGGTCTCGGTCTCCTCGGTGAACGTGGTCTTGATGCCGCCGGCACGCAGGCCGCCGATGCCCTTGGCGTAGGACAGCGCGAGGTCCCAGGCCTTGCCGGAGGCGTCCTTCTCCACCGCAACCAGGACCGGCACGCCGCGGCCGTCGACGTACTCGCGACGGACCAGGTGGCCGGGGCCCTTCGGGGCGACCATGAAGACGTCGACGCCCTCGGGCGGGGTGATGTAGCCGAAGCGGATGTTGAAGCCGTGGCCGAAGACCAGGGTGTCGCCGTCGTTGAGGTTCGGGGCGATCTCCTCGGCGTACAGCTTCCGCTGGTGCTGGTCGGGCGCGAGGATGACGATGACGTCGGACTCCGCCGCCGCCTCGGCGGGGGTGAGCACGCGCAGGCCCTCGGCCTCGGCCTTGGCGCGGCTCTTCGAGCCCGGCTGCAGGCCGACGCGGACGTCGACGCCCGAGTCGCGCAGCGACAGCGCGTGGGCGTGGCCCTGGCTGCCGTAGCCGATGACCGCCACGCTCTTGCCCTGGATCAGGGACAGGTCGGCGTCGTCGTCGTAGAACATCTCAGCCACGGGGGCTTCTCCTTCTGGTTGGTTCTCTCGAGGGGTGGAGCTGTGGTGCGGGTGTTTCGGACGGTACGCCGTCAGCCCGCGGCCGGCGGGGCCGGGATCGCGACCGGACGCAGGCTGCGCTCGGAGACCGAGCGGGCTCCGCGGCCGATGGCGACCATCCCCGACTGCACCTGCTCGCGGATGCCGAACGGCTCCACGATGCGCAGGAAGTCGGCCAGCTTGCCGGCGTTGCCGGTGATCTGGATGGTCAGGGCGTCCGGGGCCACGTCGACCACCTTGGCCTTGAAGAGCTGGACGGTGTCGAGGACCTGGCCGCGGGTGTCCGCGGTGGCCGCGACCTTGACCAGGAGCAGCTCGCGGTGGACCGAGGCCCCCGACTCGAGCTCGACGATCTTGATGACCTCGACCAGCTTGTTGAGCTGCTTGGTGACCTGCTCCAGCGGAGAGTCCTCGACGTTGACCACGATGGTCATCCGGGAGACCTCCTCGTGCTCGGTCGGGCCCACGGCCAGCGACTCGATGTTGAAGCCGCGCCGGCTGAACAGCCCGGCGATGCGGGCCAGGACGCCGGGCTTGTCCTCCACGAGGACCGAGAGGGTGTGCCGGGTCATCAGACGTCGTCCTCGTCGAAGTCGGGCGCGAGGTCTCGCGCGTACTTGATGTCGTCGTTGCTGGTGCCGGCGGCGACCATCGGCCAGACCATGGAGTCGCGGTGCACCCGGAAGTCCACGACCACCGGGACGTCGTTGATCTCCATCGCCTTCTCGATGGTCAGGTCCACCTCGGCGGGGTTGTCGCAGGACAGCCCGACGCAGCCGTAGGCCTCGGCGAGCTTGGGGAAGTCCGGGATCCGCACCGGACCGCCGTGGCGCTGGAGGTTCGTGTTGGAGTAGCGCTCGTTGTAGAACAGCGTCTGCCACTGGCGGACCATGCCGAGCGAGTCGTTGTTGATGACCGCCACCTTGATCGGGATGCCCTCGATCGCGCAGGTCGCCAGCTCCTGGTTGGTCATCTGGAAGCAGCCGTCGCCGTCGATGGACCACACGGTGGAGTCCGGCATGCCGACCTTGGCGCCCATCGCGGCCGGGACCGAGTAGCCCATGGTGCCGAGGCCGCCGGAGTTCAGCCACGTGTTGGGGCGCTCGTAGCCGATGAACTGCGCCGCCCACATCTGGTGCTGGCCGACCCCGGAGGTGTAGATCGCCTCGGGGCCGGCGATGGCGCCGAGCCGCGAGATGACGTGCTGGGGGGCGAGCGAGCCGTCCGCGGGGCGCTCGTAGTCCAGGGCGTACTTGGCCTTCACCCCGGACAGGAACTGCACCCAGCCCTCGTAGTCGCCGGTGCGGCCGGCGTCGGCCTCGACCTTGAGCGCGACGACCAGGTCGCTGATCACCTCGCGGCAGTCCCCGACGATCGGCACGTCGACGGCGCGGTTCTTGCCGATCTCGGCGGGGTCGATGTCGGCGTGGATCACCTGGGCGTGCGGGGCGAACGAGTCCAGGTTGCCGGTGACCCGGTCGTCGAAGCGGGCGCCGAGGCTGATGATCAGGTCGCTCTTCTGCAGCGCGGCCACCGCGGCGACGGTGCCGTGCATCCCGGGCATGCCCAGGTGCTGGGGGTGGCTGTCCGGGAACGCGCCGCGCGCCATCAGCGTGGTCACGACCGGGATGCCGGTCAGCTCGGCCAGCACCCGCAGCTCGCGGTGCGCCGCGGCCCGGATCGTGCCGCCGCCGACGTAGAGGACCGGACGGCGCGCCTCCAGCATCAGCCGGGCGGCCTCACGGATCTGCTTGGCGTGCGGCCGGGTCACCGGGCGGTAGCCGGGCAGGTGCAGCTCGGTCGGCCAGGCGAAGCTCGTCATCGACTGCAGCGCGGACTTGGCGATGTCGACGAGGACCGGGCCGGGCCGGCCGGTGCTCGCGATGTGGAAGGCCTCGGCGATCTTCTGCGGGATCTGCGCCGGATCGGTGACCAGGAAGTTGTGCTTGGTGATCGGCATCGTGATGCCACGGATGTCGGCCTCCTGGAAGGCGTCGGTCCCGATCAGCGAGGAGCCGACCTGGCCGGTGATCGCGACCAGCGGGACCGAGTCCATGTGGGCGTCGGCCAGCGGGGTGACCAGGTTGGTCGCGCCGGGTCCGGAGGTGGCCATGCACACCCCGACGCGGCCGGTCGCCGCGGCGTACCCCTGCGCGGCGTGGCCGGCGCCCTGCTCGTGGCGGACCAGGATGTGGCGGATGCTGGAGTCCATCAGCGGGTCGTACGCCGGGAGGATCGCGCCGCCCGGGATGCCGAAGATGTGCTCCACCCCGGCCGCCTCCAGCGACGTGACCAGGCTCTGCGCGCCGGTGATCTGCTCGCTCATTCCTTGCTTTCCCTATCCCGAACCCGTGCTGCACGGGGATCTGCTCGAGGTCTGCGTGGCAACAAAAAACCCCTCGGTTGCGTGGGCAACGAGGGGTGACGCGCTGGCTGACGGAGGTGGTGTCAGCGGGCGCGTCGCGTGCGTACAAGAAGGTCCTGGCGCATGCTCACCACCGTAGCCGGTCGGGCTCGGTCCCGTCAGCCCAGTCTCCCATGTCGTCCCAGCATCCGGGACGCGGGTCCCATCATGTGGCCATCCACCGGCCGTTCCCGCCGCTCACGGGGCGTCGCGGCCCTGCCAGGTCGTCAGGCACACCCGGTTGCCCTGGGGATCGGCCAGCACCCAGAACCGGGGCGCGTCGGCGTCGCTGACCAGGACGCCGCCGGCGGCCAGCGCGGCCCGCATCCGGGGAGCGACGACCTCGGGCGGCACCCGCAGGTCCAGGTGGAAGCGCTGCGCCGGGACCTCGGCGTCCCGCTCGGCCTCCTGGAACCACAGCGTCGGCAGCACGCCGAGCGGGTCGGTGAGCTCGACCGGGTCCGTGGCGGACGGCTCCAGGCCCAGGACCGCCGCCCAGAACGGCAGCACCTCGCCGCGGTCGGCGGTGTCCAGCGCGATCTCGAGCACGCTGAGCGCCTCGGGGGTCGCGGTGGCGCCGTGCCGGGCGGCGATGTCGGTGGTCGCCCGGGCCAGGCGCACGTCGCGAGCGGTGACGCCGCCGACGTCGTGGCTGGACACCCGCACCCGCACCTGCCCCCAGGACAGGTCGAGGTCAGGGTGGTGGTCCAGCTCGTCGGCGACGGCGCCGACCTCGGTGACGATCGCGAGCGCGGTCGCGAAGTCCGGCGTGCGGTAGCGCGCGTGCAGGCGGCCGAACAGCACCCGCCAGTCGGCGAGCCCCGCGGCCTCGATCTCCGGCCCGCTCAGGAGCCGGCGGTCCTCCTCGCTCGGTCGGCCGCTCACGGGAGCACCTGCCGGCCGATCGGCCCGGGGTTGGTCGCGATCTCCCAGCGGTAGCCGTCGGGGTCGGCGAAGTACCCGGTCCAGCCGCCCCACTCCCGCCGCTGGGCGGCCTGGACCGGATCGGCGCCGGCCGACCGGGCCAGGGCCAGCACCTCGTCCACCTCCGCCTCGGTCCGCACGTTGTGGGACAGCGTGAACGGCGCGACCCCGGGGCCGGACGCGATCGGTCCCACCTCGGCCTCGAAGTGCGGGCGGGCCCACAGCGAGAACACCAGCCGCTCCCCCGCAGAGATCATCAGCACCTCACCGGGGACCAGCAGCGCCGGCTCCCAGCCCAGGCCGTCGACGTAGAAGGACCGGCTGGCGTCCAGGTCGGCGACGGCGAGGGTGACAAAGCTGATCCGCTGGTCCATCGTGACAGCGTGGCAGAGCCCGCCGACAGCGACCACCTGCCGGCGCCCGGCGCGCCGGGTCGCCGGATCGACCCACCCTGTTTGTGCCGATCCGGCCCGCCACCGCGCCGTGCCGCCTAGAGTTCCCGCCGTCATGAGCCCCGCGACCCCGAACCGGCCCCCGGACCCCGTTCCGGCGACCGCGGGCAGCGAGCCGGACCTGACCGCGGCGCTGGCCGAGCTGGTCGGCCGCTACGTCGGCGCCGAGCCGCGGGTGGTGCTGCACGCCGAGCCCCTGGGCCGGCTGGACCCGGCGGTGGCGGCCGCGGCGTACGACATCGCGGGCGAGGCGGTCGCGAACGCGGTGCGCCACGCCGGCGCCGAGGTCTGCGACGTCAGCGTCCGGCTCACCGGCGACAGCCTGGTCGTCGAGGTCTCCGACGACGGCGCGGGGCTGCCGCAGCCGGCGGTCGCCGGGGGCGGCACGCGCACCATGCAGGCGCACGCCCTCGACCGCGGCGGCCGGCTCGAGGTCCTCCCCTGCGCCGGCGGCGGCACCGTCGTACGCGCCGTGCTGCCGCTGCCGCCCGCCCCGCGCGGCTGAGCCGGCCCGACCTCAGCCCGCGGCGCCCCGGCGGCCGGCCGGTGCCCGCAGCGGCTCGCGCTGGCGCCCGTCGGCGTCGAAGTTCGCCGGGTCCAGCCAGCGCTCGTGGGCCGCCCGGACCTCCGGCCACTCGTGGTCGAGCAGCGAGAACCAGGCGGTGTCGCGGGCGCGGCCCTTGATCACCAGGTGCTGGCCGAAGATCCCCTCGTGGGTGAAGCCCAGGCGCTGCGCCGCCCGGCGCGACGGCTCGTTGAGCGCGTCGCACTTCCACTCCACCCGGCGGTAGCCGAGGTCCTCGACTGCATGGCGCAGCATCAGGTGCAGCGCCTCGGTGGCGGCGGCGGTGCGCTGGAGGGTCCGGGCGAACAGCACCCCGGAGATCTCGATGACCCCGTGCTCCGGCTCCACCCGGGAGTAGGTCACCAGTCCCTCCGCGGCGCGGCCGTCGGGGACGATCGCGAACCCCACCTGCCCGGTCGCCCCGGCCAGCGGCGCGACGACGTCGCGCGCCATCCCGGTCACGTCCGCGGGCTGCCGGTCCGGGCGGTAGGTCCACAGCCCGGCGTCGGCCGGATCGCCCAGCGCGGCGTGCAGCGGCTCGGCGTGCCCGGCCGCCACCGGCTCCAGGCGCACGTAGCGGCCCGTCAGCTCGACCGGCGCCGGCGGCTCGGCGCCGTGCCAGTCCGACAGCTCCGGCCCGACCGGCTGACCGTGCTCGTTGCGGGACCCGGCAGCCCCCGTACTGGCGCCCGTGTTGGTGCTGGTGCTCATGGCCACTCCTGGGTCAGCTCGGCGCGGTCCGCGTCGACGACCACGTGGCCGAGGGCTCCGTTGACCATGGGCAGGTAGGGCCAGACGTGACCGAAGTCGACGTCGACCACGAGGGGGACGTCGAGGGGACCGAGGGCGTCGACGACGGCCTCGCGCTGACTGTAGCCGGGCGAGTCCGGGGCGCTGGTGCGGCCGACCAGGACCGCGTTCGCCTCCTCGAACCAGCCCGCCAGCCGCATCCCGTGCAGGGCGCGGCCGATGTCGAAGGCGTTCGACTCCGCGGCCTCCAGGTAGACCAGCAGCCCGTCGTCGGTCAGCGAGCGGCCCAGCGCCGGCACGTCGGCGTACGGCGTCCCGACCAGCGGCGCGAGCACCTCGATGCAGCCGCCGACCAGGCGGCCGGTGAGGTCGATCCCGCCGCCGCCGACCACCTCCCAGCGGCCCGGGGTGTCGAGGTCCCGCGCGGTGACGCCGGGCTCGGCCTCCCAGTCGTCCCAGCTGCCCGAGCGGAAGCGCCCGGGCGAGCGCTGGGCGACCCGGCCGCCTGACTCGAGCACGTCGAGCCAGTGCGCCAGCCCGTCCGGCTGGGCGTAGGGCGTGTCCATCAGGTTCGCGCCGTGCAGCGAGGCCCAGCCGAGCCGGGTCGCCAGCGGAAGCATCAGCGTGGTCAGGTCGCTGAATCCCACCAACCAGGTCGGCTCGGCGGCCGCGATCGCGTCCCAGTCCAGGTGCTCGAGGACCTGGATCGCCAGCTCGCCGCCCCACGGCGGCACCACCGCGCGGATCTCCGGGTCGACGAGCATCGCGGTCAGCTCGGCGGCCCGCTGCCGCGCCGGGCCGGTCACGCCACCGCCCTCCACGACGTTGCACTCACCGAGCCGGGTCTCGTAGCCGCGCGCACGCAGGTGCTCGCGGGCCACCTCCAGCCTGGGCAGGTAGGACGGCGCGATCCCCGAGGACGGGGAGGTGACGCCGATCGTGTCGCCGGGACGCAGGGGGCGGGGGAATCGCATACCGGTCAGGGTGTCAGGTCCCGCATCGTGTCGCGAACCACGTCGAGGCCGCGCGCGACCTCGGCGTACGACGTGGACAGCGGGGAGAGCCCCAGGCGCAGGCCGCCCGGGTCGCGGTAGTCGGGGACGACGTCGCGGCGCCACAGGGCGGCGGCGACCTCGCGCATCAGCGGGTGCTGGAGCGTGACGTGCCCGCCGCGGCGCTCGGGGTCGCGCGGTGAGGCGAGGGTCACGCCGAGGGGCCCCAGCAGGTCCTCGGCCACCTCGACGGCGTACGCCGTGAGGCCGCGGGACTTGGCCCGGACCGCGTCGATCCCGACCTCCCCGAGCAGCGCCAGCATGTCCTGGAGCGCCAGCATCCCGAGCACCGGCGGGGTGCCGGAGAGCATCCGGCGGATCCCGGGGGCGGGCTGGTGCTCCGGACCCATCGCGAAGGAGTCGGCCGTGCCCATCCAGCCGCGGATCGGCTGGACGACCTGGTCGAGCAGCCGCGCGGCGACGTACCCGAAGGCTGGCGAGCCGGGGCCGCCGTTGAGGTACTTGTAGGTGCAGCCGACGGCCAGGTCGGCGCCCCACGCGTCGAGCTCGACCGGGACCGCCCCGGCGGAGTGGCACAGGTCCCACAGCACCAGCGCGCCCGCGTCGTGGGCGATCCGGGTCAGCTGCGGGGCATCGGCCAGCCAGGCGGAGCGGTAGGCGACGTGGCTGAGGACCACCAGCGCCGTGTCCGGCCCGACGGCCTCGGCGAGCTGGTCGGCGGTGACCCCGGCGGCCCGGTCCACCTCGATCCAGCGCAGCCGGAGCCCGCACTCCTCGGCGACCCCGGCGGCCACGTAGCGGTCGGTCGGGAAGTTGTCGCGGTCCACGACGATCTCGCGGCGGTCCGGGCGCAGCGCCACCGCGGCGCGCATCGCCTTGTAGAGCAGCACGGTCGTGGAGTCCCCCACGATCGTCTGCCCGGCGGCCGCGCCCAGGCAGGTGCGGCCGAGCTCGTCGCCGATCGACTCCGGGAGCGCCAGCCACCGCTCGTCCCAGGCCCGGATCAGCCGACCGCCCCACTCCTCCTCGACGAACCGGGCCAGCCGCGGGCCGGTCTCGCGCAGCGGGCGGCCCAGCGAGTTGCCGTCGAAGTAGACCAGCGGGGTCTCGGCGCCCACGAACCGGTCGCGGTACGCCGCGAGCGGGTCGGCGGCATCGAGGGCCGTGGCGTCGAGGTCGGTGGGCGTCACGTCCGCCTTCCTACCGCACCGGTGGCTGACCGACGCCGGCTCGGGTCAGGTAGCCGATGACCAGGCCGACCGCCACGCCGATGACGGTCTCCAGGCCCCGGTCCAGCAGCAGAGCCTGCCGGTCGCCGCCGGCGACCAGGTAGACCATCAGCAGCGCCAGCGGGGTGACGCAGGTCAGCGCGAGCGCGTAGTTGCGCCCGATCAGCAGCTCAGCGCCGACCTGGAGCAGCGTGACCAGCGCGATCAGGGCCAGCGCCGGTGGGTCGACGGCGAGGACGACCGCCGCGACGGCCAGCCCCAGGGCGGTGCCGACCAGGCGGTGCAGGCCGCGCACCAGCTGGTCGCGGAACTCGCGGGCCACCAGCGGCACCACCGCCGAGACCATCGCCCAGTAGGGGTGGCCGATCCCGACGCCGGTGGCGACCGTGCCGGCGACGAGCACGGCCAGCCCGCTGGGCAGGACGTGCCAGCCCAGGCTCGCCGCCCAGTCGCCGCGCCGCCACGGGGTGCGGCCCTCGCGGTCCCGGGGCCGGCGGCGGGCGCGCCAGAACGCCCCGAGGTTGCCGACGACCACCGCGAACGCCGCCGCGGCGGCGGCGACCGCCAGCGCGACCGGCACGTCGCGGGGCTGCGCCGGCAGGGAGGCGCAGGCGGTGAACGCGAACACCGGGAACAGCGCCCCGGGCGGGTGCCAGTCCTGGACGTCCGAGAGCAGGGCGGCCCCCGAGGCCAGCAGCGCGGCCAGCGGCACCGCCAGCCAGGCCCGGTGCTCGCTGGTGCCGACCAGCACCCCGCCGGCGGTCACCAGCGTGAGGAGCACCCCGACCTGGACCTGCAGCTGGAGCCGCGGGACGTGCACCCGGTTGCGGCCGTAGAGCGAGGTCATCGCGCCGAAGACCGCGAAGATCGACCAGGTGAGGTGGCCGGTCGCCCAGAGCACCAGCAGCGGGACCAGGACGCAGATCCCGGCCCGCAGCGCCACCCAGTGGGCGTCGCCGTGGGGCCGCACCGTGAGCAGGTCGCGGGCGAGCCGGTCCCGGCGGGACGCGCTCGGTGCCGCCCCGCCCCCGGTCACTGGTAGCTCACGAAGCCGACCCGGGGCCGGATCCGGTGCACCGCAGGCGCGCCCATCCGGCGCACGTCCTCGTCGTAGAAGACCTTCATGCCGAGCCGGAACTGCCGCGGGCGGGCGACGGCCCGGAAGGTCGCCATCTTCTCGGTGCGGGTCCCGAACCCGTCGACGTGCTGGACCGCCGCCAGGCCCGGTCGCTGCCGGATCCGCTCGATGTCGGGCAGCATCGCGGTCCGGAACTGGTGGAGCACGAACAGCTTCTCCGGCAGGTCGTGGCGCCGCACCAGGCGGGCCAGCCAGGCCGAGGTGCGGTTGACCTCCGCGGCCCGAACGTGGCCGATCACCTGACCCGGGTCGGTCCCCCGCGGCATCCGCCACTCGGGGTCGAGCGCGAGTCCGACGTACGGGTCGCGCAGCGCCCAGGCCCAGCGCTTGGCGACCTGGAGGAAGTCGGCACGGCCGGGCTGGATGTCGAGCAGCAGCAGCGCGCCGTGGCGGTGGGCGGCGCGCAGGTAGCGGCGTACCTCGGCCCGGGCGAGGTCGTGATTGTAGTCGCCGTCGCGGCCGGGCGCCCGGTCCGCGATCGTGACGATCAGCTCGTAGACCGGCTGCACCGGACGGCCCGGCCGGGCGTACGCCGCGGCGGTGCGGCGCAGCCGGCGATCCATGACCGCGGGCCGGTCCTCGCCGAGCACCCCGAGCGCGCCGGACCCGGCCGTGCCGTAGTAGGCCACCAGGAACCGGCCGTCCTCGAAGACCCGGCGCCCGCCGTGCGGCAGCGTGGTCGGCCCCGGGGCCTCGGGTGCAGCGTCCGGCGCGTCGTCCGGCGCCGGGGCGGGAACCTCGGCGGCCGACTCGGTCGGCCCGCTCGGCTGAGTCGCCTCGGCGGCCCCGGCCGGCGCGCCGACCCTCGGGCCGTGGGCGCCCGCGCCCCACGCGACCACCAGCAGCCCGACGAGGGCGAGCAGGAGCAGGGTCAGCACCGGCCCGCGCTGGTCCGCCGGCTGCGGACTCACGCGGGCACGGGGTCGCCGTACGGCCGCCCCACGGCTCTCAGCTGGTGACCGCGCCGTGCGCGGCCGACTGCACGGTGCGGGCGTACTTGCCGAGCACGCCGCGGGTGTACTTGGGCGGGTTCGGGACCCAGCCGTCCTGGCGGCGCGCCAGCTCGTCGGCGTCGATCTCCACCTCGAGGGTGCGGTTGAGCACGTCGAGAGTGATCGGGTCGCCGTCGCGCACGAACGCGATCGGCCCGCCGTCGACGGCCTCGGGCGCGACGTGGCCCACGCACAGGCCGGTCGTGCCGCCGGAGAAGCGGCCGTCGGTGAGCAGCAGCACGTCCTTGCCGAGGCCGGCGCCCTTGATCGCACCGGTGATCGCGAGCATCTCGCGCATCCCCGGGCCGCCCTTGGGGCCCTCGTAGCGGATCACGACGACGTCGCGGGCCTGGATCTGCCCGGCCGCGAGGGCGTCCATCGCGGCCCGCTCGCCGTCGAAGACGCGGGCGGTGCCGGCGAAGACGGTGTCGTCGAAGCCGGCCGACTTCACGACCGCGCCGTCGGGGGCCAGCGAGCCCTTGAGGATGGTCAGCCCGCCGGTGGCGTGGATCGGGCGGTCGAGCTTGCGGATCACGTCGTCGTCGAGGTCCGGCGGGGACAGCTCGGCGAGGTTCTCGGCCATCGTCTTGCCGGTCACCGTCAGGCAGTCGCCGTGCATCAGCCCGGCGTCGAGCAGGGCCTTCATGACCACCGGGATGCCGCCGATCTTGTCGACGTCGTTCATCACGTAGCGGCCGAACGGCTTGAGGTCGGCGAGGTGCGGGACCTTCTCGCCCACCCGGTTGAAGTCGTCGATGGTCAGGTCGACCTCGGCCTCGCGGGCCATCGCGAGCAGGTGCAGCACGGCGTTCGTGGAGCCGCCGAGCGCCATCACGACGGTGATGGCGTTCTCGAACGCCTCCTTCGTCATGATCTGCCGGGCGGTGATGCCCTTGCGCAGCAGGTTGACCACTGCCTCGCCGGAGCGCTCCGCGAAGCCGTCGCGGCGCCGGTCCACCGCCGGCGGGGCGGCCGAGCCGGGCAGCGACATGCCGATCGCCTCGCCGACCGCGGCCATCGTGTTCGCGGTGTACATGCCGCCGCAGGCGCCCTCGCCGGGGCAGATGTTGCGCTCGATCTTGTCGACCTGCTCGCGGCTCATCTTGCCCGCCAGGCAGGCGCCGACGGCCTCGAAGGCGTCGATGATCGTGACGTCGTTGCCGTCCACCTGGCCCGGCAGCGTCGAGCCGGCGTACAGGAAGACGCTGGAGAGGTCCAGGCGCGCGGCGGCCATCATCATGCCCGGCAGCGACTTGTCGCAGCCGGCCAGCAGCACCGAGCCGTCGAGGCGCTCGGCCATCATCACGGTCTCGACCGAGTCCGCGATGACCTCGCGGGAGACCAGCGAGAAGTGCATCCCCTCGTGGCCCATGGAGATGCCGTCGGAGACCGAGATCGTGCCGAACTCCATCGGGAAGCCACCCGCCGCGCTCACGCCCCGCTTCGCGGCCTTGGCCAGCCGGTCCAGGGAGAGGTTGCAGGGGGTGATCTCGTTCCAGCTCGAGGCCACGCCGATCTGGGGCTTGGCGAAGTCCTCGTCGCCCATGCCTACCGCGCGCAGCATTCCTCGCGCGGCGGCCTTCTCGAGGCCGTCCGTGACGTCGCGGGAACGGGGCTTGATGTCGGGCTCGGTCATGGCTGCAGCGTAATCCCGGCCCTCGCCGCTCCCGGGACGGGTCTCATGGTCCGCGGCTGGTCACCACCATGCCGACCCGGCACTTCTGGTCGCCGGCAACCGGCCCATCCGGCACTTCTGGTCACCCAGAACTGCCGGGTCGGCGCCTTTCGCACGACCAGATCTGCCGGGTCGGCGCCTTTCGCACGACCAGAACTGCCGGGTCGGCGTGAAGGGGGCGGCGGATCAGATGGTGGCGGCGCGGACCACCATCACGTCGGGGAGGTTCGCGACGACCTGGCGCCAGGTCGCCCCGGAGTCGGGCGATGCCCACACGGCGCCGTTGCGGGCGCCGACGTACACACCGGCGGAGGGGTGCTGGTCGGTGCACATCGCGTCGCGCATCACCCCGACGTAGAACCAGTCCGGCAGGCCGGCGCCGAGCTCCTCCCAGCTCTCCCCCGCGTCGCGGGAGCGCCACACGCGGGCCCGGCCGTCGGTCGGATACCGGCCCTCGCCGGCGTTGAGCGGGAAGAGGTAGACGGTGTCCGGCTCGTGCGGGTGTACGACGACCGGGAACCCGAAGTCCGCGGGCAGGCCGGCGGCGATCGAGTCCCACGAGGCGCCGTGGTCCTCGGAGCGGTAGACCCCGCCGTGGTTCTGCAGGAACAGCCGCTCGGGCCGCGCGGGGTGCCGGGCGACCTTGTGCACGCACTGGCCGAACTCGGGGTACTGCTCGCCCTCGGGCAGGAACTCCGCGCGGATCCCCTGGTTCCGCGGCTCCCAGGACTTGCCGCCGTCCGCGGTCTGGTAGACCCCGCCGGTGGAGATCGCCACGGTCACCGAGCCGGCGTCGCCGGGATGCGGCAGGATCGTGTGGAAGGCCTGGCCGCCGTAGCCGGCGCCCCACTGCGGCCGGTGCGGGTGGTTCCACAGCCCCTCCTCGAGGGCGAAGGTCTCCCCGCCGTCCACCGAGCGCCACACGGCCCCCGGCTCCGTGCCGGCCCAGACCTCCCCGGGCCGGGACCCGGCGGCCAGCTGCCAGACCCGCTCGACCGACGCGTCGTATCCCTCCGGGAAGCGGACGGCCCCGGACGGCGACTCCTGCCAGGTGCGCCCGAGGTCGACCGAGCGGCGCACCTGCGGGCCCAGCCAGCTCGAGGAGGCGCCCGCGAGCAGGACGGGTACGTCGCCTCGGGTGTCGACCAGGCAGGAGTAGACCTCCTCCATGTCCATGTGCGGACCGGTGAACTCCCACTCCTCGCGGGCGTCGTCGGACGTCCCCACCCACAGGCCCTTGCGGGTCCCCACCATCAGCACCGTGCCCATCCGCCGCTCCCATCCTCGTAACCGGGTGCGTCCGACCCGGTCCGGTCTCCTACATTGACCCCGTGACAGCCGCCAACTCATCGGTCCGGCTGCTCTCGCCGGTGTGGCTGGTCCTGGCCGGCATCGCCTCGGTCCAGCTGGGCGCCGCCATCGCCAAGAGCCTCTTCGACGAAGTCGACCCGACGACGGTCGTGTGGCTGCGCCTGATGACCAGCGCGCTGGTGCTGGTCGCCCTGGCCCGGCCCCGGCTGCGCGGGCGGACCCGCCACGACTGGCTCGCGATGCTGGCCCTCGGCGCGAGCCTGGGTCTGATGAACTGGGCGATCTACCAGTCCTTCCAGCGGATCCCGCTCGGCGTCGCGGTCACGATCGAGTTCGCGGGACCCCTCCTGATCGCGGTCCTGGGATCGCGGCGGGTCCGGGACCTGCTCTGGGTGGGGCTCGCGGCGCTCGGCGTGCTGCTGCTCGGCTTCGAGCGGACCGAGCTCGACCCGGTCGGCGTGCTCTTCGCCCTGGTCGCCGGCGCGGGCTGGGCGGCGTACATCCTGCTCAGCGCGGAGACCGGACGCCGCTGGCCAGGCCTGGACGGGCTCGCACTGGCGAGCGTGGTCGCCGCGCTGCTGCTCACCCCGCTGGCGCTGGGCCGGCACGCCGACGAGATCGCCGACGGCCGGATCCTGCTGCTCGGCGCCGCGGTCGGGCTGCTCAGCTCGGTGATCCCCTACGCGTTCGAGATGGTCGCCCTGCGCTCGATGCGCCCCGCGGTGTTCAGCATCCTGATGAGCGTGGAGCCGGCCGCCGCCGCACTCGCCGGCATCGTCGTGCTCGCCGAGTTCCTCTCCCCGGTGCAGTGGGTGGCGATGGCCTGCGTGGTCGTCGCGAGCGTGGGCGCCACCCGCTCCGGTCGGGCGCTCGCCGAGCCGGCACCGGACTGACCCTCGGGCCGGACTCCGTGCACCGCGATGTTGACCGCGATGTTGACCGCGGTGTTCACCGCGATGTCACCTGGCGGTGATCGCCACGAGCCGGTCCGCACCCTAGGCTCGCAGCTCCCGCGACAGTCCTGGAGCCTCACCATGACGCTGCCCCGTACGACGCGCGCCCCCCGCGTGCCCCGCCCCCGCGACCTCCTCCGCCCGGTCCTGGCCTGGCCGGTCACCGCCCAGGCCACCGCCTGCCGCAACGCCCTGGGAGCCACCACCGTCCTCGCCCGCGAGCGCGCCGAGCGGGAGGAGGTGGAGGCGCTGCTCGCGGCCCTGCATGCCGAGCGGGCCCGGGCCTGATCCGTACCCTCGGAGCATGACGTCGTCGGCGCCGCGGCTAGCGGCCCTGCTCCTGGCCGCCCCACTGCTGCTTGCCGGCTGCTCCTCCGACGACGGCGGCGGCGGCGAGGAGAACGACGCGCGCGCCACGCCGAGCACGACCCCCGATCGGTCCGACCCACCGGCGCCGACCACCGACGCACCGTCCACCCCGGCCGACACCCCGGCCGGGAGCGCGACCACGGTCTCGGGCCCACCCCGGGTGGTCGACACGATCGCGACCGGGCTCGAGGTGCCGTGGGGCCTGACGTTCCTGCCCGACGGCGACGCGGTGGCCACCGAGCGCGACTCCGGCCGGGTCCTGCGGATCGCCCCCACCGGGCAGATCACCGAGCTCGGCACCGTCACCGAGGCCGCGCCGGAGGCCGAGGGCGGACTCCTCGGGGTGGCGGTCTCCCCCGACTTCGCGACCGACCAGCGGCTCTTCCTCTACCTGACCACAGACACCGACAACCGGGTCGTGCGGACCACGCTGCGCGACGACCGCCTGGGCGACCTCGACCCGATCCTGACCGGCATCGTGAAGGGGCCCATCCACGACGGCGGCCGGCTCGAGTTCGGCCCGGACGGCTACCTCTACGTCTCCACCGGCGAGGCCGGCGAGCCGGACCGCGCCCAGGACCGCGACGACCTCGGCGGCAAGATCCTGCGGATCACGACCGACGGCGACCCGGCGCCCGGCAACCCGAACGGGTCGCCGGTGTGGTCCTGGGGGCACCGCAACGTCCAGGGCCTGGCCTTCGTCGGTGACCAGCTGTGGGCCTCGGAGTTCGGCGACTCCGACTTCGACGAGCTGAACCGGATCGAGCGTGGCGCCAACTACGGCTGGCCCGAGGTGGAGGGCACCGGCGGCCCCGACGCCGCAGCGGCCGGGTACGTCGACCCGCTGGCCACCTGGGACACCGACGAGGCCTCCCCGTCCGGCCTGGCGTACGCCGCCGGCCACCTGTGGATGGCCGCGCTGCGTGGGGAGCGGCTGTGGCGGGTCCCGGTCGACGGGGACCGGCTGGGCCGTCCCGAGTCGTTCCTGATCGGCCGCTACGGCCGGATGCGCACCGTGGCGGTCGCCCCCGACGGCCGGCTGTGGCTGACCACCAGCAACCGCGACGGGCGCGCGGAGCCGAAGGACGGGGACGACCGGATCCTGCTCATCGCTCCCTGACCGGGTCGGTCCCCTCGACCGTCCGGTCGATCCGGGCCCGGCGCGAGGCCCGGCGCAGCGTGCTCAGCACGGCCGGGCCGAGCAGCCCGATCGCGAGCGCGTTGGTGATCGCCCGGCCGGTGTCCCAGCCACCCGTCGAGGTGAGCAGCGTGTAGATGCCGAACCGGTGCAGGTTCTCGGTGAGCGGGGCTCCGGCGACGTAGGACAGCTCGGTCTCGGTGTGCCCCGGCACCGCGATGCCGAGCACGAACGGCCAGCCCCACAGGTTCATCAGGATCCCGTAGGCGTAGGCCGCCAGGATCCCGTAGCCGATCAGTGCGGCCAGCTCGGCGCGGCCGGTGAGCCGGCGCGGCAGCAGTCCGGCACCCAGCCCCACCCAGCCGGCCACCAGCATCTGGAACGGCAGCCAGGGCCCGACCCCGGCGGTGAGCAGCGCCGAGGCCAGCAGCGAGGTGCACCCCAGCACGAAGCCGAAGCCCGCTCCGAAGACCCGGCCGCCGAGGATCAGCAGGAAGAAGACCAGCTCGATCCCGGCGGTGCCGGCGCTCACCCCGCGCAGCACCCCGTTGATCGCGCTGAGCACGCCCAGGATCGCCAGCACCCGGGCGTCCATGCCGCCCTCGCTCATCTCGGCGAGCACCACGCCCAGCACCAGCGGCAGCAGCAGCAGGAACAGGAACGGCGGGTCGGCGCGGGTGCCGTCCCCGACGTCGAGGAACAGCGGCCAGCAGATCATCACCAGCCCGATCACCGACGCGGCGCCGAGCACCAGCCGGGACCGGCGGCCCAGCGGCAGCGCGGCGCCGTACGCCGCAGCCCGCCCGGCGCTCATGCGGTCGGCTCCAGCGCGGCCGCCACCTCGTCGACCCGCAGCCACGCCGGGCCGAGGACCTTGGTCACCTGCGGCGCGAACGACGGCGACTCCGCGACGACCCGGCGCACCGGGCCGTGCGAGACCACCTCGCCCTCGGCGAGCACCACCACGTCGTCGGCGACCTGGGCGACGAACTCCACGTCGTGGGTCGCCACCAGCAGCGCGTGCCCGTCGGCGGCGAGCGCGGTCAGGGCGGCGGCCAGCTCCCGCTTGGCCGGGTAGTCCAGCCCGCGGGTCGGCTCGTCGAGCAGCAGCACCGGCGGCCGGGCGGTCAGCACCACGGCGACGGCCAGGGCCAGGCGCTGGCCCTCGGAGAGGTCGCGGGGGTGCATCGGGCCCGGGATCCCCGGGGCCAGCCGGTCCAGCAGCCCCCGGCAGGTCCCGCCCGCCGCCGCGACGGCCCGGTCGGCGGCGGCGCACTCCTCGGCGACCGTCTCCAGGTAGAGCAGGTCCGCGGGGGTCTGCGGCACCAGGCCGGTGTGCTCCCGCCGCTCGGCCGGCTTGAGCCGGGCCGGGTCCTCCCCGGCCACCCGGACCGTGCCCTGCGCGGGGGCGTGGCGGCCCTGGAGAGTCCACAGCAGCGTCGACTTCCCGGAGCCGTTGCGGCCCATCAGCGCGGTGACCCGGCCGGGGTGCAGCGTCAGGTCCACCCCGCGCAGCGCGACCCGGCGGCCGTGGGCGACCACGACCCGGCTGGCCGTGACCACCGGCGGGGCGGGCGCCGGCGCGGGCGGCGCCGCCGGCGGCGTGACCCGGGCGGTCAGCTCGCCAGCGCGCCGGCGCGCGTCGCGCACGGTCAGCGGCAGCGGCCGCCAGCCGGCGAGCCGGCCGAGGTCCACGATCGGCGGCGCGATCGGCGAGTCGGCCAGCACCTCGGCGGGGTCGCCGACGACGAGTCGGCCGCCCCGGCCGAGCAGGCACATCCGGTCCGCGAACGGGACGACCCGCTCAAGGCGGTGCTCGGCGACCAGCACGGACAGGCCGAGGTCGTGGACCAGCCGGGTCATCGTCGAGAGCACGTCCTCGGCGGCCGTGGGGTCCAGCGCGGAGGTCGGCTCGTCCAGGACCAGCAGCCGGGGGTGGGCGGTCAGCACGGACCCGAGGGCGACGCGCTGCTGCTGGCCGCCGGAGAGCGTGCGCAGGTCGCGGTGGCGCAGGTCGGTGATGCCGAGCAGGTCCAGGGTCTCCTCGACCCGGCGCCGCATCGTGCCCGGCTCGAGGCCGAGCTGCTCCATCGCGTAGGCGAGCTCCTCCTCGACCGTGTCGGTGACGAACCAGGCGGCGGGGTTCTGGCCGACGTACCCCACGACGTGGGCCCGCTCGCGGGCCGGCGCCTCGATCACGCTGGCGCCGTCGAGCAGGACGTCGCCGCGCAGCGCCCCGCCGGTGTACGCCGGCACCAGCCCGGCGAGCACGCCGAGCAGCGTGGACTTGCCGACGCCGGTCGGGCCCGCGAGCAGGACCAGCTCGCCGGGCTCGATGGTGAGGTCGACGTGGTCGAGGACCGGGGTGTCCCCGTAGGAGAAGCAGATGTCGCGCAGCTCGATCATGCGGCGGTCCTCTCGGCGACGGGGTCCTCGACCGGGGCCGGGTCGGGCTCCCGGGAGGCGGCGGTCAGGGGCGGCGGTGAGGTCAGGGCGGGCACCAGGGCGAGCAGCACCACCGCCAGCGCGATCAGGCTGACGGTCGGGGCGTCGACGACCCCGGGGTGGGCCACCCGCTGGTCGGAGCGGCCGACGTACCAGGTCCCGAGGGCGACGAGCAGGCCGCTGAGGATCGCGGCCGCCTCCGGGGCGCGCCACGGGTCCGGCCGGTAGCGGGTCCGCTCGACGCGCCGGCCGGCGGAGACCAGGCCGAGCACGGCCAGGGCCACGCCGAGCCCGAGCATCGGGCCGGCGAGGTAGCGCGGCGCGGTGCCGTCCAGGACCGCGTAGGCGCCGACGCAGATGCCGATCAGCCCGACCAGCATCAGGGCGCCGGTCCCCCGGCGGCGCGCCGCGGTGAGGCCGCCGGTCCGGCCGTAGCCGCGCGCGTCCATGCCGGCTGCCATCGCCAGCGAGCGATCCAGCGCGTCCTCCAGGATCGGCACCAGCAGCCGTCGCAGCCCGCGGACCCGGCCGCCGGGGCCGCCCCGCAGCTGCTGCGCCGCCCGGACCCGGCGGGTGCTGTCGACCAGCTGCGGCAGCACCGTGATCGCGACCACCAGCGAGGTGCCGATCTCGTAGAGCGCGGGCGGCATCGACTTCATCAGCCGCTTCGGGTTCGCCAGCGCGTTCGCGGCGCCCACGCAGATCAGCAGGGCCGCGAGCCGCATCCCGTCGTAGAGGCCGGCGAGGAGCGCCTCGCGGGTCACCGGCCCCAGCAGCGTGATGCCGGCCGCGAACGACGGCAGCGGCACCTCGGGCAGGCTGAGCAGCACGTGACCGTCCGGCACGCCGCCGAGCACGACCCGGAACAGCACCCGGATCACCACCACGGCCAGCCCGACCCACAGGTAGAGCCGGAACGCCCCGGACCACGGCTGGTCGGAGCGGCAGGCGACGACCACCAGCCATGCCGAGGCGACGAGCAGCGCGAGCAGGAGCGGGTTCGTCGTCATGCTGGCCGCGGCGCCGAGCCCGACGGCCCAGCACCACCAGGCGACCGGGTGCAGCTCCCGGGGGATCCGCACCCGGCCCCTGGCGGCGCTCACGGCGCGCTGCGCCGGCGTACGGCGACCACGGCACCCGCCCCGAGGACTGCCACCACGAGCGCGACCGCGAGCCAGGCGGGCACGCCGCCGTCCTCGTCCGGGGTGTCCGCGGACTCCGCGACCCCGTCTGGCGGCGGGCCCTCGGTGATCTCCCCGATGCCCGGCACGTCGGTGCTGCTCGCCGCCGCGGACGGCGACCCACCGGCCGGGGCCCCGGGTGCGGCGGGTGCGGCGGATGCCGACGGAGCAGCGGGCCCGCTCGTCGGGGCGTCGGGGTCGGGCGTGCCGGCCGGCGGGAGGGTCGAGCCGGTCGCCGGCTGGCTCGGCGAGGCCGCCGGGGCCCGGGTCCCCGCGGTCCGCCCGGGCCGGGCCGGCTGGCCGGGTGCCGTGGCCGGAGGCTCGGCCGCGGCTCCGGACGGCTTCGCCGGCTTCGCGGGCTTGGCGGGCTTGCTGGTGGTCTTGGTCCGCGGGGTGGGGGCGACGTCCGGCCCGGTGGCACGGCCGGAGCCCTCGTGCCAGGCGAACGCGACGTATCCGCCGTCGGGGACCTTCAGGCCGCTGACGCCCATGCTGGCGTAGGTCCACGTGCCCGACTTCCCGTCGGACCACCACAGGCTCCAGTGCCGGTCCGAGGGGGCGGTGTCGGTGCACGGGTCCGCCGCCGGCACGCCGCTGACCCGGCACACGAACCCCGGCGAGCGCTGGGCGTAGGCCAGCGGAAACCCGGCGTCCGGGAACAGGCTGGAGGCCCGGTCGCCCCCGCCGCCGGCCACGCAGCCGGCCTGGAGCCCGTCGCCGAGCTCGTTGTAGTCCACGACCACGCTGACGCCGGTGGCGGCCGAGCAGCCGGCGGCGTACGCCGGGGCGGCGCCCGGGCCGAGGACGGCGAGGCCCGCGGCCAGGGTCGTCACGAGGGCGGCGAGCAGGCCCGCGGCGGGCCGTGCTGCACTCATCGGCCGGCTCATCGGACCCGGAACGACGTCGTGGCGGACCGGTGCGCGAACTGGCCGGTGACGCGGACCTTGACCGCACCGCGCCGGGCGCCGACCCTCGTCGCGTCCCGGAACGTGCCGGCCCTGGTGGCCCGGCCCTTCGCCACGACCCGGCCGCGCAGGGCGACCCGCACCGACTCCCGGGGCGCCAGGCCCCGGACCGTGACGACCTGCCGGCCGCCCGGCCGGACGGCACGGACCCGCAGGGCGACCTGGAGCCGCTTCCTGCCGAGCGCCTGGACCGCGGTGGTGGCCGAGCCGTCGGCGGTCGAGACCCGGACCGTCCGGTTCCGGGTTCCGCCGGGCACCGTGACCCGGACCTTCGCGGCCGCGCCGCTGCCGAGGACGGCGACCCGTCCGGCCCCGGTCACGCAGGCCCGCTCGCCGGCGGCCAGACCGCGCACGGTCAGCACCTGCCGCGATCCCGCCCGGACGTAGCCGCGCGGCGCGGCGATCGACCGGGCGGCGGTCGGGGCCGGGGCGGCGAGCAGGGCGGGCAGCGCCTGCACGGTCGCGCCGACCCACGGGGTCCGGTCCAGCGGGTCGGCCAGGCCGTAGGTCCGCGCAGCGCTGATGCCGGCGTCGTCGTAGGCCACCGCACCGGCCTCGCGGGCCAGTCCGGGCTCGCACTCCCCGGCCAGCTGGCGGGCCCGCAGCCAGGTCGCGGCCCGGGTCGCCGCGGCGTCGGCGCCGAGCACGTCCAGCGCCCAGCCGGCCAGGCCCGTGGTGTTGGCGTTGACGCCGTTCTGGGGGTCCGCGAACGACCCGTCCGGGCGCTGCTGCGCGAGCAGCCAGGCCTCGGCGCGGTCCAGCGCGCCGGCGATCTCCGCGTCGTTCCCGGCGAGGTCGGCCAGTTGCAGGGCGACCAGCGCGGTGGTGTCGGCGGCCTGGTCGGTGGGCAGCGCGGGGTCGGCGCCGTCGCAGGTCTGGTCGGCCGCGGTCTTCTCCGCGAAGTAGAGCCGGAAGAAGCCCGCGCCGCACTGCTGGTCGAGGAGGTAGCCGGTCACCTCGTCGGCGAGCCCGCTGCCGGTCTGGGTGAGCGCCCGGGCCGCGAACGCCTGGCCGATCGTGTTGGCGTAGTCCGCTGCCCACTCGCTCGTCGGGTCGTAGGCGTCCTGGAGCCGGCCCGCGAGTCCGGGCTCGGTGGAGACCGTGCCCTCGACCAGCTCCAGCAGGTCGGTCCCGCCGCGCACCGTCGGCGGGGTGCGCCCCTCGTCGACCAGCAGGGCCAGCGCCTTGGCGGCCGACCCGGAGTAGACGTCGGTGGCCGTCGGCGCGGCGTACGCCGCGATGCTCGCGCCGATCGCGTCGGTGATCCTGGCGACCGTGGCCTGGTGGCCCCCGACCGCGCGCAAGGCGTTGGCGGCGTCGATCGAGCCGCCGTAGGAGGGGCCCTCGTAGCGCTCGCCGGCGTACTCGCTGGTGGTGTGCAGCAGGCCGTCGGCCTGGATCTCGCCGACCAGCCAGCGGGCGGAGAGCGCGGCGGATCGCGGATCCGAGGTCGCCGCGGTGGCGGGCGCGGACGGCCCCGCCAGGGTGAGCCCGGAGGCGACGAGGACGCCGCCCGCGAGCAGGGCGCCTGATCGGCGCCGACGTGGGGTGCTCATGGATTCCTTCCAGCTGCACAGCGGAAGGGAGACAGACCCCGAACCGCTGCATTCCTCGGCAGCATGTGTTCTGGAAAACGCATCCGACAGGTGTTCCGGCTCGCCCTCCCCAGCACGACGGGGACGGCCTACGGTTGCGGGTCAGCGCCGGACTTGGACCGGCTTCCCCTGCAGGGCGCGTGTTCAAATGTGGTGCTCCCGCGTGGGAGCCTGCTCAATCTAACAGTGCCCCGGCCCGGCGGCGGCGCCGGCGAGACTGCACCGCCGGCGAACGGCACCGCCGGCAGCGCCGGCGAAACAGGTGGTGTCGGGAGGATTCGGCGCCCCGATCCCGGCCCGTCCCCACCCGTTCTTCCGATCGGCCGGTCAGACCCACCCGTTTTCTCGGATCGGCCTGCGGTTCAGCCGGGAGGCCGGCGGTTCAGCCCGGGTCAGCCGGCGGCCGACACCGGCACCTCGCCGGCGAGCCGACGCAGCACCAGATCGTCGGAGCCGGGGCCCTCGACGGGCACCTCGACCTCGGACCCGGCGCCCTCGACGGGTACCGCGATCCCGGGTCCGACGACGCAGCCGCGCTCGCCCTCGTCGAGGCCGCGGACCAGCACCGTGTCGCCGGTGCGCTCCGCGGTCACGCTCGCCGCCGGCTCCCCGGTTCCGGCGAGCACGGCGACGGCCTGGGCCGTCGCCCGCAGCCACTGGCCCCGGTCGGCCGGCTCGGCCAGGTCCCGCGCGGCGAGCGCGGCGTCGTCGTACGCGACGGCACCGGTCTCGGGCGTGGTCCCGGCCTCACAGCCCAGGTCGGTGAGCTGCCGGGCGGCCAGCCACCGGCCCGCGCGCTCGGCCTGCTCCTGGTAGCCCACCTGGAGCAGTGCCTGCCCGGCCAGGCCGGTGCTGTTCGCGTTCTCCACCTCGGTGCCCTCGGCGCCGGCGAAGCCGCCGTCCTCGCCCTGGGTCCGCGCCAGCCAGGACACGGCATCGTCCACGACCTGCTCGTGGCCGGGCACGCCGTCGAGGGCGGCCACGGCGAGCGCCGTCACGTCGGTGTCCGGGGGGTCGTCCGAGCCGCAGCCCTGGTCCGCGGCATCGGCCGGGGGGAAGTACAGCCGGAACCAGCCGTCCGGGCACTGCTGCTGCGCCAGGTACGCCGCGGCGGGGTCCGCCTCCGGCGAGTCCGCGGCGGCGAGCGCCTGGACGGCGTACGCCTGGCCGAGCGCGTTGGCGTAGTCGGTCCCGCCGGGGTCGCTCAGGCGGTCCGCGAGCCGCCCGGCCGTGGGCCCGTCGTCCGTCACCAGCTCCTCGAGCTGGGCGACCAGGTCGGTGCCGCCGACATCGGCGGGGTCCGTCCCGGCGGCCTGGGCCAGCACTGTCGCCTTGGCCACCGGGCCGGCGTACACGTCGTCGGTGCCCATCGCGGCGCCGGTGGTGTAGGTGTCCAGGTCCGCGGCGACCGCGGCGCCGATCGCGCGCACCGCCTCCGCCTGGCCCGGGACGCCGGCGAGGCCGAGGGCGGCGTCGATGCTCAGGCCGTGGTCGGGCCCGTACTCCCCCACCAGCAGCCCGTCCTGGAGCTCGCCCGCGAGCCAACCCGCCGCGCCGAGACCGGCCGCGGACGGCCCCTCGGCCGCCTCGGGACGCAGCGGCGGACCCTCCTCCCCACCGGAGCAGCCGGCGACCAGCGTCAGCAGCAGGGCACCGGCGGCGAGGCGAAGCGGGGTCAGGACAGCTTCTCCAGGATCAGCTCGCGCACCCGGCCCGCGTCGGCCTGGCCGCGCATCTCCTTCATCACCGCGCCGATGAGGGCGCCCGCGGCGGCGACCTTGCCGTCGCGGATCTTGTCGGCCACGTCGGGGTTGGCGGCGATCGCCTTGTCGACGGCGGCGGAGAGCGCACCCTCGTCGGAGACGATGGCGAGACCGCGCTTCGCGACGATCTCCTCCGGGGTGCCCTCGCCGGCGAGCAGGCCGTCGAAGACCTGGCGCGCCAGCTTGTCGTTGAGCGAGCCCGCGTCGACGAGCTTCTGCACCCCGGCGACGTCGGCCGGGGTGACTCCGAGCGCGGTCAGCTCCACGCCGGCGTCGTTCGCCCGGCGCGCCAGCTCCGAGAGCCACCACTTGCGGGCGGCCTGGGGAGCCGCCCCGGCGGCGATGGTCTCCTCGACCAGGCCGAGCGCGCCGGCCCCGACGGTGTCGCGCATCTCGAGGTCGGAGAAGCCCCACTCGGCCTGGAGCCGGGCCCGCTTCTCGGTCGGGTTCTCCGGCAGCGTGCCGCGCAGCTGCTCGACCCACTCCCGCGACGGGGCGACCGGCACCAGGTCCGGCTCGGGGAAGTAGCGGTAGTCCTCGGCGTCGGACTTCTCCCGGCCGCTGGTGGTGACCCCGGTGTCCTCGTGCCAGTGCCGGGTCTCCTGCAGGATCGTGCGCCCGGAGTCCAGGATCGCCGCGTGGCGCTGCATCTCGTAGCGCACCGCCCGCTCGACCGAGCGCAGCGAGTTGACGTTCTTGGTCTCGGTGCGGGTGCCGAGCACCCCGGAGCCCTTCGGCGCCAGCGAGAGGTTCACGTCGGCGCGGATCGAGCCCTGGTCCATCCGGGCGTCGGAGACGCCGAGGGCCACGATCAGCTCGCGCAGCTGCGCGACGTACGCCTTGGCGATCTCGGGTGCCCGGGCCCCGGCGCCGACGATCGGCTTGGTGACGATCTCGATGAGCGGGATGCCGGCCCGGTTGTAGTCGACCAGCGAGTGCGAGGCGCCGTGGATGCGGCCGGTGGCGCCGCCGACGTGCAGCGACTTGCCGGTGTCCTCCTCCATGTGGGCGCGCTCGATCTCGACCCGGAAGGTCTCGGTCCCGCCGGCGCCGTCGTCGACGCTGACGTCCATGAAGCCCTCGAACGCGATCGGCTCGTCGTACTGGCTGGTCTGGAAGTTCTTCGGCATGTCCGGGTAGAAGTAGTTCTTCCGGGCGAACCGGCACCACTCCGCGATCTCGCAGTTCAGTGCGAGACCGATCCGGATGGCGGACTCCACCGCGCGGCCGTTGACCACCGGCATCGCGCCGGGCAGGCCCAGGCAGGTGGGGCAGACCTGGGTGTTCGGCTCGGCGCCGAACTCGGTGGGACAGCCGCAGAACATCTTCGTCGCGGTGTTGAGCTCGACGTGGACCTCCAGGCCCAGCGCCGGGTCGTACGCCGCGAGGACGTCGTCGAAGGCGACGAGGTTGTCGCCGGTGGTGGTCGCGGTCATGCCGTCGCTCCCTCTCGGTCCAGGTTGTCCAGGCTCGGGGCGCGGTCCAGCAGGGGCCCGCCCCACTTCCGCTCCAGCGCGGCCTCCAGCGCCGCACCGACCCGGTAGAGCCGGTCGTCGGCGAGCGCCGGGGCGAGGACCTGGAAGCCGGCCGGGAGGCCGTCCTCGTCGGCCAGGCCGCTGGGCACCGAGATGCCCGGCACGCCGGCCAGGTTGGCTGGGATCGTCGCCAGGTCGTTGAGGTACATCGCCAGCGGGTCGTCGAGCTTCTCCCCCAGCTTGAACGCAGTGGTCGGCGAGGTGGGCGAGACCAGCACGTCGGCGGACTCGAAGGCCTTCTCGAAGTCCCGCGTGATCAGCGTGCGGACCTTCTGGGCGGTCCCGTAGTAGGCGTCGTAGTAGCCGCTGGACAGCGCGTAGGTGCCGAGGATGATCCGGCGCTTGACCTCGTCGCCGAAGCCGGCGTCGCGCGAGGCGCGCATGACGTCCTCGGCCGACGGGTCGTCGATCCCCTCGGGCAGCACCCGCAGGCCGTAGCGCATCGCGTCGAACTTGGCGAGGTTGCTGGACGCCTCGCACGGCATGATCAGGTAGTAGGTCGCCAGCGCGTGCACGAAGTTCGGGCAGGACACCTCCACGACCTCGGCGCCGGCCTCGACCAGCAGGTCCAGCGACTCCTGGAACCGGGCCAGCACGCCGGCCTGGTAGCCCTCGCCCTGGAGCTCGGTGACCACGCCGATGCGGACGCCGGAGAGGTCGCCGGCCGCGCCCTGGCGGGCCGCGGCGACCAGGCCGCCGACCGGCTGGTCGACCGAGGTGGAGTCGAGCGGGTCGTGGCCGCCGACAAGCTCGTGCAGGAGCGCGGAGTCCAGCACGGTCCGGGTGACCGGGCCGACCTGGTCCAGGCTGTTGGCCATCGCGACCAGCCCGTAGCGGGAGACCCCGCCGTAGGTGGGCTTCACGCCGACGGTGCCGGTGACCGCACCGGGCTGGCGGATCGAGCCGCCCGTGTCGGTGCCGAGCGCGAGCGGCGCCTCGAAGGCGGCGACCGCCGCGGCCGAGCCGCCCCCGGAGCCGCCCGGGATCCGCTCCTGGTCCCAGGGGTTGCGGGTCGGGCCGTAGGCGGAGTGCTCGGTGGAGGAGCCCATCGCGAACTCGTCCATGTTGGTCTTGCCGAGGATCGGCAGGCCGGCGCGCTTGAGGCGCGCGACCACCGTCGCGTCGTACGGCGGGATCCAGCCCTCGAGGATCTTCGACCCGCAGGTGGTCGGCAGCCCCTCGGTGGCCAGCACGTCCTTGACGGCGATCGGGACCCCGTCGAGGTCGGAGGCCGGGGTGCCGGCGGCGCGGCGGGCGTCGGACTCGCGGGCGGCGGCCAGCGCACCCTCGGCGTCCACGTGCAGGAACGCGTGCACGCCGGACTCGGCGCTGCCGTCGACCTCGGCGATGCGGTCCAGGTGGGCCTGGGTCAGCTCGACCGAGGTGACCTCGCCCGCGGCGAGGGCGTCGGCCAGCGCGGCTGCGGACCGGCGGGTCCAGTCGGTGGTGCTCACTGCTCGTCCCCCAGGATCCTCGGCACGGAGAAGCGCTGCTGCTCGGACTCCGGCGCCCCGGCGAGCGCCTGCTCGGCGGTCAGCGACGGGGTCACCACGTCGTCGCGGAAGACGTTGGTCAGCGGCAGCGGGTGCGAGGTCGGCGGCACGTCGTCGCCGGCCACCCCGCTGATCGAGGCCACCGACTCCAGGATCACCGACAGCTGCGGTGCGAGGTGGTCGAGCTCGGCGTCGGACAGGTCGATCCGGGCGAGATCGGCCAAGTGCGCGACCTCGTCTCGGGAGATCTCAGGCATGGGCTCATCCTAGGTGCCGGGCCGCCCCACCCGGTGAGTTGGGGCGTGCGGAGGGCCCGACCCGGCCGGGAGCGGGACCCGGTCCTCGTAGGCTGAGCCGGTGCCGAGCCTGCCCGACGCCCCCGCTCCCCCGCGGCGGGTGCTGGTGGCCGGCCTCAGCGGCTCCGGCAAGACCACCCTGGGTGGTCGGCTGGCGGCCCTGCTCGGGGTCCCGCACCTCGAGCTCGACGCGCTGCACCACGGACCCGAGTGGACCCCGCGCCCGGAGTTCCTCGCCGACGTCGACCGGCTCACCGCGGGCGGCGGCTGGGTGGCCGAGTGGCAGTACGCCGCCGCGCGGCCGCTGCTGGCGGCGCGCGCCGACCTGCTGGTCTGGCTGGACCTGCCGTTCCCGCTGACGCTCGCGCGGCTGGTCCGGCGTACCGTCCGGCGCCGGGTGCGTCGCGAGGTGCTGTGGAACGGGAACGTCGAGCCGCCGCTGCACACGATCTGGACCGATCCCGAGCACGTCGTGCGCTACATGGTCGCCCACCGTCACCGGTACGCCGAGATCGTCCCCGTCGCCCTCGCCACCCACCCCGGGCTGCGCCTGGTCCGGCTCCGCTCGCCCCGCCAGGTCGAGTCCTGGCTGGCCGACGTCTCGGCTCAGCAGCTCACAACGCGTCCGGACCGCCCTCGAGGAGGGTCGTGAAGCCGGCCTCGTCGAGGATCCTCAGGCCGAGCTGCTCGGCCTTGTCGGCCTTGGACCCGGCGTTCTCGCCGATCACGACGTAGTCGGTCTTCTTCGAGACCGAGCCGGACGCCTTGCCGCCCCGCGCCAGGATCGCCTCCTTGGCGGAGTCCCGGCTGTAGCCCTCCAGCGAGCCGGTCACCACGATGGTCAGCCCCTCCAGGGTGCGTGGCGTCGACTCGTCGCGCTCGTCGGCCATCCGGACCCCCGCGGCCGTCCACTTGTCCACGATCTCGCGGTGCCAGTCCACGCCGAACCACTCGATGACAGCCTCGGCGATCGTCGGCCCGACCCCCTCGGCAGCTGCCAGCTGCTCCTCGCTGGCCGCCCGGATCGCCTCCATCGAGCCGAACTCCTGGGCCAGCGCCCGGGCCGCGGTCGGGCCCACGTGGCGGATCGAGAGCGCGACCAGGACCCGCCACAGCGGGACCTGCTTGCGGGCGGCGAGGTTGTCCAGCAGCTTCGCGCCGTTCGCGGTCAGCTGCGGGCCCTCCTCCCCCTTCTTCGGGGCGCGGGTGAACAGCGGGGCGGCGACGATCGCCGCGGCGTCGAGGTCGAAGACGTCGCCCTCGTTGTCGATCACGCCCGCCTCGAGCAGCGCTGTCGCGGCCTCGTAGCCCAGGCCCTCGATGTCGAAGGCGCCGCGGCCGGCGACGTGGAAGACCCGCTCGCGCACCTGGGCCGGGCAGTGCTGGTGGTTCGGGCAGCGCAGGTCCTTGTCGCCCTCCTTCTGCTGCACCAGCTCGGTTCCGCAGGCGGGGCACGCGGTCGGCATCACCCACTCCGCGAGCCCCTCGGGCCGCAGCGGCAGGACCGGACCGACGACCTCCGGGATCACGTCGCCGGCCTTGCGCAGCACCACCGTGTCGCCGGGACGGACGTCCTTGCGGCGCACCTCGTGGGCGTTGTGCAGGGTGGCCATCTCCACGGTGGAGCCGGCCACCCGGGTCGGCACCATCACGGCGTACGGCGTGACCCGGCCGGTGCGCCCGACGTTGACCCGGATGTCCAGCAGCTCGGCGTTGACCTCCTCGGGCGGGTACTTGAACGCGATCGCCCAGCGCGGGGCCCGGCTGGTCGACCCGAGCCGCCGCTGGAGCGTGACGTCGTCGACCTTGACCACCACCCCGTCGATCTCGTACGGGACGATCGAGTGGCGGTGGCTGCCGGCGTTCTCGATGAACGCCTCGACCTCCTCCAGGGAGGCGACCACCCGGGTCTGGGTGGAGGTCGGCAGGCCCCAGGCGGCGAGCGCCTCGTATGCCTGGGACTGCGCCTGCGGCTCGAAGCCGCGCCGCTCCCCGATGCCGTGGCAGACCATGTCGAGGGCGCGGGTCGCGGTGACCCGCGGGTCCTTCTGGCGCAGCGAGCCGGCAGCGGCGTTGCGGGGGTTCGCGAAGACCGGCTTCCCGGCTCCCGTCATCGTCTCGTTGAGCCGCTCGAACGCCTCGACTGGCAGGAACACCTCGCCGCGCACCTCGATCAGCGCCGGGACCGGGAACTCCTCGCTCGCGCGCAACCGGTGCGGGACCGACTCGATGGTCCGTACGTTGGGCGTGACGTCCTCGCCGGTGCGACCGTCGCCGCGGGTCAGGGCCCGGACCAGCCGGCCGTCCTCGTAGAGCAGGTTGATCGCCAGCCCGTCGACCTTGAGCTCGCAGAGCAGTGCCGGGTCGCTCACCCCGTCGCGGCCCAGCCGGGAGTACCACGCCTCGAGCTCCTCATAGGAGAAGGCGTTGTCGAGGCTCTCCATGCGCCGCAGGTGGTCCACGGCCGTGAACTCGGTCGAGACCGCGCCGCCGACCTTCTGGGTCGGGCTGTCCGGGGTGCGCAGCTCGGGGAACTGCTCCTCGAGCTCCTCGAGCCGGCGCATCCGCTGGTCGAAGTCGGTGTCGGAGAGCGTCGGGGAGTCCAGCACGTAGTAGCGCCAGCGCGCGTCATCGATCTCCTCGGCGAGCCGGCGGTGCTGCTCGCGGGCCTCCTCGGTCGCGGGCGTCGGGTCGGTCATGGCGGCAATCTTGCCTGCTCCCGCCGACGCCCGCGCCGCCACCCGGCCGGCGGCCCGGGCCTCGCCCGGACGGTCCGCGGACGGAGCAGAAAAACCCGTTGGCGGATCGAGACCCGAGACCTACGCTGGACATCGATGAAACGAAACGGTTCCGTTTCATCACGCGACCCCGCTGGAGTGCAGATGACCCCGACCGAAGCCGGCACCTGCCGGCCACGCGTGGAGGGCATCCGCGAGCTGGAGATCCTGACCGCCACGCTCGAGGTGCTCGCCGACGTGGGCTACGACCGGCTCACGATGGACGCCGTGGCAGCGCGCGCCAAGGCGTCCAAGGCCACGCTCTACCGGCGCTGGTCCAGCAAGGTCAGCCTGGTCATCGAGGCCCTCTCGCACGCCAAGGGGCCGCACGAGGCGCCGGACACCGGCAGCCTCCGCGACGACCTGGAGGCGGTGTTCTGCGGAATCGGCGGACTCACCGACTCCAACGGCGTCGCCACGTTCGGCGCGATCCTCACCGCGCTGACCCGCGACCCCGAGTTCGCCGAGGCCTTCCGCCGCGACGTCCTCGGCCCCAAGCTCGAGGCCTCCCGCGCCGTCTGGCAGCGGGCTGCTGCCCGCGGTGAGCTCCGCGACGGCCTCGACCTCGACCTCTTCGAGCCGGCCCTGGTCGGCATCGTCCTGCACCGCGTCTTCGTCATGGGCGAGGCGCCCGACCCCACCCTGGTCGGCCGCGTGATCGACCAGATCATCGTGCCCGCAGCGACCCGCTAAGCCCCACCAGGTCATCGGGCCACAGCGACGCTGTGAGCCCGACCGGATCCGCGCGCGCCCGCAGCACGCCTCTGCATCCTCAGCACCCCCTCAGCACCCCCTCTGCAGCCCTCGGGGTGCCCGACCCGACCGTCCCGGCAACCCCGGAAACCAGAGAAGGAAACCGTCCATGACCGACACCACGCGCATTCCGGGGCCGACCGCCCCTACCGCAGGCAGGCACCTGGGCTGGGCACTGGTGCTCATCTCGGTGGCCCAGCTCATGGTGGTCCTCGACGCCACCATCGCCAACATCGCCCTGCCCTACATCGGCAACGACCTCAACATCGACGACGCCAACCTGACCTGGATCGTCACCGGCTATGCACTCGCCTTCGGCGGGCTGCTGCTGCTCGGCGGTCGCCTCGGCGACCTCTACGGCCGGCGCCGGATCTTCATGATCGGCCTGGTCACCTTCGCGGTCGCCTCGCTGCTCGGCGGTCTCGCCACCAGTGAGGGCCTGCTGCTCGGGGCGCGCGGCCTGCAGGGCTTCGGCGCCGCCCTCGCCTCCCCCGCGGCCCTGGCGCTGATCACCACGACCTTCCCCGCCGGCCCGAAGCGCAACCGTGCCTTCGCGGTGTACGCCGCGATGTCCGGCGCCGGCGCCGCGGTCGGCCTGATCCTGGGCGGCTGGCTCACCGGGCTCGATCCCATCATCGGCCTCGAGGGCTGGCGCTGGACGTTCCTGATCAACCTGCCGATCGGCGTGGTCGCCGCGATCCTCGCGCCGCGCTTCCTCCCCGAGTCCGACGCGCACCCCGGCCAGCTCGACGTGCCCGGGGCGGTGGCCGGCACGCTCGGCCTGCTCGGGCTCGTCTACGGCTTCAGCCGCGCCGGCGAGGAGGCGCACGGCTGGGGCGACCCCTGGACGATCGCGTCCCTGGCCGCCGGGGTGGTGCTGCTCGGGGTCTTCGCGCTCGTCGAGTCCCGGGTCGAGCACCCGCTGCTCCCGGTCCGGGTCTTCGCCAACCGCACCCGGGCGACCAGCTTCCTGGTGATGATGATCGTCCCGGCGGCGATGTTCGCGATGTTCTACTTCCTGAGCCTGTTCATCCAGCTCGTGGTGGGCTACAGCCCGCTGCGCGCGGGCTTCGCGTTCCTGCCGTTCTCGGTGGGCGTGGTCTTTGGCGCTGGACTGTCCTCGAACCTGATCAACCGCATCGACCCGCGCTACATCGCCGGCGTCGGCACCCTGATGGCCGCCGGGGCGCTGCTGGGCTTCTCGCGGCTCTCGGTGCCGAACTCGGCCGCGGACCTGCTCGCCCTGGGGCCGGAGGGCAACCTCGGCGGCGACGTGAGCTACTGGACCTCGATCCTGCCGTTCATCCTGCTGATGTCGGTCGGCATGGGAGCGGTGTTCGTGCCACTGACGCTGACAGCCGTGCACCACCTGCGGCCCGAGGACTCCGGGATCGGGTCGGGAGTGCTGAACACCATGCAGCAGATCGGCGGCGCCCTCGGCCTCGCGATCCTGAGCACTGTCTCGCTGCACTTCGCCGAGGAGTCCAAGACCGGCCTGGCCCGGGACCTGGCCGCCCAGGGACTGCCGCCGGAGCAGGTCGGCGCGATGGCCTTCGTCGGCTCGTTCACCGAGGGAGCGTCCGCGGCGTTCCTGGTCGGGGCGATCATGATCGCGGTCGGCTCGCTGGCGGTCTGGGCACTCCTCGACGTCAAGCACGAGGAGCTCGCCACCGACGCCCCGGAGGGCGTCCACGCCGGCTGAGCTGCGACTCGGCCCCGCGTCGGCGGGACGGGCCGAGCGGCCCGTCCCGCCGAATCCGGTGCGACTTCCGTATATGATCTATCGTTCGCTCGGAAGTACGCCACCAGCCGCAGGAGCACCGTGACCGACCAGACCACCGCCGGCCCGTCGACCGCGGACGCCGCCCTCGGCGCCCACCGGGGCCGCGCCCTCGTCCTGATCTCCGTGGCCCAGCTGATGCTGGTCCTCGACGGCACGATCACCAACATCGCGCTGCCCCACATCGCGCGTGACCTCGGCATGACCCCCGCCGGCCTCACCTGGGTGGTCACGATCTACTCCCTCGCCTTCGGCGGGCTGCTCCTGCTGGGCGGCCGCCTCGGCGACCTGCTCGGCCGGCGGCGTACCTTCGCGGCGGGCCTCACGGTGTTCGCCGCCGCCTCCCTGCTGGGCGGATTCGCCACCGACGGGTGGATGCTGCTCGCCGCCCGGGCCATCCAGGGCATGGGCGCCGCCCTGGCCTCCCCGGCCGCCCTGGCGCTGATCACCACGAACTTCCCCGCCGGCCCGGCCCGCAACAAGGCGATGGGCGTCTTCGCCGGCATGTCCGGCATCGGTGCCGCGACCGGCCTGCTGCTCGGCGGCTTCCTCACCGGCCTGGACAGCATCCTCGGCGTCGAGGTGACCGGCTGGCGGCTCACCCTGCTGATCAACGCCCCGATCGGCCTGGTCGCCGCCGCGCTGGCGCCCCGCTGGCTCACCGACTCCGAGCGCAGCCGCAACCGGCTCGACGTCCCCGGCGCCATCTGCGCCACGCTGGGCCTCTTCGGCCTGGTCTTCGGCCTCTCCCGTGCCGGCGAGGCCGACCACGGCTGGACGGACCCGGTCACGCTGGCCTCGCTCGTCCTGGGCGTGCTGCTCCTCGTCGGCTTCGTGGTGACCGAGCGCCGGGTCGCGCACCCGCTGCTCCCGCTGCGCCTGGTCCTGGACCGCACCCGCGGCACCAGCTTCGGCGCCATGGTCTTCGCCTCCGCCGCGATGTTCGCGATGTTCTACTTCAACGGCCAGTTCGTGCAGCGGATCATGGGCTACGAGCCGCTGCACGCCGGCGTCGCGTTCCTGCCGTTCTCGGTGGGCGTGATGACCGGCGCCGTGCTCGCCTCGAAGCTGGTCACCCGCATCGGCGTCCGCTTCATCACCGGCACCGGCACCCTGCTGGCCTCGGTCGCGCTGTTCGGGTTCTCCCGCTACGACGTCGACGACTCCCCCGCGGCGGTGCTGCGCAGCCTGGCGCCGGGCGGCGACGCCCTCGGCGCCGACGTGTCCTACTGGACCAGCGTCTTCCCGTTCCTGGTGCTCATGGCCGTCGGGATGGGCATGACGTTCGTCCCGATGACGCTCACCGCCGTCCACGCCGTACGCCGGGAGGACTCCGGGGTCGGCTCGGGCGTGCTCAACACCGTCCAGCAGGTCGGCGGCGCCATCGGGCTGGCCGTGCTCGGCACGATCTCGCTGCACTTCATCAACGCCCGCACCGACGAGGTGGCCGGTCCGCTGCGCGAGGGTCTCACCGGGATGGGCCTGGACCCGGACGCCTCGGTCCCCGGCGGCAGCCTGAGCTACCTCGACTCCGCGCTCTACACAGCCACCTACACCGAGGGCGCGAGCAACGCCTTCCTCGGCGCCTCGGTGCTGATGCTGATCGCGTCGCTGGTGATCTGGACGTTCCTCGACGTCACGCCGCGCGAGCTCGGCTCCGACGAGGAGACTCCGGCGGTCCCGACCATCTAGCGTCCGCGGACGCTAGCCGAGGTTGCGGGCGGTCGTCCGCGCCAGCACGAGGGACTGCCGGGCCCAGGCGTACGACGCGCCGGCGAGCCCGCACGCGGGGCTGAGCACCAGGTGGCCGCCGACCTCGGCGGGGTCCAGGCCGAGCATGTCGAGCCAGCGCAGCACCGACTCGGTCAGCTGGACGTCCGACGTCGGCGAGCCGGCGTCGAGGGACGGGACCACCCCGAGGGCGACGGTCTCCCCCGCCTCGAGGGCCTCGGCGAGCGCGTCGTGGTCGGCCGCGGTCTGCACTGCGAGGTCGACCGCGAGACCGCGGGCACCGGCCCCGCGCAGCAGCCCGAGCGGGGTGCCGGGGGCGCAGCTGTGCACCCACGGCTCGGCGCCCTCCGCCGCGACGGCGGCGAGCACCTCCTCCAGCGCGGCGGAGGCCTCGGGGAGGTCCACGCTGCGGTGGCGGTGGAAGCCCGACGACGTCGGCACCGCGCCGCCCAGCACCGCCGCGAGCGCCGGCTCGTCGACCTGCACCACCAGCCGGGTCACGTCCGGCAGCCGCCGGCGTACGTCGCGCACGTGGCCGCGCAGGCCCTCGGCGAGCGCCTGGGCCAGGTCGGCACGGGCGCCCCGGTCGGAGAGCAGCTTGTCGCCGCGCGGCTTCTCGACGGTCGCCGCGAGGGTCCACGGCCCGGCGACCTGGATCTTGAAGGCACCGGCGCGTCCCTGGGCCTGCTCCTCCAAAACGTCGAGGTCCTGCGCGAGCAGGCTGCGGGCCCGGCGGTGGTCGGCCCCGGCGCCGCCGCCGGTGAGCCGCCATCCGGCGGGCTGCAGGTCGGCGCCCAGGTCGGCGAGCACGGCCAGGGCGCGCCCGGTCATGGTCGCGGTCACCCCGCGGCCGGGCACCTCCGGCAGGTGCGGCAGGTCAGGAAGCTCGCCGAGCACCGTCCGCACGGCCTCGGGGTAGTCGTGCTGCTCGGTGCCGGGCATGGACCCGATCCCGGTGGCGATCGTCATCGGACTCCTTCGTGGTCCGCGGCGCGGCGCGTCGCGGAGATGGTGGCGGAGCCGACGACGCGGGTGCCGTCGTAGATCACGGCCGCCTGCCCCGGGGCGATGCCGTGGGCGCTGTCGAGCAGGTCGATGGCGACCTCGTCCCCGGTGACGGTGACCTCGGCGCGGTGCTCCCGGCCGTGGGCGCGGAGCTGGACGGTCACCTCCGGCCCGGCGAGCCGGGTGGGCACGGTGCCGCACCACCGGGGCCGGATGCCCGCGAGGTGGTCCACGGCGAGCCGCGCGTGCGGGCCGACCCGGACGGTGCCGGTCACCGGCTCGATGTCGAGGACGAACCGCGGCTTCCCGTCCGGCGCGGGCCGGCCGATCCGCAGCCCCTTGCGCTGCCCGATCGTGAAGCCGTAGGTCCCCTCGTGGCGGCCGAGCTCCGCGCCGGTCGCGTCGTCGACGATGGGGCCGCCGTGGTTGGGGGCGCGCTCCCCCAGCTTCTCGCGCAGCCAGCCGGCGTTGTCGCCGTCGGCGACGAAGCAGATGTCGTGGCTGTCCGGCTTGTCCGCGACCAGCAGCCCGCGGCGGGCGGCCTCCGCGCGGACCTCGGACTTGGGGGTGTCCCCGAGCGGGAACAGCGAGTGCCGCAGCTGGTCCTGGTCGAGGACGCCGAGGACGTAGGACTGGTCCTTGCCCGCGTCGGTGGCCCGGTGCATCTCGATTAGGCCGTCGGCTCCGGTCCGCAGCTGCGCGTAGTGGCCGGTGGCCACCGCGTCGAAGCCCAGCGCCAGCGCCCGGTCCAGGACGGCGGCGAACTTGATCTTCTCGTTGCAGCGCAGGCACGGGTTGGGCGTGCGGCCCGCGGCGTACTCGTCCATGAAGTCCTCGACCACGTCGGCGTGGAACCGCTCGGAGAGGTCCCAGACGTAGAACGGGATGCCGATCACGTCGGCCGCCCGGCGGGCGTCGTTGCTGTCCTCGATCGTGCAGCAGCCGCGGGCGCCGGAGCGGTACGACGCGGGGTTGCGCGAGAGGGCCAGGTGGATGCCTGTCACGTCGTGGCCGGCCTCGGCGGCGCGCGCCGCGGCGACCGCCGAGTCGACCCCGCCCGACATCGCCGCGAGGACCCTCATGCCCGCGACCTCACCGGCGCACGGCCCGGGCCCGCTCGACGCACGGGCCGATCGCGTCCACGACCGCTGCCACGTCGTCGGAGGTGCTGGTGTGGCCCAGGGAGAAGCGCAGCGAGCTGCGGGCGTCGTCGTCGCCGCGGCCCATCGCGAGCAGCACGTGGGAGGCCTGCGGCACGCCGGCGGAGCACGCGGAGCCGGTGGAGCACTCGATGCCGCGCGCGTCGAGGAGCATCAGCAGCGAGTCGCCCTCGCAGCCGGGGAAGGACAGGTGCGCGTTGCCGGGCAGCCGGTGCGTCGGGTGACCGTTGAGGGTGGCGTCCGGGACGACCCCGCGGATGCCCTCGACGAGCTCGTCGCGCAGGGCGGCCATCCGGGTCGCGTGGTCGGCCTGGTGCTTCACCGACAGCTCCACGGCCGCCGCCAGCCCGGCGATGGCCGGCGGGTCCAGGGTGCCGCTGCGGATGTCGCGCTCCTGGCCGCCGCCGTGCACCAGCGCGGTGACCTCCAGCTCGCGGCGTACGACGAGCGCGCCGACGCCGTACGGCCCGCCGACCTTGTGGCCGGTGATCGTCAGCGCGTCGAGCCCGGACGCCGCGAAGTCCACGGGGACGGCCCCGAGGGCCTGGACGGCGTCGGAGTGCACCGGGATGCCGTGCGCCGCCGCGAGCGCGACGACGTCCTCGACCGGCTGCAGGGTGCCGACCTCGTTGTTGGCCCACATCACCGAGATCAGCGCGACCGAGCCGGGGTCCTGCTCGATGCAGGCCCGCAGGGCGTCGAGGTCGACGACCCCGTGCCGGTCGACCGGGAGCAGGTCGACCTGGGCGCCGGCGGACCCGGCCAGCCAGTGCAGCGGGTCGAGCACTGCATGGTGCTCCACCGCGGAGGCGAGGATCCGCACCCGGCGGGGGTCCGCGGCGCGGCGGGACCAGAAGACGCCCTTGACCGCGAGGTTGTCGGCCTCGGTCCCACCGGAGGTGAAGACGACCTCGCCGGGCCGGCAGCCCACCGCCTGCGCGATCGCCTCCCGCGACTCCTCCACGACCCGCCGGGCGTGCCGGCCGGAGGCGTGCAGGGAGCTGGGATTGCCGACCGAGCGCAGCTGCGCCGTCATCGCCTCGAGCGCCGCGGGCACCATCGGCGTCGTGGCGGCGTGGTCGAGATAGACGGTGTCGGACATGTCCCGGCCAAGACTACGGCGCGCCCGTGCGGCGCCGACCAGCCGGCTCTGCCACGGGCAGCACGACGGCCCGGTGCCGAAGCACCGGGCCGTCGGGTGGAGCTGGTGGTCAAGCTCGGATCGGGTCCTTACTTGGTGACCTTGATGCTCCCGAGCTTGGCGGGCGAGCCCTTGACCAGCGTGCACGGGGCCTTGGTGGTCAGCGCGCCGCCGGACTGGTCGGCGGAGCTGAACTTGAAGGACTTCGGGACGTTGATCGTGAACTTGCCGGCCTTCTTGAACTTCACCGGCGCGGTCTTGCCCTTGGCCTTGAACGTCATCTGGCCGCTGGCCGGGACCGGGGCGTTGGTGAACTTGATCCCGGAGATCTTGATAGTGGTCTTGCCGGCCTTGGCCTTCACGCCGGACGCCGAGCCGGACAGGCTCGAGATGCCCAGCAGGCGCAGCCCGTCGGAGAGCCCCTGAGGCAGCGTGACGGTGAGGGTGACCGGCTTCGCGCCGACCTTCTTGCCCTTCTTCACCTTCGCCGGCAGCTTGACCTTGGTCTTGACGGTGAGGACCTGGTCGCCGAAGTCGGTGGCGCAGCTGTAGCTGCTCTTCACCGAGCTGACCTTCGCCTCGGCGGCGGGTGCCGTCGTGACGAGGACGCCGGCGCCGAGTGCGAGTGCGGCGCCGAACGCCGCAGCCCGAGTGGAAAGAGTGGAATTCACGAGAACATTCCTCCTTGGTTCGTTGGACACGCCCTCCCGACGCGTCGCTGTGACGACCGTAACAGCAACGGTGACACAGACGACAGGGGCCTCAGCGGCCCCTGGCGTGTCAGCCGGGCGCAGGTCGGGGTCAGCCCGGGATCCCCGGCACACCGGGGATCCCCGGGGTTCTCGGCCTCCGCCAGCCCTAGGAGCGCGGGAAGTGCCCGAGAAGTCCCGGCCGCAAGGCGGCGAGCGGGTACGCCGTACCGGCGGTCAGAGCAGCACGAGGTCGTCGCGGTGCACGACCTCGCGGTCGTACCCGGCTCCCAGCTCCCGCTTGAGGTCGTGGCTGGACCGGCCGACCAGGGTCGGCAGCTCCTCGGCGTCGAAGTTCACCAGGCCGCGAGCGACGACGACGCCGTCGGGACCGGCGATGTCGACCGGGTCCCCCGCGTGGAACGCCCCGGTGCACCCGGTCACCCCGGCGGCCAGCAGCGAGGCGCCGCGGTCGACGACGGCCCGCACGGCGCCGGCGTCGACGAGGACCGTGCCCAGGGCCTCGGTGGCGTGCTCGAGCCAGAGCAGCCGGGTCGAGCGGCGCCGACCGGTGGCGTGGAACAGCGTGCCGACCGGGTCGCCGGCCAGGGCCCTGCCCGCGTTGCCGGCCGAGGTCAGGACCACCGGGATGCCGGCCTCCACCGCGATCCGGGCTGCCTCGACCTTGGTGACCATGCCGCCGGTGCCGACGGCCGAGCCCACCGACCCGATGTCGAGGCCGCTCAGGTCCGCGGCGGAGCGGACGTCACCGAGCAGCCGGGCGCCGGGGGTCCCGGGCTTGGCGGTGTACAGGCCGTCCACGTCGGAGAGCAGCACCAGCAGGTCCGCCTGCACCAGGTGGGCGACCAGCGCCGCCAGCCGGTCGTTGTCGCCGAACCGGATCTCGCTGGTCGCCACTGTGTCGTTCTCGTTGACGATGGGCAGCACGCCGAGGTCGAGCAGCTTGGCGAAGGTCTGGTGCGCGTTGCGGTAGTGGGCGCGGCGGGTGACGTCGTCCAGGGTGAGCAGCACCTGGCCCGCGGTCAGCCCGTGGCGGCGCAGCTCCTCGGTGTAGCGGTGCACGAGCAGCCCCTGGCCGACCGAGGCGGCCGCCTGCTGCAGCGCGAGGGCCTTCGGACGCCCCCGCAGGCCGAGCGGGGAGAGGCCGGCCGCGATCGCGCCCGAGGACACCAGGACGACCTCGGCGCCGCGACCCCGCGCCGCCGCCAGTACGTCGACCAGCCCGCTGAGCTGCGCGGGGTCGAGGCCACCGTCCGCCGCGGTCAGCGACGAGGACCCGACCTTGACCACGATCCGCCGGGCCGCGCGCACCGGCGTACGTGCCTGCGCCGAGGCGCCGCCGTTCACTCGCCGGGGTCCTGCTCGACGCGGTCCGGGTCCTCGCGCCCGCCGATCTCGTAGGACATCGGGCCGATCCCGCTGCCGCCCTTGACGGGCTGGTCGTGCCGACGGGCGACGTCGGCGCGGGTCTCGTTCTCGCCCCGGTCGTCCATGGCCTCGTCGATCGCCCGACGTCGCCGGGCGGCGGGGCGGGAGTGGTCGAAGCGCTGGTCCTCGCCGCGGCGGCCGAGCATCTCCGCACCGGCCTCGATGCCGGGCTTGAAGTCGAAGACCACGGCGTTCTCCTCGGCCCCGATGAGGACCGCGTCGCCCTCCTCGGCGCCGAGCCGGACCAGCTTCTCCTCGATGCCGAGCCGGTTGAGCCGGTCGGCGAGGAAGCCCACTGCCTCGTCGTTGCTGAAGTCGGTCTGGCGCACCCAGCGCTCGGGCTTGGTGCCGCGCACCCGCCAGCCCTGGTCGGTCTCGGTGATCGTGAAGTCGCCGGTCTCGTCGGCGCCGCGGGGACGCAGCACGATCCGCTCGGCCTCGACCACCGGGCGGGCGGCCCGGGCCGCGGCCACGATCTCGGCCATCGCGAACGTGAGCTCCTTGAGCCCGGCGCCGGACGCCGCCGAGACCAGGAAGACCCGCAGGCCGCGGCCGCGCAGCTCCTCGACAGTCATCTCCGCGATCTCGCGGCCGTCGGGGACATCGACCTTGTTCAGGGCGACCAAGCGCGGGCGGTCCTCGAGCCCGCCGTAGCGGGCAAGCTCGTTCTCGATGACGTCGAGGTCGTCGACCGGGTTGCGGCCCGGCTCGATGGAGGCGGGGTCGATGACGTGCACCAGTGCCGCGCAGCGCTCGATGTGGCGCAGGAACTCGTGTCCCAGGCCTCGCCCCTCGCTGGCCCCCTCGATCAGGCCGGGTACGTCGGCCACGGTGAAGGTGGTGTCCCCGGCCCGGACCACGCCCAGGTTCGGGACCAGGGTCGTGAACGGGTAGTCGGCGATCTTGGGCCGGGCCCGGCTGATCGCGGCGATCAGGCTGGACTTGCCGGCGCTCGGGAACCCGACCAGGCCGATGTCCGCGACGACCTTGAGCTCCAGGACGATCTCGAGCTCGTCGCCCGGCTCGCCGAGCAGCGCGAAGCCGGGTGCCTTGCGCTTGGCGGAGGCCAGCGCGGCGTTGCCGAGGCCGCCGCGGCCACCGGCGGCGATGACCAGCTCGGTGCCGGCGCCGACCAGGTCGGCCAGGACCTCGCCGTCCCGGGTGCTGACCAGCGTCCCGTCGGGGACCGGCAGCACCAGGTCCGAGCCGTGGGCGCCGTTGCGGTGGGCGCCGGCGCCGTGGCCGCCGTGCTCGGCCTGGCGCTTGGGGCTGTGGTGGTAGTCGATCAGCGTGGTCACGTCGGGGTCGACGCGCAGGATCACGGACCCGCCGGGTCCGCCGTTGCCGCCGTCCGGGCCGCCGAGCGGCTTGAACTTCTCGCGGTGCACCGAGGCGACGCCGTTGCCGCCGCGCCCGGCGCTGACGTACAGCGTCACGCGGTCGACGAAGGTCGGGAGGGCCATGAGGGTGTTACCGCCGATCAGGTGGGGCAGGAGACCGGAAGCCGGTCTGAAATGGTCGAAGGGCGCCCCGTGAACCGGGACGCCCTCCGTGAAGGAACTGCTTGGCGAGCGTCAGGTCACTCGCCCGGGACGATGTTGACGACCCGGCGCCCACGACGGGTGCCGAACTCGACAGCACCGGGGACCAGCGCGAAGAGGGTGTCGTCGCCGCCGCGGCCGACGCCGCTGCCCGGGTGGAAGTGGGTCCCGCGCTGGCGCACGATGATCTCGCCGGCGTTGACCAGCTGGCCGCCGTACCGCTTGACGCCGAGGCGCTGGGCGTTGGAGTCGCGGCCGTTCTTGGTGGACGCCGCGCCCTTCTTGTGTGCCATGTCGTGATCCTTGTGTCGTCGTGGTGCTCGGGGCCGCGAAGGCTCAGAGGGAGATGTCGGTGACCTTGACCTGGGTGTACTTCTGGCGGTGACCCTGGCGCTTCTTGTAACCGGTCTTGTTCTTGTACTTCTGGATGATGATCTTCGGACCCTTGGTGGCGCCGAGGACCTCCACCGTGACCGAGGCCTTGTCCAGCTTCGCGGCGTCGGCAGTCACCGTCTCGCCGTCCACACCGAGGACGACGGGGAGGGTCAGCGTCTCGCCGACCCCGGTCGTCACCTTGTCGATCTCGATGACGTCGCCCACGGCAACCTTCTGCTGCTTGGCGCCTGCGCGCACGATCGCGTACACCGCGGTCTCCTTCGTCGTCCTGCTGGGTCGTGGCTGAGGTCCGCCACGTCTGGTCTGCTGCGTCGTTCGTCCCGGGCGCTCCGCACACCAGCCGGAGGCTGCCGAGACAGCCATGCCGAGAAGTGGTGCGCCACACGGGGTTGGCACGTGTCCACGCACCGAGGCTCAATACTACGGACTCCGGGCACTCCCGGCAAAACGGGCGGCGCCCGGAGCCCCCAGCCTCAGCGCTTGCGGGTGCCCTTCCTCTTCACCGGCGCGGGTGCGGCCCCGTCGGTGTCGTCCGCTCCCCCGTCCGGGTCCGTGGACCGGGCGCTGCCGTCGGTGCTCGCCGGCGGGCCGGCGGGGCGGTTGGCGCTGCGGGTGCGCGTACGGGTGACCACACGCGGTGCCGCGGCGACCGGCTCGGCCGGCGCGGCGGCCGGCTCGGGCACGGAGACGGGCTCCGGCTCGGTCACGACCACCACCGTGGCGTCCTCGGGCTGCCCGGCCGGTCGGTTCGCGCTGCGCCGGCGGGTCCGGGTCACGACCCGGGGGGTCCCGGCGTCCTCCGTGACCGCGGCGGGCGCGGGGGCCTCAGGGACGGCGGGTGCCTCAGGGGCGGCCTGGGGCGCCTCCGTCGTCGGCTGGTCCACGGCGGACTGCTCCACGGCGGGCGCCTCCGGCTGCTCCGCCGGCCGACTGGACCCGCGCCGGCGAGTCCGGGTCACGACCTTCGGGGCGGAGGGTGCGTCCTCGCGGGCGGGCTCTGGGATCGACTGGGAGGCCGACTGGTCCCGCACCTGCTCGACCGGCTGGTCCGGCACCTGCTCGACCGGGGCGCTGGACTCCTCCGGCTGGTCGGACGGCTGCTCGTGGGGCTGCTCGTCGAGTTGCTCGTCGGCGGGCAGGGATGCGGACTCCGGCCGGGCCATCGCGGCCACGTCCTTGGGAGTGGGCGGCTTCGGCGGCGACTGCCGTCCGGACTGGCCCGACTGGCCCGACTGGCCCGACTGGGGAGCCGAGCCGGACTGCTCGTCCCCGCCGCGACCCTTGCCCCGGCGACGGCCCGCGGAGCGGCCGCGGTCCTGGTCGCCACCGTCGCGGCGCGGCTCGACCGGCTGGTCGGAGATGACGACGCCGCGGCCCTGGCAGTGCTCGCAGTTCTCGCTGAACGACTCGACCAGGCCGGTGCCGATCCGCTTGCGGGTCATCTGCACCAGGCCCAGCGAGGTGACCTCGGCCACCTGGTGCCGGGTGCGGTCCCGGCCCAGGCACTCCACGAGGCGACGCAGCACCAGGTCGCGGTTGGACTCCAGGACCATGTCGATGAAGTCGACGACGATGATGCCGCCGATGTCGCGCAGCCGCAGCTGGCGCACGACCTCCTCGGCCGCCTCAAGGTTGTTCTTGGTGACGGTCTCCTCCAGGTTGCCCCCGGAGCCGGTGAACTTGCCGGTGTTGACGTCGATCACCGTCATCGCCTCGGTGCGGTCGATGATCAGCGACCCACCCGAGGGCAGCCAGACCTTGCGGTCCAGCGCCTTGGCGATCTGCTCGTCGATCCGGTACTCGGCGAACGAGTCCCGGCCGCCGTGCGCCTCGGGGAAGTAGCGCTCCAGGCGCTCCTCCAGGTCCGGGGCGACCTGCTGGACGTACTGCTGCACCGTCTGCCAGGCGCTCTCGCCCTCGATGACCAGCCGGCCGAAGTCCTCGGTGAACAGGTCGCGGACGACCTTGAGGGTGAGGTCCGGCTCGCCGTAGAGGAGCTGGGCGCCGGCGCTCTTGTTGGCTGCCTTCTTCTCGATGTCCTCCCAGCGGGACTTGAGCCGCTCCACGTCGCGGGTGAGCTCGTCCTCGCTGGCGCCCTCGGCCGCGGTGCGCACGATCACGCCGGCGGACTCGGGGACGATCTCCTTGAGCAGCGACTTCAGCCGGTTGCGCTCGGTGTCGGGCAGCTTGCGGGAGATGCCGCTGGTGGTGCCGTCCGGGACGTAGACGAGGAACCGGCCGGCCAGGCTGATCTGGCTGGTCAGGCGGGCGCCCTTGTGCCCGATCGGGTCCTTGGTGACCTGGACCAGGATCGGCTGCCCCGACGAGAGCACGGACTCGATCTTGCGGGGCTGACCGTCCTTGTGGCCCAGCGCCGACCAGTTCACCTCACCGGCGTACAGCACCGCGTTGCGGCCCTTGCCGATGTCGATGAAGGCGGCCTCCATGGAGGGCAGCACGTTCTGGACCCGGCCGAGGTAGACGTTGCCGATCAGCGAGGTCTGCGACTCACGCGCGACGTAGTGCTCGACCAGGACCTTGTCCTCGAGCACCCCGATCTGGGTGAGGTCGTCGCGCTGGCGGATCACCATGACCCGGTCGACTGCCTCACGGCGGGCCAGGAACTCGGCCTCGCTCACGATCGGGGCCCGACGGCGACCGGCCTCCCGGCCGTCCCGGCGGCGCTGCTTCTTCGCCTCGAGGCGCGTGGAGCCGGCGATCGCGGTGATCTCGTCCTCGGCCGACCGGGGCTTGCGGACCCGGGTGACGGTGTTCTCCGGGTCGTCCCCGGCGTCGCCGCCACCCTCTCCGGAACGGCGGCGCCGACGACGACGACGCGAGGTGGCCTCGCCGGACTGCTCCTCGCCGCCCTCGTTCTCCGGGCCGGTGGAGCCAGCGGGGTCGGTGCTGGCGTCGGTCTCGGACTGGTCCTCGTCCGCACCGTCGCCGGCCTCCGCACCACCGTCGCCGGACTTGCGGCGGCGACGCCCGCCGCGGCGGCGGCGGCGACGGGCCCCGCCCTCGCGCTCCCCGTCGTCGCTGTCGTCACTGTCGTCGCTGTCGTCACCGGCACTGTCCTCGCCGGCGCCGTCCTCGGCGCCAGCAGCGGTGTCGATCTCGGAGATGTCGATCTCGGCGGTGTCCGGGTCGGCGTCCGCCGCCGGAAGCGCGCTGTCGGCCGCCGCGACGAGGGCTGCCTCGTCCTCGGCCGCCTCGTCCTCGACGGTCGTCGGCGGCTCGACGGGTGCGGTCTTCTTCGCCGCGCCCCGCCGGCTGCGGCGGGTCGTGGTCGTGACGGTCACCGGCGCCTGGAACAGCGGAGCCGCGACACCGGCCGCCTGCTCGGGGGCCTGCCCGGAGGTGGCTGCGGGGCTCTCGGCGGAGCTCTCAGCGGCCGGGGGCTCCTCGACCGGCTCCGTGGGCGCCGCGGCGGCGCGGGACCGGGTCGTGGCCTTCTTGGTGGCGGACTTCTTCGCCGGGGCCCGGCGCGCGGTCTTCTTCGCGGGAGCGGCCTCGGCGTCCGGCGCCTGGTCGGCCGCTGCGGGGGTGCTCTCCGCGACGGGGGCCTCGGCGACCTCGACGAGCATCGGATCGGCCTCCGCGGCGGCGGCCGCCTTCTTCGTCGTGCGCTTCGCAGCGGTCTTCTTCGCCGGCGCCTTCTTAGCAGCGGGGGCCTTCTTGGCGGCGCTCTTGCGAGCGGCGGCCTTCTTGGCCGGCGCCTCGTCGCTCGGGGCGGACCGCGCCCCGGCTGTCTCGCTCGCGGCGGCGGCCTCGGCGGCCGCGGTGGTGGGGTCGAGCTGGTCGTCGGGCATGTGCTGCTCCTCGGACCCGGCGCGCTGAGCGGCCGGGCGTGTCAGACGCCGGCGGCCCGGGTGATCAGAGCCGACGGCGCAAAGCCTTCGGTGGCGGCGACACCCTCCGCGGTGCGTCAACGAGGGCCGTTCATCACCTGCCGCGGTCGCCGGGCCCAGTCCGAGAACTGTGTGAAGGGCTCGCTGTCACCGAGCCCACCTGGCCGCGTCGCGGTCTGGCGACGAGTGGCTCCCGCTGTGCCGACCCCTGGCGGGGACCGGCGAGAACGTCGTCGGGTCGACTCCCGTGTCGTGCTCACGGACCTGACCTGTAGGCCCTTCCCGCGAGACCGTCATCGGTCGTCGACCGTGGCGAGTATCGCACACGGCGCGCAGAATGCCGTCATACCGACGGATGCAGCGGGTCGCCGACCGTCCCGGTCTCGGGGTCCAGGGGCCCCTGGGACACCCGGGTCAGCAGCGGAGCCGGGCCGGTCTCCAGTCCGCCCACGGCCCGCAGCCCGGTGAGCACGTCGTCGGGCCGCACGGCCGGGACGCCGTGGCGCAGGACCAGGTCCAGCCGGGACCCGTCCCCGTGCGGTACGGCGGACAGCGCCACGACCGCGCCCCGGCAGTCGAACTCCCGCAGCCCCTTCTTCGTCATCCGCTCGACGGTCACGGACTCGGCCTGGAGGAACGCCGCGACCGCGGCCTCGGCGGAGACCGGGTTCGCCGGCACGTCGAGCTGCCAGTGGCTGGCCTCGAGCAGGTCGGCGAGCGAGCCGCCCGGGGACTCCGCGACCTCGACGACGTCGAGCCCGTCGGGCAGGGCCTCCTCGAGCGCGGACGCCACGGCGGCGGGGTCCAGCACCTGCGCGAGCCCGATCTCGACGTACTCCGCCTCGCTGGCCGAGCCGGTGGGCGCGGCGTTGGCGTAGGAGATCCGCGGGTGCGGGTTGAACCCCGAGGAGTACGCCATCGGCACGCGGGCCCGGAAGATCGCCCGCTCGAAGGCCCGGGAGAAGTCTCGGTGGCTGGTGAAGCGCAGCCGTCCCCGCTTGGCGTAGCGGATCCGCAGTCGCTGGACGGGTGGGGCTTGCTGCTCTGGCTGCTCACGCACGGACCCCAGCGTACGGACCTCCGGCGGCGGGCTCAGGCGCGGGCGGCGACCAGCCCGGTGAACTGCTCGTAGTCCTCGACCCGGTCCCCCGGGTCGTCGGGCTCCGAGGCGAGCACGAGGAGCACGGCCCCCGCGGACTGTCGGTACGGCGCCGCCCAGGTCAGGGCCGGCAGGTAGAGCCCCTGGTCCGGGCGGTCGAGGGTGTGCTCGCGTCGCCGCACGCCGTCGTCGACCAGGACCCGGAGCGACCCGGACAGGCAGACCAGGAGCTGGCGGGTCACCCGGTAGGCGTGCGCGCCGGAGCCCTGGGCACTCGGCGAGTCGCCCACCACCTGGAAGCGGCGCGGCTGGAACGGCAGGTCCGGCCCCACCTCGCCCGCGGCCAGGGCCCCGGCCCGGGCGAGCGACACCGTGGCCACCGTGTCGGCGGCACCGTCGGATGCCCCGGGTCCCTCGGCCGTCGCGTCCGGGTCGCCTCGGCGGGCTCCGTGGTACCCCGTCACCCGTGCCGGGTTGCCGACGACGATCGCGTGGTCGGGCACGTCCCTGGTGACGACGCTGCCGGCGCCGACCATCGCGTCCCGACCGATGCTCAGCCCCGGGAGGATGGTGGCGTTCGCACCGATCGAGGCGCCGCTGCGCACCGTCGTCGCGCCGTACTTCTCCAGGTAGCGCCGGCTCCTCGGGAACGGGTCGTTGGTGAACGTCGCGTTCGGTCCCACGAAGACGTCGTCCTCCAGCCGGACCCCGTCCCACAGCTGAACGCCGCCCTTCACGGTCACCCGGTCGCCCACCACGACGTCGTTCTCGACGAAGACGCCGTCGCAGATGTTGCAGTCCCGACCGATGACCGCGCCGGGCAGGACGTGGGCGAAGGCCCAGACCCGGGTCCCCTCCCCCACCTGGCGGGACTCGCACAGCGACTGGGGGTGCTCGAAGAACGTCACGGGAACTCCCGGTCGGGCTCGGTGGGCCTCGGCGGCCGCCGCACGGGCGGTGCCGAACGTGAGGTCATGACAACACGGACGGCGCGGCGAGCGCCACGGTTCGCGCCCCGCGTGCGCGAACCGCCCCTAGGATGACGCGCAGCCGGCACCGACGAGAGGGAGTCCATGACCTCGGAGCCCGAGCACCTGCGTGCCCTCTACGCCCAGCGCTTCGCGAGCGAGGAGCGCCGTCGAACGGCCCTGTGGACGGTGCTGTGCTCGGACTTCTTCCAGGCCTGGATCCCCGAGGACGCCACCGTCCTCGACCTGGCCGCCGGGCACTGCGAGTTCATCAACAACATCCGGGCCTCGACCAGGATCGCCGTGGACCTCAACCCCGACGTCAAGCACCGGGCGGCGCCCGGCGTGACGGCGCACGTGTCGCGCTCGGACCAGATGGACGCGATCGCGACCGGCACCGTGGACCGGGTCTTCCTCAGCAACTTCCTCGAGCACGTCTCCCGGGAGACGATCGTCGCCACGCTCCAGGAGGTCCGGCGAGTCCTCGCCCCGGGCGGCAAGCTGCTCGTGCTCCAGCCGAACATCCGCTACTGCGCGAAGGACTACTGGATGTTCTTCGACCACATCACGCCCATCGACGACCGAGCGCTCGTCGAGGTGCTGCGCGCCACCGGCTTCCACGTCGACCTCTGCATCCCCCGGTTCCTCCCGTTCTCGACCAAGGGACGGCTGCCGTCGAACGCCGCTCTCGCCCGGCTGTACCTGCGAGTCAGACCGGCCTGGCGACTGCTCGGCGCCCAGGCGTTCGTCGTCGCCTCCCGCTGAGCCGGCCGGCCTACCCGCGTCGGGCCCGCAGGCGTCGGGCCACGGCGCCCCGCAGCCGCGCGGCCACCGGGACGTCGACCTCGGCGAGCCGGGCGCGCAGCCGTTCGTTGCGTCGGCGCAGCACCCGGACCCGCTGCCGCTCGGCCCGCAGGGAGCGGCGCACCTTGCGCAGCCGGTCCCGGGCCTGGACCTCGTCGGCGAGCCAGGACGGCACGTCGTCCGACACCGCGGGCTCCGCGGGGACCGACCGATCGCCGTCGCGCGGCAGGCGGCGCAGGACGGCCAGGAACTCCACGGTGCCGCGGCTCGGCTCCACGTGCTCGACGTACCAGTCGCACAGGCCGATCTCGCGCAGCTCCTGAACCTGCTCGAGCAGCGCCTCCGGTGTGAAGGTCCACACGTGGCAGTCGATGTACTCACCGGACCGGGCCCGCTCGACCTGGGAGCGGATGTAGTTCAGGTCGTGGATGCGGGCGCTGCGCCCGGGCGGGCGCCCACCGGCCCAGAGACCGGGCGTGTCCACGGAGACCACCGTGCTGAAGAAGTCGTAGACCGTGCCCGGGGTCGGGCGGGTGCGCTGCTCCTCGTAGGCGTCCAGGGCCTGCCCGATGGTCGTCGGCGGGCGGTGCCGGTCGAAGCAGTACCGGCGGTCGGGCACCGCCAGCAACAGCCGAGCCCCGTCGGTGGTGATCTGGGCGATCTGCTCCAGCCAGCCGATCACGTCCGGGACGTGCTCGATGACGTGCGAGGCGAGCACCCACTCGTAGGGGCCCCCGGGCTTGGCCGCCTCGCCCAGCGGCCGCGGCTCGCCGTCCTGGTAGATCGGGAAGTCGATGTGCGGGACCAGCTCGGGGATGACGTTGGGGTCGTCCGCGTAGTGCTCGACGATGCCGGCGGTGTCGAAGATGTCGACGTAGCGGACGTCGTGCACGTCGGGATCGGCGATGCCGGCATCCAGCGGCCCGATCTCCAGGCCGCGCCCCTGACTGAAGTCGTAGAGCCGGAGGAACTGGTCGCGGCGGGCCTTCATCGCCCTGCGCTGTACTTCCGCGCCGAGATCGCGTTTCGTGAGTGGCGTCCCTGGGGCCTTGTCCTCGCGCATGGGCCGACCCTAGCCGTGACGCAGGTCGCATCGGCGTCGGCCCCGCCGCCCGGCCACGACACTTCGGGTGACGACACCGGTGTACGCCGCCAGGCAGGCCGCGGAACCCAGCAGGAGCGGCACCGAGTACGTCGTGCCGCGCGGCGGATCGAACGACGGCACGTAGAGCAGGAGCTGGACCAACGCGTAGAGGGCCACCCAGGCGATCGCCACCCGGGGCAACACCGCGCGCAGCGCCGCCACGCACCCGCACAGCGCGAGCAGGGGCAGCAGCAGGCTGCCGGCGTGGAGGACGGACATGGCGGCCGGCGGCCCCCACTGCACCATCCCCCAGGCCAGGGCACCGACGGCCGCCAGCCCCAGCGACAGGACGGCGAAGTCTCGGTCCGCAGGCCGGCGGGAAGCTTCACGCCAGCCGACCAGGAGGGCCACGGGTCCCAGGAGCAGGAGGCCGAGGCTCGGCAGCAACCCGTACCAGGCTGAGGCACGACGCTCCTTGACGACTGCCTCGACCGGACCGACGCCGGGTCCGGGCTGGTAGCGGTCGGACGCGACGCCCGCCATCGTCCGCAGGTTCCACCACTTGTTCTCGAGTGCGCCGTCGAGCCCGACCCGGTGGTACGCGTCGATGACCGTCTCGACCGTCCCACGCTCGTCGACGTCCACCTGGCCGGCCAGGTGCCACTTCAGGACCCGGTTCCCCGGTGGGTCGACGTGCTGCTGGTAGAGACTCCACGGCGCCAGCACCAGCGCCGCGACCGCCGCTGCGGCGCCCAGCCAGCGCCAGCTCGGCCAGGGGCCGGCCAGCACGGTCCGGACCACGACGAGGACGAGGAGGGCGAGGAGCCCGAACACGCTGGAGCCGTGGCCCATCATGGCCAGGGTGGCCAGGGCGGCCACCAGCACCGCCCCCCGCCAGTCCCGCCGGATCCACCTCTGATGGCCGGTCGCCAGCACCGCCGTCAGGGCCAGCAGGAGCGCCACCGGCAGCAGCTTCGGCCACACGAAGAACCCGTTGGTGATCGTCAGGTCGCTCAGCAGAGCCGCGACCATGACGAGCGCGCGGGTGGTCGGCCCCACGCACGCGGAGAGCAGGGCCCACAACCCGATGATCCACAGCTGCTGGAGCACGACTCCGCCCACCTGGTACTGGAGCTCGGGGTCGCCCCACTCCCACAGCCGGTGCCCGAGGAGGTAGCCGGTCTGCAGATGCGGACGGTCGCTGGAGAGCCACTGACCGGGGAACTGCGGAGGCGGGCCGTCGAAGCCCTCGTAGAAGACCGTGGCGTAGAAGAAGGGAATCTGGCTGTCACCGGGCAGCTGATGGGTGAACCGCGTGGTGGCGGTCGCGATCGGCGTCGCGGCCCCACCATGGGCGAAGCCCAGGAGCAGCAGGAAGCACGAGCCCAGGGCCCAGAGCCCGAAGGGCACCCCGAGCGCGCGGAGCAGGTCGCGCGGCACCCCGCTGCCGCGCAGAGCGAGGCCGATCGTCATCAGCGACCCTGCGAGGGCAGCCACGCTGAAGACCTTCCCGACCGTGGGCGACAACGTGAAGGCCCAGAACGTCGCCATCGCCAGCCCGGCACCCGTCGCCAACCCCAGCGCCAGCAGCACCGGCACGGATCGGACCCCGCGTCGGGCCCAGCCCAGCGCTCCGGCCGCTATCGGCAGACCCGTCAGGGTCAGGTGCAGGAGCAGGGCGGCCAGCAGGTCCACGGGCGCTCACCCTCACGGCCTGCCGCAGACCGTCACCGGCCCGGGTTCGAGGAGGATTCGCACAGTCGTCTGCTCCGCGCTCACGCCCACATGAACCGCAGCGCCGGCCTGGATCGGCCAAGGCCGCGCCACGCTGGTCCTGCCGCCGACACTCAGCTGCGTGTTGAGGACCTCACCGCTCGCCGCCACGGCGAGCTGGCGGGGCGCTCGCGAGACCGCGAACTCCAACCGGGCGCCGGCCTCCGCCACCCGCGACGTACAGCCGGACAGCTGCTCCACTCCGGCGGCCTGCCGGCCGAAGCCGATCCAGGCGACCTCGGGAGCGAAGGGCAGGTCGAAGGCAGCCTCCCGCACGTCGACCTGGAGCACTCCGCGCGCGTCGAGCAGAGCCTGCGCGTCGACCTGGACCTTCGGCAGCGAGTCCCGAACCTCGGCATCGCGCAGCGCCGGCACCTGGATGTCGGGATTCAGCTGGGGCTCCGCGAACTCACCGAGGAGCCGCTGACCGCTCGAGACCACCTGGGTCGCCGCCACGACCCGCTCCTGCAGCGCGCCGATGGTCTGCACCCTGGCGTCGGCGAACTGGACCGCGTGCGCGACCCCGAGGGCGCCCGCCACCGTCGCGGCGACGGCCCAGCCGGCCGGCTGGGCCCACGACCGGCCACGCAGCCGGCGGGCGAGCACGTCGAACCCGGCGCCCAGTGCGGGCGCACTGAAGACGATGCCGAAGTACAGGTAGCGCTCCGCCATCGTCGCTCCCTCGCCGAAACCCGAGCGCGTGTAGCCGAAGAGCGCATAGGCGACGAACAGGGCGGCGAGCCCGGAGGCGGCCAGGGTGAACAGCCGCTGGCCGTGTCGCGGGAGCACCACGGCCGCCACCAGCGCGAGCAGCATCGCCGCCCCCGCACCCGGCATGGCCAGGGCGTCCGACCACACGTTGCCGAGCCCCTTCATGGCCGCCGCCGGAGCAGCGGAGGGCACCGGCGGCACGCCGTGCACAGCGCGGCCGTAGCCGAGGTACCAGACGGCGTACACCGCGGTCGGCACGACGACCACCAACCCGGCACGCCTGGGCCCGTGCCGCAGCAGGGTCAGGAGGCCCGCCCAGAACAGCATCACCAGCCCGATGCCGGCCGACATCAGCCCGAGCACGAGCGCGACGGCCGCCACCGGAAGCGACCAGCGTCGTTCCCGGTCCACGGCAACCAGCGCCACCAAGCCGAACACGCAGGCGCCGAGGAACCCGATCTGGAAGTCCCACAGTGTGTTCTCCGCCCCCGCGCCGCCGGCCAGGAACGCGACGACCAGCGTGGTGAGGACGGCCACCCACGGTGAGACCCGAGCGCTCCGGAGCAGCACGAACAGCAGCACGCAGACCAGCACGTGGGCGACGATCGGCATCAGCGCGTACGGCAGGTAGTGCTCGAGCCCGAAGACCACGAACAGGCAGCGGAACAGCACGATCGGCACCGTCGACCAGTGCTCGTTGTGCGGCTCCAGCAACGAGAGCTCCGGATCGCTGGTGAGGCCGCGCCGCAGCAGGAAGTCCCAGTCGTCACCGAAGAACCAGAGCCGGTCGGAGAGATGGACCAGGATCCCGGCCTGCACCAGCAGGCCGAGACCGAGGACGAGGATCGGCGCCCAGCGGGAGGCCAGCAGCCTCTGCGCCGAGCCTGGGGCCACTAGAGCCGACCGTCCCGGACCGCCTGGGTGACCCACGGGATGACCTCGTCGAGCATCTCGTCGAGCGACGTGGTGCACTCGAAGCCGAGGACGTCCTTGGCCTTCTGCACGTCCGGGACGCGCTTCTGGACGTCGTACTCGTAGGCCGGGTCGCTGACCAGGGTCAGCGGGGCGTCGCCCTTGATCTTGCGCCAGATCACCTCGGCCAGCTCGCGCACGCTCGTGGACTCCGGGGTCGAGATGTTGAAGTCCTCGTTGTACGCCGCGTCCTGGCTCATGCACTCCACGATCCCGCGGGCGAGGTCGCCGCCGTAGGTGTAGTGCCGGACCTGGTTGCCCTCGCCGAGGATGTGCAGCGGGTCCTGGCCCTTGACGATCTTCTGGACGAGGTCGGGAACCACGTGGCTCATCGCCAGCTTCACGTTGCCGGAGTCGACCTCGACGTCGCCGAGGGCCCGGCCCTCACCGATGCCGACGCAGTTGAACGGCCGCACGATCGTGTACGGCAGCTGGTACTGGTCCCAGGCGGCCTTGGCGAAGTACTCGACAGCGAGCTTCTGGAATCCGTAGGAGGACAGCGGCGGCGGGATCTTCCGCTCGTCGCCCTCCTTGGAGGGCCAGTGCTCCGTGGACTCGAAGACCATCGAGCTGGACAGGTAGGTGACCTTCTTCAGCTTGCCGCTGCGGTGCGCCTCGATCGCGGCGTCGCACTGCGAGGCCATGATCCGCTCGTTCTGCGCGAGCAGGTCGTAGGCGTAGGCGTGGAAGTAGGAGATGCCGCCGATCAGGGCCGCGCCGGCGACGAAGTGGTCGCAGTCCGCGAGCAGCTTGGTCATCAGCTGCACGTCGCGGGCGTCGTCCTCGACGAAGTCGTAGTCCGGGTGGCTGTCGTAGGACTTCTCCACCGGCCCGTACTTGGAGTAGTTGTCGATGCCGACGACCTGGTAGCCGCGGCTGAGCAGCTCCTCGACGACGTAGCCGCCGATGAAGCCGGCGGAACCGGAGACGAGGACCTTCTGGCGGTCTGCACTCATGTCAGTGGACTTTCGGTTGCGGTGACGGTTGCGGTCAGGACTTGTTGTTCAGGGCTTGTTGTTCAGGGCGGCGATGCGGTCGGCCTCGCGGCGTACCTGGTCCAGGGTGAGGGTTGGGCCGAAGGCGAAGCGGTACCAGCGCAGGTACTTGGGGACCCACGCCCGGAGCTGGAAGCTGGACTCCCCCAGCTCGCGGTCCAGCCAGATCGTCGGGAGCTCCGCGACCGGCCGGCGCAGCCGCCTTGCCTTCGCAGTGAGCTCCAACCCGATCTCGAAACCGCTGCGGCTGTGGATGCCCACCTCGCGGATGAAGTCGGTGGAGTAGGCCTTGAAGCTGTTGGTGGCGTCCTTGGTGCCGACCCGGCCGAGGAGGCCGAGGGACCGGCCCGCGCCCCGGGACAGCGCGCCCTTGAGCAGGGGGCCGCCCACCTGCTGGCCGCCTGCGCTGTAGCGGGAGGCGGCCGCGACGACCACCCCGCGGTTGACCAGGCGGGCCAGATCGTCGATCTGCCGCGGGTCGTCGCTGCCGTCGGCCATGGTCACCACGACGACCGGGTTCGTCACCTGGTCGATGCCGAACCGGATCGCGTTGGCGGGGCCCCGCCCGTAGGTGCTGACCGCCGTGCGCACCCGAGGGTTCCCGCGAGCGAACTCCGCCACCACCGGGACGGTGGTGTCCTCCGGGAAGTCGACGACCACGAGGACCTCGTACTCGGACTCCACGGAGTCGGTGATCCGCTCGAGGACAGGCAGGATCGCCTCACCCTCGTTGTAGGCCGGGATCACGACGGAGACGCCGAGACTCATACGAGGCTGCCCATCCCCCGCAGGTTCCAGACGTCGACCACGGGAAGCTCGGTCTCCAGCTCGCGGTACTCCGGGTGCGGCGCACCGATGATGAGCAGGTCGCACTCCGCGAGCACCTGCTCCATCGACGACAGGCTCTGGTCCACCGTGACGTACGGGTCCGTGGTCAGCACGTTCTTGGCCCGGAACTCCAGGATCCGCTTGAGCTTGTAGGACAGGCTCGAGCGGATATCGTCGCTCTCCCCCTTGAACGCCATGCCGAGGATGCCGACGGTGAGCTCGGAGAGGTCGCGGTTCTTCTCCAGGTGCGAGACCAGGTAGAGCGGGAGCCCCTCGTTGACCAGCATCGCGGAGTGCCCCAGCACGAAGGAGTTGTCGCTGAAGGCGGCCAGTTGCATGGTGTCCTTGAACAGGCACGGACCGGCGGCGAAGCCGGCACCGGGCATGTCCGCCGCACGCGGGTAGTCCTGGGCGAGCGCGCGGCGGATCCGGTCGAAGTCGAGCCCGTGGTCGTTCGCCATCACGTAGAACTGGTTCGCTGCGGCGAACTTGATGTAGCGCCAGGTGTTGGTGAAGAGCTTGGCGAGCTCGGCCTCCTCCGGGTCGAGCTCCACGACGCTCTCGGTGAGGTGGCCGAACAGGCGGGCGGCACGGTCGCGCACCTGTTGGGTGCGGCCCGAGACGATCTGCGGGAGCGTGAACAGCTCCTCCATGGCCTTGCCCTCGGCGATCCGCTCGGGGCAGAACGCGACGTCCAGGGCGATGCCGGCCTCGGCGAACATCCGCTCGACGCCGGCGGTGACCCCGGGATAGACGGTGCTGCGCAGCACGAGCAGCTGCCCGTCCCGGAAGTGCTCGGTCGCGTCGCGCAGCGCTCGGGCCACCGTGTGCGGGTCGGGGTTGAGGTGCTCGTCCACGGGGGTTCCGATGACGACGACGACGGCGTCGGCGTCGGCGATCACCGACGCATCGGTCGTCGCGGAGAGCCGGTCGGCGGCGAGGACCCGCTCCAGGACCTCGGTCGCGGATGGTTCCTGGAACGGCATCTGGCCGCTCTCGACGAGCTTGACCGCGTCGGCGTTCAGGTCATGGATGCCGACCTTCAGGCCGCGGTCGGCGAACGCGATGGCGAGCGGCAGGCCGACGTGGCCGCACCCGCCCACCACGACGACGTCGTAGATCGAACCACGCTTCATGAGCACCTCGCTCGTTGCAGGAGTCCTAACTTGCTGCGGGGACGATTGGGTGGATCCGTCGGTCAGGCCGTGGGGAGGTACGGGTCGGTCCTGGGGTGCCCCCAGCGCTGGGTGCACCACCGCTTCTCCGCCGGCGGGACCGGGTCCCGGCCCCGCGAGACCGACTCGAAGTGGAACAGCTCCACGTTCGCCAGCCAGACGATACGCAGACCGCGACTGCGCACCTTGTAGGAGAAGTCGACGTCGTTGTAGTGGGTGGGCAGCTGCTCGGTGAAGCCGCCGATCTCGAAGTAGGTGTCGCGTCGGATCGCGGCACAGGCGGCGGTCACCCCGCTGACCTCGCGGTTGAGCACGAGCGGGTTGAACGCGCCCAGCTCGTCGTGCAGGGCTCGGAAGTACGGATGGAAGTAGTGGTTGTGGGCGTACGCGTGCCCGGCGTGCTGGACGGTGGTGTCGCTGAGCAGGAGCTTCGCGCCCGTCATCCCCACGTCGGGCTCGTCCAGCGGCGCGACCAGCTCCTCGAGCCACCGGTGCGTGATCACCTCGAGGTCGTCGTTGAGCATGACCAGGCGTTCACCGGTGGAGTGCAGGACACCGACGTTCATCTTCTCGCCGTGGACGAAGGGCCGGTTGAACGGGACCAGCACCAGGCGATCGCCGGCGATGTCGCGCAGCTGCTGCAGGACCGAGGGCGGCGTCGGCGGGTCGTAGACCACCACCACCTCGAGGTTCTCGTGCTCGGTGTGGGACAGCATCGTCCGCACCGCATCGACCACGAAGTCGCGGCGCTGGCCCCAGACCAGCCCGCTCTGGCCCATCGTCGGCACGATCAGGCTGACCCGCACCTCGGGGTCCAGCCGGCGGCTGATCGCGTAGGTGCCGGGAGCGCGGCCGTGCTCGACGGTGCCGTCGATGCCGAGCCGGTCCAGGTGCTCCTGCAGCGCCTTCTTCGCGGCGACGTAGGCGTAGGGCTTGGCCTCCGAGTCGCCGGCCGTCGAGCCGGGCACGATCCGCCAGTGATAGAGAACCTCCGGGATGTGCACGATCCGGCGCGCCTTCTCGGTCACCCGGAGGATCAGGTCGTAGTCCTGGGAGCCGTCGAAGCCGTCGCGGAAGCCGCCGAGCTCGCGCACCAGGGAGGTGCGGACCACCGAGAGGTGGCAGGTGTACATGTGCCCCCGCATCCGCTCCGGCGACCACTCGGGCTTGCGGAACGGGTCGAAGTAACGGCCGTCCTCCGACAGCTTGTCCTCGTCGGAGTAGATGTAGTCGACGTCGTCGTACTCCTCGATCACCTCGGCGTTGCGCGCCAGCGCCTCGGGGTCGAGCAGGTCGTCATGGTCGAGCAGGGCGAGGAACTCCCCCCGCGCCCGGGCGATCCCGTCGTTGGACGCCGCGACAATGTGGCCGTTGGTCGCGCGTTCGACCACCGTGATCCGGTCCTCGCGCTCGGCGTAGCGCCACAGCACGTCGCGGACCGCCTGGTCGGGCGAGAGGTCGTCGACGAGGATGAGCTCCCAGTTCTCGAACGTCTGGGCGAGCACCGACTCGATCGTCTCCGCGAGCACCTCGACCGGAGTGTTGTAGACCGGTGTGATGACGGAGAACACCGGTGTGGTCGCGCCGGACCCGCTCACCGCTTGAGACCCCCGAGCGGCCCGACGATCGCCCGGCCCACGCGCCACGAGCGCGAGTCCCTGAGGGCCTCGACCTCCCGCTCGCGCTGCTGCAGGGCGCGCTGCAGCTTCCCGACCCGGGCCCGCGCCTGGGTGAGGCGCTCGCGGGCCTGGCCGAGCTTGCGACGGGTCTCGGCGTGCCTCTTGCGGTTCTGGACCAGTCGCGCCCGGCCCTCCTCGAGCTGACGGCGAAGCGTGGCGACCTGGGCCTCGAGACCGATCACGTTGTCCCGCGCCACCAGGGCTGCGTGCCGGGCGAGCAGGGCGTCGTCGTCGGGACGGGCCTGGGCCGCCTCGGTCGTCAGCCGGTCGATGCGACGGTGGGCCTCGAGCAGGGCGCGGCGCTTGTCCAGGACCTCGGCGTTGAGCGGCGCGAGCTGGGCCTCGTAGCGTTCGACGACCGTCCGCTTGCTGAGCTCCGCCCGCTCGAACAGGATCGACCAGGTCGTCAGGAAGCTGGTGTCGGCGTCCGTGCGTCGGTAGAAGCCGCGCTCCGCGAACCAGGCGGCCCACTGCGCGGTGGGGTGGACGTTGACGTGGGTGGACTCCGCGAAGTCTGAGGGCGTGGAGCTGAACAGGATCCGGTCCGAGGCAGCGCACATCGCGTCGATCGCCCGCTGGGCGTCCGCCGCATCCATGTGCTCGAGGACCTCGATGCAGGTGATCAGGTCGTAGCGACCCTCGATCGGCTCGGTCGCCGACGCGACCCAGAGCCGGTCCCGGACGTCCGGGTGGGCCGACTCGACAGCGAAGTCGGAGATGTCGAAGCCTCGGGCGTCGACCTTCAGCCCAGCCAGTGCCTGGACGAGGAGTCCCTTCGCGCACCCCACGTCGAGCACCGACGCGGGGTCGGCGAGACCCACGATGCGCTCGGCCACCATCGTGAAGAACCCGCGCCAGTGGTCGTTGCTCCAGTCGTACTCCCCCGCCCCGCCCAGGTGCGCCTCGTTGTAGTACGACAGCGCGTAGTCGTCGGCGGTCGTCCGCATCGCGGTCGAAGGTCGTTCGTCGGAACTCATCGAGGGGTGTTCTCCTGGTCACAGGCGTACGGACCGCCAAACGTTAACCCAAGCCCGCGATGTGTCGAAGGCAACGCGCAGGCGTCTTACGGTCCGACCGCTGGACCCGCGCCGTCCAGTCCACTACGGGTCCCGGGGGCCGGACCCACTCGAGCCGGGCCGACAACGGGTGGCACGATCACCGCCGTGCGTCGCTCCGCTCCCCTGGTCCTGCTCGGCATCCTGCTGCTCGCGCTGAACCTGCGCCCCGCCGCAGTGAGCGTCGGCCCGGTGCTCTCCGAGGTGCGCGACGCCCTGTCGATGTCCGCCGCGTCGGCGGGACTGCTGACCTCGCTGCCGGTGCTGGCGTTCGCCTGCTTCGGCGCGCTGGCTCCCCTGCTGGCGCGCGCGGTCGGCGTCCACCGGGTCACCCTGGCCGCCGTCGTCGCCGTCGCCGTCGGGCTCGCCGGGCGGGCCGCCGTCAGCCAGGAACTGCCGTTCCTGCTGCTCTCGCTGGTCGCGCTCGCGGGCATGGCCGTCGCGAACGTGCTGCTGCCCTCCCTGGTGAAGCTGCACTTCCCGGACCGGATCGGCCGGGTCACCGCCCTCTACACGACGGTGCTGGCCATCGGCCTGACCTGCGCGCTGGTGCTGACGGTCCCGGTCGCCGACGCCGTCGGCAGCTGGCGGGCCGGCCTGGGCGTCTGGGCCGGCCTGGCCGTGATCGCCGCCGTCCCTTGGCTGGGCCTGGTGGCGCACGACCGGAACCTGGACCGCACCGGCACCAGGATCCGGTTCACCGCCGTCGCCCGGACGCCGGTCGGGCGGGCGATGGCTGTGTTCTTCGGCCTCCAGTCGCTGCAGGCGTACGTCGTGTTCGGCTGGTTCGCGACGCTGTGGCGCGACCACGGGTACTCCGCCGGAACCGCCGGCCTGCTGGTCGGGCTGGTCGCCGCGACCTCCATCCCGTTCTCGCTGTGGCTGCCCGCGCTGCTGGCGCGCACCCCGCACCAGCGCCGGATCATGTGGGCGGTGATGCTGTGCTACCCGCTCGGCTACGCCTTCCTGCTGCTGGCGCCGCACGGGCTCGCCGTCCCGGCGGCGCTCCTGGTCGGCGTGGGGTCGACGGCGTTCCCGATCGTGCTCACCCTGATCGGGCTGCGGTCGCGGACCCCCGAGGGGACCGCTGCCCTCTCCGGCTTCACCCAGGCGACCGGCTACCTGATCGCGGGGGTCGGACCCTTCGGGATCGGGCTGCTCCACGACGTCACCCACGGGTGGACGGCACCGCTGGTGGTGCTGATCGTGCTGATCGTGCCGCAGCTGCTCCTCGGCGACTACCTGTCGCGCCCGGCGTACGTCGAGGACCAGCTGCCGACCGATAGCGTGCCCTCGTGACGCAGCCTCCTTCGGACCCCGGCACGCCCGGCGACGCGACGAACCACCCCGAGGGCGAGGCGGCGCCGCCGTCGTACCCCGGTCCGCCCCCGGCGAACCCGTACGGCGCCCCGCCCGCGGCTCCCTACGGCCAGCCCACGCCGTACGGGCACCCGGCCGGACCGCCGTTCGGGCAGCCGCCGGCGCCGTACGGGCACCCCTACGGCCAGCCGTTCCCCGGCGGGTCGGCCCAGCCGCGTCCGTCCCAGGCGATGGCGGCGACCGCGCTGGTGCTGGCGTTCCTCTCCTGCACCGGCGTCCTCGGCATCGCGGCCATCGTGCTCGGCGTGATCGTGCTGCGCCGGAGTCGACGCGACGGCCGCAATCACGGCACGGGCATGGCGATCGCCGCGATCGTGGTCAGCGTCGTGGGGATGCTCGCCACCGCCGCCCTGGTCGCGCTGATCGCCGTCGGGGTCAACTCGCTCGACGACGTCAACGACCTGTCGCGGGGCGACTGCTTCGACGCCCGCGGGCTGACCGCCGAGGACGCCGACGAGTTCACCAGCCTCGACATCGTCCCGTGCGACGAGAGGCACGACGCCGAGGTGATCGACACCGTCACGCTGAGTTCGGCCGAGGCCGAGCGGTACCGCGACGACAGCAGCTACGGCGGCCGGCTGTGCATGGAGGCGACCGACGGCTGGGTCCCCGACCCGACCGCCGACCTGCAGGCGATCCACATCACCGACCGCACCGACCCGGACGCCGGCGACAAGGTCGCCTGCGTGGTCGCCGCGACCGGGGGCGAGAAGCTGACCGAGCCGGTCGGCTGAGGGCCGGCCGCTCACCGGCTCCGGCGTACGCCTGCCAGCGGCCCCGGCGTACCTCTGCCAGCGGTGAGCCAGCCACCGAACCTCACGCCGTACGCCAGCCAGCGGTGAGGCAGCCACCGAACGTCCGACTGAAACGGTGGCTGGCTCACCGCTGTGTGGAGCGAACGGTGGCTGGCTCACCGCTGCGTGGAGCGACGGTGGCTGGCTCACCGCTGCGTGGAGCGGACGGTGGCAGCCCAGCTGGCCCCGGTTCCTCGGGCAGTTCTCGCGCTTGGGGCACTGCAATGCCCGAGAAGCGCGGGGATCCCCGGTTGACCGGGGACCCGAGCGACCCGAGCGCCCCGGCGACCAGGCCTCAGACCACGCTGAGCGGCAGCAGCTGCTTGCCGGTGGGGCCGATCTGGATCTCGGTGTTCATCTCCGGGCAGACGCCGCAGTCGTAGCACGGCGTCCAGCGGCAGTCCTCGACCTCGACGTCGGCGCCGTCGGCGACCGCGAGCGCGTCCTCCCAGTCCGACCAGAGCCAGTCCTTGTCGAGTCCCGAGTCCAGGTGGTCCCAGGGCAGCACCTCGTCGTAGCCGCGCTCCCGGGTGGTGTACCAGCCCAGGTCGACGCCGGTGCCCGCGAGCGCCGCGTCGGCCGCGGCGGTCCAGCGGTCGTAGGAGAAGTGCTCGCTCCAGCCGTCGAACCGGCCGCCGCCGCTCCACACGGCCTCGATGATGCGGCCGACCCGGCGGTCGCCGCGGGAGAGGAGTCCCTCGATGATCCCGGGCTTGCCGTCGTGGTAGCGGAACCCGATGGCGCGGCCGAACTTCTTGTCCTCGCGGACCGTGTCCCGCAGCTTCTTCAGCCGCTGGTCGGTGGTCTCGTGGTCCAGCTGCGCGGCCCACTGGAACGGCGTGTGCGGCTTCGGCACGAACCCGCCGATCGAGACGGTGCAGCGCACGTCGTTGCGCCCGGAGACCTCCCGGCCCTTGGCGATCACCCGGCGGGCCAGGTCGGCGATCTGGAGAACATCGTCGTCGGTCTCGGTCGGCAGGCCGACCATGAAGTACAGCTTCACCTGGCGCCAGCCGTGGGAGTACGCCGTGGCGACCGTGCGGATCAGGTCCTCCTCGGTGACCATCTTGTTGATCACCTTGCGCATCCGCTCCGAGCCGCCCTCCGGGGCGAAGGTCAGCCCCGAGCGGCGGCCGTTGCGGGAGAACTCGTTGGCGAGGGTGATGTTGAAGGCGTCCACGCGGGTGCTCGGCAGCGACAGCGAGACGTTCGAGCCGTCGTAGCGGTCGGCCAGCCCCTTGGCGACCTCGCCGATCTCGGTGTGGTCGGCGCTGGAGAGCGAGAGCAGCCCGACCTCCTCGAAGCCGGTGGAGCGGATGCCGTTCTCGACCATGTCGCCGATCGTCTCGATCGAGCGCTCGCGCACCGGGCGGGTGATCATCCCGGCCTGGCAGAACCGGCAGCCGCGGGTGCAGCCGCGGAAGATCTCGACGCTGAACCGCTCGTGCACGGTCTCGGCCAGCGGCACCAGCGGCTTGCGCGGGTACGGCCAGGCGTCGAGATCCATCAGCGTGTGCTTGCGGACCCGGAACGGGATGCCCGGGCGGTTGGGGACGACTGCCTCGATGGTGCCGTCCTCGGCGTACGTCACGTCGTAGAACTTGGGCACGTAGACGCCGCCGCTGACCGCGAGCCGGCGCAGCAGCTCGTCGCGCCCACCGGGTCGGCCCTCGGCCTTCCACTCGCGCACGACCTCGGAGATCGCCAGCACGACCTCCTCGCCGTCGCCGAGGACGGCGGCGTCGAGGAAGTCCGCGATCGGCTCCGGGTTGAACGCCGCGTGGCCGCCGGCGAGCACGACCGGGTCGTCCTCGCCGCGGTCCACCGCGTGCAGCGGGATGCCCGCCAGGTCGAGGGCGTTGAGCATGTTGGTGTAGCCGAGCTCGGTGGAGAAGCTCAGGCCGAAGACGTCGAAGGCGCCGACCGGACGGTGCGCGTCGACGGTGAACTGCGGGATCGGGCCCTGCTCGTCACCCTCGCGCAGCACCTTCTCCATGTCCGGCCAGACGGCGTAGGTGCGCTCGGCGAGGATCCAGTCGCGCTCGTTGAGGACTTCGTAGAGGATCTGCACGCCCTGGTTGGGCAGCCCGACCTCGTAGGCGTCGGGGTACATCAGCGCCCAGCGGACGGTCTCGCCCTCCGCGGTCGCGTCGCCGCAGTTCCAGTCCTTGACGGTCGAGTTGAGCTCGCCGCCGACGTACTGGATCGGCTTCGAGACCGACGGGAGCCGGGGCTCGAGCCGGGGGAAGACGCTCTCGGGCACGGCGGCGGACATCAGGCACCTCACTGTTGTTCTTCGGGGACTCCAGCCTACGGCCGACGCAGGCACCGGGCTGAATCCGGCGCCCCCGCTGCCCGCGCCGGTGGCTGACCGGGTGCCTCACCCCGATCGCTCCGGATGACTAGTCCGGCGGTCCCACCTCCGCGAATCCCGTCCCAGCGGAGCCGTGGACGGTAACGATTGCGCGGTCACGAGTCCGGACCGCGGACCTGACACCTCTGAAAGGAAAGCTGTATGCAGAGCAGGAAGTTCCTCCCACTCGTGGCCGCCACGGCGCTCGCGCTGATGGTTCCCAGCAGCGGGATCCCGGCTCACGCCGACAGCGACGCCGGATACGTGATCGGCACGGTCACCGACTCGGCGGGCCGTGCCCTGCCCAGCGCCTACGTGGACGTGCTGTGGTGCGACCTCGTCAACGACGGCGCCGACATCGCCGACGCGAACGGCTGCTTCGACACCGAGATCATCACCGAGGCCAGCACCGACCGCGCCGGGCGCTACGTCGTGTCCCTCCGTCGCGACACCATCGAGGGTCAGACGCGGTCCGGCCGCGCAGGCCGCTGGATCCTCGAGGCCGGCGCCTACGGATACGTCACGGCGGCGCCCGTGACCGCAGCGGTGACCCTGGGCGCCAACACCTCGGCGCCCACCGTCGCCCTCGTCGCCGAGACCCTGGCCCCGCCGACCGCGAACGTGGCTCTCTCCGGACTGGTCACCGACGCCGCCGGTGTGCCGCTGGCCGGGGCCGGGGTCACGGCGTACGACGCCGCCGGCCGTTCGGTCGACTTCACCCGGACCCTCACGGACGGGCGCTACTACTTCCAGGTCGAGGACCCGGCCGACTGGTCGACGCCGACCCAGTACGCCCGGAGCAACGTCACCGGCTCGGTGCGGCTGCAGGCCTGGGTGAACGGCCACCTCGCGGAGTGGTCGGGCAACACGCGGGCGAAGTCCCGCGCGAGCGCCGTCCCGGTGGCCGCGTACGGCGCACCCGCCGCTGCCGTCGCCCCGACGATGGCGCTGGACAAGCGCGGCTCCGTCACCGGCTCCGTGAAGCTCCCCGCCGCCGGCGGGAACTGGGGCGCCAACGTCACCCTGCTCGACGCGGACGGGAACGCGGCCGGCTGGGGCAGCACCGACGCGGCCGGATACTTCAGCATCGACGCCGACCCGGGCGTCTACTCCGTGCGCGCCGACGGTCACCGGTTCACGACCGTCTCGGAGGACGCCAGTGACTGCGCCACGTGCGTGGACAACATGGACTACTTCGGCTTCGTCGCCGGCTACTACGGCGGCGGCACCTCGCTGGCCACCGCCAAGACCCTGCGGGTCTCCTCGGCCGCGTCCACCTCGGCCGGGACCATCACGCTGACCAACACCCTGCGCGCCGTCGAGAAGCCGGCCGTCAAGGGCAAGCTCGCCAAGGGCAAGAAGCTGAGCGTCACCGCGGGCACCTGGAACCGCCAGACCAACACCACGACCACCTATGCGTGGAAGGTCGGCAAGCGCACGGTCGGCACCGCGAAGACGCTGAAGCTGTCCACGAAGCTCTGGAAGCGCGTGGCCAAGAAGCCCGGCAAGCTCACGGTCACCGTGACGGCCACCGACGCGCGTGGCGAGCTGGTCAGCGGCTCGACCACCGTCAAGGTGAAGAAGGCCCTGGCGAAGAAGGCCGGGAAGAAGTCCGGCAAGAAGGACAAGGCCGGCAAGAAGGACAAGGCCGGCAAGAAGGGCAAGAAGTCCGGCAAGAAGCCCGCTGGCAAGAAGGGCAAGAAGAGCAAGGCCAAGAACAAGGGCAAGAAGAAGAACTGACGCCCGTCTGACATCTGGTCGGCCCGCCCGGGAGCACCCGGGCGGGCCGATCGCTGTCCGGGGCGAACCGTGACGCGGCCGTCGGCGGGTGGGTGGGTGCCCGATAGGTTCGGGCCCATGAGCTCCACGGACGTCCGCGGTCCCTTCCAGTGGACCGTGGCCGTCCCCCTCGCCACCGTGGTGCTGCTCGCGGCCACCTGGGCCAACCACGAGCACTGGCTGGTCCTGGTGCTCATCGCCCTCGGGCTGGTCGGCGGCATCATCGCCGCGGTCCACCACGCCGAGGTGGTCGCGCACCGGGTCGGCGAGCCCTTCGGGTCGCTGATCCTCGCGGTGGCGGTGACCGTCATCGAGGTGGGCCTGATCGTGATGCTGATGACCAGCGGCGGCGACGGAGCCAGCACCTACGCCCGGGACACGGTCTTCGCGGCCGTCATGATCACCCTCAACGGGATCGTCGGCATCTCGCTGCTCGTCGGCGCCCTCAAGCACCACCTGGTCAGCTTCAACCCCTCGGGCACCGGCTCGGCGCTCACCACTGTCGTCGCCCTGGCCAGCCTGACGCTGGTCCTTCCCTCGTTCACCACCTCCGGGGCCGGCCTGGAGTACTCGCCCTCGCAGCTCGCCTTCGCCGCCGTCGCCTCGCTGGTGCTCTACGCCGGGTTCGTCTTCACCCAGACCGTCCGGCACCGCGACTTCTTCGTCCCGGTGTCCAGCGACGAGTACGGCTCGATGACCGGACTGCTCGGCGACGAGGACGGCGACGGTCACGCCGATCCGCCGTCGGGCCGGGAGGCCTGGCTGAGCCTGGGCCTGCTGACCGCCGCCCTGGTCTCCGTGGTGGGCCTGGCCAAGATGCTCTCCCCCACCATCGAGGACGCCGTGCGCAGCCTCGGGTTCCCGTACGCCGTCGTCGGCGTCGTGATCGCGCTCCTGGTGCTCGCCCCGGAGTCGATCTCGGCGATCCGCAACGCCCGTCGGGACCGGGTGCAGACCAGCCTGAACCTCGGCTACGGCTCCGCCATGGCCTCGATCGGCCTGACGATCCCGACCATCGCCATCGCCTCGATCTGGCTGGACGGACCACTGGTGCTCGGCCTCGAGCCGACCCAGATGGTGCTGCTCGCGATCACGGTCGTGGTCTCGGTGCTCACCGTCGCCCAGGGCCGCGCCAAGGCCCAGCAGGGCGTCATCCACCTGACCCTGCTGGCGGCGTTCCTGTTCCTGTCCGTCAAGCCCTGAGCTCAGCGCCCGGTCGGCACCCGCGCCGGCCGGACCGGCATCACGTAGCGGGTGGGCGCCGGGGTGGCGGTGCGCAGGTGGATGTTCTGCAGCAGTCCGACCGCGAGCAGGCTCGCGAACATCGAGCTGCCGCCGTAGGAGACCAGCGGCAGCGGGACGCCGGTGACCGGCATGATGCCCAGGCACATCCCGATGTTCTGGAAGGCCTGGAAGCCGAACCAGCAGGCGATGCCCGCGGCCGCGACCCGGCCGAAGACGTCCTCGGCGCGGTAGGCGATGACCAGCGCGCGCCACAGCACGATGCCGAGCAGCGCGATCAGCACGCCCGCGCCGACCAGGCCGAGCTCCTCCCCCGCGACCGTGAAGATGAAGTCGGTGTGCTGCTCGGGCACGAACCCGGCCCGGGTCTGCGAGCCGTCGAAGAGGCCCTGCCCGAAGAGGCCGCCGTTGCCGACCGCGATGCGTGCCTGCTCGACGTTGTAGCCCGCGCCCCGGGGATCGAGGTCGGGGTTGGTGAACGCCATGAACCGGTCGACCTGGTAGTCCTTGAGCACGCCGCCCAGGACCGCCGCGGTCGCGCCCAGGACCGCCGCGCCGGCCAGCAGCGCCAGCCAGCGCCGCGGGGCGCCGGCGATCGCGAGCACCCCGAAGACCGTCGCGGCGAGCACCAGCATCGTGCCGAGGTCGGGCTGGAGCAGGATCAGCGCCGCCGGGACCGCGGCGACCAGCAGCATCAGCACGACGTCGACCAGTCCGACCTCGGCCCGCCAGCGTCCCGCCGCCCGCTCCGCGACCACGAGCGCCATCGCCACGACGACCGCGAGCTTGGCGAACTCCGAGGGCTGGATCGACATCCCGCCCAGCACCAGCCAGGACTGTGAGCCGTTCAGGACCGTGCCCATCGTGAGCACCAGGACCAGGCCGAGCACCGAGATCAGGTAGACCGCCGGCGCCAGCATCCGGACCCACCGGTGCTCCGCGGCCGTCACCGCGATCATCAGGACCACGCCGATCGCCACGTTCACCAGCTGCTTGCGCACGTACGCCGTGGAGTCGCCGCCGGTGAGGTCGCTGCGGGCCGACGTCGCCGACCACACCAGCAGCGTGCCGAGCACCACCAGGGCCACGACGGCCGCCATCAGGAACCAGTCGATGCGGGGCGCCTGGAAGCGCGTCGGAGCCAGCGGCCGCGCGCCGCGCAGGGTGCTCATCGACCGCGTCCCTTCCGCTGCCCGGCCTTGCGCTGGCCGGCCTTCTCCTCGCCGGCGCGCTGGGCGGCCGGCGGCAGGATCGAGCCGTCCTGGGCGAAGACCGGCAGCCCCCGCGGCGGGGTCACGCCGACGATCGCCGCCTTGGCGGGGTCGGCCCGGTCGCCGCGCACGCCGTACAGGGTCTCGTAGATGGCGCGGACCGCGGGGCCGACGGTGCCGGAGCCGGTGCCGCCCTGGCTGACCATCATCACCACGACGTAGTCCTCGGTGTAGGACGCGACCCAGGAGGTCGACTGCTTGCCGTAGACCTCGGCCGAGCCGGTCTTGGCCCGGATCTGCACCTGGTCCAGCGGGAAGCCGCCGAGCCGCCACGCCATCGTGCCCCGGGTACTGACGCCCTTGAGGGCCTCGTCGATGTAGCTCAGCACCCGCTTCGGCACGTCCACGCGACCGACCTTCTTGGGCTTGAACGTGCGGACCACCGCACCGGCCGGGTCCACGACCGCCTTGGCGACCCGGGGGGCGTACAGGGTGCCGCCGTTGGCGAGCGCGGCGTACGCCCGGGCCACCTGGAGGGGGGTGGCGATCGTGTCGCCCTGGCCGATCGCGAAGTTGACAGCGTCACCGGCGCGGTAGGCGAAGCCCTCGACGCAGAACTCGCGGGCGAAGGTGTAGACGAAGTCGGAGGTGTCCGCGTCCTGCGGCTTCCGGGAGATCCCGCAGTAGTAGTCCTTCATCGACTCGTAGTAGGAGCGCTTCCAGGTCCGGTCGGCGATCCGGCCGGCGGCCTCGCCGGGCAGGTCGATGCCGGACTCGCTGCCGAACCCGAACTCCTTGGCCTCGGCGACGAGCGGGTCCTTGGCCTTGACGTCGGCGACGTCGGAGCCGAACCGCTGCCAGTAGTCCAGCCCGACCCGGTAGAAGAACGTGTTGCACGAGACCTCGAGGGCCCGGTCGAAGCCGATCGAGCCGTGGGCGCCGGACTCGTAGTTCTTGAACGCCCGGTTGCCGACCTGGAGCGAGGAGGAGCAGTTCAGGCGGGTGTCCAGCCCGTAGCCGTTGGTGAGCGCGCCGGTCGCCATGAACGGCTTCCAGGTCGACCCCGGCGCGAACTGGCCCTGGGTCGCTCGGCCGAGCAGCGGCGTGCCGGCCTTCTCGGAGTACAGCCGGGCGAGCTGCTTCTTGCCGATGCCGCCCACCCACACCTCGGGGTCGTAGGTCGGCTGGCTGGCCATCGCGACCACCCGCCCGGTGTCGGCCTCGAGCACCACCGCGGCGCCCGAGTCGGCGACGTAGTTCCTGCCGGTGACCTTGTCGTGGGTGCGGCGCGCGGTGGCGATGGTGTCGGCCAGCTGCCGCTCCACGACCGACTGGACCTTCGCGTCGATCGAGGTGACCAGCGTGTGACCGGGCTCCGCCTGGACCTCCCCGTCGTCACCCCGGACCCGCCCCATCGAGTCCACCGCGACCCGCTTGTAGCCCGGCATGCCGCGCAGCCAGGCGTCGTACTGCTTCTCGACCCCGGCGCGTCCGACCACCGAGGCGCCGTTGAGGGACGGGTCGTCGTCCTCGCGGGCCTGGTCGAACTCGTCCTCGGTGACCGGGCTGAGGTAGCCGAGCACGTGGGCGAGGTTGACGCCGTACGGCGAGGGGTAGCTGCGCACGCTCTGCTGCTCGGCGACCACTGCCGGGAAGTCCTCGGGCTGCTCGAGGATCCGCAGCACCACCTGCTGGTCGACGTCGGTGTCGACGGGCACCGGCTGGTAGGGCGAGCCGTTCCAGCACACGCCCGGCACGCTGCCCTCCTGCCCGCAGTTGACGAGCTTGCGGCGGATCACGGCGGGGCGCACGTCGACGACCTTGGCCAGCCGCGCGATCAGCCGCTCGGCCTGGTGCTCGCCGAGCTTCTCCAGCAGGGTCCGGTCCACGGAGACCACCCAGGTGGTCCGGTTCGCGACCAGCGGCCGGCCGACGTCGTCGACGATCAGCCCGCGCTCGGGCTGGACCACCACCTCGCGGACCGACTGGGAGGCCGCCTGGGCGGTGTACTGCTCGCCGCTGACGACCTGGATGAAGTAGAGCCGCCCGAGCAGGGTGGCGAAGAGCGAGAACACCAGGGCCTGGATCACCACGAGCCGCAGCCGGCTGCGGCGCGAACCCTCGACGGTCGCCGCCATCAGCGCACCCTCCCGCGGGTCATGCCGCAACCCCGTGCGGCTCCAGGCGCCGGAAGACGAGCATCACCGGCGGCAGCACGAACGGCGTCAGCAGCACGTCCCAGGCGAGCGCGACCACGACGACCTCGAGCAGCTGCCCGACGCCCAGGCCGGGGTCGCCCAGCAGCACGCCGGTGATCGCGAAGACGGAGGTGCCGACGAACGACGCGACCCCCACGGTGGCGACGACCGACGTCGCGGTGGGGCGTACGTCGGAGCGGACCCGGCCGACGAGGTACCCGACGACCACCAGCGCGAGGGCCCAGCGGCCGGCCACGTGGTCGGCCGGCGGTGCGAGGTCGAGCAGCACCCCGGCCGCGAGACCCAGCACCATCGCGAACTCCGCGCCGCGGACCAGGCCGGCGCCGACCACGACCAGCAGGCACAGGTTCGGGACGACGCCCGCCCAGGACAGGTGCGCGAAGAGCGTCACCTGGAGCACCAGCGCGACGACGACGGCCGCCAGGGCGACCAGGCCGCGGGCCGCGCTCACTGGATGGTCCCGTCGGCCTCGATGACCGCCCGGTCGCTGCCGGCGCCGGAGGGGACGACGACACCGACCACGTCGAGGGAGCCGAAGTCCACGAACGGCTCGACGACCGCGCGCTGGGAGCTGTCGCGCAGGCTGGAGTAGACGGCCGTGACCCGGCCGACCGGGATGCCCGAGACGTAGGGGGCACCGACCTTGCTGCCCCAGGTGACCACCGCGTCGCCCTTCGCCGGGACCACCGACTCGTCGAGGAGCTCGAGGTCCAGCCGGGCGTCGTCGCCGATGCCGCCGCGCCCGCGCAGGAAGCCGATCTCGAGGTTCCGGCCGATCCGGCCGCCGACTGTGGAGTCGGCGTCGACCGCGAGCAGCACGGTGGCGGTGGTGCGGCTGACCCGCAGCACCCGCCCGACCAGGCCGTCGTTGTTGATCACTGTCATGTCGGCGTCCAGCCCGGCGTCGGACCCGGCGTCGATGGTGATCGTGCGGGAGAAGGACTGGGACGGACCGAGCGCGACCATGCGCGCCGGGACCAGGGAGTGGCCGGTCTCCCGCGCCGCGGCCACGAGTCCGTCGTACTCCTCGAGGCGGTTGCGGTCGTAGTCCACCGTGCTGAGCTCGGAGCGCAGCCGGGCGTTCTCGGCCTCGAGGTCGGTGAGGTCCTCGCGCAGGGAGTCGTGGCTGCGGAACCAGGTCGGCACGGCCACGAACGGGCGCAGCGCGCCGGTCGTCGCGGCCTCCACCGGCCCCAGGACCTCGCCGAGCACCTGGCGGGCGGGCTCCATCGGGGAGTCCTCGCCACCCTGGTGGTCCAGCGTGATCAGCGTGGCGCAGGCCAGCCCCAGCGCCACGACCACCGAGGTGCGCGGTCGGCTGCGCCGGTCGTCCCCCTCCCCCGCGGGGCGCCACCGGCGCTCGCGGGAGCGACGCTCGCGCTTGGCCAGCGCGCTGCGGGGGCGGTCGAAGGCGCGCATCAGAACCGCCTCGACTCCGAGACCAGCACCTGCTGGAGGGCCTCGAACTCCTCCACGCACTTGCCGGCGCCCAGCGCCACGGAGGTGAGCGGGTCCTCGGCGACGTGCACGGGCATGCCGGTCTCGTGCCGCAGCCGCTCGTCGAGGCCGCGGAGCAGCGCGCCGCCCCCGGTGAGCACGATGCCGCGGTCCATGATGTCGCCGGCCAGCTCGGGCGGGGTCTGGTCGAGGGTGGCCCGCACGGCGTCCACGATCGCGTGCAGCGGCTCCTCGAGGGCCTGGCGGACCTCGGCGCTGGAGATCACGACCGTGCGCGGCAGGCCGGAGATCAGGTCCCGGCCGCGGATCTCGGCCTCGGGCTCGTCGGGCAGCGGGAACGCCGAGCCGAGGGTCATCTTGACCTCCTCGGCGGTGCGCTCCCCCAGCATCAGGGAGTACTCCTTCTTCATCCACGCCACGATCGCGGCGTCCAGGTCGTCGCCGGCGGTGCGGATCGACAGGCTGGTCACGATCCCGCCCAGCGAGATCACCGCCACCTCGGTGGTGCCGCCGCCGACGTCGACCACCATGTTGCCGGTGGCCTGGTGCACCGGCAGGCCGGCGCCGATCGCCGCCGCCATCGGCTCCTCGACGATGTAGACCCGGCGGGCGCCGGCCTGGTAGCCGGCCTCCTTGACGGCGCGCTGCTCGACGGCGGTGATGCCGCTGGGCACGCAGATGACCATCCGGGGCTTGGCGAAGTAGCGGCGGCGGTGCACCTGCTGGATGAAGTACCGCAGCATCTGCTCGGTGGCCTCGAAGTCGGCGATCACACCGTCCTTGAGCGGCCGGATCGCGGTGATGTTGTCGGGCGTGCGCCCGATCATCCGCTTCGCCTCGTGCCCGACGGCGAGGATCTCGCCGGTCGCGGCGTTGAGCGCGACCACGCTCGGCTCGTCGAGGAGGACGCCCTTGCCGCGGACGTAGACCAGGGTGTTGGCGGTGCCGAGGTCGACCGCCATGTCCCGGCCGAGGAAGCTGTTCGCCATGTCGCCGTCTGCTCCGCTGCTACTGATGCTGCTACTGATGGGGAGGAAGTGACAACAGGCTACGAAGGCGCGGCCCGGCGTCCGGGGAGGACACGCGGCGCGGGCCCCGGAATCGGGCGGCCGGAGGCTCAGTCTGCGAGCGGGCCGGGCTCCTCGCGCAGGATCCAGGTCTCACGCTGGCCGCTGGGAACGTCGAGGCAGGTGTCGGCCGTCACCCGGAGCAGCACGTGCCCCTCGACTCCCGGCGCGAGATCGGCCAGGTCCGCGGCCAGGTCGCTCTTGCGGCCGCGGACCCATTCCGCCCGCTTCGGCTCCTCGGCGTCGGCGCGCCGGCGGGGCCCGGGCTCGACGACCCAGCCGGCCTCCCGGGCGATCCGGACCAGCTCGGGTGCCACCCGGGCGCGCGGGGTCCGGACGTCGAGGCGGATGTTCGCGGTGTAGCGGGCGGCACGGAACCCGCTCTCCAGGACCATGGAGCAGCCCAGCCAGAGCCCCGAGTCGGTGCGCACCTCCTGGCCCAGGTGCGTGCCGACGCCGGCGAGGAGCTCACGCAGCTCCGCGTCGACCTGGTCGCGCTGGGCGAGCAGGGCCCGCTCGGAGCGCCCCCGATCGGCGTCCCGGGCGAGGAGCACGCACCCGGCGAGCACCGCGACGAGCACGCACCAGGCCAGGACCGGCCACCACCGGGGCCTCACGGCTCGTCGAGGGTGTCGGGGGTGGTCGGCTCGCGGTCCCACTCGGGGTCCTGCGGGCCGCCCCACCACGGATCGGTGACCGGCGCGGCCTCGAGCACGTCGCCGTGGTGGCCGCTGACGATCTGACTGAGGTTGTACAGCGACTCGGTGTCGTGTTTGAAGTACTTGCCGTGGTCCCCCAGCGCCGCGAGGCCGCCCTCGTCCGCCCGTGTGGTGGACTCGGCCCGGAACCGGGTCGCACCGAAGTCGTCCTCGACCGGGTCGTCGCCGAGCCCGGCCCCGCCGAGCGCCGACTCCAGGTGGAACCAGCCCCGGTTGCCCAGGTCGGCGACCGGGTCGCGGCTGTTCGCGCCCGCCCACACGTGGTCGGGATCGACGCCGATGTCCGCGACGCCGTCGGTGCCGCCGCCGGCGCCGGGGCTGCCGACGAAGACCAGGTCGTCGACGGGGAGCGCGTGCTCGGCGGCCGCCAGCCCGGCCGTGGTCGAGCCGTAGCTGTACCCGATGACTGTCAGGTGGGCCGGAGGGTCGTCCCCGGGGCGCGAGCCGCGCAGCCCGTCGACGAGGTCGGCCAGCCGCTCCCCACCGGCGCGGGCCATCCCCTCGCCGGCCACGCCCGCGGCGTCGGCGCCCTCGAGCCGCCAGGGCAGGTTGTCGGGGGCGTCGTACCCGATCCAGAGCAGGGCGGCGACCTCGCCGGCGCCGTCGACGCTGCGCGTCGCCTCGTAGAGGGTCACGGCCCGGGTCGCCTGGGAGGGGGCGCTGCCGGCGTCGGTGCCGAGGCCGGGCACGGTGACGGCGACGTCGGCGGCGGTGTCGAGGTCCCCGGCGGCCACCGCGACCGCGCCGTCGCCGTCGAACGCGGCCGGGTCGTAGGCGTAGAGCTGGGCGGTGATCGGGAGGCCGGTCTGCGGGTCGAGCCCCTCCTCGACCCGAGCGACGGCCCGCTGTGCCGCCCGGGCGTTCGAGAGCCACTGCGCCGCGTCCTCGGGGAGCAGCCCCAGGTCGTCGAGATGGCTCCACGCGGCGAGGTCGCGGTCGAGGGAGACGGTGTTGGCGGCGTGCCGAGCCCGGGCGGGCACCCCGTCCCGGTTGCCGATCGCGCCGGGCGCGGCCACCGGGACCGCCGCCTGCGCGGCCCGCGAGAGCCCCGCCCACCAGGCGCTCACCTCGGTCGCGGAGGCGCCCGGCCCGGGCATCGCACCCAGGGCGTCGTCGGCGGGGTCGCGGCGCCCCCCGTGACGGGCCTCCGCCTGCTGGACGGTGAGCGTCCGCGCGAACACCGCGAGCACCGCCTCCTCGGCGGCGATCAGGTCGGTGGACCACCGGTCGAGCTCGGCCTCGAGGACGCGCACCCGGCGGGCGCAGTCCTCGCAGGCGGCTCGGAGGTCCTCGGCGTCCTCGAGGCCGGAGGTGGCGAGGCGGAGCCTCAGGACGACGATCGTCGCCACCAGGGCATCGCGCTCCACCCCGAGTTCCAGGCGCCGGGCGTCGAGCGCCTCGAGGTCGTCGGCGTGCTGGTCGACACGGGCCGCCACCGACCGCAGCGCGAGGGACAGGGCGTCCGCCCGCCGGCCCAGCGACCGCACGGTCTCCTGGTAGGCCCGGGCGGCGACCCCCTCCCAGGAGGGCACCCGCGCGCTGCCGGCCGCGAAGGAGCCGAGGTCGTCGATCTGGGCCGAGGCGGCCCGCAGCTGCGCCGCGCAGCCGTGCACGCTCGCGGGGTCGGCGGTCAGGGGTGGGACCGGCCGCGGCTCCGGTGGCAGCGTGCTCACCGGGACCCTCCCAGCCGCCCGCCGAGCGACTGGTGCTCCCCGGCGACGGCGCCGTCGACGGCGAGGAGGTCACCCAGCGCCGCGCGCACCGCGGCGGCATGGTCCTCCGCCTCGGCGGCCAGCCCCGTCGCGTGCCGCTGCCAGGCGGCGACGAACCGGGACGCCGCGCCGGCGACCGGAGCGGTGAACCCGCCGGTCGGGGCGCCCGCCACCTGGCCGGCGGCCGCCTCGAGGTCGAGGGCCTGCTGGTCCCAGGCGCCGGCCGCCCGGAGCAGGGCGAAGGGCTCGGCCTCCATCACGGCACCAGCGAGCGGGCCCGGGCGACCCCGACCCGGATCGGCGCGGCGGTGGCGGTCACGACCAGCACGCCGGAGCCCTCGGCGTACGTCGCGACCAGCTCGACGCGGCCCCGACGGGCCACGAGGGGCCCGGTCTCCCCGCGAGGGGCCGCGAGGCCCCAGCCCGCGGCCAGGTGGGCGACCAGGGCCGGTCCCGGCGGCTGCGGCGGCCGGCCGTGGTGGCGGGCCCGGGCGACGACGGTGTCCTCGCGCGGGCCGAAGGCCGGCGCGGCGCGGACCTCGGACCGGACGCCGGTGACGGCCGCCCAGGCGTCCGCGACGCTGCCGGCGACGAGCTCGAGGTCGCCGCTCAGCCGGGTCGCGGCCCGCTCGGCGTCGAGCGAGTCCGCATCGACGGGCTCACCCGGGGGCGCCGGCGTCAGGACGATGTCGACGTCCGGGTGCCGGCGGTGCACCGGCGCGAACAGCTCCGGCAGCGGCTCCGCCGGCGGTCTCAGCTCCATGCCGGGACCCTGCCCGACCGGGCCGACCGCTCAAACGAGGGCGGTCGCGGCCTGTGGAGAAGCGCTCAGAGGTGCGGGAACCACAGCGCGATCTCGCGCGCGGCCGACTCCGGGGAGTCCGAGCCGTGCACGAGGTTCTCGCGGTTCGACAGCGACAGGTCGCCGCGGACGGTGCCCGGCGCGGCCTTGCGGCCGTCGGTGGCGCCGTTGATGGCACGCACGACCTCGATCGCCTCGTCGCCCTCGAGGACCAGAGCGACCAGCGGCCCGCTGGTGACGAACGCGCGCAGCGGCGGGTAGAAGTCCCGCTCGACGTGCTCGGCGTAGTGCTGGTCAGCCACTGCCGCGTCCACGTGGCGCAGCTCCATCGCGACGATGGAGAGGCCCTTGGCCTCGAAGCGAGAGAGCACCTCGCCGACCAGGCCGCGGCGGACGGTGTCGGGCTTGAGGAGGACCAGGGTGCGCTGCGTCATGTCGCAGACCCTACCGAGCGCGCCCGTGCCCTCCCGACACCGGCGCGGGCCGGACGCCGTACGCCGCCGCCCGGGCCGCGACGTCGCCGGGGACCCGGGCGTGGGAGTCCGGCGCCGACACCGGCCCGTCGCAGACCCGGCGCAGCGGGAGATGGCCGCCCCATACCCCGGCGGCGACGTCGTCCGGGTCGTCGACCGGCCCACCGTCGCGCGCCTTCATCGACGCCTCGGCGAGCGGGACCGCGAGCACGGCGGTCGCCGAGAGCTCCTTGCGCGTGCTGGGGCGCAGGGTCGCGGCGCGGCCCGGCACGAGATGGTCGACGATGAGGTCCAGCGCCCGGCCGCGCTCCGCGTCGTCGTCCACCCATCGGGCGCGGCCGATCACGACCGCTGAGCGGTAGTTCATCGAGTGGTGGAAGGCCGACCGCGCGGTCACCACCCCGTCCACCTCGGTCACCGTGACGCAGACGGTCGCGTCCACCGAGGCTCGCAGCCACCGCGCGGCCACCGATCCGTGCAGGTAGAGGCTGCCGCCGGCGTCCGGGCCGGCCAGGTCCACGGCGTACGCCGTCGGCAGCACGACCGGGTGCGCACTGGCACCGGCGCCGACGACGACGCCGAGATGGGCGACGAGACCCTCGGCGAGGAAGGCGTGCAGCACCTCGCGCTCGCTCACGGCACGGGTGCGACCCCGGACGACTGTGCTGCGGGCGGTCGGCGAGAGCGGGGCAGGGCCGGTCGAGGTGGTCACGGCACCAGCGTGACAACTAAGGTGGCCTGGGCGCACGGGCCACCGGCGCTCCAGATCGACAGGACACTCGTGACCACCTCCCCCGTTCTCCCCGTGACGCTGGATCGGGCCGCCGGCGGTCCGCTCGGCACCCAGCTGGCCGATCAGGTCCGCCGGCGCATCACCGCGGGGCGCCTGGGCGCGGGCGACCGACTGCCCAGCAGCCGCGCACTCGCGGTCGAGCTGGGAGTGGCCCGCGCGGTCACGGAGCAGGCCTACGGGCAGCTGGTCGCCGAGGGCTGGCTCGAAGGGCGCCACGGCTCGGGCACCTTCGTCGCCGCGGCCCCGCCGCTCTCGGCGCCGCGACCGATCCGCGCCGCGGCCCGGGCCACCGACCCGCCACTGCTACGACTGGGGGCCGGCACGCCGTGGATCGACCCCCGCCACCAGGCACTGTGGCGCCGCGCCTGGCGCGAGGTGTCGGTCGCCCAGCCGCCGGCGGGGTACGACGATCCCCGCGGCCTGCCCGAACTGCGCGCGGAGCTCGCCGACCGGCTGGCCAGGACCCGGGGCGTGGACTGCGACCCTGACGAGGTCATGGTGACCGGCGGCACCAGCGACGGCCTGCGTCACGCCTTGGGCGCGCTCCGCCCGGGACCGGTCAGCGTCGAGGATCCGGGCTACCAGGCGGCGGTGGCGGTCGTGCGCGCGACCGGACGCGAGGTGGTCGACGTGCCGCCGCTCGCCGTGCCCGACCTCCGGGGGCTCGCCGCGGCGTACGTCACCCCCGCCCACCAGCATCCCCTGGGCCCGATGATGCCGGGAGCGCTGCGCCTCGACCTCCTCGCGGCGTCGCGCGGCAGCGGCGCTGTCATCCTCGAGGACGACTACGACTCCGAACTGCGCTACGACGTCGCGCCGGTGCCGGCTCTGGCCGGCCTGGACCGCGACCGGGTGGTCTATCTCGGCACCGCCAGCAAGTCCGTCGCCCCGAGCCTGCGGCTGGGCTGGCTGGTCGCCCCGCCGGCGGTGCGCGAGCGGGTCGAGCGCCAGCGCGAGGTCACCCACGACGCCGTGTCCTGGCCGGTGCAGCGCGCGTTCCTCTCGCTGCTGCGCGAGGGGTACGTCGACCGGGTGCTGCGCTCGGCGCGCCGGGTCTATGCGCGCCGGGCGCAGCGGGTCGTGGCGGCGCTGGGACCGCACGGGGAGACCGCCGGCCCGGTCGCGGGGATGTACGCGACGTTCGAGATGCCCGCCGAGCGCGCGCGGGCCGCCCAGGTGGCCGCCCGGCGCGCGGGCTTCGACGTCCCGATGCTCGCCGACCACTGCCGCAGCGCGCGGCGCCATGGGCTCATCGTCGGCTTCGGCGGGGCGCTGGACGACGGCCAGCTCGACGCCGCGCTGGCCGCGATGGTGCGCGGGCTCGAGGGCTGAGCCGGGCGCTCAGCCGGGGCCGGTCAGCCGGACGAGCGCTGGGCGTCGTACGCCGCCCACGCCTGCGCCCGCTCGCGCTCGATCCGCTTGCCGAGGAAGTACGCAGTGCCCCACAGCAGCGCGAAGATCCCGCCGAGGAAGAACATCATCGGGATCACCAGGCCGAGCGCGATCGCGGCGACCTGGATCAGCCAGCCGACGCCGTAGGCCCACTCCGCACGCAGCATCCCGGCCAGCAGCAGGCACGCCAGCGTCAGCCCCAGGCCGATGCCGAGCGCCACCGGGAGGTCCACGTCGGCGACGGTGATCAGCACGGGCGTGGTCAGCCCGAGCGTGATCGCCTCGAGGGCGAGCACCGCTGCGCACATCCCGCGGCGGGGCGACTTGGTGCGCTCCCGCTCCTCGGGGGTCGGCCCCTCGGGGGCCGGGCCCTGGGGCGTCGGGGCGCTCATCGGCGGCCGCCCAGCAGCGCGCGGGCCTCGCCTGCGGTGACGACCGACCCGGTGACCAGCACCGCACCGGAGCCCAGCGGGTCCCCGAAGGCCTCCCCTACCTCGGCCAGGGCGGCCGCGGTGTCCAGGGCGTCGGCGAGCCGCGGCACGACAGTGACCCGCTCCTCGCCGTACATCTCCCGGGCGGCCTCGGCCAGCTGCTCGGCGGGCATCGCGCGCGGGGTGGAGTTCTGGGTGCAGACCAGGTGCGAGAGCACCGGCTCCAGGGCCGCCAGCAGGCCGTCGGCGTCCTTGTCGGCCATCACGCCCACGACGCCGATGAGCGGCGAGAACGCGAAGGAGTCCTCCAGGGCGGAGGCCAGCGCCTCCGCGCCGTGGGGGTTGTGGGCGGCGTCGAGGACGATCGTCGGCGAGCGCCGGACCACCTCGAGGCGGGCCGGCGAGGTCACCTCGGCGAACGCGGCGCGGACCACCTCGTCGGACAGCGGCTCCTCCCCCGTCACGAAGGCCTCGACGGCGGCCAGCGCGACGGCTGCGTTCTGCGCCTGGTGGGCCCCGTGCAGGGGCAGGTACAGGTCGTCGTAGCGGCCGCGCAGGCCCTGCAGGGAGACGACCTGGCCGCCCACCCCGGGCACCCGGGAGACGACACCGAACTCCATGCCCTCGCGCGCGACGGTGGCGCCGACCTCCGCGGCGCGCTCGAGCAGGACCTCCGCCACCTCCGGGCGCTGCTCGGCGAGCACCACCCGGGCGCCGGGCTTGATGATCCCGGCCTTCTCGCGGGCGATCGCGACCGGCGTGTCGCCCAGGTGCTGGGCGTGGTCCAGCGCGATCGGCAGCACCACCGCGACCGCGCCGTCGGCGACGTTGGTGGCGTCCCAGGTCCCGCCCATCCCGACCTCGACGACGGCGACCTCGACCGGGGCGTCGGCGAACGCGGCGAACGCCATCGCGACGATCGTCTCGAAGAACGACAGCGGGTGCGGCTGGTCCGCGTCGACCAGGTGCGTGTACGGCGCGACGTCGTTGAACGCGCGCACGAAGTCCTCGTCCGAGAGCGGCTCGCCGTCCACGGAGATCCGCTCGGTCATCCGCTCCACGTGCGGGCTGGTGAACCGGCCGGTGCGCAGCTCGAGGCCGCGCAGCAGCGCGTCGATCATCCGGGACGTCGTGGTCTTGCCGTTGGTGCCGGTCAGGTGGATGACCGGGTAGCTGCGCTGGGGATCGCCGAGCAGCTCGGTGAAGGCGCTGATCCGGTCCAGGGACGGCTCCAGCCGGGTCTCCGGCCAGCGGGACAGCAGCGCGTCCTCGACCTCGGCGTACGTCTCGGCAAGGCGGGGGATCTCGGGCGGCTCGGGGGTCTCGGTCATCGCGTCACGAGTCTAGGCGGGACGGTCGCCGCGCCGCTCGGGGGCAAGGCGCCTGGGCGCGGAGCCGGACGTCCGATGCGCGCCGGCGCAACTCGATAGGATATACGGATGAATGAGATGCGGATCGGCGTGGTTCTGGGCAGCGGGCACGGCACGGCCGGCACCACCGGCGCACTGGTCGACGACCTGGTCGCGCGGGTCCGGGCCCACGGGGCGGCCTCGACGCCCGGTGTCGAACTGAACGTCGACACGGTCGTGGTCGAGGACCTGGGTCTGGGCCAGTCCTGCCCGGCCTGCCTGTCCTGCATGACCGCCGGCGAGCAGGCCTGCCCCTCCTACGACCGCGCGGCGCCCGCCCGGCAGCTGAAGGACGCCGCCGACCTGGTCGTGTTCGCGACCCCGGTGCACTCCTTCCAGGTGTCGGCGGCCATGAAGCGCTTCGTCGACCACTTCGCCTACCTCATCCACCGGCCCGCGTACGTCGGCAAGCCGGCCGTGCTGCTCTCCACCGCGGCCGGCGGCGGTCACGACGCGGCCCTGGGGTACCTGCGCACCGCCGTGCGCCGATGGGGCTTCCACACCGTGGGGCAGCTCGGCGTCAACGGACCCGGCCTGCGCCGGCCGGCCTACCGCGGGCGCGTGGACGCGGCGCTCGACGAGCTCGCCGGCACCGTGCTGGCCGCACCGACCGCCGGCGAGCCGCGCCCCACCACCGCCGACCTGATCGGCTTCCGGGTGGCCCGACTGCTGGTCGAGGGCGGCCGGGAGGACGGCCCGGTCGACGCGGCCTACTGGGACGAGCGCGGCTGGTTCGACGCCGACTGGTTCTCCGACGCCACGGTGCCGTTCCTGCCCAACCGGATCGCCGCCACCGTGGAGAAGAGGATCCGCGCCGGCATTGAGCAGGGCTCGGCGAAGCCCTACCGCGGCTGAGCGACCGCGGGCGCGTCGCTCGCGGCGATGACGACGTTCGCGGTGTCCGCCAGGAAGGCGGCCGGGTCCTCGAGGAGATCGAGGGACAGCAGGTCGGAGGTCATGGCCGCACGGTGCTCGCGGAGTCCCGGCCGGCAACCGGTTTTCGCAGGTGAGCGCGCCGGCCCTAGGATTTCTCTTATGACCGAGACCCAGCACGACCAGGCTCCCGACACGACCAGCGCACCTCGCGCGGTCGTCGTACCGGAGAAGCCTGCCCTCGAGGGACTCGAGCAGCGGTGGTCCCAGCGGTGGAAGGAGCAGGACACCTACGCCTTCGACCGGACCCAGCCGCGGGAGAACGTCTACTCGATCGACACCCCGCCGCCGACCGTCTCCGGCAGCCTGCACGTCGGGCACGTCTTCTCCTACACCCACACCGACCTGATCGCCCGCTACCAGCGGATGCGCGGCAAGTCCGTCTTCTACCCGATGGGCTGGGATGACAACGGCCTGCCCACCGAGCGCCGCGTGCAGAACTACTTCGGCGTGCGCTGCGACCCCTCCCTGCCCTACGACCCGGACTTCACGCCGCCGGAGAAGCCGGACCCCAAGCGCCAGGTGCCGATCAGCCGGCCGAACTTCGTCGAGCTGTGCGAGCGCCTGGTCGTCGAGGACGAGCAGGTCTTCGAGTCGCTGTGGCGCACGCTGGGCCTCTCGGTCGACTGGAAGCAGCACTACACGACCATCGGCCCCAAGGCGCAGACCGCCAGCCAGCGCGCCTTCCTGCGCAACCTCGCCCGCGGGGAGGCCTACCTCCAGGAGGCGCCGACCCTGTGGGACGTGACCTTCCAGACCGCCGTCGCCCAGGCCGAGCTCGAGGCGCGTGAGTACGCCGGCGCCTACCACCGGGTGCACTTCCACCGGCCCGACGGCGAGGTCGTCGCGATCGAGACCACCCGCCCCGAGCTGATCCCGGCCGTGGTCGCCCTGATCGCGCACCCCGACGACGAGCGCTACCAGCCGCTCTTCGGCACCACCGTGACCAGTCCGGTGTTCGGGGTCGAGATCCCGGTGCTGGCCCACCCCGCCGCGGAGATGGACAAGGGCGCCGGCATCGCCATGTGCTGCACCTTCGGCGACCTCACCGACGTGCAGTGGTGGCGTGAGCTGCAGCTGCCGGTGCGCACGGTCGTCGGCCGGGACGGCCGGCTGCTGCGCGAGACCCCGGAGTGGCTCGCCGCCGAGCCCGCCGCCGCGGCGTACGAGGACCTCAAGGGCAAGACCACGTTCAGCGCGCGGGAGGCGATGGTCGCCAAGCTGCGCGAGTCCGGCGACCTGGACGGCGAGCCGAGGCCGACCCAGCGGATGGCGAACTTCTTCGAGAAGGGCGACAAGCCGCTGGAGATCGTCGCCACGCGCCAGTGGTACATCCGCAACGGCGGCCGCGACGCCGATCTGCGCGCCGAGCTGCTCGAGCGCGGCGCCGAGATCACCTGGGCCCCGGCGCACATGAAGCACCGCTACGACAACTGGGTGGGCGGGCTCAACGGCGACTGGCTGATCTCGCGCCAGCGCTTCTTCGGCATCCCGTTCCCGGTCTGGTACCCGCTCGACGAGCACGGCGAGCCCGACCACGATCACCCGCTGCTGCCCACCGAGGCCGAGCTGCCGGTCGACCCCTCGACCGACGCCCCGCGCGGCTACACCGAGGAGCAGCGCGGCAAGCCCGGCGGGTTCGTCGGCGACCCGGACGTCATGGACACCTGGGCCACCTCCTCCCTCACCCCGCAGATCGCGGGCGGATGGGAGTCCGACCCCGACCTGTTCGAGCGGGTCTTCCCGATGGACCTGGCCACCCAGGCCCACGACATCATCCGCACCTGGCTGTTCGCCCGGGTCGTGCGCGCCCACCTCGAGAACGGCGTCGCCCCGTGGCACCACGCGCTGATCTCCGGGTTCGTGATGGACCCCGACCGCAAGAAGATGTCGAAGTCCAAGGGCAACGTCGTCGTCCCGAACGAGATCCTCGACCGGTTCGGCGCCGACGCGGTCCGCTGGCGCGCGGCGATGTCGCGCCCCGGCCTGGACTCCCCGTTCGACGAGAGCCAGATGAAGGTCGGCCGCCGGCTGGCGATGAAGGTCCTCAACGCCTCGAAGTTCGTGATCGGCGGCGTCGGCGCCACCGAGCTGAACGCCTTCGAGGTCTCCGAGCCGCTGGACTGCGCGCTGCTCGGGCGCCTGGCCGTCGTCGTCACCCGCGCCACGGAGGCGTTCGAGGCCTACGACTACACCACGGCCCTGGAGTCGGTGGAGAAGTTCTTCTGGGAGTTCTGCGACGACTACCTCGAGCTGGTCAAGGAGCGTGCGTACGCCGAGGACGGCGGCGTGGCCACCGACTCGGCCCGGGCCACCCTCGCGATCGCGCTCCAGGTCCAGCTGCGCCTGCTCGCGCCGTTCCTGCCCTACGTGACCGAGGAGGTCTGGTCGTGGTGGCAGGAGGGCTCGGTGCACCACGCCGCCTGGCCGACCGAGCTCGACCTCGGCGCGGCGGCCGCCGCCGACCCGTCCACCGTCGACGCCGTGGCGGCCGCGCTGGCCGGCATCCGCGGCGCGAAGTCGCAGGCCAAGGTCTCGATGCGCGCGGAGCTCTCGCGGGTCGAGGTCCGCGGCCCGGAGCGCCTGGTCCGGGCGGCCGAGACGGCCGCCGAGGACCTGCGCAAGACCGGCCGGGTCGTGGGCGACCTGGTCTTCACCGTCGACGAGGCGGCGACGGAGATCGCCGTCGACGCCGAGCTCGCCCCGACCGGAGACTGAAACGCGCCTGAGCCCGGCCGGGGCACTCCCCCGGCCGGGCTCAGGCGGTCACGCTCACACGTTCGGGCTCAGGCGGACTTCTTCTTCTTCTCCGACGTCCGCTCCACCAGCGTGGGCGCGACGTCGCCGGTGACGACCTCACCGGTCACGATCACCTTCGCGATGTCGCCGCGCGAGGGCACGTCGTACATGACGTGGAGGAGGACCTCCTCGATGATCGCGCGCAGTCCGCGCGCGCCGGTGCCGCGCTCCATGGCGTTGTCGGCGATCGCCGCGATGGCGTCGTCGGTGAACTCCAGCTCGACGCCGTCGAGCTCGAAGAGCTTCTGGTACTGCTTGACCAGAGCGTTGCGGGGCTCGGTGAGGATCTGCACCAGGGCTGCCTGGTCGAGCTTGTTCACGCTCGCGATCAGCGGCAGCCGGCCGATGAACTCGGGGATCAGCCCGAACTTGGCCAGGTCCTCGGGGCGCACCTGGGAGAGCAGGTCCTCCGCGTCGCGCTCGGCCTGGCCGCGCACCTCCGCGGTGAAACCGAGGGTCTTCTTGCCGACCCGCTGCTCGACGATGTGCTCGAGGCCGGCGAAGGCGCCGCCGACCACGAACAGGATGTTCGTGGTGTCGATCTGGATGAACTCCTGGTGCGGATGCTTGCGCCCGCCCTGCGGCGGCACCGAGGCGGTGGTGCCCTCGATGATCTTCAGCAGCGCCTGCTGCACGCCCTCACCCGAGACGTCGCGCGTGATCGAGGGGTTCTCCGCCTTGCGGGCCACCTTGTCGATCTCGTCGATGTAGATGATGCCGGTCTCGGCCTTCTTGACGTCGTAGTCGGCCGCCTGGATCAGCTTCAGCAGGATGTTCTCGACGTCCTCGCCGACGTAGCCCGCCTCCGTCAGCGCGGTCGCGTCGGCGATCGCGAAGGGGACGTTCAGCATCCGGGCGAGGGTCTGCGCGAGGTAGGTCTTGCCGCAGCCGGTGGGGCCGATGACGAGGATGTTGGACTTGGCGACCTCGACGACCTCCTCCTTGCTGTGCTTGCCCGCCACGGGCTGGAGGCCGGCCTGGACCCGCTTGTAGTGGTTGTAGACCGCCACCGCGAGGGACTTCTTCGCCTGCTCCTGCCCGATCACGTAGGCGTTGAGGAACTCGAAGATCTCCCGGGGCTTGGGCAGCTCCTCGAGACCGACCTCGGAGCCGTCGCGGAGCTCCTCCTCGATGATCTCGTTGCACAGGTCGATGCACTCGTCGCAGATGTAGACCCCGGGGCCCGCGATCAGCTTCTTGACCTGCTTCTGGCTCTTCCCGCAGAAGGAACACTTCAGCAGGTCGCCACCGTCACCGATTCGTGCCACGGACGGTCATCCTCCTCAGCGTGGACCGACACGGCCCTGACGCGCTCGAAACTCTAGTGACGGTACCCCGAGCCCGGCCTGTTCGGGGGCCGGACACGGGGTGAACGTCCGAAGACCTGGCCGGCACCCGTGGGGGTGCCAGCCAGGACATGGTCAGGACGAGGCGAGCGCCGGGGCGCTCTTGCGGGACTCGATGACGGCGTCGATCAGGCCGTACTCGACCGCGCCGGCCGCCGTCAGGATCTTGTCGCGCTCGATGTCGCGGCTCACCTGCTCGCGGTCGCGCCCGGAGTGCGTCGAGATCATCGTCTCGAGCAGCTCGCGCATGCGCAGGATCTCGTTGGCCTGGATCTCGATGTCCGAGGTCTGCCCGAAGGTGCCCTCGGTGTAGGGCTGGTGGATCAGGATCCGGCTGTTCGGCAGCGCCATCCGCTTGCCGGGCGCGCCGGCGGCGAGCAGGACGGCGGCGGCCGAGGCGGCCTGGCCGATGCAGACCGTGTGCACGTCGCACTTGATGAAGTTCATCGTGTCGTAGATCGCGGTCAGCGCGGTGAACGAGCCACCGGGGCTGTTGATGTAGATCTGGATGTCCTGGTCGGGGTTCATCGACTCCAGGCACATCAGCTGGGCGATCACGGCGTTCGCGACGTCGTCGGAGATCGGCGTGCCGAGGTAGATGATGCGGTCCTCGAAGAGCTTGCCGTACGGGTCGATGCGCCGGAACCCGTAGGACGTGCGCTCCTCCCACTGCGGGATGTAGTAGTTCGCGGACGGGCTCAGCTCGGGAGCCATGGCGCCCTGCGGGAGCTGCGGAATCTGGGACATGGGGGTCAGTCCTTCGTGTGGGCCGGGCGGCCGTCGTCGGCGGCTTCGCGGGCACTCTTGACGACCTGGTCGACCAGGCCGTACTCGAGCGCCTGCTGGGCGGTGAACCAGCGGTCGCGGTCGGCATCCGCCTCGACCTGCTCGACGCTCTGGCCGGTGTGCTCGGCGATGAGCTCGAGGAGCACCTTCTTGATGTGCAGCGACTGCTGGGCCTGGATCTTGATGTCGGAGGCGGAGCCTCCCATGCCGGAGGACGGCTGGTGCATCATGATCCGCGCGTGCGGCAGGGCGTAGCGCTTGCCCTTGGTGCCGGCGCAGAGCAGGAACTGGCCCATCGAGGCCGCCAGTCCCATGCCCACCGTCGCGACGTCGTTGGGGATGTAGTTCATGGTGTCGTAGATCGCCATGCCCGCATCCACGGAGCCGCCGGGGCTGTTGATGTGCAGGAAGATGTCCGCCTCGGGGTCCTCCGCCGAGAGCAGCAGCAGCTGCGCGCAGATCGCGTTCGCGTTCTGGTCGCGCACCTCCGAACCGAGGAACACGATGCGCTCGCGGAGCAGGCGCTGGTAGATGTGGTCGTCGAGGACGTTGATGCCGCCGCCGCCGCCCATCTGGGAGTCGTGCGAGGGGCTGGAGTTCTGGGTCACGGGCCGACCCTAGCCCGTGGACCGGACACTTCCACGGACAATGCGCCCCTGTTCGCCAACAGCGGATTTCGCCCGCCGCGTCCGTGCCTTCCCGGCCCGGACGGGGCGCCGAGCGCCGTACGCACGACTGCGGCCCACCCGGAGATCCGGATGGGCCGCAGCGCACGAGCTCGGGCCTGGTGGCCCCGGTCGTCAGTCGTTCTCGGCAGCCTTCTCAGCAGCCTTCTTGGCCGGCTTCTTGGCGGCCTTCTTGGCCGGCTTCTTCGCGGCCTTCTTGGGCGCCTCGTCCTCGGTGGCCTCGTCTGCGGGGGCCTCGTCGGCAGCGGCCTCGTCGGCGGACTCCTGCCCGGCCTCCTCGGTCTCCGCCGCGGCGATGGTGCCGTCGGGAAGCAGGTTCTTCAGCTCGACCACATTGCCCGAGGCGTCCTTGACCACTGCCGACTCGACGATCGTCGCGAGCGCCTTGCCACGCAGGATCTCCTGGACCAGGTCCGGGATGTGGTTGTGCTCGAACATGTGGTTCGCGAACTCCTGCGGGTCCTGACCGGACTGCTGGGCGCGGCGGACCATGTGCTGGGTGAGCTCGTTCTGGTCGATCCCGAGCTCCTCCTTCTTCGCGATCTCGTCGAGGATGAACTGCGCGGCGACAGCGTCGCGGACCCGGCGGTCGAGGTCGGCCTCGAACTCCTCGACGGTCTGGCCCTCGTCCTCGAGGTACTTCTCCATCGTGATGCCGGCGAACGCGAGCTGCTGCTCGATGTTCTGGCGGCGCGCGTTCAGCTCGTCGGTGACCATGGTCTCCGGCAGCGGGACCTCGACCTTCTCCAGCAGCGCCTCGAGGACGGCGTCGCGCGCGGCGGCCGCCTGCTCGAGCCGCTTGCCGCGGCCCAGACGCTCGCGCACGTCGGCGGTGAGCTCCTCGATCGTGTCGAACTCCGAGGCGAGCTGAGCGAACTCGTCGTCGTACTCGGGCAGCTCCTGCTCCTGGACCTGCGAGACCGAGACGTGGACCTCGACGGACTGACCGACCAGGTCACCGCCGACCAGCTCGGAGGTGAAGGTCTTCGCGTCGCCGGCGGCCATGCCGGCCAGCGCCTCGTCGAGGCCCTCGAGCATCCCGCCGCGCCCGACCTGGTAGGACATCCCGGACACCTCGGCGCCCTCGACCGGCTCGCCGTCCTGGGTCGCCTGGAGGTCCATCACGACGAAGTCGCCCTCGGCGGCGGGACGCTCGACGTCGGTGAGCGTCGCGAACCGCTCGCGCAGCGCCTTGACCTGCTCGTCGACGTCCTCGTCGGTGACCTCGACGTCGTCGACCTGAGCCTCGAGGCCCTCGTAGGAGGGCAGCTCGATGGTCGGCTTGACGTCGACCTCGGCGGTGAACTCCAGCACGTCGTTGTCCTCGAGCTTGGTCAGCTCGATCTCCGGCTGGGCCAGCGGCTCGAGGGAGTTCTCCTGCAGCGCCTCGACGTACTTCTTCGGGAGCACGTCGTTGACGGCCTCGTCGAGGACCACGCCGCGGCCGACCTGGCGGTCGATGACCATCGCAGGGACCTTGCCCCGGCGGAAGCCGGGGACGTTGATCTGCTGCGCGATCCGCTTGTACGCCGCGTCGAGGCTCGGCTTGAGCTCCTCGAAGGGCACCTCGACGGTCAGCTTGGCCCTGGTCGGGCTCAAGGTCTCGACGGCGCTCTTCACAGGTTGTCTCCTGTCAATCGTTGTTTCCGGGGTGACCGGGGAGGGTCACCGTGAGATGGTCAGTGCGTCGGGGCGACAGGACTCGAACCTGCGGTCTCCTGCTCCCAAAGCAGGCGCGCTAGCCACTACGCTACGCCCCGCCAAGCAGCCGCCCCGAACTGCCGGGACGGCCCACCTGGAGCGGATGACGGGAATCGAACCCGCGTAGCCAGTTTGGAAGACTGGGGCTCTACCATTGAGCTACATCCGCGCGGCTGGTGCCCGCCCGTGAGGGCGCGCGAGAGCCGGGGTCATCGTGCCACACCGATCGGCCCGCGCCCCAACCGGGCCGAGCCCTCAGCTGCGGGTGACCACGACCATCGCCCGGTCGTCGTCACGGGACCCCAGGGCGGTGACGAGCCGGTCCGCGGCGCCGGCGAACTCGCCGCGCAGCAGCTGCTCGGCCGCACCCAGCATCCGGTCGATGCCGAGCTCGATGTCGCGGCGCGGCTCCTCGACCATGCCGTCGGTGTAGAGCATCACCGCGTCGCCGGGCTCGAGCACCCCGCTCACCGCGTGGAACTCGGCGTCGGGCAGCAGGCCCAGCACCGGTCCCTCGGAGCCCAGCACGCTCCACCGCCCCGAGCCGGCCGCCCGGCGGACCGCTGGCGGGTGGCCGGCGGTGCGCAGCTCGAAGCGGCCGTCGGAGAGGTCCAGGGCGAGGTGCACGGCGGTGGCGAACCCCTCGGCCCAGTCCTGGCGCAGCAGGTACTCGTTGGCCGCCGGGAGGAACGACTGCGGGGGCAGTGCCCCGATCAGGCCGCCGAAGGCACCCGAGAGCATCAGCGCCCGGGTGCCGGCCTGCTCACCCTTGCCCGAGACGTCCACGACCACGACGTCGAGCCGGTCGGGGCTCGGCTGGCTCGCGACCAGGAAGTCGCCCGCGAACGGCGTACCGCCGGCCGAGCGCAGGGCCGACTCCATCCGCCAGCCCCGCGGGAGGGCCGGGATGCCGCCCTGGTTCAGGATGCGGTCGCGCAGGTCGACGAACATCGCCTCGCCAGCGGCCCCGCCCACGCCCAGGCGGGAGCGCCGCCTGCTCGCCAGCAGCACGATCGCCGCCATCAGCAGCTCGATGCCGACGGTGACGACGACGCGGGGGGTGATCCTGACCTGGAAGACAGTCGCGATCAGGACCATGACCACGATCCACACGACGAACCACTGCAGCTGGCGCGGCCCGAGCAGCAGGCTGCCGACCAGCAGCGGGACCATCAGCCCGACCACCGGCACCGTGGCCGGCCACAGCGCCACGGCGAGGGTGAGCGCACCGGAGAACCCGACCAGCGCCGCGGCGAGGCCGTACTCCTGCAGCACGCTGCGGCGTACGACGTCCCGCACGCGCCCCGCGAGGCGGGACCGTGCCGGCAGCACCGGTCGGGCCGGGCGCTCTGATCGAGCCGTCGCGTCCATCGAGGGCCGACCCTTCGTCGGGAGGCCGCTCATCCTACGGCGCGGGAGCGGAACCGGGGCTGGCAGCGCGCGCACCAGAACAGGTTGCGGCCCTGGAGCTCCGTGGTGCGCACGGTGCTGCCGCAGACCAGGCAGGCCTGGCCGTGGCGGCGATAGACGTAGACCTCTCCCCCGTGGTCGTCGCGCCGCGGCGGCCGGCCCATCGCCTCCGGCGTGTGCTCGGGGCGCACCGTGTCGATCCGGCCGGTGCGCACGCCCTCGGCCATCAGCTCGACCAGGTCCGCCCAGATCGCCTGCCACTGGCCGCGGCGCAGGGTGTTGCCCGGCCGCATCGGGTCGATGCGGTGCCGGAACAGGACCTCGGCGCGGTAGACGTTGCCGACGCCGGCGAGCACTGACTGGTCCATGAGCAGGCCGCCGATCGGGGCCCGGCTGCGCCGGATCCGCTCCCAGGCGCGGTCGGGGTCGGCGTCGGGACGGATCGGGTCGGGGCCGGACCGGTCGACGACCGCGTCGCGCTGCTCGCGGGTGAACAGCTCGCAGGCAGTGGCGCCACGGAGGTCGGCGTACGCCCAGGTGTCCCGGCCGACGGCCGGGGGCCGCACCAGCCGGAGCCGGACCTGGCCGACCGGTTCGGGGACCTCCGCGACGCCGTCGTGGACGTCGAACTTGCCGTAGAGGCCGAGGTGGACGTGGACGAACCGGTCACCGGGGAACTCCACGAACAGGTGCTTGCCCCACGCCTCGGCGTCCTGGAGCACCTGGCCGTCGAGGAGCGCCGCGGAGTCGGCGAACCGGCCCTGCGGGCTGGCCACCCGCACGGCGTGCCCGGCGAAGGCGTCGCGCACCGCACCGGCCAGCCGGTGCAGGGTGTGACCCTCAGGCATTCGACTCCGGCTGGCCCTGTCCCTGGCCCTGGCCCTGTCCGTGGCCGAGCGCGGACTCCGGGAGCGGCGGCAGTTCGCGGGTGACCTCGTAGTCGGCGAGCTGCCCGATGCGGCGCACGTGCCGCTCGTCGCCGGGGAACGACGTGGTCAAGAAGACCTCGACGAATCGGGTCATGTCCTCGAGCGAGTGCATCCGGCCGCCGACCGAGACCACGTTGGCGTCGTTGTGCTCGCGGGCCAGCACGGCGGTCTCCTCGGACCACACCAGCGCGGAGCGGACCCCGATCACCTTGTTGGCGGCGATCTGCTCGCCGTTGCCCGAGCCGCCGATGACGACGCCGAGGCTGTCGAGCCCCTCGGCGCGCTCGGCGGCGACGGCCTCGGCCGCGCGCAGGCAGAAGACGGGGTAGTCGTCGAGCGGGTCGTGGACGAAGGGGCCGTGGTCGATGGGCTCGTAGCCGTGGTCGACCAGCCACCCCATCAGGTGGTCCTTGAGGTCGAGGCCGGCATGGTCGGATCCGAGGTGCACGCGCATGGGGCAATTCTGACAGCCCGGTCCGCGCGGGCGCTCAGCGGTGCAGCCCCAGGAAGCCGGTCACCTGCACCATCAGCGGGTCGGCGGACGGGAACACCCCGGGGTGGCGCCAGAAGCCGTGCACCTGGCCGAGGTAGCGGGTCGCGGTGACCGTGACCCCCTCCTGCGCGAGCCGCCGCGCGAGGTGCTCGCCCTCGTCGCGCAGCGGGTCGTGCTCGGCGGTGATGACCAGGGTCGGCGGCAGGGTTCCGAGCCGGTCCGAGCGCAGCGGCGCCAGGTCGGGATCCTCGAGGTCGGCCGGCGAGCCGGCGTACTGCTGCCAGTACCAGGCCGCCTCGCCGGCGGCGAAGCCCTCGGCCCCGCTGGCGTAGGAGTCGAAGGCCTGGGAGGGGTCGAGGAAGGGGTAGATGAGCGCGACCGCGGCGAACCGGCCGGGATGACGCAGCGCCGCGACCAGCGCGAGGTTGGCGCCGGCACTGTCGCCGTGGGCGTACGCCGGGCCGACCAGGCCTCGGGCCGGGCTCTCGCGGTCGAGCCAGCCGAGCACGGTGTCGACGTCGTCGGGCGCGGCCGGGAACCGGTGCTCCGGGGGACGCCGGTAGTCGACGCTGAGGACAGCGACGCCGCTGCGGTTCGCGAGGCGGCGGGCGGCCGGGTCGTGGACCTCGATGTCGTTGAGCACGAAGCCGCCGCCGTGCAGGTGCACGATCACGCCTGGACGGCGCTCGGCCGGCAGGTAGAGGCGGCACGCGACGCCGTCGGCGTCGACGTCGTGGACCTCGGCGACGTCCTCGCGTGGGGCGGCGAGCGCGGCGGCGCGGTCCCGCGCCCGCTCGGCCACGTGGTCGAACGCCGGATCGGTGACCGACTGCGCGTCGCGCGCCTCGGTCACCGCCCGCTGGGCTTCCGGGAAGAGCACCGCTCCCCCGCTCAGCGCTGCATCAGAGCGTCGAGCCCGACGGCGACGGCGGCCGCGACGCGGAAGTCGACCTCCGGGTTCGGGACCCGCACGGTGTAGCGGTCGCGGACCGACGCCTGGCGCTCCACGCTGAGGAGCGGACCGCCGGCGGCGTCGGCGAAGTCGAAGTGGATGGGCAGGAACGGGATGTCGGTGAAGCGGCGGATGATCGCGACCGCCTGGCTGCGCTCCTGCCCGGACCCGACATACCCGGGGCCCTCGATGTGGAAGGTGCTGCGCAGCAGGCTCTTGCCGAAGTCCTTGCGGAAGAACCCGAGCTGGTTGCCGGTCTCGTCGAAGATGTCGTAGCCGCTGTTGAGGTCCATCACCGCGCGCGCCTTGAACCCGAAGACCGGCCGGGTCTTGGTCTCGTCGGCGTAGAAGGTGACCTGCTCCTTGAAGGCGAGCCGCTTCTGCTCCGCGAACCCCATCAGCTGCCCCTCGCTGCCGTCGGGGTTGGCCGCGACGAGGCGGTAGCGGTTGGTGGTCATCGCGAACTTCTGGTGGACGTAGAAGGTCGGCAGGTACATCGCGGCTGTCATGTCCGCACCCTATTGACAGCACCGCGCCGTTTCGCACCCGGTGCTTGAAGCGTGGGAATGGTCAAGACCGGGCGGAGGGACGGCTGTCGAGCCGTGACGAGCGCAGCGACCGTCCGGTGGTCGAGCCGCGAGCGCAGCGAGCGTGTCGAAACCACGATCGGCACGCAGCGGGTCTCGACACCCTCAGGCGCCAGGGCGCCTTCGCGGCTCGACCACCGGGAGGGCCAGACGCCAGGGCGCCTTCGCGGCTCGATCACCGGGAGGGCCAGGCGCCAGGGCGCCTTCGCGGCTCGACCACCGGGAGGGCCAGACGCCAGGGCGCCTTCGCGGCTCGATCACCGGGAGGGCCAGGCGCCAGGGCGCCTTCGCGGCTCGACCACCGGGGCAGGTGGTCGAGCCGTGAGGAGCGCAGCGAGCGTGTCGAGACCCCGGTCAGGTGACGATGGTGGTGCCGGTGTGGTCGCGGCGCAGGTGGATGCCGTTCGGGGTGCGCCACAGGAACGTGGTCTCGTCGAGCTTGGTGTAGGTCCAGCTCGTGTGGGTCTTCGCCCGGTGATGGGTGCGGCACAGGGGTGCGAGGTTGGGGTCGGTGGTCTCCCCGTCGCCCGGTGGTCCCTCGCGCTCGTGCCGGTGCCGGATGACGTGGTCGGTGTCCGCGCGGCGGGCGGATCGGCCGCACCACGGGAAGACGCAGCACGGGTTGTTCAGGACGACCCGTTCTGCGATCCGGTCGGGGACCTCGTAGGTGTCGGTGTGCTCGACGTCGGCGAGATCGATCACCGGCTTCACGATCACCTGGGCGTCGGGGCTCGCGCACCAGGTCTTCACCTGGTCCGCGGACACGAACGAGCGGGTCTCCTCGACCCGGGCCAGATGCAGGCCGTCGGTGCCGGCGATTGCCGCCTCGGTGAGGTGGACGTGGATCACGACCTGGCGGGGCCGGCAGCGCTTGGACAGCGAGGCCACCTGGGTCGGGGTGGTGTCGAGGTCCAGGGCGAGCTGGCGGCGGGCCATCTCGCCCACGGCCAGGGACCGGCGGACGTCGAGGGACTCCGCACAGCCGAGCTCACCGAGCACCCGCGCCCCGCGGGCCACAGCGTCCTCGAGGTCGAGGGCGTCGGCGAGGTCCAACTCCCCGTCCACGACCACGGTCCCTCCGAACGAGACCCGGCCGGTGTCCAGGTCGAAGTGCCGCCGGTCGGCGGCAGCGCGACGCTTCTCCTCGGCGCCTGCGGGGTCGAACCGGACCCGGGCCTCCTCGATCAGCCGGTCCAGGGCGGCGTAGCCGATCTTGCCGGCCACCGCGTGGACGTGAGTGTCGACGTACGCAGCACCCTCGGCGGGCAGGGACAGGGTGTTCGCCGCGATCTTGCGGCCCCGCCAGGCGGGCACCGTCCCGGCCCGCACGGCGGCCCAGGTGCGCGGGAGCCGGTGCGCGAGCTCGACCGCCTCGCCGAGCATCGCCCGGGCCGCGTCCGAGGACATCCCCAGCGCGGCGCCCAGCTCGAGTGGCGCAAACTCGGTGACCAACGGAGCCCCCGGCCCCGCGATCGCGACCTCACCCTCCGCGCCCGGGAGGCAGGCCGCGTCGTCCAGGCAGTCGGTCGAGTGCATCGAGGCCCAGGCCACCGCAGCCTCGAGCAAGGCGACCTCGGCACGGTCGGCCACAGCTCGCTGGGACCGGGCGAAGGCCAGCACCGAGGCGGGGCTGTCGCACTCGCCCAGCGGGGCGGGGTTCGGGTCGATGGCCATAGCACATCCTAATCGAACAGGTGTTCGAAGCGCCAGGTCAAAGTGGGGAATGTGGAAGGAATCTTGGTAACGGAGGGCGGGACCGTCAGGCCCAGGCAACCGCCAGCGCGAGAGCCCGAAGGACCAAGACCCTCAACCCCCGCGGCGCTCAGCCGTCTCGTCCGGTGAACGCTGGTCTCGACACGCTCGTCGCTAGCGCTCCTCACAGCTCGACCACCGCGGGGCTCGACCGCCGACGGGGCGCCCGGGTCAGCTCTCCAGCCGGGCGAGCTCCTCCTCGACGATCACCGGGTCGAGCTTGGTGAAGATCGGGGTCGGCTTGGTGACGGGGGTGCCGGGGACGATCGGGCGGCGCTGCCAGGCGGGGACGTCGGTGTAGTCGCCGGTGATGATCGGGTACGGCGCGCCGCCGTCGAGGTCGTCGACCTCCTCGATGCGCGGCATCGGGGCGACGTCGCCCTTGCCCCCGAGGACCTTGTCGACCTCGTTGGCCGAGAACGGCAGGAACGGCGAGAGGACCAGGTTGAGGTCGGCGACGCACTGGGCGACGACGTGCAGGATCGTGCCGAGCCGCTCGGGGTCGTCCTTGATCTTCCACGGCTCGGAGTCCGAGACGTACTTGTTCACCTCGCCGACGGCGCGCATGGCCTCGCCGATCGCCTGCTTCTGGCGGTGCCTGGCGATCAGGTCGCCGACCGTGCCGAAGGCGTCCTCGGCGACGGCCAGGACTGCCTCGTCGGCCGGCGTCAGCGGACCGGCCGCGGGCAGCTCGCCGAAGTTCTTGGCGATCAGGTTCGCGGTGCGGTTGACCAGGTTGCCCCAGCCGGCGACCAGCTCGTCGTTGGTACGACGCACGAACTCCGCCCAGGTGAAGTCGGAGTCCTGGTTCTCCGGCCCGGCGGCGGCCACGAAGTAGCGGAACGCGTCGGGCTGGTAGCGGCTGAGCAGGTCGCGGACGTAGATGACGACCTTCTTGGAGGAGGAGAACTTGCGGCCCTCCATGGTGAGGAACTCCGAGGACACCACCTCGGTGGGCAGGTTCAGCGCGCCGTACTGCCGGGGCGTCCCGCCCTTGGACCCGCGGCCGTCGTAGGCCAGCAGCTCGGCGGGCCAGATCTGGCTGTGGAAGGTGATGTTGTCCTTGCCCATGAAGTAGTAGGACAGCGCCTCGGGCTCGTTCCACCAGGCGCGCCAGGCGTCCGGGTCGCCGGTCCGGCGGGCCCACTCGATCGAGGCGGAGAGGTAGCCGATCACCGCGTCGAACCAGACGTAGAGCTTCTTGGTGGGGTTCTCGCGCCAGCCGTCGAGGGGCACCGCGATGCCCCAGTCGATGTCGCGCGTCATCGCCCGCGGGCGGATCTCCTTGAGGATGTTCTGGCTGAACCGGATCACGTTGGGCCGCCAGGTGCCGGACTCCGCGCGCTCGTCGAGCCAGGCGGTCAGGGCCTCGGCCAGGGCGGGCAGGTCGAGGAAGAAGTGCTGGGTCTCGATGAACTCCGGCGTCTCGCCGTTGATCTTCGAGCGCGGATTGATCAGGTCCGCGGGGTCGAGCTGGTTGCCGCAGGTGTCGCACTGGTCGCCGCGGGCGCCCTCCGCGCCGCAGATCGGGCAGGTGCCCTCGATGTAGCGGTCCGGCAGCGTGCGGCCGGTCGAGGGCGAGATCGCGCCGTACGTCGTCTGCTCGACGAAGTAGCCGTTCTCGTAGACCCCGAGGAAGAGCTCCTGCACCACTGCATGGTGGTTGCGGGTGGTGGTGCGGGTGTAGAGGTCGTAGGAGAGCCCGAGCGAGGCGAGGTCCTCGGCGATCACGCGGTGGTTGCGGTCGGCGAGCTCCTGGGGCGAGACCCCGGCCTCGTCGGCGGCGATCAGGATCGGGGTGCCGTGCTCGTCGGAGCCCGAGACCATCAGCACGTCGTGGCCGGCCATCCGCATGTAGCGGCTGAACACGTCGGAGGGGACGCCGAAACCGGCGACGTGGCCGATGTGGCGGGGGCCGTTGGCGTACGGCCAGGCGACGGCGGACAGCACAGTGCTCATGAGCGAATCCTAGGAGGCACCTGCCGCCCGGCCGCGGCCGGGAGCGCTACGGTCCCTCCATGACCACGCTCATCGCGGAGGACCTGCTGCTCCTCTTCCTCGACGACGACAGCGGGGCGACCAACACCGTCGTCCCGATCCCGACGGTCCTCGGCGGCGCCATCCTCATCGAGCTCGCGGTCGCCGGCGCGGTGGAGGTCCCGGAGCGGACCAGCGTCTGGAAGACCGCGAAGGTCCGCCCGGTGCCGGGCGCGCGGGTCGAGGACCCGCTGCTGGTCGAGGCCCTCGCCACGGTCGCGGAGAAGGAGCGCACCGCGCAGGACCTGGTCGGGAAGCTCGGCCGCGGGACCCGGGAGCGGCTCGCGGCCCGGCTCGTCGAGCGCGGCATCCTCGAGCACCGCAAGGACCGGGTGCTCGGGCTGTTCCCGCGCACCCGCTGGCCAGCTGTCGACTCCCGCCACGAGGACGAGGTACGCCGCGCCCTCACCGACGTGCTGGTGCTGGACGCCGAGCCCGACCCCCGGACGGGGGCGCTGGTCGCCCTGCTGGCGGCCACCGACCGGGCGCACAAGGTGGTGGACCGCGGCAACCGGTCGGCCCGCGAGGTCCGCAAGCGGGCGAAGACCATCTCCGAGGGCGCCTGGGCCGCGAAGGCGGTGCGCGACGCCCTGAGCGCCTCGACGGCGGCGATCACGGCCGCGACCACCACCGCGGCGGTGGCGGGGACCTCCGGGTCCTGAGCGCCGCCCCGCTGGCCGCCCGGCTCAGCTGAAGCGGGTCATCCGCTTCTGCGCCACCCGCCGGATCCACGGGAGCCGCTGGTAGAGCAGCTCGCCGGGGCACGCGGTCTCGTTGCTGTCCCGGTGCCCGTCGACCACGGGCAGGCGCACCTTGACCCCGGCGGCGAACCGGTCGCTGCCGGTGGAGCGGACCCCGACCTTCCCGGTGGCCCGGGGACGGCCGTGCTTGTCGAGCTTCCAGGCCGCGATGTTGGCGACGGCTCGCAGGGACTTCTTGGTGGGCGCCGCCGAGGCGTAGTTCCCGATCATCGCGATCCCGACCGAGTTGTGGTTGAAGCCGAGCGTGTGCGCCCCGCGCACCGGCCTGGCCGCGCCGCCCGCGCGCCCGACCCAGGCGCGCCCGAAGCGGTCGACGAGGAAGTTGTAGCCGAGGTCGGACCAGCCCAGGCTCTTGGTGTGGTAGCTGTACATCCCGCGCACGATGCCGGGCACGTCCGCCTTCGCGTAGCCGTTGCCGGTCGCGCTGTGGTGGACGTGGACCTGGCTCAGGCCGGTGTTGTACGTCGGGCTCCCGTGCCGCCAGCCCTCGTTGGCGCTCCATGCCTTGCGCCCGTGCAGGGTGGGGCGCGGAGCCGCTGTCGCCTTCGTGCGCGCTGCCACGCGGGCACCGGAGGCCGCGACGACCGACGCGTTCGGCGCGGCCGGGGTCGCCGGCGGCCGCTGGTCGGCGGCGCGCCGCCCCGGATCGATGAGCACCAGCCGCACCCTCCTGGGCTTGCCGCTGCGGGCCGACGCGGGCCGGACCTGCACCCGGTCGGACGGCCCGGTCCACATCAGGTCGCTGCCGCGGACGGCGGAGCGGCGCTCGTCCGCCTCGGCCTCGTCGTGCATCGGCTGCACGGTGCGCCAGGCGCCCCAGCGCCCGGCCACGGCCCGGGTGCGCAGCTCGGCCCGCGGCTCCTCGCCGCGCCAGGTGAGCCCCACCATCGAGAACCGGGTGGAGCGCAGCACGCCGGTGCGCAGGCCGTCGAGCGGGACGCTCGCCGAGCGCACGCCGCCGTCGGCCTGCGCGAGTCGGATCGTCCCGGCGGGCGCCGCGCCGGCCCCGGCGGCCCCGGCGCCGGGAGCGGCGGCCAGGGTGCCGAGGACCAGCACGAGTGTGCCGAGGAGAGGAATGCCCGAGTTCTGCATGACTCAACATCATGCGTCACACCCGTCACATCCGTCGAACCCCCGGTCCGCCGCCCGGACGGGGTCGCCGCAGCGTCAGCTGAAGTCGAGCTCGGCCGTGCGCGAGCGCTTGAGCTCGAAGAAGTACGGGTAGGACGCGAGCGCGACGGCCCCGTCCCAGACCTTGCCGGCCTCCTCGCCGCGCGGGATCGAGGACAGCACCGGCCCGAAGAAGGCAGTGCCCTCGATCGCGATCGTCGGCGTCCCGACGTCGTCCCCGACCTGGTCCATGCCGAGGTGGTGGGACTTGCGGATCGCGTCGTCGTAGGACGGGTCGTCCATCGCGTCGGCGAGCGCGGTCGGCAGCCCGGCGTCGGTCAGGGCCGCCTCGATCATGGCCCGGTCGAGCTCCTCGCCCTGCACGTGGCGCCGGGTGCCCAGCGCGGTGTAGAGCGGCAGCAGCGCCTGCTTGCCGTGCTGCTGCTCGGCGGCCATCACGACCCGCACCGGCTGCCACGCGGTCGCGAGGAAGGCGCGGTACTCGTCCGGGATGTCCTTGCCCTCGTTGAGGTAGGCCAGGCTCATCAGGTGCCAGGTCACGGAGATGTCGCGGACCTGCTCCACCTCGAGGATCCACCGCGAGGTGATCCAGGCGAACGGGCAGGCGGGATCGAACCAGAAGTCAGCGTTGGTGGTGGTCATGTCCACCTCCAACAGCCGGCGCCCCGGCTCGATTCCGTCAGGAGCTCCGCAACCCGGACCTGACTAGCGCTTGCGCACCTGGAAGGTCACGGTGGCACGCGAGGAGGTGACGACCGAGTTGCCGGCGTAGGTGACCACGGCCTTGCGCTGACCGGGCCGCAGACCCGCAACGACGAGTGTCAGCTTGCCGCCCACGACCCGGCGCCGCACGGTCCGCCCGTTGGTCAGCACCGCGACCTTGCCCCGCGGCGCCGCCTGGCCGGGCACCCGGACCCGGATCACGAGCTTGACCTTGCCCCGGCCGGGGACCGCACGGCGTACCACCGTGCGCGAGCTCGTCGTCACCTTCGCCGGCGCGGCGAGCGTCTCGACGTGCGCCCGGTAGCCCGGCCGCTGCACGTCGACGCGCACCGCCAGCCGCCGACCGAGGTCGTTCGGACCGAGGCGGTACGCCGGGCCGGCCGCGCCGGCGATCGGCGCCCCGTCGCGCAGCCAGGTGTAGGTGGCCTGGCTGTCCGCCGGCTGGGCGGCCGGCGGCGTCACCCTCAGGGTCGCGCCGGGCCGGGTCTCACCGGACAGTGCCGGCGGGGCGACCACCTCCACGTCACCGGCGTACACCGGGCCGATCGGCGCCGACTCGACGGCGCTCGGGCCGTAGCCCGGCGCCGTGCCGGTCACCTGGACCGTGACCGTCTTGCCGAGCAGGCCCTCGCCGAGCACCAGACGGCGCCCGTTGGCCCCGGGGACGGCCACGCCGTCGGCGTACCACTGGACGGCGCGCTTGGACTCGGCCGGGACCCAGCCGACGAAGGAGGCCACGAGCGCCTGGCCCAGGTACCCCTGGCCCTCGACGGCCGGCACGCCCTGGGGCACCAGCGCGCCGGGGCCGATCGCCGCGGCCGCCGAGGTGACGGTGGCCGAGGAGTGCCCGGAGCGGCTGCCGGTGACCCGCACCGCGAGGCCCTTGCCGAGCTGCGCCGTCGTCGGCGTGTACGTCGCACCCGTGGCGCCGGCGATGGCGGCGCCGTCGAGCAGCCACTGGTAGCTCAGCGCGGTGCCGGCGGTCCAGGTGCCGGGGACGGCGGTGACCGGGACCCCGATCTGCGGCACCGAGCCGAGCGTCGGCGGCGCGAGGTTCTGGACGGTCTTGTCGGTGAAGTGGACGAAGCCGCTGGGCCAGCCGGTGCCCTTGGTGATCGTGCGCCAGTGGAAGGTGCCGCCCCAGCTGTCCTCGGAGATGACGATCTTGGTCGGAGAGATGACCTTCTCGACGACCGCGACGTGCCCGCTGGAGCCCGCCCCGGGCACGTTGGCCTTCCACCAGGCGACCGCGCCGACGGACGGCTTGGTGTCGGTGATCTTCTTCATCGCCACGCCCCAGTTGGACGCGTTGCCGCTGCCCGACCAGGGCCGGGCGGTGGACATGCCGGCCTTGACCATCCGGTAGGCCACGTAGTTGGTGCAGTTGTGGCCGGCGTACATCCGCCACCACATGGTCTTGTTGTTCTTCGCGTTGCCGTAGCCGAAGTGCTTGTAGCCCGCCGCCTTGCAGCCCGAGTACCCGCTGCAGTGGTAGGTCGAGGCGGCGCTCGCTGGTGGCGCCGGCGCCACCAGCAGGCCGGAGAGGAGCGCGAGCCAGCACAGCCACGCGACGGTCCGGCGCGGCCTCTGGGACCCCTGTGACTGCTGATGCACACGTGAACTGTAGTGACAGGATTGTCAAGGCGACACGCCGAGGGGATAATTACTTTGCTGTAATTCGTTTTGTCGGCGCTCTTCCCGCCTGAGAAGCCCGGCGCCGCGCGCCCGTTCGTGTCCGAATGGCAGGATGCGCTCCATGCCTGGAACCAACCTCACTCGGGACGAGGCCGCCACCCGCGCCGCGCTCCTCGACGTCACGTCGTACGCCGTCGACCTCGACCTCACCACCGGCGAGCAGACCTTCGGCTCGACCACCACGATCCGCTTCACCTGCACGGAGCCGGGGGCGGAGACCTTCGCCGACCTCGTCGACGCGACGGTCCACGAGATCACCCTCAACGGCTCGCCACTCGACCCCGCCACGGCGTACGCCGACAGCCGGATCGCCCTGAGCGGCCTGCAGGCGGAGAACGAGCTGGTCGTGCGCGCCGACTGCACCTACTCCCACACCGGCGAGGGGCTGCACCGGTTCGTCGACCCGGTCGACGACCGGGTCTACCTCTACTCCCAGTTCGAGGTGCCCGACGCCCGCCGGGTCTTCACGACCTTCGAGCAGCCGGACCTCAAGGCCCCGTTCACGTTCACCGTCACCGCCCCGGAGCACTGGAAGGTCGTCTCGAACGCGCCGACCCCGCAGCCCGAGCCGGCCGGCGACGGCACGGCCGTGTGGCACTTCCCCGAGACCGAGCGGATGTCGACCTACATCACCGCGGTCGTCGCCGGCGAGTACCACGAGGTCCTCGACAGCTACGAGGGCAAGTTCGGCACGATCCCGCTGGGCCACTACTGCCGCCAGTCCCTGGTCGAGCACATGGACACCGAGGAGCTGGTGAAGATCACGAAGCAGAGCTTCGCGTTCTTCGAGGAGCAGTTCGACTACCCCTACCCGTTCCACAAGTACGACCAGCTCTACGTGCCGGAGTACAACATGGGCGCGATGGAGAACGCCGGCTGCGTGACGCTGCGCGACGAGTACCTCCCCCGCAGCCGCCAGCCGCGCTCGTTCTACGAGTTCCGCTGCTCGGTGATCACCCACGAGATGGCGCACATGTGGTTCGGCGACCTGGTGACCATGAAGTGGTGGGACGACCTCTGGCTCAACGAGTCGTTCGCCGAGTGGGCCTGCTACTGGTGCGAGGCCGAGGCCACCGAGTTCACCGACGCGTGGACCGGGTTCGCGAACGCCCGCAAGCAGACCGGCTACCGCGCCGACCAGCTGCCCAGCACCCACCCGATCGCGGCCGACAACGTCGACCTGCACGCGGTCGAGGTCAACTTCGACATGATCACCTACGCCAAGGGCGCCTCGGTGCTCAAGCAGCTCGTCGCGTGGGTCGGCCTGGAGCCGTTCGTCGGCGGCCTGCGCCAGTACTTCAAGGACTTCGCCTTCGGGAACTCCGAGTTCAGCGACCTGCTGGCCGCCCTGGAGAAGTCCTCGGGCCGCGAGCTCCAGGGCTGGGCCCAGGAGTGGCTGCAGACCGCCGGCGTCAACACGCTGCGCCCGGCCTTCGAGCTCGACGCCGAGGGCGGCTACTCCTCCTTCGCCGTCCTCCAGAGCGCCGCGCCCGAGCAGCCCACGCTGCGCCGGCACCGCCTCGGCATCGGCCTCTACGACGAGGTCGAGGGCCGCCTGGTGCGCCGCGACTACCTCGAGGTCGACGTCGCCGGCGAGCGGACCGAGATCCCCGAGCTGGTCGGGGTCCGCCAGCCGGACCTGCTGCTGCTCAACGACGAGGACCACGCCTACGCCAAGATCCGGCTCGACGAGCGGTCCCTGGCGACCGTCACCAACGGGCTCTCGAAGCTCGACGAGTCGCTCCCCCGCGCCCTGGTCTGGGGCGCCGCCTGGGACATGACCCGCGACGCCGAGATGCCGGCCAGCGAGTTCGTACGCCTGGTGCTGGCCAACGTCGGGGCCGAGACCGACGCCTGGGGCGTCACCCGGATCCCGTCGTACGCCGCGACCGCCGTGGAGTTCTACTCCGCCCCGGAGCACCGCGCCGGGCTCCAGGCCGAGTGGGAGGCCGGGCTGCGCGAGCTGATGCTCGCCGCCGAGCCGGGCAGCGACCACCAGCTCACCTTCACCCGGTCCTACGCCGCCGCGGCACACAGCGACGGGGCGCTCGCCGACGTCCAGGGGCTGCTCGACGGGACCTTCGCCGTCGAGGGCCTCGCGGTCGACCAGGACCTGCGCTGGTCGCTGCTGACCGCGCTGGCCGCCGCCGGCCGGGCCGGGGACGCCGAGATCGACGCGGAGCTGGAGCGCGACCACACCATCGCCGGCCGCGAGAAGGCCGCGGGCGCCCGGGCGGCGCAGCCCACCGCCGAGGCGAAGGCGCAGGCCTGGGCCGCGATCATGGACCCGGCCACGCCCAACGAGACCTCCCGGACGATCGTGTTCTCGATCTTCCGCTTCGGCCAGGAGGACGTGCTCGCGCCGTACCTGGAGAAGTACCTGGAGGCGGCCGACACCGCGCTGGACTCCCTCGGGTTCCACAAGGGCTCGGTGGTCCTGGAGTACGGCTTCCCCAAGCCGCTGGGCTCCGCCGCCGTCCTCGAGCGCCTTGACGAGTGGCTGGCGTCCAGCACCGCCTCCCGCGGTGCTACCCGGTTCGTGCGCGAGGGGCGGGCCGACGTGGCCCGGGCCCTGGCCGCCCAGGAGCGCGACGCCCGCGCCTGAGCCGGGCCGAGGAACGGGTCCGGGGCGGGTCCGCCGCGCAGGTCGCGGCGGGCCCGCCCCGGGCCTTCTCCGTCAGCACGAGGCCGAGGCAGGGCTCCAGCCGGCTCCAGAGCGGCTAGCTAGCCGGCGTGCAGGGTCGGCGGTGCCGTGGCGTGCTCGCCGAGCATCGAGATGCCCCGGCGCAGTCCCCCGACCAGGTCCGCGGCGGCGAACGCCGAGCGCATCTGTACGGCGACCAGAGCGACCTCGCGGTCGGTGAGCCGGCGGCGCACGTCGCCGCCGGTGACGATCTCCAGGACCCGGCGCAGCGGGTCGACGAGGATCAGGACGCTGCGCGCGGGCGCGACCAGCGTGTTGTGCAGCCGGGTCGCGAAGGTCCGCGGGTCGCCCTCGGCGCTGCCGAGGAAGACCGAGAACTCGAACCTCGAGAGCTGCTCGGCCTGGCGGATCGCCAGGTCGAGCTCGAAGCGGTGTGCTGCGTTCAGCTCACCAGCGGGCACTTGCTCCGCCCGCCTGCGACGCCTCGCCGTCGGGGCCGGCGAGCTCGTCGGTCTTCTTGCTCGGACCGCCGAGCCACTGGCCGTCCACGGCGGCCGGGCCGGAGGTGAGGCCCTCGCCGCGCAGCAGCCCGGGCAGCGCCACCGCGAGCGTGATCAGGATGCCGAGCACCACGGGGATCCCGGCGATGATCATGAACATCTCGACGCCGTTGATCGCTTCGGGGTCCGACCAGCCCTCAGGCACGTCGGCGCCGGCACGGCCCGGCAGGGTCACCAGCGCGGCGGTCGTGGCCAGGACCAGCGCGGTCCGGCGGGCGCGGAAGGTACGGCGGGCGGGCGCGGGCTGCGCGGGCTGCGTGGTCACCACCGCAGGATATCGCCCCGTCGATCCGGCCGGCTCCGGGGTCTGACGCATCACAGCGCCCGCGCGGAGCGGTGCGCCCGGTTCGCATTGCCCGGCTCGATCTGAATACTGGGGCCCATGCGTGCCCTGGAGACGACAGCCCCCTGCGATGACGGCGAGCAGGTGTGCCGGGCGGCCCTGGAGCTGACCGGCAACGACACGGTCGCCGAGGTCGCCGACGTGCTGATCGGCACCCCGCTCTCGATCGCCGGGCTGGTGCTGCTGGCCATGGTGATCCGCTGGGTCCTGCACAAGCTCGTGGACCGCCTGGTCGCCCGCGCCGAGGACGGGATGTTCCCCCAGGGGGTCAGCCGGTTCGCGATGCGCCGCACGCGCGCCGAGGCGACGATGAGCGAGGTGGGCCTCGCCGGCGCGGCCGCCACCCGGCGCGTGCAGCGGGCCAAGACGATGGGCGACCTGCTCAAGAGCATCATCACCGGCGTCCTGGTCGCGATGTTCGGCACGATGGTCCTCAGCGAGCTCGGCGTGAACATCGCCCCGATCATCGCCAGCGCCGGCATCATCGGCCTGGCCCTGGGCTTCGGCGCCCAGTCGCTGGTCAAGGACTACCTCTCCGGCATCTTCATGATCTTCGAGGACCAGTACGGCGTGGGCGACGTCGTCGACGTCGGCGAGGCCAGCGGCACGATCGAGGCGGTGACGCTGCGGGTGACCCGGCTGCGCGACCTCAACGGCACTGTCTGGTACGTCCCCAACGGCGAGATCATGCGGGTCGGCAACATGAGCCAGAACTGGTCGCGGGCGGTCATCGACGTCAGCGTCGGGTACGGCGAGGACCTCGCCCGGGTGCAGCGGGTCCTGCACGACATCGCGGTGGACCTGTGGCGCGACGACGACTTCCGGCACCTGATCATCGAGGAGCCGGAGGTCACCGGGGTGGAGATGCTGGCCGCGGACGCGGTGCACCTGCGGGTCCTGGTCAAGACGCTGCCGCTGGAGCAGTGGGCGGTGGGTCGCGAGCTGCGCCAGCGGATCAAGGCCCGCTTCGACCACGAGGGCATCGAGATCCCCTTCGCCCAGCGGGTCGTGTGGCACCGCCAGGAGCAGGCCGACCACCAGCGCGCCGCCGCCGAGGACTCCCCCGCGAGCTGAGCGCCCCCGGCAGCCAGCCCGCAGGCAGCCCGCAGCCAGCCGACAGACAACCCACAGACAGCCCACAGACAGCAGGGCCCGGACCGATCGGTCCGGGCCCTGCTGCGCGTGGTGCGTCTCAGCCGAGCGAGGCGTCCAGCGTGATCGTCGTGCCGGAGAGCGCCTGGCTCACCGGGCAGCCGGCCTTGGCGGCCTCGGCCAGCTCGACGAACTTCGCCTCGTCGAGCCCCTCGACCGTGCCGACGACTGTCAGCTTGATGCCGGTGATGCCGGTGCCGGGGGTGAGCTCGACCTCGGCGGTGGTGCGCAGCGAGGTGGCCGGGGTGTCGTTCTTGGCCAGTCCGTTGGACAGCGCCATCGAGAAGCAGGACGAGTGCGCGGCGGCGATCAGCTCCTCGGGGCTGGTCTTGCCGTTGGCCTCCTCCGCGCGCGAGGGCCACGACACGTCGTACGTGCCGATCCCGGAGGACTCGAGGGTGACCTTTCCGGAGCCCTCGAAGAGGGTGCCTTCCCAGTTCGTGGTCGCCTGGCGAGTGGTGGGCATCTGCGGATCACTCCTCGTGAGATGGGGTGCGGTGCCGGTACGTCGCGAGTCTTGCACGCCGCTGTGCGCTCCGGTTGGGGGCGTTGCGAGAATGGGCAGGTGAGCACCTTCTACGACGACATCGGCGGCTACGACACGATCCGGCTGATCGTGGCGAAGTTCTACGAGGGCGTCGCCACCGACGAGGTGCTGCGCCCGATGTACCCCGAGGACGATCTCGGGCCCGCCGAGGAGCGGTTCCGCGACTTCCTGGTGCAGTACTGGGGCGGACCGTCGACCTACTCCGAGCGTCGTGGTCACCCGCGGCTGCGGATGCGGCACGCGCCGTTCCAGGTCACCCCCGAGGCGGCCGAGCACTGGCTGACCCACTTCCGCACCGGCCTGGACGCCGCCGACCTGACCCCGGAGCAGGAGGCGCAGTTCTGGGACTACGTCACCCACGCCGCTCAGTTCATGGTCAACACCCTGGAGTGAGGCTCAGCCGCCGGGTCGGGGCTCGGCCGCCGCGAGCCCGGCGAGCAGCTCGCGGTAGCCCTCCGGCGGGGCGGTCGAGCGCTGGGTCTTCAGGTCGAAGAAGACGATGACGACCCGGGCCCGGGCCAGCACGGTCGTCGCGTCGCAGATCTCCGACTCGATGGTCATCGACCGGTTGCCGACCCGGGTGACGGCCGACCAGACGTCGTACGGCTCGCGCCGGAACAGGATCGGCAGCCGGTAGTCCACGTCGGTCTGCGCGACGACGATGGAGAGGTCCGGGAGCGGGTGCGGCGCCGCGCGGCGCAGCTTCTCCATCAGCCAGATCCGGGCCTCCTGGAGATACTCGAAGTACTTCACGTTGTTGACATGGCCGTAGACGTCCACGTCGGAGAACCGGACCTGGACCGGGTAGTGGCCGGCCTCGCCGTGCGGGACCGGGCCGATCGCCGGGGTCCGCTCCAGCGGTGCCTCCAGGTACGGCGCCAGGGCCTCCTTCTCCTCCGCCGTCAGCCGGCGCGGGTGCTCACCGCCGAAGACGTACGGCGCGAGCACCGTGGTCGCGCGCAGGTGGACGCGGCGTCCCTCGGCGGCCTCGGGGTCGTCCTGAAAGACCTCGTAGGCGAGCGTGAACGAGCCGGTCCGGATCTCGGTGACCCAGCACTCGATCTTCACGGCGCGGAACGAGAACGTCAGCGGCGCGACGTAGGAGACCTCGTGGCGGACCACGACGACTCCCTCGGCCAGCTCGCCCAGGCGCACCGGACGGACCGCGGCGCGCAGCAGGTCGACCCGCGCCTCCTGGAGATAGTCGACGTAGACGACGTTGTTGACGTGCCCGAGCAGGTCCAGGTCGGCCCACCGCATCGGGCACTCGTAGAGGTGACGCACCCGGGCGATGCTGCCAGAGCCGGCCGGGGCCCGGCGCAGTGGGCGCACCAGTGGGCGCACTGCACAGGCCCGCCCGGCACCGCGCCCGGAGACGTTCGCAGACGTTCGCAGACGACCTGCCGGAGTCTAGGGTGAGCAGTCCAGCACCCCCGAGACGCAGGAGAGTCCTCATGCCCGAGGCAGTCATCGTTTCCGCCACCCGCAGCCCCATCGGGCGTGCGAACAAGGGCTCGCTCACGGACTTCCGTCCCGACGACCTCTCGGCGCTCGTCATCCAGGCGGCCCTGGACAAGGTGCCCGAGCTGGACCCGACCACGATCGACGACCACTACCTCGGCTGCGGCCTGCCCGGCGGCGAGTCCGGCAACAACATGGGTCGCGTGGTCAACGTGATGCTCGGCCTGGACGGGGTCCCCGGCGCCACGATCACCCGCTACTGCTCCTCGTCGGTGCAGACCACCCGGATGGCCTTCCACGCGATCAAGGCCGGCGAGGGCGACGTCTTCATCTCCTCCGGCGTCGAGACCGTCTCCCGCTTCGCCAAGGGCACCTCCGACCACCTGCCCGACACCAAGAACCCGCTCTTCGAGGACGCGCAGACCCGTACCGTCCGGGCAGCCGAGGGCGGCCAGCAGTGGGACGACCCGCGCCAGAGCGGCGCGCTGCCGGACATCTACATCGCGATGGGCCAGACCGCCGAGAACGTCGCCCAGTTGCGCGGCCTGGACCGCAAGGAGCTCGACGAGTTCGCCGTGCGCTCCCAGAACCTGGCCGAGAAGGCCATCGCCGACGGCTTCTGGGCCCGGGAGATCACGCCGGTCACGACCCCCGACGGCGTGATCGTCTCCCAGGACGACGGCCCGCGGGCCGGGGTCACCTACGACAGCCTGGCGCAGCTCAAGCCCGTCTTCCGCCCCGACGGCGTCGTCACGGCCGGCAACTGCTGCGCCCTCAACGACGGCGCCGCGGCGGTGGTCATCATGTCCGACACCCGCGCCGCCGAGCTCGGCATCACGCCCCTGGCCCGGATCGTCGCGACCGGCGTGTCCGGCCTCTCCCCCGAGATCATGGGCCTGGGCCCTGTCGAGGCGACCCAGCGGGCGCTGGCGTCGGCCGGCATGAGCATCGGCGACATCGACCTGGTCGAGATCAACGAGGCGTTCGCCGCCCAGGTCGTCCCGTCCTACCAGGAGCTCGGCATCGACCTCGACCGGCTCAACGTCAACGGCGGCGCGATCGCGGTCGGCCACCCCTTCGGGATGTCCGGCGCGCGCCTGCAGAACACGATGCTGAACTCGCTGGAGTGGCACGACAAGACCACGGGCCTGATCACGATGTGCGTCGGCGGCGGACAGGGCATGGCGCTGATCCTCGAGCGCGTCTGAGCGGCCCCCGGGCCGGGCGGCAGCCTAGACTGCCGCCGTGACCGACTCGGACGTGCGATGGCTCGACCCGGACCAGCAGCGCTCCTGGCGGGCGCTGCTGGTCGCCACCACGCTGCTGTGGTCGCGACTCGACGACGAGTTGCGCCAGCGGTTCAACCTCTCGCTGGCCGAGTACGAGATCCTGGTCCGCCTCTCGGAGGCCGACGGCCAGATGCGGATGGCCCGGCTGGCCGACGCGCTGGCGCACAGCCGCAGCCGGGTCACCCACACGGTCGCCCGGATGGAGAAGGCCGGTCTGGTGCGCCGCTCGACCTCGCCGGACGACGGCCGCGGCATCCTCGCCAACCTGACCGAGCGGGGCCGCGAGCTGCTCGTGCGGGCCGCGCCGGTCCACGTCACCGGGGTGCGCGAGCACCTCGTCGACCTGGTCAGCGAGGCCGACTTCGCCGCCATGGGCAGGGTGATGAACGCGGTCGCCGACGACCTCGTCTCGGCGCACCCGGAAGTGGACATCCGCGGCCTGCCCACGTCGTGATCGACGCCTGAGCCGGCCGCGGACGCCCTTCCGCGGATCAGGACCTGCTCAGTCGCGGGTCAGGCGTCGGTGCGTCACCCGGTGCGGGCGGGCGGCGTCGACACCGAGGCGCTCGACCTTGTTCTCCTCGTAGGCCGCGAAGTTGCCCTCGAACCAGAACCAGCTGGCCGGGTTCTCGTCGGTGCCCTCCCAGGCCAGGATGTGGGTGGCGATCCGGTCCAGGAACCAGCGGTCGTGGGAGGTCACGACGGCACAGCCCGGGAAGTCGAGCAGGGCGTCCTCGAGCGAGGAGAGCGTCTCGACGTCCAGGTCGTTGGTGGGCTCGTCGAGCAGCAGCAGGTTGCCGCCCATCTTCAGGGTGAGCGCCAGGTTGAGCCGGTTGCGCTCACCGCCGGAGAGGACGCCGGCCTTCTTCTGCTGGTCGGGGCCCTTGAAGCCGAACGACGCGACGTAGGCGCGCGAGTTCATCTCGAAGTTGGCGACCTTGATGAAGTCCAGGCCGTCGGAGACGACCTCCCAGACGTTCTTGTTCGGGTCGATGCCGCCGCGGCTCTGGTCGACGTAGGACAGCTTCACGGTCTGCCCGACGTTGAGCTCGCCCGCGTCGGGCTGCTCGCTGCCGGTGATCATCCGGAACAGCGTGGTCTTGCCGACGCCGTTGGGGCCGATGACGCCGACGATGCCGGCGCGGGGCAGCGAGAACGACAGGTCCTCGATCAGGGTGCGATCCTCGAAGCCCTTGGTCAGGCCCTTGGCCTCCAGCACCACGTCACCCAGGCGCGGTCCGGCCGGGATGTTGATCTCGGAGGTGTCGATCTTCCGGGCGCGGTCGGCCTCGGCGGCCAGCTCCTCGTAGCGGGCCAGGCGCGACTTGCTCTTGGTCTGGCGAGCCTTGGCGTTGGAGCGGACCCACTCCAGCTCCTTCTCGAGCATCTTGGCGCGCTTGGCGTCCTTCTGCCCCTCGATCTTGAGCCGGTCCTTCTTGGTCTCGAGGTAGGTCGAGTAGTTGCCCTCGTAGCCGTGGATCTGGCCGCGGTCGACCTCCGCGATCCACTCGGCCACGTTGTCGAGGAAGTACCGGTCGTGGGTGATCGCCAGGACGGCGCCCGGGTAGGACTTCAGGTGCCCCTCGAGCCACTGCACCGACTCGGCGTCGAGGTGGTTGGTGGGCTCGTCGAGCAGCAGCAGGTCGGGCTGCTGGAGCAGCAGCTTGCACAGCGCGACCCGACGGCGCTCACCGCCGGAGAGGTTGTCGACGATCGCGTCCGGCGGCGGGCAGCGCAGCGCGTCCATGGCCTGGTCCAGCCGGGAGTCGAGGTCCCAGGCGTTGGCGTGGTCCAGGTCGGTCTGGAGGTCGCCCATCTCGGCGAGCAGGGTGTCGAAGTCCGCGTCGGGGTTCGCCATCTCCTCCGAGATCGCGTTGTAGCGGTCGAGCTTGCCCTTGATCTCGCCGACCGCCTCCTCGACGTTCTCCAGGACGGTCTTGCCCTCGGTGAGCGGGGGCTCCTGCTGGAGCATGCCGACCGTGGCCCCGGGGTCCTTGATGGCGTCGCCGTTGTTGGGCTGGTCGAGCCCGGCCATGATCTTCAGCAGCGACGACTTGCCGGCGCCGTTGGGGCCGACGACGCCGATCTTGGCGCCGTGCAGGAACGAGAGGGTGACGTTGTCGAGGACGACCTTGTCACCGTGGGCCTTACGGACATTGCGCAAGGTGAAGACATATTCCGCCATGGTCCCCGAGCCTAGTTGCCGAAACCCCTGAGACCTATCGCGGGGTCGCGGCGTCTGGGAAAGGAGAGGCCACCCGGCCTCCCGACACCGAAGGAGGACCGGTGCGACCCATCTCCCCCAGGGATGCGCAGTTCTCGGAGTTCGTGGTGGCGCGCTCGCCGCAGCTCTACCGCAACGCGCTGCTCCTCACCACCTCGCCCGACGCGGCCGAGGACCTCGTCCAGACGGCGCTCGCCAAGGTGTACGCCGCCTGGTGGCGGGTCCGCGGCGCCGAGGACCCGGTCGCCTACGCCCACGGGGTGCTGATCAAGGCGTTCCTCTCCGAGCGGCGCCGGCGCAGCAGCACCGAGGTGCCCGTCGCCGAGACCCCCGACGTCGCCGCCCGGGACCCCGACGTCGCCGAGCGGCTCGCGCTGATGGCCGCCCTGGCCACGCTGGCCCCCGTCGACCGGGCAGTGGTCGTGCTGCGCCACTGGGAGGACCGCACGGTCGCCCAGACGGCCGACGCCCTGGGCATCACCGAGGCGGCGGTGAAGAACCGCAGCCTGCGCGCGCTCCGGTCGTTGCGGGGCGTGCTCGAGCCGCGCCCGGCCCCCGTCACCACCCCCGAGATCGCTCAGCGGAGGACCCGATGACCAGTCCCGAGACCAGCCCCGAGACCAACCCCGGAACCAGCCCCGAGCAGGACCTGCACGACCTCTTCGACCGCACCATGCGCGGAGTCTCCCCCGACGTGGCAGGCCTCCACGACCACGCCGTGACCGCCGGACGTCGGCTGCGTCGACGCCGCAGGATCGAGGCCGCCGTCCTGGCAGCCACCACCGTGGCCGTGGTCGCCCTTCCCCTGGCCGGGAGCGGGGACGACACGCCCAGCCGGGGGGTCCCGGCCACGTCCACCGACGTCTCGGTCAGCCCCTCCCCCGACGGCAACGCCGAGCCGACCCCCGATGCGAGCGCGACGGCCACCCCCACGCCCGGCGGGGCCCTGGTCGTGCCGGAGCCGGAGGCGACACCGTTCGCCGCCCGGCCGGGATGGTGGGACATGCCGGTCGGCCCGATGCTGTCGCGCCTGCGGGCCCGACTGCCCGAGGGCGTCACGATCGCGTCGTACGAGCGGCGCGCCACCGACGCCGCCCCCGGAGAGCCCACGAGGCTCCAGGGCACGCTGAGCGCCACCCTCGCCGACGCCGACGGAGTCCTCGGCAGCATCGAGGTGATGCTCGTCCAGCTTCCGGACGACCCGGACGCGCGGGCCGCCCAGCTCGCGCAGGACCTCGGCTGCGACCTGTCCGGGTGGGACTTCCAGGAGCTGGCGGGCCCGCCCCGGTGCGAGAACGACGGACCCGACACCCGGTCGGTCTCGTTCACCGACCGGGGCGTGACCTACCACGAGGCTCGCCGACGGGTCGGTGACGGCCAGATCTATGTCGCCGTCGCCAACTCGACCGAGCGCAAGTGGGGTCCGCCGGCCTCGGCAGGACCGCCGGCGCTGCGGCCGAGCCAGGTGGCCGCCATCGCCGCCGACCCGGCCTGGACCAGCTGGACGCCGTCGCGCCGCTGAGGTCAGGCGGCGGCCCCGGGGGCCGCGGACGCCGACTGCCCCGACGGCCCCGCGCCGTCGGCGGCGGCGTCCGCGGCCTCCCGCGTCGGTCGGGGGGTGCGGGTGAACGCGCTGGTGCCGCGGCTCAGGTCGTGGCCCACGTGGACGGCGTCGACCTCGAACGTCGTGACCTCCTCCCCCTGGGCGTTGACCCAGACGCTGAGGTTGAGCCGGCCGTGCAGCACCACCGGGTCGCCGCGCCGCAGCGAGCGCGCGGCGTTCTCGGCCAGCCCGCGCCAGACGTTGACGGTGTACCACTGCGTCGGTCCGTCACCCCAGGTGTCGGTGCTGCGCTGGTAGCGCCGGGGCGTGCAGGCGACCCGGAAGCTGGCGACCGGCACGCCGGCCGCCTGCCTCAGGGTCACGTCGCCGCCGAGCCAGCCCTGGAGAGTGACGAGGGTGTCGGACATGGGTGCGTCTCCTGTCTCGATGCAGTGGATGCCTCGAGACTCGGCGACGTCGCCGACCGGGCGTCCGGACCCGGTGCCCGGCTGTGGACCGCCCCGGCCCGGGGCGTGCCTGTGTGCGGTGGCCGGCCCGGGCCCACCCGGGAACCGGCTCAGCGCAGCGCGGTGGCCAGGCCCCGGTGGCAGGTCTCGTAGGCGGCCAGCTCGGTGCGCACCGGCGTGACGACCAGCTCGGAGCTCACCGCCGCGATCGACTCCCGCAGGCGCACCTCGGCCCGCTCGGCCTGACGGCGCGCGGCCCCGCGCACCAGCCCGGCCGAGACCAGCCACAGCACCAGACCGAGGAGGACACCGCCGCCCAGGAGCAGCAGCGGCACGGAGATGCCCGCGACCTCCGGGGCGTCCTCGACCGTGCCGGTCGCGTCCAGCAGCGCCCACACGCCGCCGCCGACGGCGGCGAGCAGGAGCAGCCACTGCAGCACCCGCACGAGCTGCACCCAGCCGGGCAGCCGGGAGGCGCCCAGGTCGGTGGCGCGCAGCGACTCGTCGAGGCGGTCGCCGAGGGTGCCGAGCGCGGCGACCGGCTCGCGGCGCACCGCCACCGCCCAGGGCTCGGCCAGCCCGTCGGTGACGTCGTCGAGCAGCGAGCGGACCTCGCTGTCGACCCGGGACCGCTGGACGGAGGCGGCCTCCGGCCCACGGCCGGAGCGGCCGCCGAGGGTGGCGGCCTCGTCGCCGAGGTCCAGGCCCAGCTTCGCGAGGGGGTCGGGGCGCAGCGCGGAGACCCAGGCCACGGGCGGCCAGCCGGTGGCCCGGCGAGCCCTGCTGCGCGTCGAGCGCTCGACCGCCTCGGCGACGGCGGGCACGCCCGCCGCCTCCGCGAGACCGTCCTCGAGGCGCTGGACCCGCTCGTCGGAGAGGCTGCGCGGCGCGGCCGTACCGCTGACCTCCTCGACCCGCTCCGCCGCGGCGCGCACGTCGGCCTGGAGCCGGGCGCGCGACATCCGCTTCTCCTCGACCCGGCGCCGGATCAGCGCCCGCAGGTCGTCGAGGCCGATGCCCTCCCGGGCGCTGACCGCGACGACCGGCACGTCGGGGAGGCCGTCGGCCTCGAGCAGGCGGCGCACGTCGTCGACCATCGCCTGGCGGCGCTCCGGCGGCACCGTGTCGATGTGGTTGAGGACGACCACCATGACCTCGCCGTGGGTGCGCAGCGGCTCCAGGTAGCGGTGGTGGATCGCCGCGTCGGCGTACTTCTGCGGGTCCAGGACCCAGACCATCATGTCGGCCAGCGCGACGAGCCGGTCGACCTCGAGGTGGTGGGAGACCTCGGTGGAGTCGTGGTCGGGGAGGTCGAGGAGGACCACGCCATCGAGGGCGTTGTCCTCGCGGCGGGTGTCGAGCATCGAGTCGCGGGTGGTCTGGTGGCGGGCCGGGATGCCGAGCCACTCCAGGAGCTCGTGGGCCCCGTCGGAGCCCCACACGCAGGCGGTCGCCCACGACGTCGTCGGCCGACGGACGCCGACGGCGGAGAGCTCCAGGCCGGTGAGGGCGTTGAAGGTGGAGGACTTCCCCGACCCGGTCGCGCCGGCGATCGCGACGACCGTGTGGTCGGCGGAGAGCCGCAGCCGCGCCGCGGCACGGTCGGTGACCGTGCGGGCGGGCGCGAGAACCCGGTCGTCGAGGCGGCCGGTCGCGGCGCCGACAGCGGACTCCAGCGCGGCGACCCGGGCACCCACCTCGGACCCGTCACCCACCCCTGCAGACGCAGGAACGGTCGCGGCCTCGGGCCCGGCCTCAGGCGAGGATGTCATCGTCTCCCACTCAGTCCGACTACAGATCGTGCTCCGACCACCCTAGGGCGTGTGGGCATCGGGGCTGACCTCGCCCGTGCGCCGGGCCGCAGCGAAGCGGACGTCGTCGACGCGGCGGGCCGCCTGGCGCAGATCGTTGGCGGCCTCCTCCTCGATGCCGAGCCCGTCGAGGAAGGCGTCCCAGCGGCGACGCTCGCCGGCGAGCAGGTCCGCGAGCCGGAACTCCAGGGCGTCCCGGGCGCGCTGGACCAGCGCCGGCGCGGTGTCGAGGCCGAAGACGGCCTCCAGGAGCCGCCGGCCGGCCGCGGTCGCGTCGCCGTCGGCCTCGTCGAGAGCGACGACCGAGAGCGCCACCGAGAGACCGGGCACGCCGTAGACCAGGAACCGCGCGGTCGTGCGCTTGTCGGCACCGGCCAGGCGCACCAGCTCGGCGACGTCCTGCTGCCAGGCGCGGACGGCGTCCTCGGCCTGCCGGCTCAGCCCGCCGGAGACCCGGCCGAGCGGCCCGGACCCGCGCTCCTCGGCCAGGCTCAGCGCCGCGGCGCCCTCGGGACGCTCGCGCCACTGCGCGGCCGCGGCCTCCGCAGCCCGCGCGCCGTGCTCGAGGACCGCGCCCTCGAGCGCGGCCTCGACCGTGAGGGCCACCCGCTCCGCCTGCTGGGGCTTGCCCTTGACCGCGTTGACGACGCGGTCGCGCAGCCAGCCGACCTTGTCCTCCAGGCTGCGCAGCAGCTCACCGGTGCCGACGAACTCCTGCCAGCGGGTCAGCAGCTCGCCGCTGACCAGGCTGCCGTCGGTGGCCCCGGACAGCAGCGCCGCCGCGGCCTCGTCGTACGCCGTCTCGGCGGCGCCCTGCAGCCGGGTCCGGGCGGCGGCCTGCTCGGCGGCGGCGTCCGCGAGCGGGTGCACCCGGAGCGTGAGCGCCCGGACGGTGCCCTCGAGGGTCTGGCGCACGACCTCGCTGCGGGCGCCGCCGTCGTGGGCCAGCGACTCCAGCCAGAGGCGGATGTCCTCGACGTGGGCGGCCGGGAGCAGCCCCTCCGGCGTCACGGTGCCCTCGTGGACGATGAACAGCGGGGAGTCCTTCAGGCCGCGCGAGGCGAGCATCCGGGCGAGGTGGGTCGAGACCGTCTGGACGGCGTCCGGGGCGGTGCGGTCCAGCACGACCGCGACGGCTGTGGAGCGGTCGGCGGCCTCCCGCAGGTACTCCCACGGCACCTGGTCGGCGTACCGCGCGGCCGAGGTGACGAAGAGCCACAGGTCGGCGGCGGTCAGCAGCTGGGCGGCCAGCTCGCGGTTGCGCTCGTCGACCGAGTCGACGTCGGGGGCGTCGAGCAGCGCGATCCCGGCGGGAACCGTGTCGGAGGCGATCAGCTGGAGGGCGTCCTGGTCGGTGGTCTCGTGGTCGACGCGGCGCAGGTCGGGCAGCAGCCGGTCCTGGCCGAACCAGGTCCGGTCCGCGGGGTTGTGCACCAGCACCGGCGACTTCGTGGTCGGGCGCAGCACGCCCGGCTGGGTGACCCGGCGCCCGACGAGGGAGTTGACGAGCGTGGACTTGCCGGCCCCGGTCGACCCGCCGACGACGACGAGCATCGGTGCCTCGAGGGTCGTGACCCGCGGGATGATGTAGTCCTCGAGCTGGTCGACGACGTCGCGCAGCGCCGCGCGCTGCTCGTCCGCTGCCGGGGTGTCGAGGGGCAGCGTCGTCCTCTGCAGCGCGCCGTGGAGGCGGACCAGGGCGGTCAGCATCTGCGCGCCGTCGCTCGAGCTCGCGCCCAGCGTGGGTGTCATCTGGCGGGTACCACCTGTCCGGGAAAGGCGATGAACGGGCGCACGGCACCGATCCTCGCGACGTACTCCTGACCACGGGCCGCGTAGTCCGGCGGCGCGGTGCCGCGGAGGTAGCGGTGGTGCAGGAAACCAAGCTCGACCGCGGCCTGCTGATAGTCACGCATCGCCTGCTCCGCGGCGGGACCGAAGGTCGCGCGGGCGTAGGCGCGGGCCTGTCGGCGGGCGCGCAGGTCGACGACCCAGCCGATGTCGGTGGCGGGCACCAGTCCGCGACGGGCGGCGTCGCCGAGGGCGGCCGCCAGCATCCGGCGCTCGGAGTGACGGGCCCAGACCGCGAAGGCGATCAGGCCGACGAAGGCGGGGACCATCAGCACGACGTACACGACCAGGAAGCCGCCGAACCCGAAGGTCGTGGAGCCGTTCCAGAGGCCGTGGGCGATCACGGCGACGACGTACCCGGCCAGCGGCGCGACGACGCGGACCGCCCGGCTGCGCGAGCCGACGGCCACGCCGATGCCGATGCCGATGAAGGTCGTGAAGAAGGGGTGGGCGAACGGGCTGAACAGGCAGCGCACCACGAACGTGGCGGTGAGCTCTCCGGCGCCGCCCGGCACCAGCCCGTCGGTGCCGTCGTAGGCAGCGACGAGGTAGAGGATGTTCTCGGTGAAGGCGAAGCCGATGCCGACCATGCCGGCGTAGACGATGCCGTCGAGGATGCCGTCGAGCTCCGCGCGGCGCCACCACAGCAGCAGGAGCAGGAACGCGCCCTTGCAGAGCTCCTCGGTGACCGGTGCGACGACCGCCAGGTCCGCGGCCTCGCTGAAGCCGGCGACCAGGCCGCCGACACCCTGCAGCAGGATCGCCGCGGCGGTGGCGACGAAGCCGCCCCACAGCAGGCCCAGGACCAGCAGCACGCGCGGCTCGGGCTCGTAGCGGTCCAGCCAGAGGTAGCAGCCGACGAGCGGGCCGACGGGCAGCGCGGCCAGGACGGCGGCCAGCGCGAGCGAGCCCGGTCCGCCGGAGAGCGCGATGAGCAGCAGCATCACGGCGGCGCCGAGCAGCACCAGCACGGTCACGACGACCGTGAAGGCAACACTGTCTCGTCGGGCTCCGGGCACGGCCGCAGCCTATCGGCCACGGTGCCTCGCACCCCGATCCCCGACGTACAGTGAGGAGCGTGAGCGAGGAGATCAAGACCGAGTCCCACGATCCGAGCGTCCCCGAGGCGTACTCGCAGTTCATGCGGACCGGGTGGGGCGATCGCGAGCTGGACCTCCCGCCGCACCCCGTCGCGGCGTACGCCGCGGCCCGGCGCGAGCGGCTGGTCGAGTCCTTCCCGGGCGAGCGGCTGGTGCTGCCCGCAGGCGGCTACCAGGTGCGGTCCAACGACACGAACTACCGCTTCCGCCCCGACACCGCCCACACCTACTTCACCGGCAACCAGACCAGCGACGCGGTGCTGGTGGTCGAGGACGGCCGGTCGATCCTCTACGCACGGCCGCGGTCCTCGCGGGAGACCGACGAGTTCTTCCGGGACCGGGAGTACGGCGAGCTGTGGGCCGGCCGCCGCCCCTCGGCGCGCGAGCTCTCGGACTCGCTCGGCATCGAGGTGCGCCACGTCGACCAGCTCGCCCAGGACCTGACCGGCCCGGCGCCGACCAAGACCCGGGTGCACCGCGGGATCTCCGCCCACGTCGACCGGCTGGTGCCGGGCGACGCCGCGCTGGACGCCGACCTGGCCCGGGTCGTCTCGGAGATGCGGCTGGTCAAGGACGACTGGGAGGTCGCGCAGCTGCAGGAGGCGTGCGACATCACCGCGCTCGGCTTCGAGGACTCGGTGCGCGAATGGCCGCGGGTTTTGGAGTTCGGGGAGCGGTGGATCGAGGGCACCTTCTTCCGCCGGGCGCGGGCGATGGGCAACGACCTGGGCTACGACTCGATCGTCGGCGGCGGCAGCCACGCCACGACGCTGCACTGGATCGACAACACCGGGCCGATCGTCCCGGGCCAGCTGGTGCTGCTGGACATGGGTGTCGAGGGGCGCAACCTCTACACGGCCGACGTCACCCGGACCCTGCCCATCGACGGCACGTTCACGCCGCTGCAGCGCGACCTCTACGACCTGGTCCTCGCCGCCCAGGAGGCTGGCATCGCCGCCGTACGCCCGGGTGCGCCGTGGGCGGCGACCCACGACGCGGCCATGACAGTGCTCGCGCACGGGCTCGCGGACCTCGGACTGCTGCCGGTCCCGGTCGAGGAGGCCCTCTCCCCCGACAGCAAGATCTACCGGCGCTGGACCCTGCACGGCACCAGCCACATGCTCGGCATGGACGTGCACGACTGCGGCGCCGCCTCCACCGCGGCGTACACCGAGGGGACGCTGGCGCAGGGCATGGTCCTCACCGTCGAGCCCGGCCTGTACTTCCAGGAGGACGACCTCCTGGTGCCCGAGGAGCTGCGCGGCATCGGGATCCGCATCGAGGACGACATCCTCGTCACCGCCGACGGCAGCCAGAACCTCTCCAGCACCCTTCCCCGCACCTCCTCCGACGTGGAGGAGTGGATGGGCGCGCTGATCCGCTGAGCCTCACCCCGGCGGTCGACCGGGAAGTTCGGTGGTCGAGCCGTGAGCGCAGCGAGCGTGTCGAGACCATCGGCTGCGGCCGGGACGGCGGGTGCCTGCGGGGGGTCTCGACACTCTCAGGCGCCAGGGCGCCTTCGCGGCTCGACCACCGTCCGGTGGTCGAGCCGTGAGCGCAGCGAGCGTGTCGAGACCCAGGGTCAGCCGACGATGGTGGTGCCGGTGTGGTCGCGGCGCAGGTGGATGCCGTTCGGGGTGCGCCAGAGGAAGGTGGTCTCGTCGACCTTCGCGTACGACCACCGGGTGTGGGTCTTGGCCCGGTGATGGGTGCGACACAGGGGCGCGAGGTTCGGGTCGGTGGTCTCCCCGTACTCACCATCATCCGGTGGCGGGCCTTCGCGTTCGTGGCGGTGGGTGACGACGTGGTCGTTGTCGCCACGTCGGGCACTCCGGGTGCACCACGGGAAGACACAGGTCGGGTTGTTGAGCTGGACGCGCTCGGCCATCCGGTCGGGGACCTCGTAGGCGGTGGCGTGGGTGACGTCGGCGAGGTCGATGACCGGCTTGACGATGACCTGGGTGTCGGGGCTCGCGCACCAGGTCTTGACCTGGTCGGCGGAGACGAACGAGCGGCTGTTCTCGACCCGGGCCAGATGTAGCCCATCCGCGCCGGCGATGGCCGCCTCGGTGAGGTGGACGTGGACGACGACCTGGCGGGGCCGACACCGCTTGGACAGCGAGGCCACCTGGGTCGGGGTGGTGTCGAGGTCCAGGGCGAGCTGGCGGCGGGCGATCTCCCCGACCGCCAGGGAGCGGCGGACGTCCAACGACTCCGCGCAGCCCAGTTCGCCGAGGACCCGGGCGCCGCGGGCGACCGCGGAGTCCAAGTCGAGGGCGTCGGCGAGGTCGAGCTCACCGTCCACGACCACTGTCCCGCCGAACGAGACCCGTCCGGTGTCCAGGTCGAAGTGCCGCCGGTCCGCCGCGGCGCGGCACTTCTCCTCCGCTCCGGCGGGGTCGAACCGGACCTGGGCCTCCTCGATGAGCCGGTCCAGGGCGGCGTACCCGATCTTCCCCGCGACGCTGTGAACGTGCTGGTCGACGTACGCAGCGCCGTCGGCGGGCAGCGACAGGGTGTTCGCCGCGATCTTGCGGCCCCGCCACGCCGGTACCTCGCCGGCGCGGACCGCAGCCCAGGTCTTGGGGAGCCGGTGCGCGAGCTCGACCGCCTCGCCGAGCATCGCCCGGGCCGCGTCCGAGGACATCCCCAGGGCGGCGCCCAGCTCGAGCGGGGCGAACTCGGTGACCAGCGGCGCACCCGGCCCCGCGATCGCGACCTCACCCTCGGCACCCGGGAGGCAGGCCGCGTCGTCCAGGCAGTCGACCGAGTGCATCGACGCCCACGCGACCGCGGCCTCCAGCAGCTCGACCTCAGCCCGATCCGCAACAGCCCGGCGAGACCGCACGAAGGCCAGCACCGCAGCGGGGCTGTCGCACTCGCCCAGCGGGGCGGGGTTCGGGTCGATGGCCATAGCACATTCTACTCGAACAGGTGTTCGAAGAACTAGAGGTGGAGCGAGGAATGTGGAAAGAAAATTCTGCGACGGAGGGCGGGACCGTCACCTCAAGAAACGGGAGCGGGCGCGCCGCGGGACCAAGACCCTCGACCCCAGCGGCGCGGAACCGCCTTGTCCGGCGAACGGGTGGTCTCGACGCGCTCGTCGCTAGCGCTCCTCACGGCTCGACCACCGGCACGGCTCGACCACCGGAGCGAGGCGCCACCGCGTTGTCCGGTGACCGGTGGGTCTCGACGCGCTCGTCGCCAGCGCTCCTCACGGCTCGACCACCGGCCGCTCGACCAGCGGGCCTACGTCCGCCGGGCGGTGAGCAGCAGGTACTCCCAGCGCATGGTGCCGTCGGCGTCGGCGGAGCGCGCGGCGAGCGCGTCGAGGGCGTCGTCCAGCTCGGCGGCGCGCTCGGGGGTCTCGGCGAGGGAGCGGTAGATGGCGATGGTGGGGCCGTAGCGGTCCTTGAAGTACTGCCGGAACTCCGCCGGCGTCGCGAACCGGTCGATGACGACCTCACGGCGCACCGCCTCGATGTCGGCCACCCGGTCTCCCAGCAGGTCCCGGACGTGGGCCTCGTCGCCCCACAGCGGCGGCGGCTGCCCGCCGGGAGGCGGGGGCGGGGCGTAGGGCTTCATCGTCGCGAACATCTGGCCGATAAAGCCTCCGGGGGTCCAGCTGGCCAGGCCGATCGTGCCGCCCGCCCGGCAGACCCGGACCAGCTCGTCGGCGGCGGCCCGGTGCTGGGGCGCGAACATCACCCCCACGCAGGAGAGCACCGCGTCGAACGACGCATCGGGGTAGGGCAGCTGCTCCGCGTCGCCGACCTCCCAGCTCAGCGTCACGCCGTCGGACTCCGCCGCCGCGCGGCCGGCGTCGAGCAGCTCCGGGGTCAGGTCGCTGGCGACCACGTCGGCCCCCGCCAGCGCGGCAGGGACCGCTGCGTTGCCCGAGCCGGCGGCGACGTCGAGCACGCGCTGGCCCGACCGGGGCCGCACCGCGTCGACCAGGGCCTGGCCGAGCTCGGGGATCAGCTCCTCGGCCACGGCCGGATAGTCGCCCGAGGCCCACATCGCCCGGTGCCGGGCCTTCAGCGCGGTGTCCGTGGGGTTGCCCGTGGGGTTGCCCGTGGCGGGCTCACGCAGGGAGTCCTGACTGGCGCTCATGGTGGCGCTCCTCTCGGTGTACGTCGGAGCTCCACCGTCGCGCCGCCGGGCGGCCCCCGGCCAGTGCCGAGTCTGAACCGGTGCCGCTTCAGGTTCAGTACTGGCGCCCCGGTGCGCGCGGGCGTCTACTGGAGGGCGGGGATGCACTCGGAGGCACGATGTCGACGTACGGCCAGTTCTGCCCCGTGGCCAAGGCCATGGAGGTGCTCGACGAGCGCTGGACCCTGCTCGTGGTGCGCGAGCTGCTCTACGGCAGCACCCGCTTCAACGAGCTGCGCCGCGGCGTCCCGCGGATGTCCCCCGCCCTGCTCAGCAAGCGGTTGCGCAGCCTGGAGCGGGCCGGCGTGGTGGAGCGCCGCGAGGCCGGTGGGCGTACGTCGTACACGCTGACCGAGAGCGGGCGGGAGCTGTCCGGGGTCGTCGAGGCCCTCGGCAGCTGGGGGGTGCGCTGGATCGGGACCCTCGGCCGGGCCGACCTGGACCCGCACCTGCTGATGTGGGACATCCGACGCAAGATCCCGCTCGCGGCCTGGCCGCGGGGCCGGACCGTGCTCGCCTTCTGCTTCCCCGACGTCGAGCCGCGCCAGGGGCGCTGGTGGATGTGCGTGACCGGCACCGGGGTGGACGTGTGTGACGACGACCCCGGCTTCGAGGTGACGGCGACGGTCCGCGCCGACCTGCGGGTGCTGACCGAGATCTGGCGCGGCGACCTCTCCTGGGAGCGTGCGCTGGCCACCGGGCTGGTCCGGGTCGACGGTCCCACGGAAGTACGCCGCGGGCTCCCCCGCTGGCTCGGGCAGTCCGAGGCAGCCCTCGTGCCGCGGCCCTGACACGGCCCAGCGAGCACCCGCCCCACGCCGGCACGACGGCGGTGGGCCGTCTCGCCCGTCGGCGCACGGGTTCCCAATGTCACCAAAGTCATATATGACATAGCGGACACTGTTTCTCTACGTGAAACAGCCGACGAAGGGCGCCCGCCATGACCACCTTCGAGACGCTCCCGAACCTGTCCCGGCGCGGCCTGCTCGGCCTCGGCGCCGGCGCGACGGCGGTCTGGGCCCTCGCCAGCTGCGCCACGGATGACAGCAGCGGGGGAGGCGGCGGCAAGGCGCTCACCGGAGCGACCATCACGCTGGGCTCGACCGCGATCACCAGCGCCATCGACCCGCACGCGGCGACCTCGAACGTCGGCCGCACCTACGCGATCAACGTCTTCGACGCCCTGGTCGCATTCGACGGCGACGGCAAGATCGCGCCGTCCCTGGCGACCGAGTGGAACCGTGCCGACGACACCACGCTCGAGCTCACCCTCCGCGACGGCGTCACCTTCCACAGCGGCGCCGCCTTCGACGGCGCGGCGGTCCAGGCCAACGTCGAGCGGATCCTGTCCGGCGACCCGGCGTACTCGCTGCTGGTCGGGCGGCTCGGACCGATCACCGGAGTGGAGGTCGTCGAGCCGCTCAAGGTCCGGATCTCCACGTCCAGCCCGGACCCGATCCTGCTGAACCGCCTGACGATGATCGACATCGTCGACCCGGCGATGATCGGCGCCGACGTCAGCGTCGAGACGATCTCCGGCACCGGCCCGTTCCGGGTCGTGGGCTACACCCCCTCCCAGGAGGTTCGCCTGGAGCGCTTCGAGGAGGCCTGGCAGCCCTCGGAGAGCATCAAGTCCGCGACCCTGGTCGCGATCTCCGACCCCAGCGCGCTGGCCATCGCCGCGCGCGCCGGCGATGTCGACGCCGCCTTCGGCCTCCCCCCGGACCAGGCCAACCAGCTCGCCAGCAGCCACGAGGTGCAGACCCCGAGCGCCGGGTCCTGCGCGATCTGCTCGCTGATCCCGGACGTCGAGCCGAAGCTGGCCGACCCCCGCGTCCGGGAGGCCCTGAACATGGCGATCAACCACGAGGAGTTTGTCGAGGCCGGCCTCGGCGGCCACGGCACGGTGAGCACCGGCCAGCTGCTGCAGCCGGGCTACCAGGGCTACGACGAGGCGCTGGAGGGGTTCGCCTACGACCCCGACGCCGCCAAGGCCCTGCTGGAGGAGGCCGGCGCGACCGACCTCGAGCTGCCGATCGTGACCACGTCGTTCTTCAAGGCCCAGGCCGAGATCGTCGTCGGCTACCTCGCCGCGATCGGTGTCAAGAGCCGCGTCGAGCTCCAGGACATCTCGGCGTTCCTCGGCACCCTGCTCAGCAAGAGCGACTTCCCGCTGGTGTACTGGCAGACCGACTACTTCGACCTGCAGGACATCCTCAGCGTGACCCGCTTCGGGCCCCAGGCACCCGGGACCCAGCTGCACTTCGACAGCCCCGAGTACGCCGCGCTCTACGAGCAGGTGGCCGTGGAGCTCGACGAGACCAAGCGCGCCGAGCTGATCCGGCAGATGGCCGGCATCCTCCGCGAGGAGGCCGGGGTGCTCTTCCTCGGCTGGCCGAAGCTCGCCTTCGTGCACGCGAAGAACGTCGACCTCCGCCTGGGCGGCTCGTCGCTGATCAACCTGCAGCAGGTCGTCCGGACGGCATGAGCGAGGTCGTCTCGACGGCACCGGAGACCCGCGGACCGGGTGTCGGCGGGTCCCTGACGGCCACCGTCGCCCGCTGGCTGATCCGGCTGGTGGCGGTGACCCTCGGGATCCTGACCATCCTGTTCTTCCTGCTGCGGCTCTCCGGCGACCCGGCCGCGGTGGTGGCGGGCGCCGGGGCGACCGACGAGCAGGTGCAGCAGGTGCGGGTCTCGCTGGGACTGGACCAGCCGCTGCTGGAGCAGTACCTGCACTTCCTGGCCGACACCGCGCGCCTGGACTTCGGCTCCTCGCTGATGACCGGGGAGCCGGCGCTGCGGCTGGTGCTGGACCGGATGCCGGCCACCCTGCTGCTCACCGCCGTGACCGTGGTGGTCTCGGTGCTGGTCGGGGTGCCGCTGGGGGTGCTGGCCGCCGCCCGGCACCGCCGGCCGACCGGCCGGGCCGTGTCCGCGCTCGCCGGCCTGGTCCAGGCGGTCCCGAGCTTCCTGCTGGGCATCCTGCTGCTGCTCCTGCTGAGCCTGAAGCTGGGCTGGCTCCCGACGTACGGGTCCGGCACGCCGGCCCACCTGGTCCTCCCGGTGCTGACGCTGGCGGCGCTCACCGTCGCCCGGCTCGTGCGGCTGACCCGCTCGGGGATGCTCGAGGCCCTCGGGCAGGACTACACCCGCGCCGCGCTGGCCCGCGGAGCCGGCCAGGGCCGGGTGCTGTGGCAGCACGCCCTGCGCAATGCACTGGTCCCGCTCGCGGCGTTCCTCACCATCGAGATCGCACACCTGATCTCGGGTGCGGTGATCGTGGAGTCGCTCTTCGCCTACGACGGGATCGGGCGCCAGCTGGTCGACTCGATCTTCCGCCGGGACTACCCGGTGGTGCAGGCGACGGTGTTCGCGATCGCCGTGGTCGTGATCCTGATCAGCGCCGCCGGCGAGCTGCTGCTGCGTCGCCTGGACCCCCGGATCCGGAGGGCGGCGTGATCACGATGCTGCGGCGCCCCGCCGTCGCCATCGGGCTGGGCGGACTCGTCCTCCTGCTGCTCCTGGTGGCCTTCCCCGAGCTCCTCACCCGGCACGATCCGGACGCCCAGGACCTCGCCCACCGGCTCGCCCCGCCGTTCTGGCTGGACGGCGGGACGGGATCGCACCTGCTCGGCACCGACCACCTCGGTCGCGACGTCCTGGCACGCACCCTGTACGGCGGTCGAGTGTCCCTCCTGGTCGGCTTCGTCTCGGCGACGGCCGCCAGCGTCCTCGGCATCGTCCTGGGGCTGCTGGCCGGCTACCGCGGCGGGTGGTTCGACCGGCTGGTCATCGAGACCAGCAACGTCTGGCTGGCCTTCCCGTTCCTGGTCCTGGCGATCGCCACGGTCGCGGTCGTCGGCTCCGACGTCACGGTGCTGGTGGTGCTGCTCGCGATCGCCGCGTGGGTCACGCCGACCTCGATCACCCGGGCCACGACGGCGAGCCTGCGCGGCGAGGACTACGTCCAGGCCGCGATCGGGATGGGCGCCTCCGACGGCTGGATCCTGCGCAAGCACGTGCTGCGCAGCGTGCTCCCGGCCAACCTGGTCGTGTGGACCCTCACCGTCGGGACCCTGGTCGTCATCGAGGGTGCGATGAGCTTCCTCGGCCTCGGCGTGCGTCCCCCGACCGCGTCGTGGGGCAGCATGCTCAACGACGGCCGCGCCTATCTGGAGACCGCGTGGTGGCTGGTGGTCTTCCCCGGCGCTGCCCTCACCGCCACCGTCGCCCTGACCAACCTGCTCGGCGACGGCCTGCGCGACGCGCTCGACGTCCGGACGGAGACCCGATGAGCGGCACCCGACGGCCCGAGCCGCTGCTGGAGATCCGCGACCTGCGCCTGGAGACCGGGCCGGGCCCGGACCCGGTGCGCCTGGTCGACGGCGTCGACCTCACCATCGGCGCCGGCGAGGTGCTCGGGCTGGTCGGCGAGTCGGGGTCGGGCAAGAGCCTGACCATGCGCTCGGTCCTCGGCCTGCTGCCGACCGGCGTCCGGGTCGGGGGCGGCGAGGCGCTCTGGGACGGCAGCGACCTGCTGGCGTACGACGAGAAGCGGCTGCGACCGGTCCGGGGCGGCGAGGTGGGCATGGTCTTCCAGGACCCGTCCCAGGCGCTGGACCCGCTGATGCGCGTCGGCGACCACATCGTGGAGACCCTGCGGCTGCACGACCGGGGACTGTCGCGCTCCGCCGCCCGGGAACGGGCGGTGGCCGCGCTGGCCGGGGTCGGGGTGCCGGACCCGGCCCGCCGGGCCCGGCAGTACCCCCACGAGTTCTCCGGCGGCATGAAGCAGCGCGCGATGATCGCGGTGGCGCTCGCCAACCGGCCCCGCCTGCTGATCGCCGACGAGCCGACGACGGCCCTCGACGTGACGATCCAGGCCCAGATCCTCGACCTGCTGCGCACCGCCCGCGACGAGCTCGGCACGGCAGTCGTGCTGATCACCCACGACCTCGGCCTGGTCGCCGAGATCGCAGACCGGGTCGCGGTGATGTACGCCGGGCGGATCGTGGAGACCGGCCCGGTGGAGCGGATCTTCCGCGAGCCGGCACATCCCTACACCCGCGGCCTGCTCGCCAGCCGACCGCACCTGGCCGCACGCGGCACCGACCTGCCGGCGATCGGCGGCCAGCCGCCGGCCCCGGCCCAGCGGCCGTCCGGGTGCGCGTTCCATCCGCGCTGCGCCCTGACGCTCCCCGAGTGCTCCGTCCAGGTGCCGACGCTGACGATCCGCGGCGCCGGCCACCTCGCGGCCTGCCACCTCGAGGCCCCGCCCGAGACCACCGCCGACACCACCTCCGAAGGAGTGCTGCGATGAGCGCCCCCGTGCTGCGCGTCGATCGGCTCGTCCAGACCTTCCCGGTCGCGGTGGGCCGTCGGCGCGCGACGCTGCGTGCGGTCGACGAGGTCTCCTTCGAGGTGGGTGCCGGCGAGACCTACGCGCTGGTCGGCGAGTCCGGGTGCGGCAAGTCCTCGGTGGCGCGGTGCGTCACCCGGCTGCACGAGCCCACCGGGGGGCGGGTGGAGGTGCTCGGCACCGACATCACCCACCTGTCCCGGCGTGCGCTGCGGCCGCTGCGGCCCGGCTTCCAGCTGGTCTTCCAGGACCCGTACTCCTCGCTGGACCCGGCCGGAACCGTCGCGTCGCTGGTGGCCGAGCCCTTGCTGGTGCAGGGCCGCCCGGCCGACCGAGCCCGGCTGGCCGGGCTGCTCGCGGAGGTCAGCCTCGGCCCCGAGCTGATGGACCGCCGCCCGCACGAGCTCTCCGGCGGCCAGCGCCAGCGGGTCGTCATCGCGCGGGCCCTGGCCCTGGAGCCGGACCTGCTGGTGCTCGACGAGCCGGTCGCCGCCCTGGACGCCTCGGTGCAGGCGCAGGTGATCAACGTGCTGCGCGACCTGCAGCGCCGCCGGGGGCTCTCCTACCTCTTCATCGCCCACGACCTCGCTGTCGTCGCGAACGTCGCGGACCGGGTCGGGGTGATGTACCTGGGCCGGATCGTCGAGGAGGGCACCGTCGAGCAGGTGCTCGGCGACCCGCGGCACCCCTACACCCGGGCCCTGGTCTCCGCGATCCCGGCGGCCGACCCCGCCGAGCGGGGCGGCGGCACCCGGATCCGGCTCCACGGCGAGCCGCCCAGCCCCGTCGACCGGCCGCCCGGCTGTGCGTTCGCACCCCGCTGCTGGCTGGCCGAGGACCGCTGCCGCAGCGAGGTCCCGGCGCTGGTGCCCCGCGGCGAGGACGACCGGCCCGTCGCCTGCCTGCTCGCCGGTACGCCGGCGCCCTGAGCCCTGCGGCACCCGGGCCCAGGACGCACGTTCGCCCCCGAGCCAGCGGCTCGGGGGCGAACGTGTCGGTGCCGGTGGTCGGCCTCGCTCAGGCGTCCTTCTCGGACTCCAGGGCGCCGGCGACGCGGCGGTGCGCCTCCCAGATCTGCTCGGGGAGGTTCTCGAACTGCTTGAGGTGCTCCTCGCGGAAGCCCATCTCCTGACGCCAGCGGGCGTTGTCGATGGTCAGGACGGTCTCGAGGTCCTTCTCGGAGATCTCGACGCCCTCGAGGTTGAGCTCCTCCTTGGTCGGGATGATGCCGACCGGGGTCTGGCGACCCTTGACCTCGCCGTTCTTCAGCTGCAGCAGCCACAGCAGCGGGCGCAGGTTGTCGCGGTATCCGGGCCACAGGAAGTGGCCGTCCTCCGGGTCGCGCTGGAACCAGTTGACGTGGGCGAAGATCGGCAGGTCCTTCGCCGCACCCACGATGTCGAGGTAGTGCTGGGCGTAGTCACCCTCGCCGTAGGCCATGAACGGCCGGTTCGACATCGGGTCGTAGCGCAGCTGGCCGTCGACACCCTCGGCCGCGAACGTGGCCTCGGCGCCGAGCGTGAGCCCGTCGTACACGCCCTCGGCGAGGTCGGTGATCGCGCGGATCAGCGGCTCGCGGTCGCGGGTGCGGCCACCGAAGATGATCGCGTCGATCGGGACACCGGCGGGCTCGTCGTAGTCCGGAGCGATGTTCGGGACGTTGTCGAGCGTGGTGGTGAAGCGGCTGTTCGGGTGCGCCCACGGGGCGGTGTCGCCGGGCTCGCGGGCCGCGATCGGGTCACCCTTCCAGTCCAGCCAGCCGGCGAGCTCGGTGGGCGGGTTCTTGGTCTTGCCCTCCCACCACACCTCCTGGGTGATCTCGTTGTAGGCCACGTTGGTGAAGATCGCCTGGGTGCCGGCGTCGACCGAGTGCAGGGCGGTCGGGTTCGTGGTCTCGTTGGTGTCCTTGGCGACCCCGAACACGCCGTACTCGGGGTTCATGCCGTAGAGCTTGCCGGTGGCCTCGTCGACCCACAGCCAGGCGATGTCGTCGCCGTAGAACTCGACGTGGTAGCGGTCCCCGAGGGCGTCGGGAGCGAGCATCATCGCCAGGTTGGTCTTGCCCGAGGCGCTCGGGAAGCCACCGCAGATGTGGTAGGTCTTCTGGGTCTGCTTGTCCCGGATGCCGATGAGCATGTACTGCTCGGCGAGGAACTTCTTCGACGCCCAGCCGTCGTAGGCGCCCTGGCGCAGGCCGTGGGCGATCTTGCCCAGCAGCGCGTTGCCGCCGTAGGAGCTGCCGTAGTGCAGGATCGTGCGCTCGTCGGCGACCGTGACGAAGTAGCGCTGGTCGTCGGGGGTGCCCTGGCCGAGGTTCTCCAGGTCGCCGGTGACGTGCACGCCGCGCACGAAGCTGTCGGGGTCCTCGAGGTCGTTCACGAACTCCGCGCCGACCCGCGACATGCGGATCATGTGCAGCACCACGGTGCGGGTGTCGGTCAGCTCGACGCCGGCGGCCCAGGGGGCCAGCGCGTTGCCGGGAGGCGCCATCAGGTACGGGATGACGTACATGGTCTTGCCCTTCGAAGCGCCGCGCATGCGCTCCTCGAGCATCGGCTTCATCTCCGAGGCCGGCCGCCAGTTGTTGTAGACGCCCTTGTCCGCGGGGTTGTTCGTGGCCACGATCGTCCGCTCCTCGGAGCGGGCGGTGTCCTTGTGGTAGCTGCGGGAGTAGTACAGCCCCTCGCCTGCGGGCAGCAGCTCTCCCGCGTCGAGCGACTCCTGGACGAGCCGGGCGTCATCCGATGCACTGACCACCTCGACCCGGTCCGCGCCGGTCAGCGCGGCCCAGTGCTCGACGTACTCTCGTACCTTGGGGTTGGTCAGGCCTGCAGCATCGAGCGCCGACTGCACATCAGCCATGTGAACTGTCCTCTCCGGAGCGCTGGCGACCCGATCGTGATCGCCTGCCTTGCCGAGTTTGGTCGATCGCGTGGCTCGAGGCCACACTTGAACAATCATTCAAGTCAGATGATCCCATCCTTCGGCCGCACGCGGACGACTGGGTCACATCTCGACCACAGGAGGGTGCCCGGTGGCTGTACCGCTGCACCGACAGAAGGCCGACTTCTTCAAGACGTTGGGACATCCGGCCCGGATCCGGATCCTCGAGCTGCTCTCCGAGCGCGACCATGCCGTGCACGAGCTTCTCGAGCAGATCGAGATCGGCCCCAGCAACCTCTCCCAGCAGCTGGCCGTGCTGCGCCGCCACTCGCTGGTGGTCTCGCGACGGGTCGGCACCGAGGTCATCTACTCGGTCAGCGCCGCCGAGGTCCGCGACCTGCTGGAGGCCGCGCGCGGCATCCTCTCGATCCTGCCCACGAGCGACTCCGAGGGGCACACCGACGGCGAGGCCCCGGGCGGCGGCGGCCCCCGGTGAGGCAGGCGCGGCACCCCGCGTCGATGGCCTAGGGTCGGCGCAGCCGGGTCCAGACCGCCGGCGACGATCCTGGGAGGACACCCGTGGCGCAGGCAGACCGCACCCGACAGCGGGGCGCCGCGCGCCTGCTCCCCGGCGCCCGGGCCCGAGCCCGCCTGGCGCAGGTCGAGGCCGAGCTCGAGGCGACCCGCCGGGCCCTGGGCCGGGCCCGCGCCCAGATCACCGAGGCCTCCTTCGACCTGCCCGAGGACGTGGAGCGGACCATCGAGCGGGTCCGCCGGGAGAAGCTGTCGTTCCTGCGTGCCGACCAGCTGCGCAACCTCGCCACGCTGGTCCGCGACCTCGACGCGACCGGCGTACCCGGGGCGATCGTGGAGGCCGGGACCGCACGCGGCGGCTCGGGGATCGTGCTCGCGGCCGCCAAGGCCCGCGAGCGGCCGATGAAGGTCTACGACGTGTTCGGGATGATCCCGCCGCCCTCGGAGCACGACGGCACCGACGTGCACGAGCGCTACCAGGCGATCACCGCCGGCCAGGCGAAGGGCCTCGACGGCGAGGTCTACTACGGCTACCGCACCGACCTGTACGCCGAGGTCACCGAGTCGTTCCGCCGGCTGGGCTTCCCGGCCGAGAAGAACACCGTGGAGCTGGTGCAGGGGCTCTTCGAGGACACGATCCACCTCGACGAACCGGTGGCTTTCGCCCACGTGGACGGCGACTGGTACGAGTCCACGATGACCTGCCTGGAGCGGATCGCGCCGCGGCTCTCGGTGGGCGGGCGGATCGTCGTCGACGACTACTACGGCTGGTCGGGCTGCCAGCGCGCGGTCGACGAGTACTTCCGGGGCCGGCCCGGCTTCCGGCTGCTGCGCCGGCGCAAGCTGCACGTGCTCCGCGAAGCCGACTGATTCCAGCAGAGGAGGCGGCGCCGGCCGTCCGTGGATCCGGGGGGACGGTGGCCGGCGCCGAACCGTCGGACCGCGGAGGGAGCCACGCGGGACGCCTCCGGGGGGATGGGGCGTCCTGATGGCGGTCTGACGGGGTGCTGCCCCTCCCCGATCGGCGGCCGGCACCGAGGGCTGAGCGAATCCCCACGGACCGGTCGCAGCGGTCTGGACCAGCCGTGACCGCCCGGGCCGCGCCCGCTCAGACCCGGGCGCCGCCGGTGAACCGGGCGATCTCGTCGCGCAGGGTGACCGCCAGCCGGCTCAGGCCCGGCTCGCCGCCGGAGCCGGTCGCGGCGGTCTCCACCGCCTGGGCCCGCTCCCCCATCTCCGCCACCGCACCGGTGACCTGGCCGATCGAGGCGACCGCGGCGGCCACCCCGGCGCGCACCTCGTCGACCCGTGCGGTGATGTCGTCGGAGGACCGGGCCGAGGTCGCCGCGAGGTTCTTGACCTCGTCGGCCACGACCGCGAACCCGCGGCCGGCCGCCCCGGCCCGGGCCGCCTCGATCGAGGCGTTGAGCGCCAGGAGGTTGGTCTGCTCCGCGACCTTCTTGATCAGCGCCACGGAGGTCTGGATCTGCTGGGACGACTGCTCGAGGGTGTGGATGACGTCGCGGGCGGACACGGCTCCGGCGCCGGCCTCCGACACCGCCCGGGTGAGCTCCTCGGCGGAGGCGGCCAGGTCGGCGGAGGTGTCGGCGACCCGGTCGGAGATGGCGGAGACCGCAGCCTCGAGCTCGGCCCGGGTCCGCGCCTCCCGGCGCGCACTGCTCGCCTCGTTCTCCTGCATCGCGGTGCGGGCCGTGTTGATGGTCTCGGCCGCCGCCCGGAACGCACCCGGGAGGCCGCGGACCAGCAGCCGGCGGTGGTAGCGGCCCTCGCAGGCGGCCGCGAGCGCCGCGGCGGCCTCGCGCACGAAGGCGTCGTTGCGGTCGGCGAGCAGGTTCGCGGCCCGCCGCAGCCCGGCGAGCTCCTCGGCGTCACCGAGGCGGGGCACCCGGGCCTCGAGGTCGCCGTCGGCGAGCGCACCCAGCGCACCGGTGGCCAGGCGGACGGCGTCACGGTGCGCAGCCAGCTCGGCCTCCAGCTCGGCGATCCGGGCGGCCGCGCGGCGGGCGCGCCTCACGCCGTCGCCTCGTTGGTGATGGCCCACACGAGCTCGTCGTAGGTCTGGCCGCTCGCGGCGAGCGCGTCGTCCAGGGCCCGCACCGAGGCGTCCACCGCCGCGCGGCCGTGTGCCTGGCCGGCCTCGGCGGCGCGCATCCGGCCGTAGAGCTCCTCGGCTCGCGCCACGGCGTCGCGGCGCGGGGCGCGGCGGTTGGAGTGGTAGCCCACCAGCCGGCCCGCGGCGTCGTAGGACGGGGTGACGTGCGCGAGCACCCAGTAGTGGGCGCCGTCGGCGGCCAGGTTCACGACGTACGCGAACAGCTCCTGGCCCGAGCGGATCGTCTCCCACATCAGCCGGTAGACCCCGCGCGGCATGTCCGGGTGCCGGATCAGGTTGTGCGGCGCGCCGACCGCCTCGTCCTCGGCGAGCGCGGACATCCGCAGGAATGTCTCGTTCGCGTAGGTGATGATCCCGGCCGGATCGGTCTTGGTCACGATGATCTCGTCGACCCCCAGGACCCGTTCCACTCCCGTCGGTCGAACGTCGCGCTCGCGCACCCGTGTCCTCTCAGTTGTCCGGCCCCGCACCCGAGCAGAGGCCTTCGCAGGAGGACTTCGGCCGCCCCGGGGGCGACCTGAGCGGAAAAGGCTGGTCCGGCCCGGTCAGTACGGCGTGGTCCGCACGAGCCGGAGGGCCCGCTTGGTGAGGAACGGGTCGGCCTGCATGAACAGCCACGGTCGACCGAACCACAGGTAGGCGTCCACGTGCGCCGCGGCCCGGGCGCTGTCGGCGGCGGAGAGTCCCCAGCGGGGGCTGGTCACGTCCGTGGTCGGCGGGATGCCGAGCGTGACGCAGTGGGAGTCGCTGCGGCTGCGGCAGACCTTGGCATGGTCGGGGTGCTTGCCCCGGGCCGTGCCGAAGTCGAACCCCTTGCCGTTGGAGGAGGTGTTGATGACGAAGTGGCGCCCGGGGACGCCGCGACGGGCCAGCTCCTCGACCAGGCGGGTCCCGAACCCGATCTCGACGCTCGTGGGCGAGTAGTGCGTGGAGTTGAGCGCGAAGCCGCGCACGTACTCGATGCCGGCCGGCATCAGGAAGCGGGCGGCCTCGTCGGGGCGGTCCTTGGGCCAGTCCCCCGCGCCGGCGTCGATGTAGACGCTGGTGTTCGGCAGGGCGGCGAGCCGCTTGGCGGCGTACCGGATCATCCGGGAGGGCACCTTCGAGCCCTTCGGCACACACAGCGCGAACGGCCCGTCGGGCTGGAGGATGAGGGCCGCGTGGGCGTTGCCGACACCGCGGGCGAACCCGCGGATCCACCGGCGGTAGCTCTTCTTCTGGGCCTTGCTCGGCAGCCGCTTGCACGCGTCGTGCTCCCACGGCACCATCCGGAAGACCGCCATCTGCACCAGCACGTTCGGGTCGCCGCCGGTGGCGTTCGCGATGTAGTCCTCGACCTTGCGCTCGATGTCCGCGTCGCGCACCCAGGCCCCGAACCACTTCGCCTTGGGGCGCAGGGCGATCTTCGCGAGCAGCTCCTTCTTCGCGCCCGTGGCCCGCTGGTACGGCGCCCAGGACTGCTCCATGGGACCCCGGTAGACCCCCATGGTCCGCCCGGCGAGCGGGTTGCCGGCGCCCGCGCGCGCCGCCGGTGCCGCAGCGGTGGCCGCGGCCGGGGCGGCCGGCCCGGCGCCGGAGACGCCGGCGGCCAGGACCGCCGGGGCGAGGACGGCGAGCGCGAGCAGGCCGAGCCGGGTCCGGAGCGGGTGCACGGCTGGGCGGTGCCGCACTGCTGTCCTCCGGCGACGGTGGGGGGCGAGGCGGGGGGTGTCCACGTCGTCGACATCGGCCCCGCGACCGTTCTCCTGAGGCATTCAGGCCGGTACCCCGAGCCCGTGGCGGCACCTCCCCGAAGTGACGCACGCATCGCCGCAGGGGCGTCGGTCGCGCAGATCGGGCATGCGATCCGGCATCCTTGGGAACGGTTGACGCACCATCCGGCCCTCCGGGTCGTCGGTGCGCAGCCCCGACCGGCTGTAGGTTCAGCCCTCGACCCCAACCTAAGGAGCAGCATGAAGAAGGACGAGCTCGTCCAGGCCATCGCCGAGAACGCGGACCTGAGCAAGGCTGACGCCGACCGCGCCCTCAAGGCCGTCGCCGAGGTCATCACCCAGCAGGTCGCCTCCGGCGAGAAGATCCAGGTCCCCGGCCTCGGCACGTTCGAGCCCCGCGACCGCAGCGCTCGCGAGGGCCGCAACCCGCAGACGGGCGCCACCGTCCAGATCGCCGCCACGACCGTCCCCGGCTTCAAGGCCGCGACCGCGTTCAAGCAGGCCGTCGCCGGCAAGTGACGCCCGGGTCCGTCCCGGACCCTGCTGTCGCGCAAGAGCGCCCGCCCCCCGTTCGGGGGCGGGCGCTCTCGCGTTCCGGGGTGTCCTCGCTCAGGAGGCCCGCTCGAAGTCCTTCGGCGAGAACTTGCCGTCCGCCAGGTGCTTCTCGATGTCCTCGAGGCTGTGGCCGGTCATCTCCGGCATGAAGCGCAGCACGAAGAAGAACGCAGCGACGTTGAACCCGGCGTAGATCCAGAACGTCTGCCCGACGCCGAACGTCTCGATCATCGTGAGCAGGGTCAGGGTGATCAGCAGGTTCGTGCTCCACAGGCTCGCCGACTGCACGCTCGTGCCGGCGCTGCGCACCGCGAGCGGGTAGGTCTCCGAGCCGGTCAGCCAGCCCATCAGCTGCAGGCCGCCGGCGTTGAAGGCCATGAAGATGATGAGCGTGGCGATGATGAAGGGCGTCTGGTCGTGACCGTCGTTGCCGGAGACGAAGAACCAGCCGAGCACGATGAGGCTCACCGCCGCGCCAGGGACCATCACCAGCGTCAGCCGGCGCCGACCGACCCGGTCGACGATGGCGAGCCCGATGATCTGCATGACCAGGTAGGTCACACCCAGCCCGACGCTGACGTTCAGCGCGGTGCTGGTGGCGAACCCGTTGTCGGTGAGGATCGTCGGCGAGTAGTAGATGATCATCTCGATGCCGCTGAGCTGGGTGAAGATCGCGATGCCGCAGCCGACCACCAGGGCGGGCCGCACCCAGGGGCGGCGCAGTCCCCGCCAGCCGCGGTCCCGGGACCGGGTCTCCTGCTTGAGCTCCTCGACCTCGATGATCTCGTCCAGCTCGGGCTGCACGTCGTAGCCGTCGGCGCGCACGTTCGTCAGCACCTCGCGGGCCTCGTCGACGCGGTCGCGCTTGACCAGCCAGCGCGGGCTCTCCGGCAGCCGCAGCATCAGCAGGCCCATCACCACCGGCGGCACGGTCGCGGCGGCGATCGCGATCCGCCACGAGACCGCCTCGGTGGCGCCGACGATCGTGGAGATCACGATGCCGACACCGATCGCGAGCTGGAAGGCCAGCACCAGCCGGCCCCGGTGCCGCGCGGGCGCCAGCTCCGCGACGTACATCGGCACGGTCTGGGTGGCCCCACCCACCGCGAAGCCCAGCACCACCCGGCCCGCGACCAGCAGCCAGGGGTTCGGCGCCAGCGCGCTGGCCAGCGACCCGACGACGAAGACGGCGCAGACCACGAGGATCGTGCCCTTGCGGCCCAGGCGCTCGGAGAGGAAGCTGCACGCCAGCGCCCCGATCACCGCGCCGAGCAGGATCGAGGCGGCGATCGTCTGCTCCATGCCGGTCCCGATGTGGAAGTCGTCGGTGATCTGGAGCAGTGCGCCGGAGATGATGCCGGTGTCGTAGCCGTAGAGCAGGCCGGCCACCGCGGAGACCAGCGCCGCCGTGAGCATCGATCCCGTCAGCCCCGGTCCCTGGACCTCCCCACCGGCGTCCGTGGTGTCAGAGGATTTCGTGGCATCGGACATGGGTGGCCTCTCCTGTCGGTGTGGGCGGCCCTTTGTACCCGCGGCCGTACGGCGTACACACGGGTCGTGGTGGGGTTGCCGTTCCGGGGCCGCGAGCTGCGGTGAGCTGGCCACCGTTCCGGGGCGGAGCGGTGAGCTGGCCACCGTTTCCGCGCGACAGACGGTGGCAGGCTCACCGCTCGATGGGTGGGCGACCCGCACCGGGCCGTACCGGCCCGCGCCCGATCCCCCGCCGACCCGGCACTTCTGGTCGCGGCAGGTACGCCGACCCGGCACTTCTGGTCGTTCGGTGGCGACCATTCCTGCCGGGTCAGCCCCTCCCGCGCGACCATTCCTGCCGGGTCGGCCCCTTCCGCGCGACCATTCCTGCCGGGTCAGCGATGGGTGATGGGGAGGGCGGCGAGGAAGGCGCGGGCGGCGGGGGTGGGGTTGAACTCGCTCCACACGAGGTACTCGACGCGCCGCGGGCCGTCGGCCACCGGCACGGTCCGGGTCCCGGCGGCGGCCGCCGCGACCGGCTCGGGGAGGAAGGCGACGGCCAGACCGCGGGCCACCAGCCGCAGCATCAGGTCCACCGAGGAGACCTCGTAGGCGACGTCGCGTTCCAGCCCCGCCGCTCCGAACGCCTGGTCGCTCTGGGCCCGGCCCGGGGTGCCGGCCTGGAAGTCCGCGAACGGCGCGAGCGCGAGGTCCGCGAGGGTCACCTCGGAACGGCCGGCGAGCTCGTGCGCCGCGGGGACGACCGCGACCAGCTGTTGGTGGGCCAGCACCCGCGCCTCGACCCCGCGGGGCGGCTCCCCCTCCGGGAGCCCGAGGATCGCCGCGTCCAGGGTGCCAGCCGCGACCTCGGCGGCGAGCTGGTCGCTGGCGCCGGCGCGCAGCCGCACCCGCACCTGCGGATGCAGCTCCTTGAACTGCTGCAGGACGGCGGGCACGTCGAGGACGACAGCCGTCGGGATCACGCCGAGCCGCAGCCGGCCGCGGATCTGGCCACCCGCCGCGGCCGCGTCGGCCGCGGCCCGCTCGGCGGCCTCCAGGCACTGGCGGGCCGTGGCCACGAAGGCCTCGCCGGCGGCGGTGAGCTCGACGCGGCGACTGGTGCGCGCGAACAGTGCCACGCCGAGCTCCTGCTCCAGGCTCTTGATCTGGTGGCTCAGGGCCGACTGGGCGACGAAGCACTGGGCCGCGGCCCGGGTGAAGTTCCGCGTCTCCGCGACGGCGACGGCGTACCGCATCTGGCGAAGCTCCATCCGGTCATCATCCAACACGATCGGTCCCATGCAAACCATGTGTTGGACAGATCGATGACGACGCCAAACGCTGGTGTCGTGCCCCTCTCCGAGACCCTGAGGACGGCCCGGCCGGCCCGGCCACCGGCTCCCCGCAGCCCGGCCCTCCTCGTGATCGCCTGCACCGCGCTGGCGCCCGCGGCGTGGGGCACCACCTACGCGGTGACGACCGAGCTGCTGCCGCCCGACCGCCCGCTGCTCGCCGCCCTGCTGCGCTCGCTCCCCGGCGGTCTTCTGCTCGTCGCGCTGACCCGGATCCTGCCCCGCGGTGCCTGGTGGTGGAAGGCAGCGGCTCTCGGCACCCTCAACTTCGGCGCCTTCTTCCCTCTGCTGTTCGTGTCGGCCGAGCGGCTTCCCGGCGGGGTGGCTGCCACCGTGGGAGCGATCCAGCCGGTGATCGTCGCGGGCCTCGCCGTCGCGGTCCTCCACGAGGCCCCGTCGGCCTGGCGGACCGGCTGGGCCCTCGCCGGCGCCGCCGGGGTCGGGCTGGTCGTGCTCGGACCGACGGCCGCGCTCGACCCAGTCGGCGTCCTCGCCGGGCTCGCGGGCGCCGCCTCCATGGCCCTCGGCGTGACCCTCACCAAGCGCTGGGGCCGACCGGCGGGCGTCGGGCCGCTGACCCTCGCCGGGTGGCAGCTCTCGGCCGGCGGCCTCGTCCTGCTCCCGCTGGCGATCGCGGTCGAGGGGCCGCCCCCGCACCTCGACGGACCGGCGGTCCTCGGCTACCTGTGGCTGGGCACCGTCGGCGGCTTCGTCGCGTACGCCGTGTGGTTCCGCGGGATCGGCCTGCTGCCGGTCACCGCGACCGCACTCCTCGGCCTGCTCTCCCCGCTCGTGGCCGCGGCCATCGGCGTGGCGGCCCTGGGCGAGTCGCTGACGGCCGTCCAGCTCGCCGGCTTCGCCGTGGCGCTGACCGCGCTCGTCGCCGGGCAACGCACCGCACCGGCCACCCGGCCACCCGGCCCGGCCCGCTAGCGTGCCGGGTCCTCGCAGACCCGCCACGACAGGAGCACGCGTGAGCACGATCCACACCGGACGCATCGACTACCAGGGCGACACGGGCCTGCGCGGGCGGGAGTCCTTCTCGATCACCTGCGCCGACGACGGCACCCGGACCCTGCAGGCGCACTGCCGGATGTTCGACAGCCGGGTGGAGCGGTGGGTGGTGCACACCGTGGACCCGCGGATGCGCCCGCTGCGCTCCTTCGTCAGCCAGCGGATCGCCGGGGAGTTCCTCGGCGAGGGCTGGTTCACCTTCGCCCCGGGCCGGCTCACCGGCCGCAGCGTGGTGCGCGGGCGGGGTGAGGTGCACCAGGAGGTCGACATCGAGGGCGAGCTGGACTACTTCGTGCCGCACGCCGTGGCCGGGGACTCCTGGATCACCCCCTGCCACGACCGGTCAGTCGAGGGCTGGCAGGACGTGCGCAACGGGTTCACGTCCTCGCTGCTGCCGGACGGGTCGACCGGGCCGATGATCGAGCAGCACCGTGGACTGCGCCAGATCCTCCTCGGCGAGGAGACGGTCCAGGTGCCGGCCGGCGAGTTCCGCACCGAGCACTTCGTGGTGAGCGCACGCCCGGGGGTCGAGGAGCACCTGTGGGTCACGGCCGATGACATCTCGATGCTGGTGAAGCTGCGCTCGGACCGGCTGGCGACGACGTACGTGCTCGCCGAGCACCGGGTGGACGACGCCTGGCAGTGATCGGGCCTCGATCAGGTGGTTGACGCAGATCACACCGGCCCCCTAGCCTCCTTCCGCAAGATGGAACATCGTTCCACCAGCAAGAACAACTGAAGGAGTGGTCCATGCGCTCTCAGCGCAGGTGGCGTCGTCTCGGGCGCATGGCGGTCGTCGGGAGTGCACTCGCGCTCGTCCTCGCGGGCTGTGGTTCCGGCGGCAGCGAAGGCGGCGGCAGCTCCGAGTCCGACGGGACGCCGCAGCGCGGCGGCACGGTCACCGTGGACTGGGTGGCGAACCCCACCAGCCTGGACCCCCTGAAGTACAACGTCTTCGGGACCTACAACCTGGTCGGGCTGGTCTACAACACGCTCTACCGCTGGACCGAGGACGGCGGGCTGGAGAACGAGCTGGCCACCGCCGAGCCGACCGTGAGCAAGGACGGGCTGACCGTCACGATCCCGGTCCGCGAGGGCGTGAGCTTCCACGACGGCTCCGCGCTCAGCGCCGAGGACGTCGCCTTCACCATCGAGACCGTGCTGGACCCCGCGAACGCCTCCATCTGGTTCGCCGGCCTCTCCCCGATCACCGAGGTCGCCGTCCCCGACGAGCGGACCGTCGTGCTCACGCTCTCGCGTCGCCACGACGTGCTGGCCGGCATCCTGGCCCAGATCCCGATCCTCTCCAGCGAGCAGGAGTACCTGCCCTCGGACACCTACGCCCAGACCATGATGGGCACCGGACCGTTCAAGTTCGTGACCTGGGACCAGGGCGTCCAGGTGAAGCTGGAGCGCAACGACGACTACTTCGTCGCCGAGCAGCCCTACCTCGACGGTGTCGTGATGCGGACCGTCACCGAGGACGCCGGCCGGATGGCGAACGTCGCGACCGGCAGCGCCGACATCATGCCGATGGTGCCGTTCAACCAGGTCGAGAACCTCAAGGGCCGCGGCGTCCAGGTCGAGGTGACCCCGCGCTCGGCGCTGATGCCGACGATCTTCCCCTCCCTCAAGGAGGGCAAGCCCACCGCCAACGCGGCGTTCCGCCGGGCCGTGGCCTGGGCCATCGACCGCGGCAAGCTCGTCGACACCGTCTTCAAGGGCGTCGCCGAGCCGGCCTCGACCGTGCTCGCGGACGGTACGCCGAACTGGGACGCCGAGCTGGGCGGGACGTACGGCGACTCCGCCGACCTCGACCAGGCCAAGGCGGCCCTGGCCGAGTCCGGCGTGAAGGAGGGCACCGAGATCGAGCTGATCGTGCGCAACGAGCCGCTCAGCGTCTCGATGGGCACCGTGATCCAGGCGAACCTGCGCGAGCTCGGCCTGGACGCGACCCTCTCGCCCCAGGAGTCGGCCGCCTACCTGCCCAAGCTCGTCTCCGGCGACTTCGACCTGATGATGCTCAGCATCGAGGCGGGCCTCTCCTCGGGCTACACGCCGATGTACGCGTTCTCCGCGATGCACTCGGAGTCCAGCGCGAACTACACCGGCTTCGCGGACGAGGAGCTGGACCGCCTGCTCGTCGAGGCCATCGGCGCCCCGGCCGACCCCGCGGCCGCGTGGCGTGCCGTCCAGGAGCGCGAGCTCGAGGTCGTCCCGCTGATCCCGACCGTCACCGCCCGGTACGTCGAGGCGTACTCGAACCGCCTGAAGGGCCACACGGCCTCCTCCCTGTTCAGCCTCCGGGACCTCGACCGGTCCTGGATCGAGGACTAGCGGGGAGCCGGGATGCAGCACCGGACCAGCCGCGGCCGGCTCGCCTACCTCGGCCCCGACGGGGCCGAGCGGGGCCGGGAGTGGTTCCACGTCACCCACGCGGCCGATGGAAGCCGGACCATGCGCACGGTGAGCGAGATCGACGACGCGCAGATCCTGCGGGACGTCACGCTGACCGTGGGCGCGGACTGGCGGCCCCGGGACAGCTACGTCCGGGTCGTGGTCGCCGACCGTCTGGTCGGCTCCGGGTGGTTCCGCTTCACCGACACCGAGGCCACGGCCGAGGTGGACGGCGTCGGGGTCGGCCGGCTCAGCCAGCGCCTCGCCACGCCTGGGCGCGCCCCCATGTTCGGGGCGCACCAGGTGGCCGGCGACGGCTGGCAGGCCGGCCTGCTCGCCGCGGACGACCAGGGCCCGACCCGGTTCGAGGGGATCCTGCTCTCCTCGGCGCTGCCCAACGGCGCCTCCGGGCCGATGCTGGCCACCACCGCCATGACCGTGGAGCGGATCGGCACCGAGCGGCTCCGGGTCCGCGCCGGCGAGTTCGACACCGTGCACTACCGCTGCTCCCCCGACGGTCTCGACGCCGAGGACGTCTGGGTCCTGCCCGAGGACCTCACGCTGGTCCGCTCCGTGTGGGGCCACTACGGCACGACGTACGAGCTGGCGGAGCTCCAGCACTGATCCAGCACCGAGATCCAGCACTGACATCCCTCGGGCGACGACCGTCGCCCGACCGTCCCTCCCCCGCCCGAGAAAGGCACCCCATGATCGGCTCGCCCGACCGCACTCCCCTCGACACCGCGACCCTGATGCTCGACTCGCTGCGTGACCGCAGCCTCGAGGGCGTGCTGGACTGCTTCGACAAGTCCGAGGACACCTACGTCTTCGTGGAGGGCCCGCGCTGGACCAACCGCGGCGGCGAGCGCATCCACCAAGGCTGGCGCGACTACTTCGAGGCCCCGATCCTGCTGCTCGACTGGCGCTGGACCGACGGTCCCGACGTCTTCGAGAGCGGTGACCTGGCCACCGTCTGCGGCGTCATCGAGTACCAGTTCGAGGGCGCCGGCCAGCCGCGGCCGCTGCCGATGCGGATGACCTGGGTCGTGCGCCGCAGCGAGGACCGGGTCTGGCGCATCGTGCACGAGCACGGGTCCCAGCCGCTCGAGGACCCGTACGGCACCGGCGACTGGCTGGTCGAGGCCGTCCAGGCCTGACCACACCGGGGCCGGCTGGGTCGCCAGCCGGCCCCGGGCGGCGAGCACGCCACCCGGGCCCCGTCTGCCGAGCGCCCGGATGGCGCCCATCTGGTGTTCGGCGCCCGGACCCCAATCGGATTGCACGTCCGCCCTCAGGCCGCGCTCAGGCCGCCGACCGGGCGTCCTGCCACTGCTGCCAGACCTCGTCGTCCACCCGGCGGCGGCGCCGGAGCGCCGCGGGCAGCCGCCGCAGGAACTGCGGCATCTGCCGGCGCACGACGGGGTCGGCGACGGCCTGGCGCACCAGCTGCGCCGTCTCCCGGAGGGCTGTGCGCCCGGGCAGCCGCATCAGCGCGGTCAGCGTGTCGTTGCGCCGGTAGAGCGCCCACCGGGTCGGCCAGTCCTCGCGGCTCGAGGACGGCGCGTGGTGGGCCACGATCGTGTCGACGTAGCACTGGGCCCAGCCGTGCGCGGCCAGATCCAGCGCCAGGAGCGCCTCCTCGCCGCCGAAGCCGAGCACGGCGCTGTAGCCGCCGACCTCCAGGTACGCCGCGCGCCGGACGACGGCGCCGCAGCCGAGATGGCCCATGATCGACGGCCCGGGCAGGCCCGGGTGCTGCGGACCGGTCGCCAGCTGGGCGCAGGCGGCGTCGTCGGTGCCGGCCGGCTCGACCACCAGGCGCCCGTGGACGAGCCCCAGCGCGTCGTGCTGACCGAAGAGCCGCGCCGCCGCGGACAGCGCTCCGGCGTCCCACCAGGAGTCGTCGTCGGCGAAGGCCACGACCGGCGAGCGGCTGGCCTCGACGCCGACCGTGCGCCCGACCGCGCCGAGGTTCCTCGGCTGCACCAGGAGCCGGGCGCCGGGCATCCGCTCGCGGACTACGGCCGCGGTGCCGTCGGTCGAGGCGTTGTCCACGACGATGAGCTCGGCGATCTCCCCCGAGTGCACCAGGGGCCGCAGCCGCTCCAGGGTCCGCAGGAGGTCGTCTCGCCGGTCCCGGGTGATGATCACGACCGAGACCTGCGGGAGACCGCTCATGCGCGCGGCGGTACCCCCGACCCCGGGGTCCAACCGTGCCGCCGGCGCTGCGCGGTCCCCGGTGGTGCGCGGTGGTGCTCGGGGGTCCCCCGGGTCAGTGCCCGCCGAGGACTCCCGCGGCTCCGGCCTGGAGCCGCTCCATCAGCGCCCGGATCGCGGGCACGTCCTCGGCCCCCTGGCGGTGCACCATCCCGACGTGCCGCTCGCCGAACGCCGGCGCACGGCGCACCTCGACCTCGGGGTGGCGGAAGGCGGTGAGCGCGAGCTGGGGCAGCACGGTGACGCCGAGCCCGTGCGCGACCAGGTTCTGCACGACCACGTAGTCGTCGCTCTCGTGCAGCAGACGCGGCTCGAACCCGGCGGCCCGGCAGCTCTCGACCAGGTGCTGGCGGCACCGCTCGCAGCCGGCCACCCAGTCCTGCTCGGCGAGCCAGGAAGGCGCCGGCCGGGCGGGTGCGTCGCGGTCCGGAGCGAGGACCAGCGAGAGCGGCTCGACGCCGAGCGGCACCCACGCCAGCGAGCCGTCGTCGGCGGGCGGGCCGTCGTACCCGAAGACCAGGGCGACATCGATGTCGCCGGCGAGGACAGCCGCCCAGGCCTCCGGCGGCTCGGTCTCGACGAGCGTGACCTGGACGCCGGCGTGGTCGTCGTAGAGCGCGCGGACCGCGGGCGGCACGAGCGTCGCGGCCGCGGACGGGAACGCGGCCAGCCGCACCGTCCCGGCGCGCAGGTTCGCGAGTGCCCCGAGCTCCTCGCGCGCCAGGTGCAGGGCGCCGTGGACGGCGTCGGCCCGGGCCAGCAGCGCCGTGCCGGCCTCGGTGAGCCGGGTGCCGCGGGTGGTGCGCACCAGCAGCGGCCCGCCCGCCTCGCGCTCGAGCTGCCGCAGCTGCTGGCTGACGGCCGACTGGGTCGACCCGAGCTCCCGGGCGGCGGCGCTCAGCGAGCCGGACCGGGCGACGGTCCGGAACAGCAGCACGCGTCGAGGATCCACTTGTCCATTAGATCCGCTAAGGGCTGCCTTCGGCAATCGCAGGCTACCTATGAATCCGGGGTGGCCGGAGGATGGTGGCCATGGAGACCTTGGGCCTGATCGGCGGCATGAGCTGGCACTCGACCGCGACCTACTACCGGATCATCAACGAGATGGTCTCGGCCGCGCGCGGCGGCCACGCGTCGGCGCGGATCGCGCTGCAGTCGCTGGACTTCGCGGAGGTCCGCGAATGCCAGGTGCGCGGCGACTGGGACCGGGCCGGCGAGCTGCTGGCCGAGGCCGGGCAGCGCTGTGTGGCCGGGGGCGCGAGCGCCGTGGCGATCTGCACCAACCTGATGCACAAGGTCGCGCCCCAGGTCGAGGCCGCGCTCGACGTGCCGCTGCTGCACATCGGCGACGCGGTCGCGGCCGAGGCCACCCGGCGCGGCTGGCGGACGCTCGGCATCCTCGGCACCCGCTGGGTGATGGAGGAGACGTTCTACGCCGACCGGCTCGCCCGGCACGGGGTGGCCGCGGTCGCCCCGGACGCCGCCGACCGCGAGATCGTCGACGCGATCGTGTTCGACGAGCTCACCCGCGGCATCATCAGCGACGCCTCCCGCGCGACGTACGTCGAGGTGATCCGGCGGCTGGCCGACCAGGGCGCCGAGGCGGTGGTGCTCGCGTGCACGGAGATCGGCCTGCTGGTGAGCCCCGAGGACAGCCCGCTGCCGGTGATCGACAGCGCCGAGGTGCACGCGCGTGAGCTGGGCCGGGTGGCACTCGGGCAACTCAGCGACGCCCGGTAGCCGGCCCTCCTCGGGGTCCGCGGCTACCGGCGCTCCTCGAGCAGCTCCACGACGACGTCGAGCTGGCCGGCGTGCCGGGCGTACTCGGCCAGGACGTGGAAGCAGATCCACTCCAGCGTGGGCGGCTGCGCCCCGAAGCGGCCACCGGAGCGGCCCGGCTCCCCCAGGTCGTGGTCGCGCAGCACGGCCCGGGTGCGCTCGCCCTGGGCCCGGAGGCGCTCGGCGACGGCCTCGGCCGTCAGGCCCTCCGGCACCCGCCAGCGGGCCTCCGCGGCGACCACGTCGGTGTCCTCCCACGGCTCCTCACGGTTCCAGTCGCCCCACGGCTGCGCGACCTCCTCGCCGAGGAAGCCCCAGACGAACCAGCGCTGCTCCATGTGGACCAGGTGGTGCAGCAGCTCCAGCGGGGTCCAGCCGGACGGCAGCAGCGCCGCGCGCTGCTCCTGCTCGGAGAGCGACGTCACCGCCCCGATGCAGTCCTCGCGGACCCAGTCCAGGTAGTCCGACCACCGGCGCGCGCCGGCCGCGCCGGTCTTGGGCGGCTCAGCCGGGTTCCGCGACACCCGGTGGTCCTCGCTCATCGGCCGGTCCCCGCTGACCCGTCCCGGAAGCCGGCCGGGTCGGCGACGTACACCTGCTGCCCGACCTCCGCGTCCCGCGCGTGCAGGACGTGGAAGGACGGGGAGAACGGCCCACCCAGGTCGACCACTGTCGCGCCGGCGCCACGGACGGCGCGGACCACGTCGGACGCCGCGGTCAGGTCGATGCGGGTCACCACGCCGGGCGTCACCCACACCGGCACCCCGGCGAGCTGCCCGCCGAGCTGCAGATGGAAGTGGCCGCAGAGGACGGCGACCACGTCGGTGCCCGCGATCACCTCGGCCAGCTCGTCGCGGTTGTGCAGCCCGCCCGGGCGCATCCAGGGCGCGGACTGGGTGTGGATGGGCGGGTGGTGCAGGGCGAGGACGGTCCCGGCCGGGGCCGGGTCGCGCAGCAGCCCGCGCAACGCGCTGAGCTGCCGCCGGCTCACCACCCCGTGGACGGCGCCGGGGACCAGGCTGTCCAGGGTGACCACGCGCAAGCCGCCGACCATGCTCACCGCCGCGCGCTCCCCCTCGGACCCGCCTGGCCCGTCGAGCCCGTCGAGCCCGTCGAGCATGACCCCGACGTCGGCGCCGGTGTCGTCGAGGTGCCCGGTCCCCAGCGCCAGCGTGAATCCCGGGCGCCGGTCGTGGTTGCCGGTCGTGTAGACGTGTGGGATGCCGCGGGAGGCGGCGAAGCGGCCCACCCGCTCGCGGACCGCGGCGCACCCCTCGGCCGAGCCGTCGTCGGCGACGTCGCCGGTCACCAGCACGAGGTCGAGGTTCGGCAGGTGCCGGCAGTCGTGCAGGAGCCCGTCCAGCGCGGCGAGGGCGTCGACATCGTGCTGGTCGCGGCCGGTGGCGCCCGCATGCGTGTCGGAGAGGTGCAGGATCCGGTGCGGCACCACGGTCTCCTGTCCACGCCCGTCGTCCCCGCCCGTCCGGGCCGGTGTGCTGCCGAGGCTAGGCGCATGTGGCCCTCGTGCCCACTAGATTCCGAGACGGGCCGCCCTCGATGTCGAGGACCGGCCGACGGCTCCGTCCCAGCAGTGAGCGCGGCCATCCGGGGCCGCACCGCATCGAGGAGGACACCATGGCCAAGTACCTGCTGCTCAAGCACTACCGCGGCGGACCCGAGCCGCGCTTCGACGTACCGATGGACCGGTGGACCGAGCAGGAGATCTCCGACCACGTCCAGTACATGAGCGACTTCGCCGCACGCCTGGAGAGCACCGGCGAGTACGTCGACGGGCAGGCCCTCTCCCCCGCGGGCACCTTCGTCCGCTACGACGGCGAGGGGCGGCCGCCGGTGACCGACGGCCCGTTCGCGGAGACCAAGGACCTGATCGCCGGGTGGATGGTCATCGACGTCGACGACTACGACCGCGCCCTGGAGCTGGCCGGCGAGCTCTCCGCGGCCCCGGGCGCCGGCGGGAAGCCGCTGGAGGAGTGGCTGGAGATCCGCCCGTTCCTCACCCAGCCGCCCACCGTCACCCCGTGACCTCGGGCCTGGGACCCGGCGAGGTGGACGAGCCGCTGGTGCGGGCGCTCACGCCGTCGGTGATCGGGGTCCTCGTCCGCCGCGGAGCCGACTTCGCGGCGGCCGAGGACGCCGTCCAGGACGCGCTGCTCGAAGCCGTCCGCACCTGGCCGCCGAGCCCGCCGCGCGACCCGAAGGCCTGGCTGGTCGCGGTGGCGTGGCGCCGGTTCCTCGACGCCACGCGCGCCGAGGCCTCCCGGCGCCGGCGTGAGGAGCGGGTGGAGGACGAGCCGCCGCCCGGGCCGGGCAGTCCGCGCGACGACACCCTGCAGCTCTACTTCCTGTGCGCCCACCCCTCGCTTTCCCCGGCGTCGGCGGTCGCGCTGACGCTGCGGGCCGTGGGCGGCCTGAGCACCCGGCAGATCGCGCAGGCCTACCTCGTCCCCGAGGCCACGATGGCGCAGCGGATCAGCCGCGCCAAGCGGACCGTCTCCGGCGTCCGGTTCGACCAGCCCGGGGATGTCGCCACGGTGCTGCGGGTGCTGTACCTCGTCTTCAACGAGGGCTACTCCGGCGACGTCGACCTGGCCGCCGAGGCCATCCGCCTGACCCGCCAGCTGGCCGGCACCATCGACCACCCGGAGGTCGCCGGGCTGCTCGCGCTGATGCTGCTCCACCACGCCCGGCGACCGGCCCGCACCGCGCCCGACGGCAGCCTGGTGCCGCTCGCCGAGCAGGACCGCGACCGGTGGGACGTCCGGCGGGTCGCCGAGGGCATCGCCATCCTCCAGGCCGCCCTGGCCCGGGACCGGCTGGGCGAGTTCCAGGCCCAGGCGGCGATCGCCGCCCTGCACGCCGACGCCCGCACCGCCGAGGAGACCGACTGGGTGCAGATCGTGGAGTGGTACGACGAGCTGGTCCGGCTCACCGGCAGCCCGATCGCCCGCCTCAACCGCGCGGTGGCCCTCGGCGAGGCGGACGGGGCGCGCGCCGGGCTGGCGGCATTGGCGGAGCTGGACCCGGCGCTGCCCCGGTACGCCGCCGTCGCGGCCCACCTCCACGAGCGCGACGGCGACGTCGCGGGCGCCGCCCGGCTGTACGCCGAGGCCGCCCACCGGGCGGCCGACCTCGCCGAGCGCGACCACCTCACCCGGCAGGCGGCCCGCCTGAACGCCGGTCAGCCCGGCCGGGACGGGCCGGGACCCGCTCGGCGGCGCGGGTGAACCGGGCGGCGGTGCGGGCGAGCTCGGCGCGGAGCTCGGGCGGGCCGACCACCTCCAGCTCGGCGTCGTACCGCCCGATCAGCGCCACCAGGCCGGCCCAGGACCAGGAGCCCACGACCAGACGGCACCGATCCGGGCCCAGGGCCTCGACCAGGCCGTCGTGGGCGTACGGCGCCACCTCGCCGGCGGGCAGGTCGATCAGGACCTCGCCCCGGCAGGGCCAGTCGTCGCGGCGGGTCGACCCGCGGAACCGCCCGGCGAGGAAGGTGCCGACGTCGACCCCGTCCGGGAGCTCGCGGGGCGCGAACCGGGGACCGAGGGGCGTCCGCGGTGAGATCCGGTCGGCCCGGAACACCCGCCAGCCCGCTCGGTCCGAGTCCCAGCCCACGAGGTACCAGCGCCCAGCCCGGGTCACGACGTGGTGCGGCTCGACCCGGCGCGGCGGCCGGCCGGCGTCCGGGTCGACGTCCGGGTCGGGGGAGCCGTCCGCCGAGACGTCCGCGGGTGCGTAGTCGAACCGGACCACCTCGCGGCTGCGCACGGCCCCGGCGAGCGTGACGAGGACCTGCGGATCCACCCGGGCCGCCGCCGCACCGGCACGCGGGCCCACGGCCGAGACCTGCACCGCGTCGATCCGGTGGCGCAGCCGGGACGGCATCACCTGGCGCACCGTGGCCAGCGCGCGGGCGGCGTCCTCGCCGACCTCCGCGCCGGAGCCGGCGGCGGTCCGCAGCGCGACGGCCAGCGCGACCGCCTGGCCGTCGTCGAAGAGCAGCGGCGGCAGCTCGGCGCCGGCCTGCAGCCGGTAGCCGCCGTCGGGACCCTTGACGGCCCCGATCGGATAACCGAGCTCCCGGAGCCGCTCCACGTCACGGCGCACCGTGCGCTCGCTGACCTCGAGTCGCTCGGCCAGCAGCTGGCCGGGCCAGTCGCGGCGCGACTGGAGCAGGGACAGCAGCGCCAGCAGTCGTCCGGAGGTCGTCGCCATGGCTCCAGAGTGCCCGAAGTACAGGACACATCCTGTCCGTTACTACCGGCAGTGTCGGAGCAGCAGGCCGACCGGCCGCGACCGACCCGGGTCCCTAGACCCGCAGGACAACAGAGGAACGTCCATGACCATCAGCACCGTCCCCCACCTCAACTTCCGCGGCCAGGCCCGCGCCGCGCTGGAGTTCTACCGGTCCGTGTTCGGCGGCGACCTGGTCGCCGTCACCTACCAGGACGCTCACAGCGTCGAGCGCCCCGACGAGGCCGACCAGGTCATGTGGGGCCAGGTCGTCTCCGGCGACGGCTTCCACGTGATGGCCTACGACGTGCCGTCCTCACGGCCGTGGAGCCCGGGCCAGGCGCCGTACTTCGTCTCGGTGCGGGGCCAGGACGCCGAGGAGGTCGCGGCGTACTGGCACCGGCTGGCCGCCGGAGCGACTGTCGTCGTCCCGCTGGCGCCCGCCGGCTGGGCACCGCTCTACGGGATGCTGACCGACCGGTTCGGCGTCACCTGGGTCCTCGACGTCGCCGCCGAGCACGTGCCCGTCTGAGCGACACGCTCGACCCCGCTCGACACCGCGCGACATCAGGGGGTGCCGCGCTGCCGCCGGGTCAGCCCAGCGGCAGCGTGGCCACCTGCATGAAGTGGTCGGAGGCGACGTCCTTCTTGTGCCGGTAGGCCATGTTCCACAGGCCGCAGGAACCCTGGACCGGGCCGAGGCTCATCACGTAGTCGCGGCGGTACGGCGAGGGTCGGACCGGGAAGTTGAACCCGTGGCCGGTGCCGTACTTGGAGTTCACCAGGTTCCGGGTCGCGAACGCGTCGTAGAACCCGGCCGCGAGCATCGCGCGGTGCACGTTGTTGCTCGGCTTGGTGTTCACGGTGGAGTTGAAGTCGCCCGCGACGAAGACCTGCCCGCCCCCGGCGGCCAGGCTCCGGGCCAGCGCGATCACCTTCTGGGTCTGCCGGCCCCGGATCTTGTAGGCCTTGCGGCTCTCGCCGACCATGAGGTGGACCGAGACCAGGTGGAAGGCCCGGCCGCTGGCGCGGTCGCGCAGCTGGACCCACGGCGTCCACGCGTTCGGCACACCGCTGGGGTCGGTGACGCTGGCGACGCCCGTGCCCAGCTGGTCGAAGCGGGCGGCGTCGTAGATCAGCCGGGTCCCGACGTAGCCGCGGCCACCCTCGGAGTACGGGTCGTCGGAGGCGGCGCGCCACTGGCCGGAGGACCCCGCGGCGGCGTTGAGCCGGCTGACGATCCACTGCCACTGGCGCTGGGGGCCGTAGCCCTGGCCCCCGTTGCTGCCGGCCTCCTGCAGGGCGACCGCGCCGGACCCGCTGCGCAGGATGGTCGAGACGACGCGCGGACCCCGGTGCTGCCAGGTGAACCCCGCGCCGAGCTTCTTGTCGTGGCGCCAGCCGCGGACGTTGAAGGTCCCGACCTTGACCTGCGGCCCGGCCGGGCACTCCGCCCCGAGCGACGCCTGGATCCACTTGGTGGGGCTGTTGCCGGTCCGCCCGTTGGTGCGCTTGACCAGGACCTGCACGAACGTGAAGTTCCCCGACGCCGGCGTCGCGTTGACGTTGTGCGGGACCACGACCGACTGCTTGGTCCGCTTCACCTTGAAGCCCCGCACGGTGTTGTACTTCTGCCGGTTGCCGGAGGTGCGCACCACGAACCGCTTGATCTTCTTGGCCTTCGTGGGCCGCTTCCAGGAGACCCGGATCCGGTTGCCCTCGACGTTGCTCAGGCTCACCTTGAGGAACCCGGAGCCGTTCGCGGGACTGCCCGCGGCCCGGCCGGTGGGGTTGCGCTGCTTCGCGCGAGCGTCCGCGCGCTCGGCGGCCTGCTGGGCCGACCACGACGCCGACGACGCCGCCGACGACGCCGCCGACGACGACGGGGCGAGCGGGGCCGCGCCGGCCGGGGAGGCCGCGAGCAGGCCCAGGCCGAGCGCTCCGGTGAGCATCGGCGCGGCGAGGCGGACGAGGACCGATCCGGTCATGGGGGTGCTCCGTAGGTGGGGGGCCGGGGGGCGGACATACCGAAGTTGGAGGAGAGCAGCCGAGATTAGCCGAGCGTTTCGACGCACCCCAGCCGATGCTCGTCGCATGCCACCGATCCGGCGACAGATCGTGACAGCATGAGGCCAGTCATGCGACCAGGTGACTCGGCATCTGCACCCACCTACCGTCCCGACATCGAGGGCCTGCGGGCCATCGCCATCGGGACCGTTCTGCTGTACCACGCCGGGCTGCCCTGGGTGCCGGGCGGCTTCGTCGGCGTCGACGTCTTCTTCGTGATCTCCGGCTTCCTGATCACCTCGCTGATGGTCCGCGAGGTGGACCGCACCGGGCGGATCAGCCTGCCCGCCTTCTGGGCGCGCCGGGCCCGGCGACTGCTGCCCGCCGGCACGCTCGTGCTCGCGTTCTGCGCGGTGCTGACCTGGCTGGTGCTTCCGGTGACCAGCCGGCGCGAGTTCGGCGGCGACATCGTGAGCGCCGCGACGTACGTCGTGAACTGGCGGCTGGCCTACCGCGAGGTCGACTACCTCAACGCCGACCTCGGCCCCTCCCCCGTGCAGCACTTCTGGTCGCTGGCGGTCGAGGAGCAGTTCTACCTGGTCTGGCCGTGCCTGCTCGCAGCCCTGGTGCTGCTGGCCCGGGCCCGGTGGCGGGCCGCCGCGGTGGCGCTCCTGACGCTGGTGACCATCAGCTCCTTCGCCTTCGCCGTGTACTACGCGGAGGTCCAGCCCGGTCTGGCGTTCTTCGTCTCCACCACCCGCGCCTGGGAGCTCGGGGTCGGGGCGCTGCTGGCGCTGGGCCTGCCCCGGCTCCAGCAGCTGCGCGGGGCGCTGCGGGCCCTGCTGGGGTGGGTCGGGCTGGCCGCCATCGCCGCGGCGGCGCTGGTCCTCGACGACGCGACCACCTGGCCCGGCACCGCGACGGCGCTGCCGGTGCTCGGCACCGCCGCCCTGATCCTGGCCGGCGCCGGCCCGGCCTCCCGGGCCGTGCCCTGGGGCCCGCACCGGCTCCTCGGCATCGCGCCGGCGGTGTGGATCGGCGGGCTGTCGTACTCGATCTATCTGTGGCACTGGCCGTTCGTGGTGGCCGCCGATGCCCTCGCCGGCGAGCACCGGATCCGCTGGACGGTGCTGGCGGCCGTCCTGTCGCTGATCCCGGCATGGCTGTCCTACACCTTCGTGGAGAACCCGATCCGGCGCGGCCGCCTGGTCCGCTCGACCCGCGCGGCGCTGTCGATGGGGCTGGTGGTCTCGGCGGCCTCGGCGGTCGCGGGCGCCGCGGTGATCACCTCGGTCACGCTCGCGTCGCCGGTGGACCGGGCCTCGGCCGGGGAGGCCCCCGGGGCGGCGGCCCTGCTCGAGCGCGACGCGCAGCGGACCCGCTGGTCCCAGGTGCGCTCGGTCGACAGCATGCGCCCCTCGCCGCTCGACGACGCCGTGAGCGACACTCCCGCGGTCTACACCGAGACCGACTGCATCGTCGGGCTCACCGACTCCGAGGTCCGGCGCTGCGAGCTCGGCGACGTCGACAGCGAGCGCACCATCGCCCTGGTCGGCGACTCCAAGGCGGCGCAGTGGACCGGCCCGGTGGACGCGCTCGCGCGCGGCGCGGGGTGGCGGGTGCTGCTGATGGTGAAGAACGGCTGCACGTTCGCCAACGCCCCCACCCTGCACCAGGGCAAGCCCAAGCCGTCGTGCAACGAGTGGCGCGAGCAGGTGATCGACGAGCTGATCGAGCTGCAGCCGGACTACGTGCTGACCTCGACCCGGGCCGACGACGCGCTCCCGCCGGGCGGGGAGACCGAGGAGGACGCCACCTTCGACGCGTTGGTCGACGGCCTCAGCGACTACTGGTCGACCCTCGAGGACAGCGGGGTGCCGGTGCTCGCCATCCTCGACAACCCCTCACCGGGCCTGCAGGTCACCGAGTGCATCGCCGACAACCTCGACAACCTGACCGCCTGCACCTTTCCCAAGCAGACGGGCATCCAGCGCTCCGGTGCGCCCGCGCAGCGCGCCGCCGCCGAGCGCGTCCCGGGCGTCGAGCTGCTCGACCTGACCGACACCGTCTGCCCCGACGAGGACACCTGTCCCCCGCTGGTCGGCAACGTGATGGTCTACCGGTCCGGCTCCCACGTCGGCAACACCTATGCGATGACCGCCCAGCGGCAGCTCGCCGAGGCCCTGTGGGCGGCCACCGACGGCGATCTCGGCACCGCCCCGGCGAACCGCGCCGCGCCCGCCGGCAGCGACTCCTGACGACAGCCGCCCTGGCGGCCGCGACCGGGGCCTGACGGCCGTTCCACGTGGACGACGTCCCCGGGGGGGCTTGCCGGAATCCGTCGCGGCTGGGTCCGCGATGCCCTACGGTCGTCCGCAGTCCACCGGCGGCCCGCACGTGCCCCTACCCCCGAAGGCCTGGCGATGACCCACCCCCACGGCCCCGGCCGCGTGTCCCGGTGGACGCCACGGCTCGGACGAACTGCTGTCCTCGCGGGTGCGCTCTTCACGGCCGCGGCCGTGGCCGCCGTGGCCGTCGCGAGCCTCGGAAGCGGTGCCGGCTCCCACGGGGTTCCCGAGCCGCCCCCGCCCGGGCCGACGCCGGCGGCCGTGACGGGCGCCCCCGCCCAGCAGTTGTCCGCCGACTCGGTGGTCGACCACCCCGAGGCCCAGCTGCTCGAGCTGGTCGTGGCCCCGGGCAGCGCGGCGGCTCGCGCGACCGTGTGGCAGGTGTGCCTGGACGACGGCTGCCAGCGCAGCCAGCGGTCGATCGCGGTGACCGGCGACGGCTTCCGGACGAGGTGGGTCACGGCCGTGCCGAGGGGCGCCCAGCCGACCCTCGCCGCCCTCTCTCGCCGGGCCTTCTACGTCGGCTGGAGCCGGCGGGCCCAGCTGGTGGTGCACACCGACGGCCGCACGGTCCCGGTCCGCGACGACGGCACGCGCGGGCCGGTGACGGACCGCGAGACGCTCGTGCCCACTCCCGACGGGCAGCCTCGGGCGCTGGATCCACGTACCGCCCGGATGCACCGGGTGCCGACCCCGCGCGGGACGGTCTCGCTGGCGCACCAGCCGGACGGCACGCTGCTGGGCGTCGTTCCCGGCGGGCCGGCGAGGACGAGCCGTGCTGTGTGGTCGTCCGACGGTGGGGCCAGCTGGCGCGACGAGGTGCTCGCGACGGAGCCGGGCGCTCTGCTGGCGCCGGTGCCGACCGCGCGGCCCGGCGTCCTGGCCCTCGTCGAGGGTGGGGACGGGGCGACGCTCTTCCCGTTCGAGCGGCTGCACCGCTCGCAGGACGGGGGCGCCAGCTGGGAGAGCGTCGATCTGCCGGGCGAGCCCCGGGCCTACCTGACGGGCGCGGCCGTCCTGCCGGACGGCCGCCTGCTGGCCGGCATCGAGGCCTGGAGCGACGACCGCCTTCACCGGCCCAGCGCCCGGCCGCTGGGGCTGTACCTCAGCGCGGGCCCGGACTGGGCCCGCCTGGCCCCGGCGCGCGTCGGCGCCCCGTTCACGGCCAGGAACGAGCCGGGCACCTATCGGCAGGTCGCGATGGACACGACCGCGGACGGGGTCGCCGTCTACGCCCAGCCCGGCACCGCGGACCAGCTGTACGTCTCCCGTGACGGCGGGCGGCGGTGGCGGGAGCTGGCCGCCCGATAGCCCCCTCGCGGCCCCGCCCCCGCCGCCAGCCTCACAGGCGCGGCGCGACGGCCAGGTGGATCTGCCGCGCGACGTCCGCAGCGCCGTGGGTGCCGGTGTCGATCACCAGGTCGGCGCTCGGAGCGAGCCAGTCGAGCGCCGTCTGGTAGGCGTCCACGTGCCGGTGCCGCCAGGGCCGGATCCGCTCCGGCTCGTCCTGGTCGGCGTCGATGCGGGCGTGCAGGGTCTGGGCGTCGGCGTCCAGGACCACGTGGAAGACGTCGTGCCCGAGCCCGGCCAGTCCGGCGCGGATCTCCTGCCAGTACTCCTCGACCAGCACCGACTGCGCGGCGACGAGATGCTGCCCGGTGACCCGGACCAGCTCGTCCGCGACCACCGGGACGAGCCGGCGCCAGGACGGGTAGTGCTGGAAGTCGCTCACCTCGTGGTCGGCCAGGTTGGTGGCGAGCAGGTAGCCGACCCACTCGGGGTCGAAGGCACGCAGCCGGTCGCTGAGCGTCACGAGCCGGCCGCTCGTCGTCGTCTTGCCCGCACCGAACGCCCCGTTGAGCCACACGATCATGGCCGAGAACCTAGGGCCATCGGTGCCGGTCCCGGGTTCCGCCGACGGCGAACCGCCCGGCGTACCAAATGGTACATTCGATCGAACGGGCCGTCCGCGCCCGCCATCCACCGAGAGCAGCGAGGCGAACGATGAAGCCCACCCGAAGACTCTTCCCCGCCGCCCACCAGGTCCGGCCCTGGCTGATCCACACGGTCGCGCCCGACTTCGCGCTCGAGGACGTGTGGGCCATCGAGACCCACGGCTCGGACGCGGACTTCGCCACGCTGCTCGACGCCTTCGTCGACGACGACTTCCCCGACAGCGCGCCAGCCGTCGTGCGCGCCCTGTGGAACGCGCGCTGGGCGATCGGCCGGGCGTTGCGCTGGGACCGTCCGGACGCCGGGGTCGGCGCCCGGGTCGCATCGCTGCGCGACCGGCTCCCCGACGATCTGCGGCACGCACCGCCCGGCCGCGAGCTTTCCGGCGTGCCGTTCTCCACGCTGTACGAGACGAGCGACGAGTGGGCCGCCGAGATGGCGAACCACACGGTCCACACGGTCATGCACCTCGGCTGGGTCCCGGACGGGGCCGGGGGGCACCGGGGCCAGATGGCGGTGCTGGTCCGCCCCAACGGGCTGCTCGGACGGGTCTACCTCGCGCTGATCAAGCCACTGCGCCACTGGGTGGTCTATCCGGCACTGCTGCGCGGCATCGAGAGGCGCTGGCAGGCCGGTCGCCGACGTCCCGCAGACCCGACGCCGTGGGCGTCGGGACCGGCGATCCGGACGACCCGCTGATGAGCACCTCCCCCACGTACGACGAGGCGAGCCAGGTCCTCGGCGCGCAGCCGTTCAGCCGACTCCTGGGAGCCCGGCTGTCCCGGTTCGACGAGGGCCGGGCGACGCTCGAGATCCCCCTGCGCCCCGAGCACCGACAGCAGGACGGCTTCGCGCACGGCGGCCTGGTCGCCTACAGCGCCGACAACGCGATGACCTTCGCCGGCGGCTCGGTGCTCGGAGCCCGGGTGCTCACGGCGTCGATGACTATCGACTACCTGGCGCCGGCCCGGGGCGACGTCCTGCGCGCCGAGGCGGAGGTGCGGCACCGCAGCGATCGCCAGGCGATCTGCGACTGCACGGTGTCCACGCGGATCGACGGCGAGTGGGCGGTCTGCGCGGTGGCGCGCGGCCGGATCCGAACGACGTCCCCCTCCCCCAGCAGCTGACCCGAACCCACCTTTCACCGGAGGCCACCATGGCGACGCAGTACCGCACGAGAACCCGCATCGACGCGCCGATCACCACCGTTTGGGGGCTGCTCGCCGATGTCGAGCGGATGCCCGACTGGACCCCGTCCATCAAGAAGGTGACACTCCTCGCGGGCACCGGGCTGGCGGTGGGCACGAGCGTGGAGATGCGCCAGCCGCGGATGCCGGCGATGACCTGGACCATCGACGAGGTCACGCCGATGCGGCACTTCCGCTGGTGGGCCCGGATCGGCGGCGTCGCGACGTACGCCGACCACTGGCTGGAGCCCCGCGCGGACGGCAGGAAGGTCGAGGTGCGGTTCGCCGTCCGGCAGACCGGGCCGATGGCCGGACTGGTGGGCGCCCTCACCATGCGCCGTACCGCCCGCTACGTGGACCAGGAGATCAACGGCCTGAAGCAGGCGAGCGAGGCGGCTGTCGCCCGCGACCTGCGATGAGCGTCAACTACCCTGACGGCGTGCCGGAGACCGAAGGGACCCCAGGGTCGGAGGCCGGGTTGGAGGCGGGGTCGAAGGCAGGGTCGCAGGCAGCGAGCCCCCGACAGCGTCTGCTGACCGCGACCGTCGAGCTGATGGCCGAGCAGGGCAGCAGCGGGTGGACCCTGCGCCGCCTGGCCGAGGCCATCGGCACCAGCCACCGCATGGTCATCTACCACTTCGGCTCCCTGGACGGCCTGCTGGTCGCGGTCGTGCAGGAGGTCGAGGCACACCAGCGGGAGCGGCGGGCCAAGCTCGCCGTCGAGCACCCCGACCCCATCGCCGCCGCCCGGGTGCTGTGGCAGGAGCTCTCCGCTCCGGAGACCGGGCCGCACGAGCGGCTCTTCTTCGAGCTGTACGCCGCCGGGCTCCAGGGCCGCGGGGCCACGGCAGCCCTCCCGCAGGCCTCCGTCGAGGAGTGGCTCGAGCCGCTGACCGGCATGTTCGCGACAGCCACCGGGGACGAGCAGAACGCCGCCGTCGACGCGCGGCTCGGGATCGCGGTCGTCCGCGGGCTGCTGCTCGACCTGCTCGCCACCGGGGACCGGAGCGCCGTGACCGCGGCGCACGAGCGCTACCTGAGCCTGTACGCGCCCCTGGCGGAGCCCGACGGCAGCTGATCCGCAACCGCCGGTCGGCTAGGTCCGCCGCGCTACGTTCGAAGACTGTGCCGTGAGCCGGGTGCACGACGCTCGCCATGGCCTTCCGTCCGGCCTGGCAGCCGCCAGGTGTCCCCACCGAACGAGGTCTGACTCTTGCGCGTCCGACATACGTCCCGCACCACCACCAGCAGCACGACCAACAGCTCAACCAGCACCACCAGCACCAGCGACCGCCGCAGCCGCGGCCGGCTCGGCCCGGTCCCCGCGATCGTCGTCGCCGTCGCCGCGACCCTCTCCCTCGGCTCCGCCCCGGCGTACGCCGAGGAGCCGGCCGCACCGGCCCCCGCATCCACCGCCGACGCCGGCAAGCAGGTCCGGCTGGTCGTCGGCACCGAGCCCGCCCGAATCGTGACGACCACCGCCACCCGCCCCGTCGCGGTCGCGCGCGGCGCCGGCGTCCGGGTCAGCCGCCTGGACAAGGTGGCACTGCGCCGCAACGGCGACAAGGTCCGGGCCCAGAGCAAGAAGCGGGTCCGCGACGCCGACACCGTGAAGGTGATCCGGATCAAGGCCCACGTCAAGGTCGCCCGGCACGAGATCAAGCCGCGCACCGTGACCCGGAAGACCACCAAGCTCGCCCCCGGCAAGCGCAAGGTCGTCGCCCAGGGCCGCCACGGCGTCCGCCAGGTGCGGATCGTGCGCTGGACCCGCAACAGCGAGCGCTTCGACACCACCGTCAAGCGCCGCGTCGTCAAGCAGCCCGCCCCGCGGCGGGTCCTGGTCGGCACGAAGGCACGCTCCGTGCCCGGCACCGGCCACCTGAACTGGGGCGCGCTCGCCAACTGCGAGTCCTCCGGGAACCCGCGCGCGGTCAACCCGGCCGGCTACTACGGGCTCTACCAGTTCAACGTCGCCACCTGGCGTGGCGTCGGCGGCAAGGGCATGCCCCACCAGGCCGCCGCCGGCGAGCAGACCCACCGCGCCAAGATCCTCTACTCCCAGCGCGGCCGCTCCCCGTGGCCGAACTGCGGACGGCTTCTCTAAGGCAAGCCGCTCGACCAGTCGCCCTCCCCGCTCCCTGGAGCGGGGAGGGCGACTGTCGTTCGGGGGCGTGACGCAGGACACGCCAGCGAACTTCCGCGAGGTTATTGTCAGATTGACAGTATCTAGTTATTGTCATCATGACATCAACCCGTAGGAGGCCCCGATGCCCACCACGATCGCCGCTCCGGCCGGACGCCGGCTCCCCGACGTCGCTCCCGCCGCCAGCACGGCCCTGCTCACCGACCAGTACGAGCTGACGATGCTGCGCGCGGCCATCGCCAACGGGACCGCGCAGCGGCACTGCGTCTTCGAGGCCTTCGCCCGGCACCTGCCCCGCGGTCGCCGCTACGGCGTCGTGGCCGGGCTGGACCGGATCCTGGAGGCCGTCGAGGCGTTCACCTTCTCCCCCGACCAGGTCCTCTCGCTGCTCGAGCGCGAGGTCATCGACATCCCGACCGCGAAGTGGCTGTCCGGCTACCGCTTCACCGGGACCATCCACGCCTACCCCGAGGGCGAGCTGTACTTCGGCGGCTCCCCGGTCCTGCGCGTCGAGGGCACCTTCGGCGAGTGCGTGCTGCTGGAGACGCTGATCCTCTCGATCCTCAACCACGACGTCGCGATCGCCTCCGCCGCCTCCCGCATGGTCAACGCCGCCGGCGGCCGCACGCTGCTGGAGATGGGCTCGCGCCGCACCCACGAGGAGGCGGCCGTGGCCGCGGCCCGCGCGGCGTACGTCGCCGGCTTCGACGCCACCAGCAACCTGCAGGCCTGCTACCGGTACGGCGTGCCGGCCGTCGGCACCAGCGCCCACGCGTTCACGCTGGCCCACGACACCGAGACCGAGGCGTTCGCGGCCCAGGTCGCCACGCTCGGACGCTCGACCACGCTGCTCGTCGACACCTACGACACCGAGCAGGGCATCCGCAACGCGGTCGCCGTCGCCGGCACCGGCCTCGGCGGCGTCCGCATCGACTCCGGCGACCTGGAGGTCGAGGCGGTCCGCGCCCGGCGCCTGCTCGACGAGCTGGGCGCCACCGGCGCCCGGGTGGTCCTCACCGGCGACCTGGACGAGTACCGCATCGGCGACCTCGCCGACGCCCCCGTCGACGTCTACGGCGTCGGCACCCGCCTGGTGACCGGGTCGGGGCACCCGACGGCCTCGATGGTCTACAAGCTGGTCGCCATCTCCCCCGACGAGACCGACCGCGACCTGCGTCCGGTCGCGAAGAACGCACCCGGCAAGGCCTCGGTCGGCGGTCGCAAGACCGCGCGCCGCCTGCTCAACGAGAACGGCATCGCCACCCGCGAGGAGGTGCTGCCCGAGGACGCCGTGCGCACCCCGCAGGCTCCCGGCCGCGACCTGCAGGTCCTCGTGTACGCCGACGGCGTGCGCCTGCACCGGCCGACGCTCGAGCAGAGCCGCGCGCTCCACCGGCGGGCGCTGGCCGAGCTCGACCCCGCCGCCCTGGACATCACCGACGGCCCCGCCGCCCTCAGCGCCTGACCCACTCCCGAGAGGATCACTCCCATGCCCACTCTGCCCATCGCCCCGAGCACCGCCCTGATCATCGTCGACGTCCAGCCCACCTTCTGCGAGGGCGGGGAGCTGCCCGTCGAGGGCGGCAACGAGGTTGCAGCGGCCGTCGCCGCGTACCTCCACGCGTCCCGCCCCGACTACGAGCTCGTCGTCACCACCCAGGACCGGCACATCGACCCCGGGGCGCACTTCTCCGACGCCCCCGACTTCGTCGACAGCTGGCCCGCGCACGGTGTCGCCGGCACCGAGAACGCCGAGATCCACCCCGCGACCGCCGAGGCGCTGGCGACTCTCGGCGGCGCGGACCTCACGATCCACAAGGGCGCGTACGCCGCGGCGTACTCCGGCTTCGACGGCACCGACCAGGCCGGCACCCCGCTCGCCGAGGCGCTGCGCGAGCGCGGGGTGGAGGCGGTCGACGTGTGCGGCATCGCGGAGAGCCACTGCGTCAAGGAGACCGTGCTGGACGCCGTGCGGGCCGGGCTGCGCACCCGGCTCCTGGTCGACTTGACAGTCCCGGTGACCGCCGAGCTCGGCGCCGCGGCCCGCGCGGAGATGCGCTCGGCGGGGGCCGAGGAGATCCGCACCGGCCACGGCCTGGACCGCTGAGCGGACCGGGACCCGGGCACCATGGGACCGACGACCGCACCATCCACCGCTGAGGAACCCACCATGTCCCCGACCGACCGGCTGCCGGCGTACGTCCCCGAGAGCGAGGAGGAGGCCGAATACCTGCGCGGCTACGACCCCTCGGCGTACCCGAGCACGTTCACGACGGCCGACATCATCGTCCTCACCATCCGCAACGGCGAGCTGAGCCTGCCGCTGGTCAAGCGCAAGGGGTTCCCGTACCGGGGCAGGTGGGCGCTGCCCGGCGGCTTCGTGGAGCCGGACGAGACGCTGTACGAGGCCGCGCTGCGCGAGCTGCAGGAGGAGACCGGGATGACCAGCCCGCGCGGTCACCTCGAGCAGCTCCAGACCTACGGCGACCCGCACCGCGACCCGCGCGGCCGGATCATCTCGGTGGCCTACCTCGCGATGATCCCCCACCTGGAGACCCCGACGTTCGGCTCCGACGCCGAGGACGCCCGGTTCTGGGCGGTCCGGGACCTGGTCGAGGAGCAGGTCCCGCTGGCCTTCGACCACGCCCGGATCCTCGCCGACGCCCTCGAGCGGGCCGCCGCGAAGCTCGAGTACACGACGCTGGCGACGGCGTTCTGCGAGCCGACGTTCACCAAGGGCGACCTGCGCCGGGTCTACGACATCGTCTGGGACACCAAGCTCCCGGCCTCGAACTTCCACCGCAAGGTGTCCAAGTCCCACGGCTTCGTCGAGGAGCTCGACGACAAGCGCCCCTCGGGCCCCGCCGGCGGCGCTCCCAGCACGCTGCTGCGAGCCGGCGGCGCGGCGTCGCTCCACCCCCCGATCATGCGGCCTTACCGCGGCCGGCTGTACGAGGGCCGGCTGGACACCGGGACCCTCGTGCGCACGGACCACAGCACTGGCAACAGCACTGGCAGCCCCGACCCGACCGAGACCGAGGACCCCTCATGAGCACCCGGCAGCAGGAGATCATCGACGCGCTCGGCGTCGCGGAGTCCATCGATCCGCAGGCCGAGGCCGAGCGGCGCATCGGGTTCCTCGCCGACTACCTGGCCCGGTCCGGGGCCGGCGGCTACGTGCTGGGGATCAGCGGCGGGGTCGACTCGACGGTGGCCGGCAAGCTGGCGCAGGAGGCCTGCCGCCGCGCCGGGGCGGCGTTCACCGCCGTCCGGCTGCCCTACCACTCCCAGCGTGACGAGGCGGACGCCCAGGCCGCGCTGGCGTTCATCGCCCCCGACCGCACGGTCACCGTCGACATCGGCGCCTCGGTCGACGCGATGCAGGACGCCGTCACCGACGGCATCGCCGGGGTGCTCCCGCCCGTGACCCGGGCCGCCGAGGACTTCAACCGCGGCAACGTGAAGGCCCGGGCGCGGATGATCGCCCAGTACGCCGTCGCCGCCCACGCCTCCTCGCTCGTGGTCGGCACCGACCATGCCGCGGAGGCGGTGATGGGGTTCTTCACCAAGCACGGCGACGGGGCCTGCGACGTCACCCCGCTCGCCGGGCTGACCAAGTCCCAGGTGCGCGCGCTCGGCACGTTCCTGCGGGCCCCGGCCGCGCTGGTCGAGAAGACGCCGACGGCCGACCTCGAGGACGACCGCCCGGGCCTTCCGGACGAGGTCGCCTACGGGATCACCTACGCCCAGATCGACGCTTACCTGACCGGGCAGGACGTGGGCGAGGACGTGGCCACGGTGATCGAAGCCGCCTACGGCCGCACGATGCACAAGCGCCAGCTCCCCGCGGCCCCCTGACGCCGACCCGGCAGTTCTGGTCGGTGGATGGGCGCCGACCCGGCAGTTCTGGTCGCGCCCGTGGCGCCGACCCGGCCGTTCTGGTCGCGCCGGTTGCCGACCCGACTGGTCCCGCCGGGTTGTTGTCCACAGGGGGTCTGACCTGGGCAAACAGGCGATCAGAACTGTCGGCGGTCGGTGGTGTAGTAGGTCACATGACGGCAGCGTTCGCACCCCGGTCCGGGCACCCGGTGGCCCGGGCGGTGGCGTGCGTGCACGAGGCGCTGGACGTCGTTGCGGACGCCCCGGTGTGGTCGCTGGACGCCGCCGAGGCGGGGGCCGCGCTGCTGGACCTGACCGCCGAGATCGCCCGGCTCCAGGAGCTGCGGCTCCGGGTCGCGGCCCACGCCCACACCGTCGAGGTGGGTGGCACGGTGGGTGCGACGAGTACGGCGAACTGGTGGGCCCACGAGGCCCGGCTGACCCGCCCCGAGACCCACCGCATGATGCGGCTGGCCCGGTCGTTGGACACCCCGCGCCACGACCCGGTCCGGGAGGCGCTGGCCACCGGCCGGGTCCATCTCGATCAGGCGCAGGTGGTCGTGGACGCGGTCGACGACCTGCCTGCGGAGTACGTCGACGGGGACACTCGACTACGGGCCGAGGAGTTCCTCCTCGGCCAGGCGCGCCATCACGACGCCATCGCGCTACGCAGACTGGGCAAGCGGCTGATCGAGGTCATCGCCCCCGAGCACGCCGACGCCGTTGAGGCCGCCCGGCTGGAACGAGAGGAGGCCGCGGCCCGGGCTGCCGCCCGGCTCACGATGACTGATGACGGGCACGGCAAGACCCACGGCCGGTTCACGATCCCGACCCACCACGCGGCAATGCTCCGCACCGCGCTCCTCGCGCTCGCGGCCCCGAAGCACCAGCACGCGGTGAACGGCGCCGGCACGTCAGCCGAGCGGCGGCCGGGTCCGGAGCGGATGGGCCAGGCGTTCTGCGAGTACCTCGAGCGCTACCCGACCGACCGGCTCCCCGACGCTGGCGGGACGGCCGCGACGATCGTGGTCACGATGGAGATGGAGTCGCTGGTCGGCGGACTGCGGGCCGCGCAGCTGCACACCGGCGAGACCATCTCCGCCAGCGAGGCCCGGCGGCTGGCCTGTCAGGCCGGGATCGTCCCCGCCGTCCTCGACGGCGCCGGTCAGCCCCTCGACGTGGGCCGCACCCGGCGGCTCTTCACCAAGGCCCAGCGGATCGCGATGGCACTGCGTGACGGCGGCTGCACCGCGGAGGGCTGCGACTGGCCACCGGGACTGTGTCACGGCCACCACGTCATCCCCTGGCACCTGGGCGGCGACACGAGTCTGACCAACGGCCGGCTGCTCTGCCCCCGCCACCACGCCCGCGCCCACGACCCGGCGTACGAGACCCGGACCCTGCCCGGCGGGAAGATCGCCTTCCACCGACGGTGCTAGACCGACGACGACGGCCCGCTCAGCGCTGGCGGTTCGTCGATCCCGCTAGCGTGGTTGCGTGAGCCACGTCACCTCGGTCCCGGTCCGGCCCCATGTTCCGGGACCCGTCATCGTCCTGAACGTGACGGCCAAGGCCTTCCTCCTGGTCCTGCTGTTCACCGCGATCCGGCACCCCGAGCTCGGCCACCTCGAGGGCAAGGGCGCCACCGCCCGGGCGGTCGGCTATCCGCTGATGGCGTTCGTGATCCCGGCCGCCTGGTTCCTGCGATGGCGTCGCCGGATGACGTTCCCGTGGGTCGTGGACCTGATGGCGACCCTGACCTGCTTCACGGACACGCTGGGCAACCGGATGGACCTCTACGACAGCTTCCGGTGGTTCGACGACATCATGCACTTCGTCAACACCGGCGTGCTGACCGCTGCGTTCATCCTCCTCACCCTGCCGCCACGCGCGACCCTGGGACAGGTGCTCGAGCGCTCCCTCGCCTTCGGCGTCACCGCGGCGCTCGCCTGGGAGATCGCCGAGTACTACGCGTTCCTCAGCACTTCGGGCAACGTGGACCGGTACGCCGACACGCTGGGCGACCTCGCGCTCGGTTCGCTCGGATCGGTGGCCGCCGGGCTGCTCGTGCACTGGGCCTGGCAGCACCACCGCCTCCTGACGGCGGGGCCCCAGCCCCTGGCGGGCGCTGCGGCGGCCGACGTACGCCCACCGGACAGCCTGGAACCGTGGCGCTGAGCCGGGACCAGCACGAGCGCGCGCCGTGTCTAGCAAACAAGGCGCCGCGCTGCCCGACAAGGACTGCCATTCCCGGGATACGACTTCGGGACAACGGCCGCTCTTCCTGCGGCTGCCTTCGACTCCTCAGCCGATCAGGTGACCAACCGACCGGGCAGGTCAAGGTGTCACCTATCCGTGCAGCAGACCCAACTTGCCTAGAGCAGGGACAGACTGCTCGACACGTTCAACCGTCGACCACGCGCCCAGTCCTGGCGGGCCCGGTGACCTTAAACGTCTGCCAAGAGCCGTCAGCGTAGAACAGAGCGGCCTCACGTGCGTCGCTTCGGTCTTGGCGCTGGGTCAGTGGTTGCCTCATGCCCACCAGCGCCTTGCCGATGGTGATGTGCTCGGGAAGTGGCCCGTTGACCAGCAGGCCCGGGTATGTCAAAACAGGAGACTCCTGACAGTCGTCACCGGCATCGACATCGTGACGGTTGCTGCGGGCGTTGAAGTGCGCCTTCGCTGCGATGCAAAACATCGCAGCGTAGGTGTGTGCGATGAGAGCTGCTTGGGCCAGGAGAACATCGGGACTCAGCCGTAGGGTGGTGCTCTCCAGTGCAGATCCTTGCTTGCGTGGCCCGGGGGTGGCGAGAAACTGCAGCACGGTGCGGTCGAAGAGGTTGACTGCTCCGTCCCCTTTAAGAGCGGATTGCGGTATGTATCCGCGCTCGTCGGGACCGCCGGTCACCAAAGTGACGAGGTAGTCGTCGCGGATGCGAACGCCCAGACCGTGCTTGAACTTGTTGTGCGCCGCAGATACGTCAAGTGGACCCTGCTCAAACAACTGAATGGAGAAGTTGAACCACTCCGCGAACGTAGTGACACCCGAGATGATGTTCGGATCGTCTCTGTTGGTCGCATCGGCCGGGTACACGAGGTCGCGGAACTGCTCCCACCTATCGGCGTTAATGCTGAAGCCTTCGCGAATACCCTTCAAAACATCACCCATGGCGGTGGGGGTGGCTTCCACGTCTGCCCAGACGCTCGGTCTCCCGAGACCGTTGCGGCGCCGGATAAGAACGTAGGCCAGACGGAGAAGCGTCTCGGCGGCGTGGTGGCGGACGGCGAAGGCGTCGATAGCGGTCTGTAATCTGCGGGCCTGCAAGGTGGGGCTGCGGTATGTCTTGGCGACCTCACCAACCAGCTTATCGAACTGTGATGGCTCCGAAGCCGGTTGCGGTTCGTCGTCGACATGCTCGGAGATCAGTCCGTTGAGGAGGCTGGAGATACGCGCTGTGAAGTATCCGAGGGGGTCTGCGGCGAAGTAAATGTCATCGAGCCGTCGGGCGACGTCTGGGGCGAGCTCTGGTCCAATTGGCGGCGGGAACATGTCGAGCAGGCTAGGTCACACCTCAGACATCAACAGGCTGCGGAAAGACACGATCCCAGAGAGGAGGCTTCGAGTTCGTCGTTCGCGGATGCGACCCCTACGCGAACAAGCCCCATGTTCGGGAGGGTGACCCACGCCGAGTCCGCGTGCTTACTAGGACCCGCTCGGCCGGTTTGCATCCCAGGTCGTCATAGAACTCGTACGGTTGAAGCGTGGCCATGCAATGGACTGACACACTCGTTATCGGCGTCGCGTCGAGCGCGCTCTTCGACCTGACTGAGTCACACGCAGTCTTCGACGAGCAGGGAGAAGACGAGTACAGGGCGTTCCAGGAAGCACAGTACGAGGAGCAACTCGCACCTGGCATTGCGTTCCCGTTCATCAGGAGGTTGCTCGGCCTGAACGACTTAGCTACCGGGCCATCCCCGGTCGTTGAGGTCATCGTGCTGTCGCGGAACGACCCCGAGACTGGGGCGCGGGTCATGCGTTCGATCGAGACCCACGGTCTGCCGATGACACGGGCGGTCTTCACGCAGGGGCGCTCGCCGTACAAGTACATACCGGCGTTCGGAATGAAGCTGTTCCTGTCGGCGAACCCGAAGGACGTCGCCGAAGCCACCGAACTCGGCTTCCCGGCAGGACAAGTCGTCGGTTCGGTGGCGGATCTTGAGGCGGATGATCCCGAGGACCGTGATCTGCGGGTCGCGTTCGACTTCGACGCGGTACTGGCTGATGACTCCGCGGAACGGGTGTACGCCGCTGAAGGCATAGAGGGCTATCACGAGCATGAGACGACGATGGCTGAGGTTCCGCTGCCCCCGGGTCCCATGAAGGATCTTCTTGGCGCGATCAACCGGATCCAAGATCTCGAGGACGCGAGAGCGAAGGACGACGCCCGTTATGCGCGACGCCTGTTCGTCTCAATCGTGACTGCTCGCAACGCTCCCGCGTACGCCCGCGCCATCAAGTCCTTGAAGTCCTGGGGTCTGCGAGTGAACGACGGCTTCTTCCTAGGTGGTTGGGAGAAGAGCACTGTGCTCGGAATTTTGAAGCCCCACATCTTCTTCGATGACCAGATGTCGCACCTTGAAGGAACGCAGAGCTTGGTTCCGAGCGTCCACGTTCCATTCGGCGTCAAGAACCTGTAGAGCGAGGATGCTGCCCCCCGGATCGTCTTAGACCCCGACGCAGTGCGAAATAAACAGGCGAGCGATTCTTACGCCGACTAGCGACGAATGCAGCGGCTCCGAGCGCACGGCAAATCGAGCAACCGATGCCACGCGTCTGGCATTCATCCGGTGTTCTTGGCTGCCAGCTCACGAGCTCGATCGAGCCGCTCGGCCAGCTTGCCCTGCAGCGCGCCAGGGCCGCGCTCCTCCGGAGGGCAGGCATTTATCCACCGCTCCACGGCAGCGATCTCGGCGACATAGTCACGTCGCTTGCGATGGATGATCGCTGCTCGCTCCGTGTATGCGGGCGCTGGCTCCCGCCCGCTGATACTCGCTTCCTGCTCGGCGGCGATAATCAGGGCCTCGAGCAGTGCCAGCGCCTCATCGGCGCGGCCGTCCTTTTCGAGTGCCTGGGCGTGCTTGAGCCAGTCCCAAAGTGGCTGACCGGCGAACGTCATGGCTTCAACCTCGGCCCTAGTGCGCGACCGGACGTCCCGGATTGCGGCACCGAGGTCGATAGTCGCGATGGTGCGCGCCATGCGTCGCTCGTCTGCTGCCTTCGACTGCCGATCGCGTTCGCGATACCAATGCTGCCCGATCGACTTGAAGGTTGGGGCCTCGTCAGGATCGCGGCCTAGTTCAGCGGAGAGGTTGTAGGCGCGCCACCAGACGTTCCCGTTGTGATCGGCGGCCTTGATCCCTGCTTCACCGGCAGCGGGCGGCAGGGGATCGAAGCCATCTGGGACACGGTCGATCAACGGACGGTCGACTGGCAGGCCTGCCGCGCGGCGGGCGAGGTCCAGCCACGCGTGCGATGGGGAGTCGCGTCGCTGTTGCGCGGCCACGACTTCAAGGGGCGAGATCAGGCGGCTTAGCGCCTTCAGTTCCATGCCTCTGGCTTGGGCAGGCATTCCCAACGCGCCCACGACCACGCTGCTCTCTCCCTCCCAACCGTCGGCGACTGCCCATTGCCCGATCTGCGGCGGTAAGGGAAACGGCCACGTGTACGCGTAGCCGTGATCGGGTGAGAAGTTTCTGAGTGGATCTCGGGAGCCGAGTTCACGGAAGGCAACCGTCACGATTGTCGTCGGGACGGCGCTCTTCGGGGGCGGGGCGGCATTGCGGGATTGGCGGGAGAACAGACCCATGCGCTCAGGCTTGCACGCACTCGAGACACCCGCACGCCAATCGTGGCTACTAGGCGGCTCCCGTGAGACCGATGCTGTGCCACCGCGTCTATCTGGGCGGTGCACCGGATCGCGCCAGGAGTGCGGCGGCCGGTTGCGCTCACCGCGCTGGCGCACAGTCAGATGAGCTCGCTGGCACGGATCCGCCGACCGGCGCAGGACGTGACCGACGATTGGCGCGGCAACGCGGGGAGGATCTGGCCTGCCGCAAGTGCAGCAACAGTCCGCGGACAAGACCCCCTAGACTGACCCGCGGGTCGGCGCTGCAAAGTCGGGTGGATCGCACGGGTGTTATCCCGAGGGTTCTCCCGACTGCAATTCCGATCCCCAGCCTCCGTAGCTCAGCTGGATAGAGCAGCGGCCTTCTAATCCGCCGGTCGCAGGTTCGAGTCCTGCCGGGGGCGCACCGGGTCCCGCCAGCGGTGACCCCACCCTGGGTCGCGCGGATGCGCCGGCCGGCGCCGGCTCCCACCCCGGAAGGTGTGACGGAGGGGGTTTGACCGCCGCGATACTGGAGCGGTCGGCGCCCTCGCCTCGGCATGAACCGAGAGGTCCGACCCATGCTCCCTGTCACCGCCGCTTCCCGACCCCCGCTCCGCGAACGTCGTACGCCGCTCAGGCGGTCGGTCAGATGACCGCCACGACGCCGCAGGCCGCGACTCCGCGGGTCCTTGAGCTCGAGGGCGATCTCGACGAGCTGGAGATCGAGAACCTGAAGGCGGTGCTCGACGACTACGGCGACGAGCCGCTCCTGGTGCTGGACCTGTCGCGGGTCACCTACCTCTCCAGCCTGGCCGTCAGCGCGATCGTCAACGCCCTGCGCCGGGCGCGGGCCCGCGGCCACGAGCTCACCGTGCAGGTGAAGCGGGACACGATCCCGGAGCGGGTCCTGTTCATCACCGCGATCCCCTACCGGGCGATCTGACCCGTAGGACGCGTCGGCCGGCGGCCCGGGGCTGCGCTAGGAGTTGTAGCGCAGCAGCGTGATGACCGCGAAGATCACCACGACCACGATCACCAGGCCGAGGACCGCGAAGGCCGGCCCGATGGCACCCTTGCGGGGCCCGTTCAGGGGCTTGTTGGTGGTGGGCCTCTCCTGGTGCTGATCATCCATGCCGCCCCGGTCCCCCGCCGGGCCGCCCCGCATGCGTCCCGCCGGCTGGGTACCGGGCGCCCACCAGCGAGGAGGAGTACGCCGTGGCCGTGACCAGCTTCCAGGACCTGCCCCTGGCCGACCGGGACCGCGCGTGGGACGGCGCCGCCGCCGAGAAGCGGGTGCGCGCCTGGGCCGACGCCGAGGACGGACCCAACCCGAAGTACCGCGACGCCCACGTCTGGTACGACGCCGAGAACAAGGAGAACTTCACGGCGTACAAGCTGCTGGTCGCCGACGTCGTCGACGGCCGGCTCCGGGCCGTCCCCCGCGGCGTGATCGCCGCGGGCAACGTGATGCAGGGCTCCCGCGGCGGCGTCGACCTGCCGGCCAAGGACATCGACCGGGTCAAGAGCCACCTGGCGAAGTACTACGCCAAGATGGGCGACTCGGCCCCCTGGGAGGACTGACCATCGGCCCCTGGCGCATTCGCCGGAAACCGTCGACCGGGCCCGTCCACGCCATTACTGTCGGCGACGTCGTGAACCCGGCAGTTCGACCGCGGAGGTCGCCGTGACCCGCTCGCTCCAGCCCGACTTCCTGATCATCGGCGCCCCCAAGGCGGGCACCACCGCCCTGCACGCCGCGCTCGCCCAGCACCCCCAGGTCTTCTCCACGACCCCGAAGGAGCCGAAGTACTGGCTCTGCGACGACGCGCCGCCGCCCGCGTGGAGCGGACCCGGCGACAAGCACTCCCAGCAGGAGTGGTTCTGGCGCCGCCGCGACTACGAGCGGCTCTTCGAGCCCGCCCGGCCCGACCAGGTGCGCGGCGAGAGCACCGCGTTCTACCTGTGGAACACCGGCGCCCACCGCCGGATCGGCGAGGCGCTGCCCGAGGTCCGGCTGATCGCGCTCCTGCGCGACCCCATCGACCGCGCGTACAGCAACTGGATGCACCTGTGGTGCGACGGGCTCGAGCCGGTCGCCGACTTCGAGGCCGCCTTCGCCCTCCAGGACCAGCGCGTCGAGGACGGCTGGGCGCCGTTCTGGCGCTACGCCGACCTCGGCCGGTACGGCGAGCAGCTCGAGCACCTCTACCGGTACGTCGACCCCGCGCGGGTCCTGGTGCTGCGCTACCGCGAGCTCGTCGACGAGCCCACCGCGACCCTGGACCGAGCCTGCCGCTTCCTCGGCATCGACGAGGGCGTGGTCGACTCCGTGCCGCGCGACAACCTGCGCAACTTCGTGGAGCCCGGCCTGCGCTCGGACGTCCTCGGGCCGGTGGTCCGGGCCGGGGCCCGGCTCGGGCAGTTCGCGCCGCCCGAGGTGTGGCGGCGGGCCAGCGCGCCGCTGGTCCGCCGGCTCCAGGCCGGGGGCGGCCACCGTCCCAAGCTCTCCGCGGAGGCCCGCGAGCGGCTGGTTCCGCACTTCGCGGACGACGTGGCGCTGCTCTCCCGGCTCACCGGCCAGGACTTCGCCGACTGGATCTCCACCGAGAGCCGCGGCTCGTTCAGCGAGCGCAGCGCCTGACCGGCGTCCGCCCGGGAAGGCCGGGAAGGCCGGGAACGCCGGGAACGCCGGGCCGGGTCAGCGGACCACTGTCACCAGGTCGTGGGCGCCGTCGGGCCGGGCGGCCTCGATGTAGAAGCGGGTCTCTCCCGACGGCAGCGGCACCGCCGCGGCGTACCGGAACGCGCCGTCGGAGTGCGGCGAGCGGATCGGCGCCAGCGCCTCGTCGGCGACCAGCCGCTCGCCGTCCCACCGGGCCACGCCGGTCGTCTCGTGCCAGTTCGAGGCGGCGTCCGGGCGTCCGTCGTACAGCACGCTGAGCGGCTCCTCGGTCAGCACCGCGGTGACCCGGGCGCCGCGGGCGTCCCAGCTCCCCGGACGGCCGACGAGCACCTCGCCGCGGTCGGTCCACCTCAGGCCGTCGTCGCTGGTGAGGTGCCGGGTCGTCATCCGGTCCTCGGCGCCGGTCTCGGTCAGCGGGTGGCAGCACAGCCACATGTCCCAGCCGTGCTCGCCGCGGAGGATGACCGGGTCCTTGACAGCGGTGCGCTCGTCGCCGGGCAGCACGATCCGTCGCTCCCCCAGCGGCAGCCCCTCGACGCTCGCGGCGGTGAGGCTGTCGACCCACCAGTGCTTCGAGCCCGGGGTGGCGCAGGAGAGGTAGAGCCGCCAGCCCCCGCCCGGCAGCGGGACCAGGACCGGCCGCTCGAAGGACTCCGCGCCGAACGCCTCACGGCGCACCTCGACGACCGGCTCGAAGCGCTCGCCGTCGTCGGAGCGCGCCACCACCACCGAGACCCCGCGGCCGTCGGTCAGCGGCCGGCGCACCCGCCAGGTCAGCCAGAACACGCCCTCGTGCAGCACCGCGCTCGCGGCGCCCGCCCAGTTGCCGGGGCCGGCGGCGGGCGCGGGCACCACGACCCGGGCGTCGTCGTAGGTCGGGAGCGCGAGGGTGTCGGCGGTCATGAAGCCATGTTAGTCCACCGACCCACTGGATAATCGGGTTCGCCGCGGCTCCGCCGGTCGGGAAGAATGGGGGCGTGCCCGCCACCGACGCTCCGCTGCTCCCGACCGACCTGCTCGGCACCTGGACGCTGGAGCGGGAGGTCGACGACCGGCTCGGCGGCGAGGTCCGCCGGGTCACCGGCTCCGCGAGCCTGGCCCGGCTCGCCGAGGACCACGTCCGGTGGACCGAGGAGGGCGTGATGACCTGGTCCGGCGGGTCGGTCGAGGTCGGCCGCACCCTCGACGTCGTACGCCGGGGCGACGAGGGCTGGTGGGTGCTCTTCTCCGACGGCCGGGACTTCCACCCCTGGTCGGTCGGCAGCGAGGTCGACCACCCCTGCGGCGCCGACCACTACCGCGGCCTGGTCGCCGGCGACGCCCGGGCCTGGACCGTGACCTGGCGGACCACCGGCCCGCACAAGGACTACGTGATGGTCACCCGGCACTCCGACCGGCGCTGACCCGCTCGGCTGTCCGCACCCACCGGCCGGCACGCTGCTCCACCAGCCCGAGCCGTTCGAACTCGCTCAGCCAGCCGCCCATCGGCCATCCGCCCCACCGGTCGTGGAAGAGCGCGGCGTTGCGCAGGATGTCGTCGAGGTGCTCGACCGGCGGGTCGGAGACCGGGTGCCACTGGTGGTAGGCGCGAGCGGCTCCCACCCAGCCGAGGCCGACGCCCGCGGCCCCGAGCCGGCGGCCGAAGTCGGTGTCCTCGCCGCCGTAGCCGACGTACGCCTCGTCGAACCCGCCGGCAGCGGTCCAGGCCTCGGCGGAGAACCCGAAGGACAGCGACCAGAACAGGTCGGGGTTCGCACCGTCGACCTCCTCCCCCGGCGCCGGGGCGGGCCGCGCCGGGTGCGGGGCGTCCAGCGCCGGCAGGCGGTCCAGGGGGTAGCCGGCCGGGCCGGGCGGGTCGAGGTAGGTGACCGGCCCGGACCAGACCGTGCCGGGGCGCCGCCCGACCACGTCGGCGTACGCCGCGACGAGGTCGGGACCCGCGAGGCAGTCGACGTCGAGGCAGACCACGACGTCGCACCCCACGTCGAGGGCGGCCGCGACGCCGGTGTTGCGGGCCCGAGCCAGCGGGAGCCCGTGCGGCTCCCGCGCGACCGGGTGGACGGCGGGGCGTAGGCCGTCGCGCTCCGGCCAGGTCGCCAGCTCGCTGTCGTCCATCGCCACCAGCACCCAGGTGTCCGGCCGCCGGCTGCCGGCGGCGAGCGACGCGTGCTGCGCGGCCAGGTGCTCGTGGCGCCCGGACGCGATCGTCACCACCCCGACCCGGACGGGCCCGCTCATCGGGTCCCCTGCAGCAGCGCCGCGAACCGGTGTGCAGCAGCGCCGTCGCACCACGGCGCCCAGGCCTCGCCGTCCAGGGCGGCCGCCTCCGCGAGCCGCCGCTCCCAGCCCTGCGCCGGGAACACCGGCTCCACCAGCGCCGGCCACGGCCCGGCGGCCAGGACGTCGGCGGTCGTCACCTGCTCGTCGTGCGGGCGCGGCTGCGGCACCACCACGGCGGGCCGGCGCGCCGCGGCCACCTCGGCCAGCGCGTTCTGGCCGGCGTGGGTCACCACGACGTCCGCGTCCTCGACGACGGCGCGGGGGTCGGCCACCCAGGAGCCGTGCTGCCGGCTCAGCACGCTCCACTCCCAGCCCGGGGTCTGGGCGCGCGCCGCGTCCAGGGCGTCGTCGACCCGGCCGCCCGTCCCGGCCAGGTAGGCCACCCGCGGCGGGCCGGGCCGCCGCGGCCGGGGACGGCGTACCGGGAAGCGCGAGAGCCCGCCCAGCGCCCGCACCCGGCCCGCCACCTCGGCGGGGACGTCACGCAGCATCCCGGCCGCCTCGGGCGGCCACAGGCCGACCAGCTCGGCGGAGACGTCGAAGCCGAGCCGGTGCGCGGCGTCGCCCCGGCAGCCGGGCACCACCACCGTCACGACCGGGACGCCGTGCAACCGGGCCAGCAGCGCGATCTCCACGGAGACGTCGGCGACCAGCAGCCGCGGACGGGCCGCGTCGAGCCACCGCGCGACCCGGGCGGTACGCCGGCGCAGGCCGGCGTCGCCGAGCGGGACCCAGTGCAGCCGCCCGGCCGCGGTCGGGTCGAGGGCCGTCCCGCCCTCGTCGTCGCGGTCCAGGTGCAGCCACTCCCCCGGCCAGTCGGCCGGGCGCGGGGCTGAGGAGATGCCCACGACGGGCTCGTCCAGCGCGCGCGCCAGCGCCGCCGCCCGGTGCTGGTGCCCGGCGCCCTGGTGGTGGACGTAGTAGCCGATCACGGTCCCGGCCTCACGCGGCGACCGGGCCGGCGACCAGCTCGGCGTAGCAGCGCTCGTACTCGCTGACCATCCGGTCCAGCGAGCAGTGCCGCACCGCGTGCTCGCGCACGGCCGCTCGGTCCAGTCCCGCGGCCTCGCGGATCGCGGTCGCCAGCGCCGCGACGTCCCCGGGCGGCGCCAGCCGACCCGCCTGCGGGGCGACCACCTCGGGCAGCGCGCCGCGGGCGTAGGAGGCGACCGGGGTCCCGCAGGCCATCGCCTCGGCGGCGACCAGCCCGTACGGCTCGTCCCAGGCGGGCGTGACCACCGCGACCGAGGCCGCCGCCAGCAGCGCGGCGATCCGGTGCTGGGGCAGGTGGCCGGCGTACTCGACGTCGCCACCGAGGCGGGGCGCCACCTCCCGCGCGAAGTACGCCGGGTCCAGCACCGGGCCGAGCAGCACCAGCGGCATCCCGGCCTCGCGGGCGGCGTCGATCGCGACGTGCGGCGCCTTCTCGGGCACCAGCCGCCCCGACCAGACCGCCCGGCCGCCGCCCTCCCCGAGGCGCCAGACGTCGGTGTCGACGCCGTTGTGCACGGTGCGGCTGCTCACCCGGTGCCGCCACGCGTCGGCGGTGAAGCGGCTCACCGCGATGAAGCGGGACGCGTCGGGGTCCAGGGCGATCGCTGACTCCAGCCACGGCACCGGCGGCGTGTGCAGGGTGGTCACCATCGGGACCGGAACGGCCGAGGCCATCGCGACCGGCAGGTGGTGCAGGCTGTTGTTGTGCACGACGTCGAAGCGCTCGGCGCCGGTGCGGGCCAGCTCCAGCATCAGGCCCAGGTAGGCGTGGTGCTCGGCCATCCAGGCCTCGGGCGGGGCGCCGACGTCGGCGCGGGCGGCGGGGCTCGACGCGAAGACCGGCAGCGGCAGCTCGGTCACCGGCAGGTCCGGGTCCGACCCGGGGGCGGCGAAGACCGCGACGTCGTGGCCCCGCCGCACCAGCTCGCGCGCGAGGTGGGCGGTCATCGCCTCCAGCCCGCCGGCGAACGGCTCACGGACCGGGAACCTGCTCGACGCGATCAGGCAGATCCTCATCGGGCGGCCACGGCGCGGTAGAGCCGCTCGTGCGCCGCCGCGACCTCCGCCCGCTGGGTCCGGCGCTCCTCGACCCCGACGCCGAGCCGGGGCCGGCTCCGGTGGGCCTCGACGATCGCGGCCGCCAGCGAGTCGGGATCGAAGCCCCGCTCCTCGTCGTGGACGTAGCCCAGCACCGGGCCCTGGTCGGCGAAGTAGCCGCAGCTGGGCGCGACCACGGTGGTGCCGAGGTCGCGGCAGGCCTCCAGCCACCCGGAGTGGGTGCCGAAGCGGTAGGGCAGCACCGAGACGTCGAGGGAGCTCAGGTAGTCCCACAGGTCGGCGTCGGGCAGGAAGTCGTGGACCGCCAGCTCCAGGTCGCCGCGCGCCTGCCCGGAGTCCAGGTACGCCGTGAGCTCGGCGTCGTGGCGCGCCCCGTCGCGGTCGTGGACGTCGTGGTGGACGTTCACCTGGAGCACCGCACCGGGCAGCCCGCGCACCGTGTCGACCAGGGTCGGCAGGATCCGCAGCGGGTCCATGCTGGCCCGCAGGCTCTTGGCGTGCACCCCGACCCGGAACCGGTCGGTGCGGCGGTGGGCCCGGGCCTGCTGCGCGAGCACCATCGTCGGGAGGTCCACGACGTGCGGGTGCGGCAGCACCAGCGCCTCGCGGTCCCAGCGCCGTCGGATCTCCGCCGCGGCGCCCCGGGTCAGCGTCACCACGGCGTCGGCGGCCGGCACCAGCACGTCGAGCTGGGCGTCGTGCACGCCCCGCTCGAGGTGGTGCGGGTTGCGCAGGTCGTGCACCGTGAAGACCAGCGGCTTGCCGCGGCGACGCAGCGTGGCCACCAGCTCGTGCAGCTGCTCCAGCGAGCAGGAGTCGAAGCCGAACTGCAGGTGCATCAGGTCGAAGTCGGCCTCCGCCGCCCACCGCGGGTCCAGCATCACCGGCGGCCACCACTTCTCGACAGCGGAGCGCTCCGGGGAGTCGGGGTCGGGGTCGGGCAGCCGGACCGCTCCCGGCCCGGTCTCGGGGGCCAGGTGCCGGACGTAGACGTGCCCGGCCGGGACCGAGGCGACCACCAGCTGGTCGGGGCGGGAGCTATCGGTGCCCGCGGGCGCGCTGAGGGTGGTCACGGCCCGTTCTGTACCCGGACCCCTCGGCGGACACCATCACCCCTCCGGGCGTGGCCGCTCAGCGCACGAGGGCCTGCGTGGCGGCGTACTCGTCGATCTCGGCGAGCACCCGGCGGCGTACGTCGTCCTCGGCGAAGGACACCCGGACCGCGGTCCGGGCCAGCTCGGCCACCCCCGCCTGGTCGAGCTCGAGCAGCTCCGCCGCCACGGCGTACTCCTGGGTCAGGGAGGTGGCGAACATCGGCGGGTCGTCGGAGTTCACGGTGATCGTGACCCCGGCGTCGCGGAAGGCGCGGATCGGGTGCTCGGCCAGGCTCGCGACCGCGCGCGTGGCGACGTTCGAGGTCGGGGCGACCTCGAGCGGGATGCCGTGCTCTGCCAGGTGCGCCAGCAGGGCGGGGTCCTGCGCCGCGGACGTGCCGTGGCCGATCCGCTCGGCGCCCAGCACCCGCACGGCGTCCCAGATGGTCTCCGGGCCGGTGGTCTCCCCGGCGTGCGGCACGCTGTGCAGCCCCGCCGCGCGCGCCGCCTCGAAGTGCCGCCGGAACTGCGCCCGCGGCACCCCCGTCTCGGGCCCGCCGAGCCCGAACCCGACCAGCGCGTCGGGCCGGTGGTCCAGCGCGTAGCCCAGGGTCGCGTCGGCGGCGGGCAGCCCGAACTCGCCCGGGATGTCGTAGATCCAGCGCAGCACCAGCCCGAAGTCGCGCTGCACCGCCACCCGGGCGTCCTCGAGGGCCTCGGTGTAGGCCTCGATCGCCATCCCGGCGCCCTCGTCGTACGGACGCACCGAGGTGTACGGCGTGCAGGTGAGCTCGGCGTAGCGCAGCCGCTGCCCCTCGGCCATCTCCCGCCCGATCTCGTAGGTCAGGTAGCGGATGTCCTCCGGCGTGCGGATCAGGGCGACGACCGCGAGGTAGATCTCGATGAAGTGCGCGAAGTCGCGGAACTCGAAGAACCGGCGCAGCTCGTCGAGGTCGCTCGGGACGGTCCCCGGGTGCCGCGCCGCCAGCTCGCTGACGATCCGCGGCGACGCGGACCCGACGTGGTGGACGTGCAGCTCGGCCTTGGGCAGCCCGCGGATGAACGCGCTGAGGTTGGTCTGGTCGCTCATCCGGAGCAGTGTGCCCGGCCGCCCAGCGCCTGGCCAGCCGTTTAGCCGTCCAGCTCCTCGACGAGCGCCTCGCCGAGCTCCTCGGCGGTTCCGCCGGCCTGGAAGACCTCACCGTCGACGAGGACCGTCGGCGTGGACCGCACGCCGGCGTCCTCGGCGGACTGCGTGGCCCGGTCCACCCACTCCTGCTGGGTGCCCTCGGTGATCGCGTCCCGGACCGCCTCCTCGTCGGCGCCGGCGGCCACTGCCCACTCGACGAGCTCGTCGTCGTCGGGGTACGGGCCGCCCTCGTCCGGCTGCTCCTCGAAGGCGATGTCGTGGAACGCCTTGGCCTGCTCGGCGCCGGCCTCCTGCAGCACGACCGCGAACGCGTTGGTCACGCGGGCGGAGTAGTCGCCGATCCCGCCCAGCAGCTCGAAGGGGCGGAACTCGACGAAGACCTTGCCCTCGTCGGCGAGCCGGACCAGGTCCTCGCGGGTGGCGGCCTCGAGGTCACCGCAGAACGGGCACAGGAAGTCCTCGTAGATGACGACCTTGCGGGGGGCGTCCGGGTCGCCGATGCTCACGCCGTACTCCTGCACCCCGGAGCTCGCGGCCCCGGCGGCGGGCGCCTCGACGTCCTTGGTCGGGTCGGTCGCCCGCAGCGCGAACGTCCCGGCGACGACGATCGCGACCAGCGCCACCACGACCCCGCCGATCATCAGCCACCGGCGGCGGCGCTCCTCGCGCTCCTGCTCACGCACGGCCTCGGCCGCTCGCTTGCTGCGTGACGCCGTGGCGTTCTTGTTCGACATTCAGCTCTGACCTTCCAACGAGACGGTGCTGTGTTCATCCTGAAGCTGGTCCGGGTCCTGGTCCTGGTCCCGGCCCTGGTCCCGGCCCTGGTCCGGGGAGTCCTCGGCCGGCCGCCGCTGCGGCAGCAGCACGTTGTCCACGGCGTACCTGCTGCGCGGCCAGCGGACCAGGAAGAGCGAGACCGCGAGCAGGACCGCGTCGCGGGCCAGCTCGACGGGGTACTTCGACGCGGCGTCGGGGTCGTACCCGCCGCCACCGAAGCAGCCGCAGTCGATCTGCAGGCCGCGGCTCCACGCGGAGGCGATGCCGATGATGAAGGCCACGAACAGCAGCGCCGAGAGCACCGCGGAGGCTCGCACCAGCACGCCGAGCACCAGGGTCGCGCCGACGACGACCTCCAGGACCGGGAGGAGGTGGCCGACGGTCGGCACCACCGCGTCCGGCAGCAGGTCGTAGGCACGCACGGCCTGCACGCTCGCTGCGGGGTCGGTCACCTTGGCGGCCCCGGCGGCGATCCAGACGCCCCCGACGACCACCCGTGCCAGCAGACCCAGCCACTCCCTCACGCAGGACACCCTAGGGCCGTCGCCTGAGTCGGCGCTGAGAGGCGAAGGTCCCGAGGACCCGGGACCTGAGGTACGCCGTAGGGTGGCTCCTCGTGAACGAACGACTGGTCTGGATCGACTGCGAGATGACCGGGCTCGACCTCGGTGCCGACGCCCTGATCGAGGTCGCGGCCCTGGTCACCGACTTCGACCTGAACGTGCTCGGCGACGGCGTCGACATCATCGTCCGTCCCCCGGACGAGGCGCTCGAGCAGATGGGCGACTTCGTGCGCTCGATGCACGAGAAGTCCGGCCTGCTGCCCGAGCTGGCCAACGGGGTCACCCTGGCCGAGGCCGAGGAGCGGGTGCTGGCCTACATCAAGCAGCACTGTCCCGACGGCAGCCGCCCGCCGCTGGCCGGGAACACCGTCGGCACCGACCGCGCGTTCCTGGCTCGCGACATGCCCGACCTCGAGTCGTTCCTGCACTACCGCATCGTCGACGTCTCCTCGATCAAGGAGCTCTCGCGGCGCTGGTTCCCCAAGGCCTACTTCCAGGCCCCGGCGAAGCGCGGCAACCACCGCGCGCTGGCCGACATCCAGGAGAGCATCGAGGAGCTGCGCTACTACCGGGAGGCGGTCTTCCTGCCGTCCCCGGGCATCGACAGCGACGCGGCGCGGGCCCTGGCCCAGAAGCACGGCGGCTCGCTGACCGGCATCCCCGACCCCGATGCCGGGGCCGATTCCGCGAGCGGCGAGTAGTTCCCGTACACTTCTGCCCGGCTCCCGCACTCCGGGAAGCCAGCCTTGGTGGGTATAGCTCAGCTGGTAGAGCGCTGCGTTGTGGTCGCAGATGTCGCGGGTTCAAGTCCCGTTACTCACCCCAACAGATCGAGCCCCTGACCTGGACCAGGTCAGGGGCTCGACTGCTCTGCGGGCAAGGCCGGGTCGAGAGCACCCCTCACGGCGAGCGCGGGCTCTGCCGCGGGTCCTCGACCCCGAAGGCGTGCTGGAAGCCCCAGGCGACCGCCTGGGCGCGGTTGGTGAAGCCGAGCTTGCGGTAGCAGGAGCGGATGTAGGTCTTGACGGTGTTGATGCTCAGGTAGGTCTGCGTCGCGATCTGCTGGTTGGTGAACCCCTGCACGACCAGGGCCAGGATCTCGGCCTCCCGCGCTCCCAGCCCGTACTCGGCACCGGACCAGCCCGCTTCCCCGTCCGGCGCGGTCCCCGACCGAGACCGAGGCAGGCGGCTGCCTTCGTGGATCGCGACCAACGCGTCGGCGAGCTCCGCACCGCTGATGCCCTTGTGGACGGTCCCGGCGACGCCGTACGCGCGTGCGGCGCCGGCGGGGTAGCTCTGCCAGCTGAAGATCACGACCTTCGCGTCGTTCTCGCGCACCAGCCGGCGCAGCTTCTCCTCATCGCCTGGTGGCCGGCCGAACATGTCGACGAGGATGATGTCGACGTCGGCCGCCACCCCGGTCGCGGTGGTCGACTCGACGACCTCCACCCGGTCGGCGTGATCATGGAGGATCGCGGCGAGGCCGCGCATCACGACCTCGTAGTCGTTGGCAAGGGCAACTCGGACAGGCACGACGGCCACTTCCCGATCCTTCTGGCGTCGATCACCGCATTGCTTACGGCCGACGACGCGTCACACCCCCAGTCAACCACCCCGCGCCACCCCGGCCGACGCCCACCGAAGCGGCCCGTCGACAAGTTGGTCGGTCGCGAGAAGGAATCGTCCGCGACGGGGTACAAGGCCGCGTGGAGCTCATTCCGGAGAGTGCTCAGGCGGCCGAGTTGTTCGGGCCGTTCCTGACCCCCGACAACGAGGACCTGCTCGACCAGCTGGTCGAGCGGGTCAGCCAGGTGCAGGATCTCATCCCCGACTGCGTCGGCGTCAGCGTCGCCTCGATGCAGGAGGGCATCACGTTCACGGTCGTCGCGAGCCACCGGGAGGTGGCGGTGCTGGACGCCGTGCAGTACATCGCCGGGCGGCCCCCGATGGAGGGCGCCGACGACCCGGGACGGCTCGAGGACGACGAGAGCAACCCGCTGGACGAGACCCGCTGGCAGGTCTTCGCCCAGGCGACCGCCGCCCACGCCGTGGCGAGCACCCTGACCCTGCCGATCATCACCGGGAGCGACGTGCTCGGCTGCGTCAACCTGTACGCCGCCACGAAGCACGCCTTCACCGGCCACCACGAGGAGATCGCCCACATCTTCGAGGCCTGGGCCCCCGGGGCGGTCACGAACGCCGACCTCGAGTTCAGCACCCGGCACACCGCCCAGCAGGCGCCGACGGTGCTGCGGGAGAAGGTGCGCATCGCGATGGCCGTGGGCTGGCTCGCCGAGAGCCACCGCCTCGAGGTCGACGAGGCGCGCGAGCTCTTCGACCAGGCGGTCCTCCGCACCGGCGTGACACCCGCCGAGCTGGCCGAGACCCTCCTGGCGGGGCGGGCCGCGGAGGACGAGCAGGACTGACGGCTCGGCGCCGTACCGCCCGCTGGGGATCACGCAGGGGCGCAGACCCGTCCCACGAAGTCCTCGAGGTTGGCCAGGAGGCGGGCGGCCCGGTCCTCGACGCTCAGCGTCTCGTGGATCCCGGGACCACCCGTGTGCAGCTTGCCGGGTAGGGCTGTCCGGGGCTCCGAGAACAACTGGTGGGGTCGGGAGGATTTGGGGGCCCCGATATCGCCCCGACCCCACCCGTTCTTCGAGAACGTTGACCCCACCCCACCTGTTTTTCCGGACAGCGCCGAGGCGAGCCGAGCCGCCTCCACCCCACCGGTCTCCCGCACGAAATGACCCCTCCGGATGATGCTGGTCCCTGGCTGCGAGGGCACCGGTGGTCCCAGGCGGGTGCTCGGACCGCCCGCCCCGAGAAGGGGGGAGCCATGCTGACACTCGTCCTGATTCTCGCCGCGCTCTCCAGCGCGGCAGTGGTCGTCCAGCTCGTGGTGCCGATGCTGCAGTACCGGCGCCAGCGGCGCATCAGCCTGCGCAGCACGGTGGCCACCTGGATCACCCGGCGCTAGCCGGGACCCCGACCGGAACTGTCGGGTCTAGCCCCGACGGGGCGTGGGCTGCTGCTCGTCGACGTCGAAGCCGTTGCGCAGACCCCACACGACCGCCTGCGAGCGGCTGACGACGCCGATCTTGCGGTAGCAGGAGCGGACATAGGTCTTCACGGTGTTGATGCTCAGGTAGGTCCGCTCGGCCATCTCCTGGTTGGTCAGCCCCTGCACGATCAGCGAGAGGAGCTCCGCCTCCCGGGGGCTGAGGCCGTGCTCCCGACCGGGCCAGGCGGGCATGGTCTCGCTCGCGGGGTGCGGCAACGAGAACGGACGGCCCTCGTGGATGGCGACCAGCGCCGCGGCGAGCTCCGCACCGGTCAGGCCCTTGTGGATGATGCCGACGGCGCCGCACTCCAGGGCCAGGCTCTCGGGATAGGACTCCCAGCTGAAGACCACTACCTTCGCGTCGTTCTCCCGCACCACCCGCCGCAGCTTCTCGTCGCCGGCGACGAGGCGCCCGAAGGTGTCGAAGAGGATCACGTCGGCCTCGGCCGCGATCGCCGACCCCACCGTCGCCTCGACGACCCGGACCCGGTCGGCGTGCTCCTCGAGCATCGCCCGCAGACCCTGGGTGACGATCTCGTAGTCGTTGGTGAGCGCGACGCGGACGGGCACGATGACACTTCCAGAGGCTCCATGGCGGAGCTCTGGTCCCGCACCATCCGCGGGCAGCGACGCCTAGACATTCCAGTAGACCACGACCAGCGGCCTGCGGTCGTCGTCCAGCGCGGACCGGGGTCAGCCGGCGGCCAGGCTCAGGAACAGACGCACCACCGACCACAGCACGGCACCCACCACGCCGGCCACGAGCGCGGCCAGGAGCACCGCCGCCAGGACCCCCGCCACCACCGGGCGGGCCCGGCCCGGATCGAGGCGGCGGGCGGCTCCGCCGCCGGCCGCCAGCACCTGGGGCGGACGCGCGTGCCGCCGGGTCCGCAACGCGTCGGATCGTCTCATCGCCGAGCTCCTCCCTGCGGTGGCGCCCGAGCGGCCCCAGCAGAACCTCAGCGTGCGCCGGGACGGCGCTGCGCGCCCCACCCGTTTCGGGCGAGCGTCACCGCCGGGAGGCGGCGCGGCGCGCTACGGGATGAGAACGCGGTCCCGCACGGGCGCTGGCTGCTCGGGCTCGGGAGCCGGGTCGGCGGGCTCCGCCGGGCCGGACCGGGGCTCGGGCAGCGCCCCGAAGCTCCGGTTGCAGGAGGCTCCGACGCAGCTCGAGAGCAGCTCGGCACGACGGCGCAGCTCCGCCCGGACGGCCGCGTAGCGGGGGTCCCGGTGGACCGAGGTCAGCTCGGCGGGGTCGGTCATCCGGTCGAAGAGCACCTCCTCCTCCGGCGCGAACCACGAGACGCCGTACACGTAGCGCTCGGTGCGTACGCCGCGGAAGCCCCACTGGTCGGCGGCCCGGCTCTGCGGCGCGCCCGCCAGCAGCAGTGTCGTGTCCCGCCAGGCGGGCTCCCCCGACCCCGAGGCGGACCGGAGCTCGGGGACGAAGGACCGGCCGTCGAGCACGTGCGTCGGCGTCGCCCCGGCCACGTCGAGGATCGTGGCCGCGAGGTCGGCGAGGTGGACCGGCAGCGTCGAGGAGCCGGCGCGCACGCCCGGACCGGAGACCAGCATCGGGACCGTGAGCGCCTCGTCGTAGAAGACGTTCTTGCCCATCGAGGCGTGCTCGCCCAGCGTGTAGCCGTTGTCGGAGGTGACCACGAGGTAGGTGTTGCTCAGCTCCCCGAGCCGGCGCAGCTCCTCGACGGTGGCCGCGATGCCGTCGTCGACCGAGCGCAGCGCCGCGGCGCGGTGCACGAACTGCTGCTGCACGTAGTCGCGGGAGTCCGCGCGACCCTCCGAGGACAGCCAGGACGCCGGCTTGTCGCTCAGGTCGGCCTCGGCGAAGGCCGGGTCGGACAGGGACGGGGCCTGGCGCCCGGCGTACGCCTTGACGTACTTCGGCTTGCCCACGGGCGGGTTGTGCCTCGCCGCCCAGCTGGGGCCCCACGCGTAGTGGGGGGCCGGGTGGCCGGCCAGCACGAAGAACGGGTTCTGCCGGTCGGCGTCGCGGCGGATCGTGGCGATGCTGCGCTCGGTGATCCGGTCGGTCACGTAGTCGTCGCGGAACCGGTCGCCGTTGACGAAGCCGAACGTCTTGTAGTCGTAGGTGCCGCGCACCAGCGCGTCCCAGGTGGACCAGCCCGGCTCGGTCGGCTGGGCGACCGACCCGCCGTAGCCGTTGAGGTACTTGCCGTGCAGCGCGGTCCGGTAGCCGGCGGCGCTGAGCATCGTGGCCAGGGTCGAGGCCGGGGTGTAGGACGCGTAGCCGCCGTGTACGCCGGAGTTGTGGCGCACCCCGTTGTTCTGGGCGTACTGCCCGGTGAGCAGCTGGGCCCGGGCCGGGCAGCACAGGGGGTGGGCGGAGACCGCGTCGGTCAGCTCCAGGCCCGAGCCGGCGAGCAGCTTGCGGGTCTTCGGCAGGTGGTTCAGCTCGTCGGCGCGCATGTCGTCGAGCAGGAAGACCACGACGTTGGGCTTGCCCAGCGGGCGGACCGCCCGCAGCTTGGCCTCGGCGGTCCGGACGGCGTTGCGGGCGCGGGTGCGGGCGCGTAGGGCGCGGCGCACCTTCGCCTTCCCGGTGCGCACGGCCGTCCGCTTGGCCTTGACCAGGCGCGCCTTGCGGGCCCTCGGCGCCCTGCTCTTGCGAATCTGGCGCAGCTGGCGCTCCGCCTTCCGGACTCCGGACCGGGCCTTGCGCAGCCGCTTGTCGACCTTCGCCAGCTTCGCCCGGGCAGCCTTCACCGCGGCGACCGCCGCCGGCACCGGCTGGGCTGCACGGTCGTCGGCCGGGCTGGCCGGGCTGGCCGGGGCCGCGGCGGCGGCCGGGCGGGCGCCCGTGTCGGGGACGACGCTCACTGCGCCCGCGACCGCCAGGGCGAGGGCCACCGCGGCGGTGACCAGGGCAGCGAGAACGCGACGCATCAGCAGGCTCCTTGGATCTTCTCCTCGGCGTGCCTCGAGGCGGCACCGCACCCGCAGATCGTGTCACGGGCGACGCCCGGTTCTTTACCTTTTTTCGGGCCCGCGCGCGTCGCGCGGGGCTCGCGGTCAGCCGACGATCGGGAGCCGGACCCGGAAGGTGGTGCCCTCCCCCGCGGCCGACTCCACGGCGATGGTCCCGCCGTGGCGCTCGACGATCGCGCGCGCGATCGACAGGCCCAGCCCGCTGCCCTGGATGGCGTTGCGGCGGGCGAGCTCGGAGCGGAAGAAGCGCTGGAACAGCAGGTGCTGCTCGGAGACCGGGATCCCGATCCCGGTGTCGGCCACGCTCAGCTCCACCGCGTCCCCCGAGAACACCAGCGCGACCCGGACCCGCCCGCCCGGCGGGGTGAACTTCACCGCGTTGCCGACCAGGTTGACCACCACCCGCTCCAGCAGCTCGGGGTCGCCGAGGAACGGCACCGGGTCCGGTGGCAGCGTGAGGTCCAGCTCCAGGTCCCGGCCCCGGACCGCAGGCACCGCCACGTCGTACCCGGCCGCGACGACGTCGCGCAGGTCGAAGGCCCGCTCGGCCTCCAGGACCGCGCCGTCCTGCATCCGGGAGAGCGAGAGCAGGTCGTCGATGAGCCCGAGCAGCCGGCGGCTGTTGGCGTCGATGCGGCGTACGGCGTCCGCCTGCGGGCCGGAGAGCTCGCCGAAGTCGCCGTCCTCGAGCATCTCCAGGTAGCCGCGGATGCTGGTGATCGGGGTCCGCAGCTCGTGGCTCACCGTCGAGACGAACGCGTCCTTGACCGCGTCCACCTCCTGGAGCCGGTCCACCGCCTCCTTCAGGGCGCTCTCCGCCAGCAGCCGCTCCGTGACGTCCTCGGACGTGCTGACGTAGCCGACCACCCGGTCCACCTCGTCGGTGATCCGCGAGATCGTCATCAGGTGGCTGCGCTCCTCGCCGTCCCCGCGCCGCAGCCGCAGCTCGCTGGCGCCCACCTCGGGGCCGACCAGGGCGCTCAGCACGTCGGCGAACCGGTCGGTGACCCCCAGCTCGGTGGCCTTCTCGCTGATCGCGCCCGCGGTGTGCAGCAGCTGCGAGTCGTGCCCCAGGACGTCGCTGGCGCGGTAGCTCAGCAGCCGCTCCGCGCCGGGGTTGAACAGCGTGATCCGGCCGGTCTCGTCGGTCCCGATGATCGCCACGCCGGGCGTGCCGCGCACGATGTTCTCCAGGCGGTCCCGCTCGGCCGCGGCCTCGCGGGCGGTGACGACCTGCTGCCCGACCCGCAGCAGCAGCGGGACCACGACCAGCACGCAGGTGATCGCGAACGCCGCGAGCAGCACCCCGCGGGCGTCGCGAGGCAGCTCGAAGGCGTCCGGGGCGGCCGCGAAGGGGCCGCGCTGGAAGGTCGTCATCGTGATCGCGAAGAACATCACCGCGCACACCTGGACCAGTGCCTCGAAGGGGCGGATCCGCAGGGCGCTCCACACGAGCACGGGAATGATGAGGAAGGTCAGCGTCGGGAAGTGCACCGGCGTGAAGATCAGCGGGGTGACCACGAGGATCGTGAGCCACTGGAGGATCCGCTCGCGGGTGCTGGCCACCGCGCCGTGGTCGGGGAGCCGGCAGAAGAACGGCACGATCGCCAGCTGGGAGGCCAGGTGGGCGGTGCCGAGCGCCAGGGCGACGAACCACGGCGAGCCGAACCCGGTCACCGCGGAGGTCAGCGCGCCGGCGAGCGCCATCGTCGCGCCGCCGGCCAGGCAGGCGCCGAGGTAGCGGGCCAGGTCGCCGTCGGTGCGCAGCCGCGGCAGCGTGGCCGCGGCGCCGCCCAGCATCCGCCACACCACCCAGACCTCCACCGCGGTGCCGAGGCCGTAGCCGACCGCGACCGCCGTCGGGCGACCCGCGAGGTCGATCGAGACGATCGCGGAGGCCGCCACCACACCGAGCAGGAGCGGGACCCGGCGGCCGCCGGAGGCCAGCAGCGCGGCCGTGGCCACACCGACCGGCCAGATGCCGATGACGTGGCCGTCGTCGGGTGCGCTCAGCACCGCCGCGAACCCGGCCGCCACCATCACCAGCATCAGGACCGCCACCCGGACGCCCGCGGGCACTCCCAACACCTGCTCCCCTTCCGAGACCTTCGCCACGACTGCGCCAGCATCGGGCCAAACCGGCCACCGGCGCCGGAAGTTGGGCCACTGGCTCGCCGGCCCGCGCGGATCGGGGGCCCGGGTGGGGCGCCGGTCCAGACCAGTAGCCGTGCCCTAGGTTGGGTCGGTGAACTCGCTGACTTCCCCCGCCCGGACGCACTACGACGCGGTGGTCGTCGGCGGCGGGCACAACGGCCTGGTGTCCGCGGCGTACCTGTCGCGGGCCGGCCTCTCGGTCCTGCTCCTCGAGCGCCTCGACCACACCGGCGGGGCGGCCGTCTCGGCCACGCCGTTCGCCGGTCACGGCGCCCGGCTCTCGCGCTACTCCTACCTGGTCTCGCTGCTCCCGACCCGGCTGGTCGACGACCTCGGCCTGGACCTCGCCCTCACCTCCCGCAGCACCGCGTCGTACACGCCCTGGAGCCGTGGGGGCCGCACCGGCGGCCTGCTGGTCGAGCGCCCCGAGGGCGAGGCCACCCGGGCGTCGTTCCGCGAGCTGACCGGCGGCGAGGACGAGTACGCCGCCTGGCAACGCTTCTACGCCGAGGTCGGGGACCTCGCCGGCGTGGTGGCGCCGACCCTGATGGAGCCGCTCCCCCACGAGCGGGCGATCCGCGACCAGGTCGACGCGGCCGTGTGGCGCGACCTCGTCGAGCGTCCGCTGGGCGAGGCGCTCGAGGCCCGGTTCGCCGACGACACCGTGCGCGGCGTCGTGGCCACCGACGCCCTGATCGGCACCTTCGCCTCGCTGCGCGACGCCTCCCTGGTCCAGAACCGGTGCTTCCTCTACCACCTCATCGGCAACGGCACCGGCGAGTGGCGGGTCCCGGTCGGCGGCATGGGCGCGGTCACCGACGCACTGGCCGGCGCGGCCGTCGCGGGCGGCACCGAGATCATCACCTCGGCCGGGGTCAGCGCGATCCGCGGCTCCGACGACGGGGCCGAGGTGACCTGGCACGCCGGCGGCCGCGAGCACACGGTCTCGACGCGCCACGTGCTCGCGAACGTTGCCCCGTGGGTGCTGCGGATCCTGCTCGGCGAGGAGGAGGACCCCGGGACCAAGCCGGTCGGGTCCCAGCTGAAGGTGAACATCCTGCTGGACCGCCTCCCCGCGCTGCGCTCGGGCGTGGACCCGGCCGTCGCCTTCGCCGGCACGCTGCACCTCGGCGAGGAGTACGCCGCCCTCGAGGCGGCGTACGCCCAGGCGGCCGCCGGCGCGGTCCCGACCCGGCTGCCGGGCGAGGTCTACTGCCACACCCTGAGCGACCGCTCGATCCTCGGCGACGCGCCGTCCGGCACCCACACGCTGACCTACTTCGGGCTGCACACCCCCGCGACCCTGTTCGAGGCGAACCCGGCGGCGACCAAGGCGGCCGCGGTCGCCCGGGCGATCGCGTCGCTCAACGAGCACCTCGCCGAGCCGATCGAGAACTGCGTGGCCCGCGACGCCGACGGCAACCCTTGCATCGAGGCGAAGATCCCCCAGGAGATCGAGGCCGACCTCGCGATGCCGGGCGGCCACATCTTCCACGGCGACCTGGACTGGCCGTGGGCGGCCAACCGGGCGCGGCTGGACACCCCCGCCCAGCAGTGGGGCGTGCAGACGGACCTCGCCTCGGTGCTGGTCTGCGGCTCCGGCGCCCGCCGCGGCGGCGCCGTCTCCGGCCTGGGCGGGCACAACGCGGCCCAGGCGGTGCTGGCCGCCCGCTGAGCGGGCTCCCCCGGGTCTCGACGGCCCCGATTTTCCGCCAGCGGGAGGCGCTGGTAGTGTTCCTCTCGCTTCACCGGGCGCCATTAGCTCAATTGGCAGAGCAGCTGACTCTTAATCAGCGGGTTCGGGGTTCGAGTCCCTGATGGCGTACAGATACAGCCCCTGACCAGCGGAAACGCTGGGCAGGGGCTTTGTCGTTCTCATGCAGATTCCCCCGAGGTGCCCTGAGGCTGGGGGTCGTGTGCCTGAGGACGCGCCCGGACCAGCCCTCAGGCACACGACTCGGCGCCAGCGCGCCAGCGCCGGTTCCAGCCGGGTTCCGCAGGGGACGCCGAGGAAGCCCATCCCAAGCGGCCGGCTGCTCGCAGGGATCTACGCCGAGCACCGTCGCGCGGGTCGTGCGCGCGCCGCCCGCAGGACCGCTGGATCCGTTCGAGCTCCTTCGCTGTCCTGATCAGGAGAAGTCCGCGCCCGGGCACCGTGGTCGTCGAGCGGCCCGCCGGACATCGGCTCCGGCACGACTGGCATGCTGCTCCCCCCTGGTATGCCGTGGATCACTCCGGCGCCGGGCCCTCACCCCGCACCCGATCGGAGCCCTCCATGTCTCTCTCCACCACCGACACCGCCCTGCTCGTCATCGACATGCAGAACGGCTTCCTCGACGCGGAGGGGTCGATGGCCCGCATCGGCATGCCCCACGAGGCCCTCCAGCCGGCCGTCGCCGGCTGCGAGCGCCTGGTCCGGGCCGCCCGCACCGCCGGGGTCCCGGTCATCTACACCCGCTACGTCTACCAGCCCGGGTACGCCGACGGCGGTCTCCTCCCCCACGCGCTGATGCCGCAGATGACCGAGGTGGACGCCCTGATCACCGGGACCTGGGACGCCGAGATCGTCCCCGCGCTGTCGCCGCAGGCCGGCGAGGTCGTCATCGACAAGGCCCGGCCGAGCTCGTTCTACGGGACCTCGCTCGAGCCGGTGCTGACCAGCCAGGGCATCCGCTCGCTGGTCCTGTGCGGCGTCACCACCAACATCTGCGTGGAGACCACCGCCCGGGACGCCGGCCAGCGCGACTACCGGGTCCACGTCGCCACCGACGCCGTCGCCGAGTACGACCAGAACCGCCACGAGGTCGCGCTCTCGACGATCGGCTTCACGTTCGGATGGCTGACCAGCGTCGACGACGTCGAGGCCGCCTGGGCCTGAGCCGGCCCCGGACGACGAAGGGCTCCTCCCGACCGGGAGGAGCCCTTCGTGCGCGTGCGGGGGGTCAGCCCTTGAGGGAGTCCACGAAGTCGGGGTTCTCCTCGAGCCAGGCCTCGACGGCCTCCTCTTCCTTGCCGTCGCCGTACTCGTTGACGACGAGGTTCTCCAGCGAGCCGTACTGGGCGTCGTCGAGCTTGAAGTTGCCGAACATCTCGGCGAGCTCCGGGTTCTCGTCGGCGAAGCCGGCGGTCGCGATCGCGTTCAGCGTCTCCGCCTCGCCGAGCGCGCCCTCGGGGTCCTCCAGGTCGCGGACCGGGAACTCCGAGTTGGCCCAGAACGGCTTCCAGAGGGTGACGACGATGTCGTCCTCGGCCTCGGTCGCCTTCTTCAGCTCGGTGAGCATCGCGGTCGTGGAGGACTCCACGAGCGTGTACTCGTCCTCGAGCTCGTAGGCCGGCAGCACCGACTCCTTGGTGACCTTGGTCAGCCCGGCGCCCGGCTCGATGCCGATGATCTTGCCGTCGTAGTCGTCGCCGGCACCCTTGAGGTCCGCGATCGAGGTGAGGTCGCTGTACTCCGGCACCGCGAAGGTCAGCTTGGCGCCCTCGTAGTAGGCGCCCAGGTCCTCCAGGTCGTCGCCGTACTCCTCCAGGTAGGACGCGTGGGTCACCTGCGGCCAGGCCGACGGGAAGACGTCGATGTCGCCCTCGGCGACGCCGGTGTAGAGCGGGGCCGCCTCGGAGAGCTCCTCGATCTCGACCTCGTAGCCCTCCTCCTCGAGGATGGCCTTCCACAGGTACGCCGAGCTGAGGCCGTCGGTCCACGACGGGATGATGCCGAGGGTGATGGTGTCGCTGCCGCCGCCGTCACCGCCGCCGCTGCCCTCGTCGTCGGACCCGCAGGCCACCAGGGAGGTCGCCAGAGCGGCCAGGCCGAGCGCCGTGCCAACGGCGCGGGTCACCTTCGTGCGCTTCATTCGTCGTTTCCTCTCGTTCTTCGTGTCCGGTCCTCGCGGACCGCCCTACCGCCTCGCTGCGGGCTCAGCCCGTGGAGACGACGACGTCCTCGGGGGACGTAGGTTCGGTGGTCGAGACGTTGCGCGCCGCCCGGCGTCGCGGGAGCCGGATGCGGCCCCGGCGCCCGGCGCCGATGGAGGCCGTGAGCCGGTCGAGGTAGATCGCGAGGATCACCACGGACAGGCCGGCCTCGAAGCCCAGGCCGATGTCGAGCCGGGAGATCGAGCTGGTCACCTCGCGTCCCAGTCCGGGAGCGCCGACCAGGCCGCCGATCACGGCCATCGACAGCGCCAGCATGATGACCTGGTTGATGCCCGCCATCACGGTCGGCAGCGCCAGCGGGAACTGGATCCCGCGCAGGATCTCGCGCGGGGTCGCGCCGAACGCGTGCCCGGCCTCCACCACCTCCGCGTCGACCTGGCGGATGCCGAGCTCGGTCAGGCGTACGCCGGGGGGCAGCGCGAAGATCACGGTCGCCACCAGCCCGGCCGAGACGCCGATGCTGAACAGCGTCACCACGGGCACCAGCCACACGAACGCCGGCATCGTCTGCATCAGGTCCATCACCGGCCGCACGACACGGCTGACCCGGTCCCACCGGGCCGCGGCCACCCCCAGCGGGATCGCGACCACCAGGGCCACGAGCGTCGCGACCAGCACCAGCGCCAGGGTCTCCATGGCGTTGTCCCACTGGTCCATGCCGATGACCACGACCAGGCCGACCGCCGAGGTCAGCCCCAGCTTCCAGTCCTTCAGCAGCCAGGCGAGCAGGGCCAGGACCAGCGCCAGGACCAGCGCCGGCGGCGACATCAGCAGGCCGGCGAGCCCGTCGACGGTGGTCTCGATCAGGTCGCTGACCGTGTCGAAGAAGTCGCCCAGGTGCTCCTTGACCCAGTCGAACCCGGAGTCGATCCACTCGCCGACGGGGATGCGCGGCACCCCGGACTCGACGGTCTCGGCCCGTGCCACGGCGTCCGCCGGAATGGTCGTGGTGCTCATGCCTGGGCTCCCGTCTGGTCGAGCAGTGGATCGGCGATCGCCGGGATCGAGCCGGTCGTCTCCGCGGCGCTGGCGCCGCCGAGCGCGGCGAGCAGGGTGACCCGCGGGATCACGCCGAGCAGGCGGTCCTGCTCGCCGACCACGGCGAGGGCGACCGGGCTCTCGGCCGAGGCGCCGAACAGGTCGGCGACGGCGACGTCGGGGCCGACGGTGACGGCGGGCTCCAGCAGGCCGACGAGGTCGTCGCCGCCGCGCTCCAGCGCCGCTGCCACTGTCTCCTCGCGGACCGTGCCGCGCAGCCGGCGGTCCCGGTCCACGACCATCAGCGCCGAGAGCTGGTGCTCGCGCATCAGCCGGTGCGCGGCCCGGGGGCCCTGCTCGGCCCCGAGCACGGCGACCGGAGGCTCCATGACCGAGCTCGCGGTCAGCACCCGGGTCCGGTCGACGTCCTGGACGAACTGGGCGACGTAGTCGTTGGCGGGGTCGTTGAGGATCTGCTCGGCGGTGCCGACCTGGACGATCCGTCCGTCGCGCATCATCGCGACCCGGTCCCCCAGGCGCATCGCCTCGTTGAGGTCGTGGGTGATGAAGAGGATGGTCTTGCCCAGCCGGTGCTGGAGCTCGACGAGCTGGTCCTGCATCTCGCGGCGGATCAGCGGGTCGAGGGCGCTGAACGCCTCGTCCATCAGCATGATGTCGGTGCCCGCGGCGAGCGCCCGGGCCAGGCCGACGCGCTGGCGCATGCCGCCGGAGAGCTCCCCGGGCATCGAGCCGCCCCAGCCGCCGAGGCCGACCAGGCCGAGCGCCTCCTCGGCACGGCGTTCGCGCTCGGCGCGGTTCACGCCCTGGATCTTCAGGCCGTACGCCGCGTTCTCGCCCACGGTGCGGTGCGGAAGCAGCGCGAAGTGCTGGAAGACCATGCTGACCTTCTCGCGGCGCACCGCGCGCAGCCGGCGGGCGTCCAGGCGGGTGAGCTCCTCCCCGCCGACGGCGAAGGTGCCGGCGGTCGGCAGCAGCAGGCCGTTGGCCATCCGGATCAGCGTGGACTTCCCGGAGCCCGAGAGGCCCATGACGACGAAGATCTCGCCCTCGGCGACCTCGAAGGAGGCGTCGATGACGGCGGCGGTGAGCCCTTCGGCCCGGAGGTCCTCACGGGTGGCCCCGGCGCGCATCCGTTCCACGGCGCGTTCGGGTCGGCGCCCGAAGACCTTGTAGACCCCGTGCGCTTCCATGACTGACACCTTCGACGAGCTCCTCGCGTCCCGCGCCGGCGTGTTCCGGCGTCGTGGCATGCGACTGTCGCTCGTTCTGCCCGTGCCCTTTGCGCCGCGGACGGCGTCCCAGGTGCCCCGTTCGATCTGCGGCACTACACGGACTGAACGCACCGAGCCGAGTCGTCGGGGGGCGCCAGCCGCCCGTCGACCCTAGCGGGGGTAAAGAACCATGCTCAAATTGGCTCCGGGCCCGGGCGCGCCTCAGCGGTCCCGGCGGCCCGTCATCCGGCGCCCGACGGCGAGCGCCAGGCCGGCTCCCAGAGCCACCACGGCCCCGGCTGCGGCGGCGATCAGGCTCGCGGTGCGCAGGTCGGCGGTCGCGGCCCACCAGACCTGCTCGACGACGTCCTGGTCTAGCGCGGGAGCCCGCCCCGCGAGATAGCCGCGCAGCAGCCACACCGCCCCGATCAGGGCCAGCGAGGTCAGCGCGCTGCCGACGCCGAGCCGGGCCAGCGCCCCCATCCGGCGCCGCGCCAGCAGCAGCGCCAGCACGACCAGCACCACCCAGACCACCGGCAGCACCCGGCCCAGCCGGTCCACGAGCCGGTACGCCGCGCTCGCCCGGTCCAGCTCCTCGGCGTCCAGCACCTGGATCGAGACGTCCACCGGGGTCGCCGGGGCCGGCACCCCGAGCTCGCGCAGCACCGCGCGGGCGACCGGGGCCAGGGAGATCGACATCCCGCGGCTGGCGTCCTGGTCGTCCTCGAGCTCGCGCACCACCTGCTCGTGCGCCGCCCGGTTCGCCTCCGCCCAGGCGTCCTCGAAGGCCGGGCTCTCCAGCACCCGGCGGACCGCCGAGCGGGCGACGGTCCCGAGCGTGTCGCCGAACCGGTCGCCGAGCGCGGTGCCGTCGACAGCGGCCAGGACCCGTCCGGTCAGCCGACGCTCGACCGCCCGCTGGACCGCCTCGTCGGCGGCCAGCGGGCGGACGGTGTCGACGTACCGGTCGGTGTCGGTCGCGACCGACGCCGTCCAGGTCGAGGCGATGGCCACGGGCAGCAGGAGGCAGGCCAGCACTCCCGCCAGACCGCTCAGCACCGCCCTCATGGCGCCGACCCTAGGGCATCGCTCAGCGGGTCCGAGCCAGGACGAGGCGCGCCTGGCGCAGCACCGCCTCGTCGACGAACCGCCCGTCGGCGTCCACGCCCACGGCCTCGCCGCCGGAGAACCGCTCCAGCAGCGCCTGCGCCTTCTCGACCTCGGCGGCCGACGGCGTGAAGACCTCGTTCGCGACGGCCACCTGGGCGGGGTGGATGCAGGCCCGGCCCACGAAGCCCAGCCGCGCCAGCGCCTCGGTGGAGGCACGGAACGCGTCGAGGTCGCGGAACTCGGTGGAGACCGGGGCGATCGGCGGCGCGATGCCGGCCGCCGAGGAGGCGAGCACGACGTGGCTGCGCACGTGCAGCAGCTCGCGCTCGTCGGGACCGGTGGTCACGCCGATGTCGGCGCGCAGGTCGGCCTCGCCGATCTGGAGCCGCTGGACCCGCGGACCCGAGGCGATCTCCAGCGCGCGCAGCACAGCGGCGGCGCTCTCCAGGAGCGGCACGACGCGAGCGTCCGAGCCCTCAGCGGCGAGCAGGCCGTCGAGCTCGACGAGCTCCTCGGCCGACTCGGTCTTGGCCAGCATCACCCCGGCGAGGTTCGTCGCCCCGCCGATCGCGCGGACGTCCTCGGCCATCGGAGCGCCCGGGTTGATCCGGACCCAGATGGTGGTCTCGGTGTCCGGCAGCCCGTCGAGCCAGGTCGCGACGATGTCGCGGGCCAGCTCCTTGCGGTCCACGGCGACAGCGTCCTCGAGGTCGACGATCAGCTCGTCGGCGCCCCGGTCCAGCGCCTTGCGGAGCTTGTCCGGCGCGTCGCCGGGGACGTAGAGCGCGGAGCGGGCCAGGCGCGGCTGCTCAGCCAACGATCGTCTCCTTCTTCATCAGCGACTTCGCCACGACCGTGCGCAGGATGTCGTTGGTGCCCTCGCCGATGCTCATCAGGATCGAGTCGCGGTAGAGCCGCTCGACCTCGAACTCGGTGGAGTAGCCGTAGCCGCCGTGCACCTTCAGCGAGTCGATGGCCGCCTGCAGGGCCACCTCGGAGCAGAAGATCTTGGCCATGCCGGTCGCGCCGTCGGCGCGGCCGGTGCGCACGGCGTCGGCGGCCCAGTAGGCCATCAGCCGGGCGGCCTGGACCTGGGTGCCGAGCTCGCCGATCTTGGCCTGGATCAGCTGGAACTCGGCGATCGCCTTGCCGAACGCCTTGCGCTCCTGGGAGTACGCCAGCGCCTCGTCGTACGCGCGCTGGGCGATGCCGACCGAGCGGGCGGCGATGTTGACCCGGCCCCACTCCAGTGCGGAGAGCACCTGCTGCATGCCCCGGCCCTCGACGTTGCCGACGAGCTGGCTGACCGGGACCTTGACGTTGTCGAGCAGGATCTCGCAGGACTCGGTGCCCTTGTAGCCCAGCTTCGGGATGTCCTTGGTGACCTCGAAGCCGGGGGTGCCGGCCTCGATCAGCAGCACGCTCATGCCCTTGTGCGCCGGCGAGGCGGTCGGGTCGGTCTTGACCAGGACCGGAAGCGGGTCGGCGTACCGGGCGTTGGTGATCCACATCTTCGCGCCGTTGACGACGTAGTGGTCGCCCTCGAGGCGGGCGGTGGTGCGGATGCCCTGCAGGTCGGTGCCGGCGTCGGGCTCGGTGAGGCCGATGCCGGTGCGGCGCTTGCCGGTGGCGAGGTCGGGCAGGTACTTGTTCTTCTGCTCCTCGGTGCCGTGCATCGCGATCAGGCGGCAGGCCAGCGAGTGGCTGCCGAGGATGCCGGCGATGCCCATCCAGCCGCGGGCCAGCTCCTCGAAGACCAGGGCGAACGAGACCGGGTCGAGGTCGAGGCCGCCGTACTCCTCGGGCACCGTGATGCCGAACAGGCCCATGTCCTTCATGCCGTCGACGATCTCGGTCGGGTAGCGACCGGCCTGCTCCCACTCCCGGGCGACCGGGATGATCTCCTTGTCGACGAACTGGCGCAGCAGCGCCTTGAACTCGCGCTGGTCCTCGTCGAGCTTGAAGTCCATCAGTGCTCCTTGGTGGTGTCGGGAGAAGTGCTGCCGAGAGAAGGGGTGAAGTAGGGAAGGGCGCGCCCGTCGGGCAGGTCCGCCCAGGCGACGGCGACCGGGTCGCCGATGGTCCAGGCTCGCTGGTCCGGGACAGCCGGCTCCAGGCGGGTCAGCACGACCGGGCCCTCGGCCAGCCGCACCCGGGCGACCGTGTACGGCGCGTCCAGCTCCGGGCGCGGGGCCCGGTGGACGGTGGTGAAGGTGTCGACGGCGCCGGTGCCGGCGGCGTCGACCTGGCTCAGGTGCTCCATCGACGAGCACGCCGTGCAGACCGCGCGGGGCGGGTGCTGCACGTGCCCGCAGGCGCCGCAGGACTGCACAGTGAGCCGGTGCTCGCGGGTCGCGTCCCAGTACGGCGTCGAGACGTCGTCGGCGGGCGGGACCTCGGGCGGGTCCCAGGTCGCTTCGCTCATCGGGCTCCTCCCAGGACGACCGTCGCGTGCGTGGACAGGATGCCCCCGGTGCCGTGGGCGACAGCGATCTCGGCGCCCGGGACCTGCCGGTCGCCGCACTCGCCGCGCAGCTGGCGCACGGCCTCGACGAGCAGCAGCACGCCGTACTGGCCCGGGTGGCAGTAGGACAGCCCGCCGCCGGCGGTGTTCAGCGGCAGCGCGCCGCCGGGCCGGATCCGGCCGTCGGCGATGAAGTCGAGGACCTCGCCGGGGCCGCAGAAGCCGAGCCCCTCGACGCTGAGCGCCGCGGTGATCGTGAAGGAGTCGTAGACCTCGAGCACGTCGACGTCCGCGGCGGTGATCCCCGCGCGGCCGAAGGCGTCGGCGCCGGAGCCGGCAGCCCCCGGGACGGTCAGGTCGGCCACCGCGGTGAACGAGGTGTTGGTGGTGCGCTCGCCGTAGCCGAGCACCTCGACGGGCTTGCGCTTCAGGTCGCGGGCCCGCTCCAGCGAGGTGACCACCACCGCTCCCCCGCCGTCGGTGACCAGGCAGCAGTCGGCGGCGGTCAGCGGCGAGGAGATCATCGTGGAGCCCAGGACGTCCTCGACGCTGAGCGAGCCCTTGCCGTAGCGGAACGCCTTCGGGTTCAGCAGCGCCCACTCCCGGGCCGCGATCGCGACCTCGGCGAGCTGCTCGCGGGTGCCGCCGTACTTGTGCAGGTAGGCCTGCGCCGCCATCGCGTAGTACGACAGCGGGTAGAGCATGTCGTAGGGCTCCTCGAACTGCGCCTCGGGGATCCACGGCTCGTGGACGCCGCCGAGCTTGCGCGAGCGCGCCGAGCGCTGGTTGGAGGCGAACGAGATGACCACCGTGCTGCACTGGCCGGCGGCGATCGCCTGGGCCGCGCGCCCGACGTACATCTCGTAGGCGCTGCCGCCGGCGAACGTCGAGTCGGTCCAGGTCGGCACGATCCCGAAGTAGTCGGCGAGCTGGGTCGCGGAGAACCGGGAGACGCCGGCAGTCGCGATGCCGTCGACGTCGGCCAGGGTCAGCCCCGCGTCGGCCAGCGCCCGGGTGACCGCCTGCGTCTGCAGGGTCATGATCGAGGAGTCGGTGACCCCGAGGTCGGACTCGGCGGCACCGACGATCGCGACGCCGGTGCTCATGCCGGGGCGCCCGGACCGTCGGGGGTGCCCAGCAGCACGACGGCGCTGGCCGGGGCGGCGGCCGCCCGGCCGTCCGAGCCGTCCTCGGCCACGACGACGACGCTCATCGACACCGAGATCCGGTCCTCGCCGACCTCGGTGACAGTGCCCGCGCAGCGCAGGGTCTCCCCGGCGAAGACGAGGTTGCGGAAGGTGAACTCCAGCTCGCGCACGAACGACTGCGGGCCGAGCCAGTCCTGGAGCATCTCGACCAGCAGCGCGCCGAAGACCTGGCCGTCGACGATGGGGCCGGGCAGCTTCTTCTCCGCGACGTACGCCGTGTCGTAGTGCAGCTTGTGCCAGTCCCAGGTGGCGCCGGCGTAGGCGACCATGTCGGTGAGCGTGATCGTGCGCTCCAGCGGCGGGATGACGTCGCCGACCGCGATCGCGGCGTGGTCGGCGAAGGATGCGGTGGCCTCGCTCATGCCTTCTTCTCCAGTCCCACGAAGATGATCGTCTCCGCGTTCTCGGCCAGCAGCTCGTCTTCCTGGTTGGTGTAGGTGGCGGTCGAGCCGACGATGAGCATCTGGTTGCCCGAGCCGGTGACCTTCTCGGTCACCGAGGTGATCCGCCAGGTCGCGGTGACGACGTCCTCGGGCCGGATCCGGCGGTGGAAGGTGTACTTGTTGCCGCCGCGGACCTGCCGGGTGCCGGGGATGTCGAGTTGCCAGGTGTGGCCGGCGTACCCCTCGGCGTCCATCGGGAGCCCGGCGTACTGGTTGGTCTCGCAGACCAGTGTCAGCGGCGCGGTGACGCCGGCCAGGCCCTGAGCGCGGGCGTAGTCGGGGTCGGAGTAGAGCGGGTTGTCGTCGCCGATGGCGAGCCCGAAGTAGCGGCCCGCCGCGGCGCCGAACGGCTCCGGTGCTGTGTAGACCCTGGTCTGGCCCTCGAGGGCGCGGACCTCGTCGGTCAGCAGGCTCATGCCCGGTCCTCCGGGTAGAGCGCCAGCGGGAAGACCTCGAGCAGGAACTCGGGACGCAGCAGGCCCTGGCAGATCGCGCCGGTGGAGGCGGGCCACGGCGCCTGGAGCAGCCGCTCGCGGACGCCGGCGACCGCCCGGTAGTCCGGGATCGCCGACTCCACGCAGTACTCGGTGGTCTCCAGCAGGTGGCTGGCGTCCAGGCCGGCGTGCTTGAGCAGGTGCAGGATGGCCTCGAAGGTCACCTCGGCCTGGGCCCCGATGTCGCCGGGGTGCAGCGCCTCCTGGGTCTCCATGTCGAGGGCCGCGAAGCCCGACATGAACAGCGTGCGGCCCGCCTTCACGCCCGGGGCGTAGGTGAGCGTGTCGTAGCGGCTCCAGCCCGGGTTCACCAGCTCCAGCGGGTGCCGCGAGGCGGTCACGTCGATGGCGACCAGCTGGCCCGGCTTGTGCAGGCTGCTCATCAGGATGCCGCCGGCGCCGGGGTAGACGCCGCCCTCGTTGTTGCCGAGCAGCTCCTTGCGGACCCGGTGGGTCTTGCGGTACTCGGCGCGGGTGTCCGGGGTCGAGTAGTCGTAGGTGGTGACCGCGTTGTCGAGGCTGAGCCCGACCTGCTTCAGGAGCACGTCGGCCTGCTCCAGGCAGTAGCGGTACTGGGCGGCGAAATCGCCCGGGTGCACCACGTCGCCGGCCGCGTCGACGGGGATCATCGTCGGCAGGTAGACGGTGCCGTCGTGGCCCTCGGTGATCGGCGAGGCGACCCAGTTGCCGGCGTCGCGGACCTCGCTGGCGACGCGGAGCTGGTCGCCGCCGCCCTTGACCGCGTGCAGCTCGACCTCGAGCCAGGCGGCGCGGCGGACCAGGCGCTCGACGACGACCGTGCGCACGGTCGGCTGGTGGGCGCCGAAGACCTCGCGGCGCACGGCGGCGGTGGTCTCGTACTCGGGGAGACCGGCGAGCGTGACGTTCTCGGTGACCCGGGTGACGTCCTCGGGGCCGAACCCGGCGCCGGCCAGGATGGCCAGGCACTTCTCGTAGGCGATCCGCGACTGCTGCTCCATCGAGCCGGACACGGTCATCTTGCCCACCGCGGGGTCGTGGCGCGCGGAGGTGTGGCCCGAGGTCCAGGCCGCGTCGCCCTCGCTCAGCCCGAGGCAGAACGTGAACCCCTCGTAGGGGAACCAGGGGAACTCGGCGGGCTTGATCGCGGAGAGGGTCATGCGGGGACCTCCAGGGGAGCTTCGGCCGCAGCAGCGGCACGGGACAGGAGCAGGGTCAGGTCCGGCGCGTCCGGGAGGGCGTGCAGGGCCTCGGCCAGGGCGGCGGCGCCCGGACCGGCGTTGCCGGTGAACTTGGCGAGCAGCGCCTCCTCGGACAGCGGCGCGGAGCCGCCGCCGGGGCTGCGGTCCACGTGGCCGTGGACGGTGCGGCCGCCGGTGAGCGTCAGCACGACGTCGCCGGCCGCGTCGGCGGCGACGCCGCCGTCGGGACGCACGTCCCAGCCGATCCGGGCGGCGAGCCCGGTGATCTCGGGCCGGCCCAGGTTGTCCGGCGCGTAGGTGTCGACGCCGACGTGGCCGTCGACCAGCAGCGCCGCGACGCTCCACGGCAGGCTGAACTTCGCGGCGTACGGGCTGACCGGGCGGGTCAGGTCGCGGCCGTCGGCGCACACGACGCTCGCCGAGTCCGGGTGGACCTGGGCGTGCAGCGCCTCGACCTCGTCGACGCCGGCGCCGGCCGCGTCCAGGGCGGCGGTCGCGGCGGCCATCGTGGCGTGCGCGAGCTGGCAGGTGGGCCAGGGCTTGATGCCGATCCGGGTGGTCTCCCAGGTCTCCCCCAGGCCGCGCAGGATCACGCCGGTGTCGACCGGGCCGGTAGCCAGCGCGTCGTACACGCCGTGCGGCCCGTCGAAGACCGTGTCCGGGCCGGTCGCGCCGGCCGCGGCGAGGCGCGCCGCCAGGATGCCAGCCTGCGAGGCGAAGCCGGGGTGCAGCTGCTTGGTGCTCGCGCCAGTGGCGAGGAAGGCGAGCAGCCCGCCCGCCTGGCTGCCGGCGATGCCGAGCGCGTGCGTCGTCGTGGCGGCGTCCAGGCCCATCAGCCGGGCGGCGACCGCCGCCGAGGAGAAGACCCCGGCCACCATCGTCGCGTGCAGGCCGCCGGCGTGGAACCCGTTGGGGGCCGCTGCGGCGACCCGGCAGGCCACCTCGTAGCCGACCACCGCGGCGTCCAGCACCGCGCGCCCGTCGGCCCCGACCTGCTCCCCGACCGCGAGCGCGGCCGGCAGCACGACGGCGGTGGCGTGCACCAGGCCGCCGGCGTGGGTGTCGTCGAAGTCGAGCGCGTGCACCAGGGTGCCGTTGGCCAGTGCGGCCGCGGGGGCGGAGAGCCGGGTCGTGGCGCCGAGGATCGTCGCCTCGGCCGGTCCGCCCAGCCCGGTCGCGACAGTCACCGCCGCGGCCGCGGCGTCGGAGCGGGCCGCCGCGACGGCGTTGCCGAGCCCGTCGAGCAGGTGCCGCAGCGCCGCCGCCTGTACGTCGGCCGGCACGGTCAGCGGCCCGGTGGCCCAGCGGGCCAGCGCGGGTGCGGTCAGGGTCTCGGACTTCTCCGCCATGGGGGCTCAGGCCTCCGCGGCGCCGGACGCCTGGGCGACGTCGACGACCTCCGCGGCGTGCTCGGCCACGGCCGGGGTGCCGAACGCACCCTGGGCGGCCAGCGCGGCGATCCGCTCCTGGTCCAGGCCGAGGATGCCGCCGACGATCTCCTCGAAGTGCTCGTTGCGCTGCGGGGCCCGCACGTACTCGGGCAGGTCCGCACCGACGCGCACCGGCGAGGCGAGCTGACGGACGGTCCCGTAGCGCGGGTGGTCGGTCTCCACGATCAGGTTGCGCGCCAGCGTGTGCGGCTCCTTGAGCGCGGCCTCGACGTCGTTGATCGGGCCGCACGGGATCGAGGCGGGGTAGCACTTCGAGAGCCAGTGGTCGACGGTCTCGGTCTTGAAGATCTCCTCGAGCAGCCCGGTCAGCTCGGCCTGGTTCTGCTGGCGCAGCGAGAACGTCGCGAACTTCGAGTCGGGCGTGGCCCACTCCGGGTGGCCGATGACCTCGGCCAGCCGGACCCAGAACTTCTCCTTCGCGCAGCCCACGATGAACCAGCCGTCGGAGGCCTCGAATGCCTGGAACGGCACCAGCGAGGGGTGCGCGGAGTGGCTGATCCGGCGCGGCGTGTAGCCGGCGTTCATGTGCCAGGTCGCCGGGTAGGTCAGCATCGACATCGCGGTGTCGTAGAGGCTGACGTCGCAGTCCATGCCGACGCCGTCACGGCGCGCGGCGTGCAGGCCCGAGAGCAGCGAGAGCGCCGCCACGTAGCCACCGGAGAAGTCGACCAGCGACAGCCCCGACTTGGTGGGCGGGCCGTCGGGCTCGCCGGTCAGCTCCATCCAGCCGGCCAGGCCCTGGAGCACGTAGTCGTAGCCGGGCTCCTTCTGGCGCGGGCCGGTCATGCCGAACCCGGTCAGCGAGCAGCACACGATCGCGGGGTTGAGGTGCTTGAGCTGGTCGTAGGTGATGCCGATCTTCGCCGGCACGTCGCCGCGCAGGTTGGAGTAGACGGCGTCCGCGTTGCGCACCAGGTCCTCGAAGACCTCGCGCCCGGCGGGGGTCTTGATGTCCAGCGAGAGCGACTTCTTGTTGCGGTTGAAGGTCTCGAAGAAGAGCGAGTCCTCCTCCTCGAAGTACGGCGGCACGTACCGGCCGACGTCGCCGCCGACGCTCGGGTCCTCGATCTTGATGACCTCGGCGCCGAGGTCGGCGAGGTGCACGCTGCCGAAGGGGCCGGCGCCGTACTGCTCGAGGGAGATGATCCGGACGTCTTGGAGCGGCTTCACTGACGGCCTCCTGTGAGGGTCGCGATGAGTTCGATGATCCGGTCCTGGGCCGCGCGGGTGTCTGCCGCCGCGATGCCGTGGGTCGGCGGGCTGAGCTTGACGGCGTCGGCCTTGCCCTCGTAGGCGCTGATCTGCTCGGCGACGCGGTCCTGGTCGCCGTTGAGGGTGAGCGCGTCGACCATCTCGTCGCTGACGGACTCGGCGAGGTAGTCGGCGCCCTGGCCGGAGCGGAACGCCTCGATCACACGCTGCTGCTGCTCGCCGAGGCCGTGGAACTCGAAGAAGTCCGCGTAGGTCCGGACGCTGGCGTAGAAGCCGACCAGGCCGGCGACGCGGCGCTTGGCCACCGTCGCGTCTGGGTCGACCGAGCAGCAGGCGGAGACGACCAGCTCGATGTCGGAGCGGCTGCGGCCCTCGACCGCGGCCAGGCCGGCGTCGATCTCGGGCAGCACCCGCTGCTCGAGGTACGACGGCGAGCACAGCTCGTGGCTGATCCAGCCGTCGGCGATCCGGCCGGCCAGGCGGGTCATCGCCGGGCCCATGGCCGCCAGGTAGATCGGGATCCGGGTACGGCGCACCGGGAACGGCCGCTCGTAGCCGCGGATCCGCATCGGCTCGTACTCGCCCTCGAGGTCGATCTGCTCCCCGGTGGTGCAGGTCTCCCAGAAGTGCCGCACGTTGCGGACGGTCTCGCGCAGGTGACCGACCGGCTTGCCCCACTGGGCGTTGTGCCAGTCCTCGTTGAGCCGCTGCACGCCGGTGCCGAGGCCCAGCAGGAAGCGGCCGTCGGACATCTCATCGAGGTCGAGCGCCTCGAGTGCGGTCACCATCGGGCTGCGGGTGAAGGCCAGCGCGATCGCGGTGCCGACCTGCGCGGTCGTGGTGGCCTGCGCCAGGACCGCGGCGCTCAGCGTGGCCGAGCGGTGCAGCTCGGGCACCCACAGCACCTCGGCGCCCGCGGCCTCGGCGCGGGTCGCGGCGTCGGCCAGCTCCGGCAGCGTCTCGCCCCAGGGGGCGTAGGTGATCCGCATCCGCTCAGCCCTCGGCGAGCGGGGTGCCGTCGGCGAGCGCCTTCTTGCCCTCGGGGAAGAGGCCCTCGAGCTGCTCGGCGCCACGCTTGTAGACGTAGAACGTGCGCTTGAACGAGCAGACCTCGTCGCCGCTCTGGTTCAGGGTGCGGGTCTTCACGGTCACGATGCCGGCGTGCGGGCGGCTGCCCGACTCACGCTTCTCCAGCACCAGCGACTCGCTGAAGAGCGTGTCGCCCGCGAAGACCGGGTGGGTCATCCGGATCTCGTCCCAGCCCAGGTTCGCGAAGGCGTTCTGGGTGATGTCGGTGACGCTCTGGCCGACGGCGATCGCCACGGTCAGGGTCGAGACGACCAGCGGCTTCTTGAACTCCGACTTCGCGGCGTACTCGCTGTTGAAGTGCATCTGGTTGGTGTTCATCGTCAGCAGCGAGAACGAGATGTTGTCCTGCTCGGTGACGGTGCGACCCAGTGGGTGCTGGTAGATGTCTCCGATCTCGAAATCCTCGAAGTACCGTCCCTGCCAGCCTGGCACCTTGGCCATCTCTACACCTCTCACGCACGTCGTCGGACTCCGCCGACCCTAAATGTCTGACATATCGAGTGTCAAGCGTCATACGCCCCGTCATTTCGGGGCTGCACGGCTTTCGTTCGAGGCTATATCACGGTTTCGGAACGCGGTTTCGGCGTCCGCCCCCCGGGCAGTGGCGGTCAGGGCCGGGCCGGGCCGGGCGGAGGGGCCTCAGTCGCGGTACGCCGGGCGGAGGCCGACGAGGTGGTCGTGCATCGCGGCGGCCGCGGCCTCCTCGTCGCCGCTCTCGATCGCGGCCAGGATCTGCTGGTGCTCGTGGTCGACCCCGGTCCAGAAGCTCGGCGGCACGTCCGGGGAGAGGAACTTGGCCTGCAGGACCCGGTAGACCGGCTCGGTCACCATCGCCAGCAGGGTGTTGCCGGCCGCCTCGACGATGACCTGGTGGAAGGTGCGGTGCTCGGTGAACCGGGAGCCGCGGCCCCGGCTCGCGGTCTCCCGCTCGATCGCCTCGCGCAGCGCGTCCAGGTGCTGCGGCTCCCGGCGGGCGGCGGCCAGCCGGGCCGCCGGCACCTCGAGGACCTCGCGAGCCTCGAGCATGGCGGCGACGGTCACCCCCTCGCTGCCGGACATCAGCCCGATGCTGGTCTCCAGGTAGTCGCTGACCTTGTCCATCTGCACCTGGCTGACGAAGGTGCCGCCGGTGGTGCCCCGGACCGTGTGGATCAGGTCCCGGGATGCGAGCACCCGCAGCGCCTCGCGCACCGTGCTCCGACTCACCCCGAAGGTGGCGGCCAGCTCGGCCTCCGGCGGCAGCCGGTCCCCGGAGGAGAGCGAGCCTCCGAGGATCAGCTCCCGCAGCTGGTCGGCCACCTGCTGGTAGGCGGGACGGACCTTGCTGACCGTCAGGAGCTCGGCCGCTCCGGTCCGCGGGCGTCCCGTGGGACGGGGCTCATTCCCGGTCGGCATGCTTCTCTCCCTGTGGTGGCGCCGGTGGCACCG